>JAIRPK010000018.1 GCA_031257015.1 Tannerellaceae bacterium
AAGGGCAGTCCTGAACAGTTTAAGGCAATGCTGTTGAAAAACGGAGCAAAACAGGCTGAATTGGACTGGATGGGTTGGAATGAAATTGCGGAAAATAAAAAGTCCATTACCAAAGCGGAAATTTATGATTGGATTGAGAGAAACAGGATTGATATAAAGGAAGTGGATTCAAAGTTTACAGACGTAGATGAATATGAAGAATCTATTGATGATTTTCTCGATAAGCTATATTCTATCTACTCCATCATCCCTTCACAGGCAAGCAAATTAGGCAAGCCGTTTGATGCAAGGGTGGAAGATATTACCATTGATGATTTTACAGTAAAATCAATTCCGGTAACAGAAAAAATGAAACATTCTGTTATGGAAAAGGGAGTTCCTTTCTTTCACTCACAAATACAGTATGCCGATGCGTCCAAATATGACTTCGACGTTTCCGGCATTACCGAAGAAAACGCGCAGGAGATGCAGGCCATTAAGGATAAAAGTGTTGAAAACGGCACCTTTATGAAGGCTCCGAACGGGAAACAGTCCAACTTGAATGAGAGGCAGTGGTTACAGGTGAGGACAGGAGCGTTTAAGAAATGGTTTGGGGACTGGGAAGGCGCTGCCCAGGCGATAAAAGGAATTGAGATTTTACGCTCGTTTTTTAATGGCAAGACGGGTTTATTAGGAAATGTAAATAATCCACAAATTGGAAGCATTAATATTTACAGTGGCGAAGCCGGGACGGAAACAAAGCAATATAAAAACGGGAACGGACTGGAGCACATTATCGCACGTCGGTGGATTGAGGGGAACAATGTTGCAGAGACTTTATTCGGAATCAATGATGCGCTTGCCAGGGGGAAAATATTACGCGATTACGGTGGCGAGAACGGCAGAATAGATTTGCAGTATGGAGATTATATTGCTGTTATTTCAAAACAACGATTTGGAAATGCCGAACAATGGACTTTAACAGGATTTAAAATAAAATCGGATGTTGAAAGGGAATCTTACAACCCTGACGACTATGCACTTTATTCCTCTGTTAGCCGTAATAAAGTGGGAGCCGACTTTAATGCAAAGGTTCAACAAAAAATTGATTCTGCCAATAGCTATTCCAGGGTAGTTGACGCGAACGGCGAGCCTCTTGTCGTATATCACGGAACGAGCAATGAATTTACTGTGTTTGGCGAGAAAAAAGGAAATTCTCAAGGGACATACTTAAAGAACAGGAATGGCTTTTTCTTTGCAAACAGGAAAGAAGCAGAGCTGTACGGCAACGGAATATTGATGCCCGCCTTTATCAATTTAAGGAATCCCAATATGGTTGATGTGCAACATAATTTGTCAGAGTTGGAATATGACTACAAGACAGAGCGCGAGGAGGCAGAGGCGGCAGGTTATCCGATTGCCCGGTGGCTTGGCGAAGGCGAAGCAGCGTTTGAGGCAAACGACAGCGCAACGGCATATTTGGACGACAATATGGACGAAATTATAGAAGAGACTGAAAACAATAATAATGACGGTGTCTTTGTAATTGGCGCTGACGGCTCACGGACCGTTATTTCCCTTGCCCCCTCACAAATCAAATCCGCCGCCGCCAACAACGGCAACTTTGACAATAACAGCGACGACATACGCTTCCAAAGAAAATATAAAAATGTAGGGGCAGGTTCTGTACGGGCAGGTTTGAAACCTGCCCTTGCGGAAATACAAAATGAAATATCCCGCGCCGAGCAGGAAACAGACACAAATCCCACGGAAGGACAGAAGAAGGCAGGGAACTACCGCAAGGGACATGTAAGGATTCAGGGCTTTGATATTTCCATCGAGCAGCCCAAAGGAAGCGTGCGCCGCGGAGTAGATGAGAACGGCAAGGCCTGGGAATCGAAGATGTACAACACCTACGGGTACTTTGGGAAGACCGAATCACGCGACGGCGACCATATAGACGTGTTCCTTGGAGAGAACCCTCTGTCGAAAAAGGTGTTTGTTGTTGACCAGGTGAACCCCGAAACAGGGAACTTCGACGAACATAAGGTAATGTTCGGCTTTGACAGTATTGATGCAGCTCGAAAAGCCTATCTGTCGAATTATGAGAAGGGCTGGAAAGGACTTGGCAGTATTACCGAAACAGACGTTGAGACCTTCCGCAGCTGGGCAAATAAGGACGGCGCACGGGTGAAGGCGTTCTCCCAATACCGCGATATTCCATCCGGCGTTGAGGAGAAGAAAACGCGGATTGAAAAGCTGCGCAATAGCAAGCCGGTTGAGATAACAGGGAAGGAGATAACGCCAAGTGAGGATTTGAAGGAGTACCGAAAAAATGCAAATGACTATGGATTGACTTTGCGTGATTCCTATACCAATAAGGATACGGGGAAGAACATATCATTAGGGAAAAGCGGCGTTAAGGAAGTAACCTCGCATGACTTGTCGAAAGAACAATTGCAGAGTGTAGCAGCTATTCCGCAGATTATTGAAAATGCTATCTATATTGATACGATAAATAATGAGGATTCAGACAAAAATTCCGATGTGGCGAGCTATGACTATTTTGTGGCTGGATTAAAGATAGACGGTGTTGATTATACTGTTAAGGCAGTTGTTGCAAATGGTGTGAACGGAGAGCGTTATTATGATCACAAACTCACGCAAATAGAAAAGACAAAACTGATTGACCTTTTAAATCAATCAGCTTATAGCTCTGCGTTGTCTGGCTTGTCTTCAAAAACCGCCTCTGGGGTATTGAGTAACGAGGATTCCGGCAACCAAAGTCAGGGAAACAAAACAAGTACCCCTGTTTCCGCCATCAAAGATAAGCGATTGCTTTCAATCCTGAAAACCGAACCGTCTCAAAGTACAGAAAAACCGGATGACGGCGTTCGCTTCCAGATTCGTAGCGCAGGAAAGGCATCGGATGCAGGGGCGGATTCCAAATCCGACATTACCGACAGGGCGCGAGCATCTTTAAACAGGAAGCTAAGCGGCACGACAAGGCTAAGGGAGATTTACCAGGACAGGTTTATTGCCGTGAAGCATTTTATTGATACGCTGAAAAAGTTCGGGACGGAGGTTGCCGATCATGACAACTGGTATCTTAGTGCAACGCATCAGGACGGCAAGGTGGATGCACAGCTGGATGCCTATAACAGGAAGTTCCAGAGGCCGCTCAATGAGATTATAAGCCGCCGGTTTGACATTCACTGTGAAGGCCTCTCGTTTAGCAGCGGTAAGCATCAAGTCCATTGCAGCCTCTTGCAATGTAGATGGCGCAAATCTATGCCATCAATATAAAGAGTGCATTAGCAATTTCCAGTATTGGGAAAAGAACTGTTATTATTCCTGCTTCTTATATAAGAAGAATTTAGGCCCCTGTTTAAGCATAGACGAAACTTGCCTTTCCCAAGGTGAACTTTATACTATTGTGACCAACAGGGTAGGACATGGAAAGCAAGGTGCTTTAGTGGCTATGATACAGGGAACCGGCTCAGAGAACGCCATTTCCGCATTAGAGAAGCTTCCACGTTCCTTACGTCTGAAGGTGAAAGAGATTGCTCTTGACTTGTCTCCAACCATGCATCTGATAGCTAAAAGGGCTTGTCCTAGCGCCACATCAGTAGCCGATAGATTTCATGTTCAACACCTGATGAATGATGCTATTAGTGATCTTCGGGTAGATTAGCGCTGGCAGGCTATTGATTTGGAGAATAACGAAATCCAATTTGCCAAAGAAGAAAAACGAAAACACATACCTCATGTTTTTGAAAATGGAGATACCCGCAAGCAGCTATTGGCCAGAAGCAGACATGTTGTAATGAAACTTTTCAGCAAATGGACTTATAGAGCGCGGATGCTATTCCGGGAATATCCGGCTATTGAAGAAGCCTGTCAGGTGCGAAATCTTTTAATGTTAATGTTAAAGCTTTCAGGTCACAGTTTAAAGGCATAAGAGATATTCCATTCGTTATTTTTAGCCTAACAAAATTGTTTGCCTGAGTTTTTTTACCAACTAGGTATTACACTTGATCTCAAATACACATCCAGATACGACGACGAAGCCAACCACAAGTATACCCGGTAAGACGCTGTTTGCAATACCCGTAACACCAACCATTACTGCAACCGGTCAATTCCTGTCCCGTATCTTGGCTTTCATCCTCCTGAATACTGTCGCGCAGGATATAATGCATTTGTCATTACTACGACTGAAAGCGTAATACAGGAATTTTATGTCGCACATATAAGTGACTTTTGTCTTCTCTCTATTCACTTTCAAAAAGAGTTTCTTTTCGATGAACGGAAGAAGATTATCCAATGTGCGACCTGCCAAACGGCAGCTCTTACAAAAGATCACCAAATCATCTACATGACGGACAAAGCGATGTCCACGTCTCTCCAGTTCCCTGTCCAATTCATTAAGCATGATATTACCCAATATCGGACTAAGAGGGCTGCCCTGCGTACGCCCAATGGAGGAGCCTCCCTTATTAGCACTGTCATTACTCCTGCATTTAAGTATTTATGGTTCAGGGAGATTACATGACCGTCTTTTACAGTGCGTGAAAGTCTCTCTCTATATCAGCTGACTGTATAGAAGAATTTCTCCAAATCCATACTACAGTGAACATATAACTTCACCACATTTCAACAGCGCATCATGCGCATTACGATGGGGACTAAAATCATACTCGACGGTGAAAATTGAGACTCATAAAGAGGTTGAAGTACCTGTGGAATGGCCTGCCGAATAACCATGTCTACACTGCGGATATACCAAGTCCACGTATCTTTCCGTTGGATTTGGGTATCTCTGCACGGCGTACGGAATTGGGATGATACTTCCCAGCATGAATGGACTGTATCAATTCATCCTTGTGGTGATGAAGATACGGAAGCAGGTCTTCTACATCCATTTTATCTATGCCGCAACTACCCTTGTTTCTCTTTACCTGTCTGTCTACCAGATTCAGATTCGAAGGTGAAAGAATGTATTCCAACAACCAATCTTTTTCTTGTTTCAAGGCTGTAAGACCGTATTCAGTTATCCCCATAAAAGTCTACATATCACTCCTTGCGCCGATTTGCCCTATAGTCCTGCCATGTTCTGCTCTCTTTCTTTCATGAGGTAACATTCATTTATATTACTTAATTAAGGTTCTGCCTTTCCTATTCCAGCTCATAGTTCGGGACGATGGCGTTCTGCTGATTTCTCACGACAAGCTTTACTCCATACATTGATTACACTCACGTACGTCCGTGAAAGTTCCCCAATTATAAACGAATACTTTCATCTCATACGCTCCCCGATTTTACTCTATATGGATTCGGATATTTATAGGACTTTGTTTTGTTCGGCAAGCTTGCCTTCCATAATTCAGCCTTATAGTCAGTTTCTGTTCGTGAAGCCGAAACTTTGCCTCGCAGTGGACACCCTTGCTTTCACCTAACGATTCCCGCTATCATGGACCGTTAGGGACTTACCCCCTATTATCGCAGTCGCCCGTACCGGGCTAAAAAAACAACCGATGAATAATCGGTTGTCACGATATGAGATATAATAGAATTCTCAAACCATTATAAATAAATTATATATGATTACCATTCCAAGCCTTGGCTCAAATATGATTGCAAACAACCTCGAACCGGCTTATCCGACCCATCCTGGCGAGGTATTGAAAAATTAAATTGAATAGCGTGGTATTTATTTCACAACGCAAACTTGCTGCCTAAATGGAGGTGGCATATACGCAGCTGGACGAAGTGCTGAACGTCAAACGAACGGTAGAATTTGCCTTATTTATAGAATCTGTGGATTTGCGGTAGAACCGCTGCTTAAAATGCAAGCACGTTATGATTGTTACCAAACACAATAGGAAATTTATTGAGAAATTAAACAAAGTACGCAAAACCGTCGCCAAACTATAAGCTATTAAAAAATATGGATATGAGAAGGGAATTACTTGGGTTGGCTGTTATATCAAGGTCAATTAAAAACATTCTAAGAGATATGTATTTAGTCTCCATATCCCTTTTTTACCTTACAAACAGTAACTTATATATATGATAGTTATATAAACATCTGGAAGTTTTGCTTTATACATATTATAAAAGTGAAATAATTCATAATACATCTTCTTAATAAATAACTGAAACATAGTTGAAACAGTTGCGTTTCTTGCCATGGAAGAGAATTAGACATACTGGCCCTCACAGAGAATTAAGAAAATCTATTATTTTTTCTCTTGAATGTAATATAATACCATTCCCCGTTACAATTTGCACTTCTCCTTCTTCTATGATTTTCCTAAAAGTCGGCTTTTTGCGCCCTTTCTTCAGAGGGAAGAGTAAAGGCTTATAGGAGGCTGTTCTTTTGATTGTTACACCTATTTTTTGTAATACTTATTATTTACCTGTTTCATAATGCCGTTTAACGCTCAAAAATGATTCCTGTTTGCCAATATACTACAAATAGCATTGTACCGCAACGAATCACCAAGAGAATATTTCTCAACAAAACAAATCACGCTACAACTTTGACAGAAAAACAAAAACGCTAATAGAAACTTTATTCCGACATCGATCCGTAAATAGCATCCTGTATGCGCGTTCGGATACTTAGAGAGGTAAGTTTATCGTTTTCACGCGTTGGATTAACACGGTTGGAAAGGAAAATATATATAAGCTGGTTGTCCGGGTCAACCCAAAAGCACGTACCAGTATAGCCAGTATGTCCATAGACGGAAGCAGGAGCAAGAACACCACACGGCGAGGCTTGGGGATTGTCTACATCAGGCTTGTCAAAGCCGAGGCCGCGCCTTGATACAGTAGCCTTACTCTCGGTGAAAAGCCTCATGACATATTCAGACAAATAACGTTCTCCCCCATAAACACCCAAATTCAAGTAAAGCTGAAGAACTTTCGCCAAGTCTCCCGCGGTAGAAAACAATCCTGCATTTCCTGAAACTCCTCCTTGATAAGCGGCAATTTCATCATGCACATAACCTCTAAGATACTGTCGTCGGAAAACGCCATCAGTCTCTGTCGGTACAATTTGCAGCGTATCAAAGCGGTGAAGAGGATTGTAAGTGATTGTTCGCGCACCGAGGCGGTCATAGAAAGATTTCCGCACGATACTGTCAAGGCTTTGTCCCTCAATTTTTTCCACCAAATTTTGGAGCATGACAAAATTTATGCAACTGTACAGATATTTACCTTTCATATTCAACTTAGAGTTTTTTATAGTCTCCATAATTGTATCTCTGAATGATGCAGCCACAAAGAAGTTTCGCCCTGCCTCCATATCAAAATCAGCGGAAGCATAAGTAGAAACGGATGCTTTTTTATAAGCAGAGAATGGTAGTGATGGCATCAGGCCACTCTGGTGGTAAAGTAAATCCCTGATAGTAATTTGCCCCTTATCACTACCAGCGAATCTCGGAAAGTATCGCCCAATTGGCTCATCAAGCGCGAAATACTGCCTGTCATAAGCCTGCATTACAGCAGGCAAAGCACCGACTGTTTTACTGATGGAAGCCAGGTCATAAATGGACTGCTCTGTCACCGGCTGTCTGCTCATGTAATCATAATATCCGAAGGCCTTGTCATAAATGACCATGCCATCGCGAGCAACAAGTATACGACAACCTGGATAGGCTTTTTCTTTCAGACCGATATTAGCAATTGTGTCAATTTTCAATAAGCGTACTGCGTCAAGGCCGACCTCTTCCGGTTCGTGAAAACCTAGGCGAGTTTTATCAGTCAATATACCAGCTCCGGCAGGGAAGTTCTCTGATATACTAACGGGAAGCTTTCCTTTAGCACCTATGCCTCCGAATATAAGCTGAGCAGCGAACTCTCGGCTGAATGGCGTGTCTTCATATGCCATAATAACAGCCTGGGCATTACCGACAGACTTTTCATACTTCATACAGAAGTAAGGTTGCGTAAAAAAGACCAGAATCAGGTCCTTATTTGCGGCCAAACGGCGTAGATACAGACTCTCAGCAAAACGCACCGTATGGACAGCACATATGATAAGATCATAAGAATCAAGTTCATTATATATTTTTTGCTGCTGTGCAATTGTGGCATCACGATCAAGGCTAAAGCAAGTCAGACTGTCATATCTGCCAAGCATTGTTTGAAACTCGTTCCCTTTGCTCTCACCAAGCGATATGACAGCCATCTTCTTCTTGTCCAGTTGTTTCAATGGAATACAAGCAGAATCGTTCTTCAGCAACGTCATTCCCTCTGCATTAAGCTTTGCAGCAAGCCAAGCGGCGTGCGGTGTATTTATTCTCTCCTCAAGTCCTTTAAGCTCAATTTCTTTGCGAACATGAAGTCCCGCCATATACTTATAACGTAAAACCTTAAGACATTTGCTTTCAATATCCTTCAATTCAAGGATGCCTTCGGATATAGCCTGCTTCACAGCCTTGAAATCAGTTATCGGCTTAGAGGAGCCTAGGAGAATGTCATTTCCCGCAAGCAACGCCTTGACCGAAGGATTGTCCTTGAGCTTAATCACGCTTTTTTTCGTGCCTGCCCCTTTCATGGCCAATGCATCTGTAAACAAGAGACCTTCAAAGCCGTAATCATTCTTCAATAAATTGGTGACAATCATCCTAGAAAGAGAGGAGGGTAGATTTTTCGTAGAATCCAGAGCCGGAACGAACAAGTGAGCGGTCATGATTCCTCCGAAACCTTCACGGACATACTGTCGGAAAGGATATAATTCGACGCTGTCAAGCATTTTCCGGTTGTGCACAACAATAGGAAGCGTATTGTGAGAGTCGGTCGAAGTATCGCCATGACCAGGAAAATGTTTGGCGACCGAGATGATCTTTGCGCTCTCCAATCCACGCGAGTAAGCGACACCTTTGCCGGCCACAGATAAAGGGATCTCGCCGAAAGAGCGCATTCCAATAACAGGGTTCAGTCGATTGCTGTTCACATCCATGTCAGGAGCGAAATTTACATTAATACCCATCTCATGGCATTGCCTCCCAACCTCTTTGCCGTAAAGAGTAATAAGGCTATCGTTAGAAATAGCCCCCAACAACATATTCCTCGGAAAGCGCGTTGTGCCTGTAAGCCTCATAGACAAGCCCCATTCACCGTCCAGTGCAATTAGCAACGGCACACGGGAAATATCCTGAAAATAATTAGTAAGCTCTGCTTGCACAACAGGAACACCCTTGGAATATAGCACTCCACCAATATGTATTGAATCAATATATTGCGACATTTTTTTCATATTGCGTGTATCAGTAGAAGGATCCGCAATAACCATAAAAAGCTGCCCTATCCGTTCGTCGAAACTCAGCACATCAAATACAGAATCCACCCAATAATTCATTCTTTCCTTATCAGCTTCCTTGTAGAGAGTTGGTTCAATTTGTCCCAATCCATAATTAGAAAAAAAACATAAACATGCTAAAAATATCGCTCTAAAGTATTTCATTTTTTCTTAATAATAGTGATAAACAATGCAAAGATAGTAAGAATTGTGAATTGCAAAACACATAATAAGATTCGTTGTCTATACGCGACAAATTATCTGTATCCGTTAGAGATTTAATCATCTTAAAATGAGATATACGAAAAAAATAAGGATCGTGCTTAAGTTCTAAAAGCTAATTAATTAGTGATAACGAAAGCCTTTCTCTTAAAATATCATATCATCAGTCTTATTAGTCTTTTCCTATATATAATTCCTGTTATCAAAATAATCACATAGCGCATTCATGTACTAACTAAAAATTATACAGCATCTACCTCAGGGGAAAGGCAATATCCAGTATTATAAAAAAAATATTCAGAATCTCTATCACTCCACTTGAAAAACACATAGTTTCCATTTCCAGATACTATATTTACTCATTTAAAAGAGAATACTAAACAAATCATTGCCCAACTAAACTCATAAAAACGGGAGAAATAGATCTTTAACGGCTCTATTTTCATCAATCAAAATTTCCATTTCTTTATAACTAATACATGCTCTCTGAAAAGACTTAAGCTTCAAAACAGCAGCTTCTAGCATATAGTGAAACCCTTACAGGACTACAAAATCAAAAATCTGAATATTTCGTGAAACACTCAAAACATTTCATTAAACTACCCAAACAATAATAACAAAAAACGTATCCGAATAAATTAGCATAAGTGCTTCTTCCACATTGCCACCCTTTTGATTCTTCACATTTATATAAACAGAAGCAATTAATCAAGAGTTATAAATTATCACTAAGTGGACTCGGAAAATAAAGTAGTCCGATAGTGTTAAATTTAAACAAAATATAAATCAATCAGTTTCATATTCTTATCACGAGAATATTTTAACTGGCAAACAACTATTCTCTAAACACTAAAAACATCCGCTTATTTTTTTATGTCAGTAGAGTTTTTTCATGGTTAGAAGTTTTTCGGTTCTAGAAGAAAGACATCTAAATTTGTTAAAATTAACCAATTATTCATAGCTAATATTACGTAGTATAACACAACAACATTCACATCGGAACAGAAAAAGAGTCCTATTTATCATACAAATCAATCAGCAAAATTACCAGATGAAACACCAACAGACACTGAATCAGATAATTCAACAAAAGGCAGTTCAGCCGACGAATTTCTTAAATGATAGTAAGAAAGAGCTTCGTTAGATTCAAAGCCGCTTTGGCTTCTGATCGTCTTACCATCTCTTTTAATCAAAGTGAATTGGTCTGAATAAATCTTGTGCGTTTTTTGGTTCAAATACACCACTGTGGAAAAAATATAATCGCCCTCGAGGTTCTTTATTTCTACATTTCCGACACCTTTCCAAAGGTCTTGCTTCTCATAATACCAAGCTGTATCAGCCTTGATCATAGCCTTCACATTAAGTAAGGTGTCAAATTGCTCAATGTAAAGGCCTTGCGGAAAATACCAATATGGTTCAGTTGCTTTATCATAAATTAACCATAAATCAGCTGTGGCTCTATATCGCGTGACGCCAGAATCAGAAACTAGTGTAGAAACATTTACAGTTTTCATCGTACTTGTATTTTCAGGTTCAAAAACAACCGTCAGCATTTCCTTTTTGTTGCTCAAGCACGCGCCAAGAAAAAAAGGTATAACAATCATGAGAACAATGATTGTTATACCTTGCATCTTTTTTTTTTTCAAACTACTTCTTTTATTAATTAATCTTTACTTCTTATTGTCGTGCGTTCTTGTATCCAGCCGCCGACGGTGTAACTTGCACCCTTGATTTTGAGGGCAGGGTGCATAATAATGTCTTCAGTACTAGGATAATATCCACGATAGACACCAATTAATTTGGTTGTTTCATCACTAACACTGATATCGACCTGCCTTGCTTTTTCAAATTTATCAACTGCAGCGTAATAAACAGTTTGTTGTAGGACTTTATCGTCCGGATAAACACCTGCAGCCGTCGTCGCATACATGTGTCCTATAAGGATGTAGGGAGCTCCATAATTGGGATTCGTTTCTACTGCTTTAAGGCAGTATTGCCTTGCTTTTGAGTAGTTCTTTTGCTCACTAAGCATGGCAGCAATTTTATAATAATCTTCAGCCTTAACAAAATTATCTGACTCCATGTTGGCAGCTTCATCAAATAAAGGAATGGCAGCATTGTAATCCTTATCTCTGAGGGCTTTCATGCCAAGACCTCTGGCAGATTCAGCTGTAGGTTCCAATTTATGAGCATAAGTAGCAGCCGCAAAATAAGCTTCAATTTCGTTACAGCGCATTCTGCTTAAAAGTGAAATGGCTTCTTTGAGATAATTCAGGTTATTTTTATTCTGTTCCACTTTTTCAGTATAAATATTTTGCAAGGTTTCACAATCAGCAACACCGCTGTTTGCAAAACCTATATCCAAACTGGATTTAGTTGTCGATAGGGCTTCTTTTTCTTTAGTTTCAGTCACGGATGTAATTTGTTTTTCAAGGATAGCAGAGATTTTTAAGTAATCCTGGATATAACACTCCTTCTTAGACGGATCGGCGAGCATCAATTGATTGGAAGCTGCCATATAATAGGAAAGGGCAAGTAAATCCACATTATCGCCATATTCATTTATCGCTTCTTTAGTCCAATTATAAAGCAGCTGAGGTTCCATTTTTTCTCCTGTACGTTGAAAATAATCTTGGGCTTTTCTTCCAATAATCCAATCTTTTCCATATTTCGGATCGTCCCCAAAATATTTTATGCGTTTGTCGTAAACAGCCAACAAATCTTTAAGCAAAGCCTCTTTTTTTAGGGGATCATTTTCATTATCTATCTGCCAACCTACAATACGAACTCCATAGAGATAAATATCTTTTGTTGCAGCAGGACACTCATTATAGGCTTTCTGCCAAAATTCGAGAGCATCTTTAAAATTATTGGTCTTTGCATACGAAGAAAACAAACTAATGTTCTGTACACAATTCACACTATCTACACCAGAACCAAATCGAGTCTCATTATCTACTCCTTTCTGTGCAAAGATGCCGGCAATGAACATATAACATCCGGCAATACTTAAAAATACTTTGATATTCATATTATTCTACGTTTTTAATATTTACTGTTCACGCTAAAAAATCTAATTTAATCCACTTTGAATTTGTAGAACCAAGCTTCATTAAACGTATAATTTATTGTTATTCTAAAATATTGCTCATCAATTAAAGATCGTGTTTCCGGTTTTATCTTCACGTATTCGAACGCGACATTAACGAATGAACGATTGTCAATCAATGGTAATCCCAATCCTACACTTGCGCCTAATTCATTATACCCATTGTCATTAATTTGCAAATAAGATGTACCATAATGTATTCCCGCTCTGTATCTCACTCTGCTAAAAAATACTTTACTTGCATAGTTGGTTATATATTCTCCACCGATAGCCATCCTTATCCTATTTCTGAAATGATTAGAGGCATCAAAAAATTTAGATTTATTCCAAGGCTCATACAGAAAATCCGATGCTAATACCAATTTGTTTTGATAAACATAGGATAATCCAATACCAATTGAGCTTGAAAGATCAAATGCTTGATCAGATATTATAGTTGTATCTCTTAGCATAGTTCCTGTTCGATTTATGTTTTCTGAAGTCGCATTCAAGCGTTTGCCAGGAGAAAAAATCAACCCTAATGTATAATGCTCCTTCAAACTAACCGGATGTGTATATTGAAGGCCTAAATCCAATTTCATATCTTTTATGCGAAGCGACTGAGTACGAATAGAACTATTTGCACCTGTTACTTCAGAATCGAATTGAAGGATTTGCGTATGTAAGATAGTCCCAAACAAATAACCTACGTTTGCCCCAAATGAAAACCGCTTCCTCCATATATCAAAAGAAATTCCTCCGTAAACGTTATTTAACCCTCCTTTGCCCTCAAAGCTCTGACTGTAAGGATTTGCGCCATCTCTATGAAATCCGAAAAGATAACCAACATAAGAATAAGGAAGAAGACCAAAACTTAACGCAACTTTTCTATGAACAGGAAATTGCAAAGCTACATACTCCAAATTCCCATTTTTATGCATTTCCTTATTTCCTCCATCATCGGAAAACCACGACATTTGTCCGGAAATACCAAAGTCTAAAATAAATGTTAGTGAATCCATACTTGAATAGGATGCCGGATTCATTGGATTTATCTGCTTATTTGATCGTAAACCGTAACCTATGCTACTCATCGCACGGCCTGCTCCAAAGGAACGATCTGCAAGTGCACCATAACCATATCGCGTATAGGGTGAATTTGTATTGTTTTGTGCCGACATGGTTGGCGAAATAATTGCCAATATTATAATTGTAACGATTGTTTTATAAGTTCTCAACATTATACTCTAATATTCTATTTAATCCCGTCAATACCAAATTAATATCTGCAAAGATGGTATTTTTTAATCTTCTTGCAAAATAAAGCGAGTTCCCGCCTGTTAAAAAAACGAAAAGCTTAGAGTAGACTCTCTTCAATTCAGCAATCACTCCGTCCATCTCATATACCATCCCTTGCTCCACGCCTGCCCGCATCGCCGATTCCGTATCATTTCCAATCAGCAGAACATCCTCATCCGCCTTTGCCTGAACCAACGGTAATTTCTTCGTGAATTGGTTCAATGCCTTGAAACGCATGGACAATCCAGGGGAGATGTTCCCGCCAAGGTATTGGCCAGACGATTCAATAACGTCATACGTCACAGCAGTGCCTGCATCAATCACCAGCAAGTCATGGCTCGGCTTCAGATAATTGGCACCAACAACAGCAGCTAAGCGATCCTTCCCCAGTGTTGAGGGTGTCCGGTAATTTACGGTTATCGGAATAGGCGTATGTTCATCCAAGACAATAAACTTCGGTAGCTTGCTCTTCAGATAATCCAACAACTCACAATCCATATCAACAACAGACGATAATATTCCCGCTGACATGTTGCTATAATGCGTCAGAAACTCTTTCGCCTTTGCAATGCTGAATGCCTCATATGCAAGCGAAGTAGCCAGCACACCTTTATTATATATAGCAACCTTGGTAAACGTATTCCCCTGTTCGATAATCAGATTAGTCATCCTTAGACTTATTTTGCATAACTGACCGCCCGCGTCTCACGTATGACAGTTATTTTCACCTGACCGGGATAAGTCATCTCATCCTGTATTTTCTTTGCAATTTCGGTAGAGAGACTTTCCGTCGCCTTGTCGTCAATCTTCTCCGCACCGACAATAACGCGCAATTCACGCCCAGCTTGAATGGCGTAGGTTTTGACGACACCAGGATAAGAAAGAGCAAGTTGCTCCAAATCGTTCAGTCTCTTTAAATACGCTTCGACTATCTCTCTTCTTGCACCCGGACGAGCGCCTGAAATGGCGTCACACACTTGCACAATCGGAGCCAGCAGCGTCTGCATTTCAATCTCGTCATGATGAGCGCCTATGGCATTGCATATATCCGGCTTCTCCTTATATTTCTCGCACAGCTTCATGCCAAGGAGAGCGTGCGGCAATTCCGGCTCATCGTCGGGCACCTTCCCTATGTCGTGCAATAAACCCGCCCTGCGAGCTTTCTTTGTATTCAAGCCTAGTTCGGAGGCCATAATGGCACAGAGATTTGCCGTTTCACGAGCATGTTGCAACAAGTTTTGTCCATAAGACGAACGGTATTTCATCTTCCCTATCATGCGGACAAGTTCTGGATGAAGCCCGTGGACGCCCAAGTCAATAACCGTGCGCTTGCCCGTCTCGACTATCTCTTCTTCTACCTGCTTACGAACCCTGGCAACGATTTCTTCAATGCGCGGAGGATGTATGCGCCCGTCCTGCACTAATTGATGGAGTGCCAGCCGGGCTATTTCTCTTCTGACGGGGTCGAAGCCGGAGAGAACAATCGCCTCAGGCGTATCGTCAACTACGATTTCTATGCCAGTAGCAGCTTCCAGAGCACGTATGTTACGCCCTTCACGCCCGATTATCCTTCCTTTAATCTCGTCTGATTCTATGTTGAAAACAGTTATCGAGTTTTCAATCGCCGTCTCGGTGGCAACACGCTGTATTGACTGAACAACGATGCGTTTGGCCTCCTTGTTTGCAGTCATTTTCGCTTCTTCCACGATTTCGTTTATGTAAGACGCTGCCTGGGTCTTGGCCTCTTCTTTCAGCGATTCAATCAATCTCTCCTTGGCTTCCTCGGCTGAGAGGCTGGAGATGACTTCCAGCTGTTCCACTTGCTTGTTCTTCAGCTTGTCCAGCTCGGCCTTTTTCCTTTCAACATGTTCCAACTGCGCGGCAAGGTTTTCCCTGGCATTATCCAGTTCGTTATTTTTCCTTTGAAGGTCTTCGTTCTTCTGGTTCATGGCAAGTTCTCGCTGTTTAAGCTTGGCTTCTGCTGATTGGAGCTTGGAGTTTCTTCCTGCCACCTGCTTTTCTTGCTCTGCCTTGAGGTTGAGGAACGTTTCCTTCACTTCCAGGAGTTTGCTCTGTTTAAGGGCTTCTGCCGTTTTTTCGGCATCGGCTATAATTTTGTCGAACCTTGACTTGAATACGTAGTTTATGGCCAGCCAAACCAAAGCTCCGCCGGCTAAAAAGGTGATTATCGCGATGATTATATTTATCTCCATATTTATTATTTCGTTTTTATTCTTCTAAATATTAATTAGTGCACTAAAGAATCTTTCGTTACTTCTTTCCGGCTTCCTCTTAACGGCATGGGCAAACTTGCGGTCTACTCCTTGTAAGTAGTGTCAAGGCAGGCGTCAATCCGCTCCACCATGCGTTTCAGCACTTCTGCGTAAGGCGTTGTATCGTTGCGATTCTCCAGCAGGAGGTTCTCTTTCGAGAGCTGGAAGGCCACCATGGCCAGCAGGTCTCTTTCCTCCACTGATTTGGCATAGTGGTTACGACAGCGGATGTATTTGGCCTTTACCTGCTTGGCTGCATTGCGTGCCAGCTCTTCGTCGGTTCTTTCAATCCAGAGGGGATACTGTTTGTCGGCGATGTCAATGTGTATCAGGAATTTATTATCTGTCTGTGCCATTGCGTTACTCATTCTTTAATATCTTAATGCACTTGTCAACTTCTTTAACGAGGTCAGCCAGCCGTTTCCGTGCGCTTTTGATTTCGATGGGGCTGGCTGAGACGACGCGGACTGTAAGCATGTTGTCATATTTAACTTTCCATTCATCTTTCAATCGAGCCATGTCCTGAAGTTCCTGTTCTTTAAGTTGTAAAGAGCGTTCGAGTTCATTAATTCTCTTCTTCTGCCTTTCGCAAAGTCCAATTATTTCATAAACTTTCCCTTCAAAAACATTCAATAATTCATCCCGATTGTCCATAATGCCTCGTCTTTTTGTTCACAAAAGTAGGATAATGATTTGAATATAACAACAAAAACGTCTGTTTTAGCAGGGCTTACGCGCAAATGCTTTGCGCCTGCGGGATTCGATGGAGATTGCTCTCCGGCTTGCTTTTGTTGCTGTGCCTGCTGCCTTGGGCGGCGAACATGCCGGCGCCCGCTGTGCAAAAAAAAGGTTGCTCGAATTGACGGGCAACCTTTCTTGCTTTTCACTGTCTTTGCCTTGTTATGCAAGGAAGACGATGAGTTCACCTTCCGCTTCCTCGAAGGCCAGTTTGCCTTCTTTGGCCAGCCATCCCAAGGCGGCGTAGAGTTCTTTCTCCGTCTTGATTTTCGCTGCTTTCTTTACCTCTTTCACGTTCATGCGGCCTCCATCGCTAAGGGTCTTCCAGACCAGGCCTGCTGTTGTTCCTATTTGTTCTATCATTCTTCTAGGTTATTAATGTTTCTTTTTGCAAATATAGTCAATTCCGTGAGACTTCAACAGTTCCGTCGCCGATTTGTCTTTCGCCCAGTCCTGAACGGCTGTATGGCTAATCTTCCGCAGCTTGCGCGAGCGTGTGATTCAAATGCTGTTTCATCATTAATGTTAGTGGGACATCGTCACCAGTGTTAGTGAGACATCGTCACTAACGCTAGTGGGACATCATCACTAACGCTAGTGGGACATCATCACCAATGTTAGTGAGATGGCGTCACTTGCGCCGGTTGCGCTGTTTTGTTAAAAGGGCTGGATGCCGGCGGGTGGAGAACATGCTTTTAAACATTCGCCTGCATATACCGGCTGTCGTTTTTTTGTTTTATAATTGCACGGTTGCTCGTATAAACGCGATGCAGAAAATAATGTACATTAAACAACGATAAAGTAATGAAAAAAGGATTATTATTAATTTTTCTCATGTCGGCGGCCTTTGCCTGTTCAGTTCCCAAAGGATCTGCTTTCAAACCCGTCGGATTGCAGTGCGAATATCTCTCAAGTCCGTTGGGAATAGAAGTGAAAGAGCCGCGTTTCAGCTGGCAGTTATCCGACGAAAGCCATACGCGCGGGCAGGCGCAAACATCTTATCACATTATGGTGGCAAGCAGTAGAAAACTTTTGGCAAAAGGCGAGGCGGATGTGTGGGATAGCGGAAAGGTGAACTCCCCGCAGTCGTCAATGATTTACTTTGGGGGCGAGGAATTGCTTTCGAGCCATGAGTATTTCTGGAAGGTGCGGATATTTGACAAGGACGGGAATCCGTCGGCATGGAGCGAGCCGGAGCGATTTGTTACCGGCGTCCTGGAGGCTTCCGAATGGAAGGAGGCAGAATGGATTCGTCATCCGTCAGCCGAAAATGTCAAGCATATATGGTTTCGCAAGAATATTTCGCTCGGCAACAATCCTCAGGCGATATTTGCGCACGTTGCATCGCTCGGACATCACGAACTTTATGTCAACGGGCAGAAAATTGACGACGGCGTTCTCGCTCCCGCATTGACTGACTTCCAAAAAAGGCTTTTTTATATAACTTATGATATATCCAAGCTGCTGAAGAAAGGAGAAAACACAATTGCCGTCTGGTTTGCTCCCGGATGGGCGATTTATGATTGCTTTAAGATGACGCCTTTGCTGAAAGTAAAGGTAAATGGTCTTGATGTTGACCAAAATCCCGTCGCCATTAATTCCGATTCTACATGGAAATGCGAAATAAGCAACAGCGAAGCAACCGTTGCCGTAAATACTTTCGGCAACAATGGCGGGGAAATTGTAGATGCCGGAAAATACAACCCCGACTGGAACAAAAGCGGCTTTGATGATTCGCAATGGAATAATTCCGCGACCCAGGATTTCAACATCGCTCTCAATTCCCAGGACATTCCGCCCTCGCGCCTCATCGAAAAGCTATCCGTGAGATCAATTACAGACCTGGGCGGCGGAAAATACAAAATTGATTTCGGAAAAAACTTCACCGGATGGGTAAACATCCGCTTCAACGGCCTCTCTCCCGGCGACACGGTGACGATAAATTCAGCCGACGACGACAAATCCTTTTGCGATTTCAACATGCGCAGCTTCTTTATCTCATCCGGGCAAAGCGGCGAAACGTTTC
Organism: Tannerellaceae bacterium; assembly: GCA_031257015.1. GTDB lineage: Bacteria > Bacteroidota > Bacteroidia > Bacteroidales > Tannerellaceae > DFXE01. Next base: position 18,936 of record JAIRPK010000018.1, read on the forward strand.
AAAACCGTTTCAACTATACCGCCGGGCGATACCTCAACCTGGAAGGATTAAAGAATCCGCCTCGCCCGGAAGATGCAACCGCCTATGCATTAAGCACCGACCTCAAGCGGACAGGATCGTTCAAAAGCTCAAACGATCTCTTCAACAGAATCTACGAAGCCGACATTTGGACATTTCTTTCCAACACCCAGGAAGGATATACCTCCGATTGTCCGCACCGCGAGCGTTGCGGCTACGGCGAAGTGGCAACCGCCTGCTCCTGGGGGCTTGCCCTGCCGAACTTTGACGCCGGCGCGTATTATAAAAAGGTAATCCGCGACTGGACTGACGTACAAACGGAAGACGGCTGGGGACGTAACGTTGCCCCGCAGCCGAATGATGTACATTGGGGAGGCGCCATGTGGTCAAGCGCCGGAATAAATCTGGCGGAACACCATTACCAGCATTATGGCGACATTGAAATCATAAAGTTGATTTATCCTTCGGCTCAAAAATGGCTGGAATTTCTGCATAACAACACAAATAAAGACGGATTGCTCCAGCCATACCGAAATAATAACGGGCAATTCCTCGGCGACTGGCTGGCGCCGCACAGCCGCAGCGAATTTGGAGACAACATTAACGCCGTTTTTTTCAACAATTGCGTTTATGTCATGAATCTTCAAACCATGATTCGATTTTCCACTCTACTAAACCGTCAGGACGACGTAAAATTGTACGCCGGCCGCCTCTCGCAATTGAAGCCGGCCATACAGTCCAAATTTTATAAACCGGACTCCGCAATTTATCAAAGCGGCACGCAAGTTCAAAACGCCTTTGCCCTGCTGACAGGCATAACTCCGGAAAGCGAAAGGAAACGCGTCGCCGAATATATCCACAACGACATGAACGGCGCTCACCCCTACTTCGACATGGGAAGCTCCGGCCTTAGCGTGCTTCTTAAATACCTTGTCGCCACGCCGGAAGAAAACGAAACGACGGCAAGGATATTAAACAGTACGGAATTTCCCGGCTACGGATATTTCATTTCCCAGGGCGAAACCACATGGCCGGAAGACTGGAAAATAGAAGTCGAAAGTAAAATACATACCTGCTACACCGGAATTGCCGGCTGGCTAATCAAAGGACTTTGCGGAATTCAGCCCGATCCCGCCCATCCGGGCTACAAATCTTTTACAATAAGACCGGCAATTGTTCCCCAAACAAACTTTGCAGAAGCCACTGTTGAATCTCCCGTCGGGCAAATCTTCAGCCGTTGGGAGCGGAAAGGGAAACAGTTGACGCTATCAGTCATCATTCCCCCCGGTTCGGAAGCAAAAGTGCACATACCGGCTGCCATGCCGAAAAACATCCTCGAAAGCGGCCTCGACATCGAAAAATCCCCGGACATCACCGTTGAAGGCTTCAAAGACGGCTACACAATTGTCGCCCTCAGCTCCGGGCGCTACAATTTCTCATCAGAATTATAATAATAAGAAACATATTTGTCCAAACAAATTCAAAAATGTGTAAACGCTTCCCATTCGGCTCCTCCCCACGGCTTAACAATTCCCCAATTCAATCAACCCTGTAAAGCAAACACATTTTCCAATGAATTTGTTTGGGCAAATATGGCTCAACCCTCCGATCATTCTCCATTTTTCATGCCATTTTGACAACGAGAAACCCAAAAAACTCCAATTTTCAAGAAATCTTGACCTCAAGAAACCCTGAAATCTCCAATTTTCAAGAAATCTTGACCCCAAGAAACCCTGAAATCTCCAACTTTCAAGAAATCTTGACCTCAAGAAACCCTGAAATCTCCAACTTTCAAGAAATCTTGACCTCAAGAAAACCAAAAAACTCCAATTTTCAAGAAATCTTGACCTCAAGAAATCCAAAAAACTCCAATTTTCAAGAAATCTTGACCTCAAGAAATCCTGAAAACTCCAACTTTCAAGAAATATTGACCTCAAGAAATATTGAAAACTCCAACTTTTGAGAAATCTTGACCTCAAGAAGACATAAAAAACACCAATCTTGAGGTCAAAGTCGATCAAAAACGGCAATTTCTTCCAAAAGTGAATCCAAAACCGGCGGCAAATATTAAAAAGAATCCAACAGGAAACATTCCGACAAAGTGACATATCCTCTCCAGGGCAACCGGATAAAGGAAAGCTGAAGGCAAAAGATTTCAGTATTCAAATAATTCTTGTAAGTTTATGCTCAAATAAAAGCAAAACATACGATTATGTCCGTAAACAAATTAATATTAGGCGACAATCTCTCTGTCTTACGATCAATTCCCGACGAAAACCCGCCGAAGGTAATTTTATCCGCCGAAGAGCTGGAAGATTTAAAATACCGGTTAGAGGCAAACGCCGAAAGCGAAACGGGAATAGATTTTTTTTCATGGGATTTTATCGCACAATGAAAAAGAATTTAAAGCTGACATTGTGATGGACAAGACTAATGTGCCTGGCATATACTAATCATTTATTAATAATTACAATAATGAACAAATTTAAGAAGGTAATGCCGGCGTTAATGGCGCTGGCGAGCTTATTGGCGTGCGATTCGCAGCCTGTTTCGCTCTCGGTCGGCGCGTTGACCTGCGAATATGCCGTTCAGCCGCTTGGTATTGAATCGGGAAAGCCGTCGCTGGGCTGGCAAATTCATTCTGATGCCCGCAATGTTATGCAAGCCTCGTTCCGTGTGCTTGTGTCCGACAATCCGGAGACGCTGGCGAAGGATGAAGGCAATTGCTGGGATTCGGGAAAGATCCGTTCCGACGTTTCTATCCAAACTTTCTATGACGGGCTTCCGCTACGACCGGGCGCAACTTATTTCTGGAAGGTAAAAATCTGGGATGCGAAAGGACATGAATCGCCATGGAGCGAAATGTCCAGCTGGCAGATGGGATTGCCCGACAAGGCTGCATGGGGCGGCGCGAAATGGATTGCCCTCGAAGAACTCCCTGCCGAAAAGAGAATAGTTGCCGGCGCGGAAAACAAGTTGCACGAAGACTTGGGAAAGATGGAAGATTTGCTGCCTTTCCTCCGAAAGGAATTTATTCTCCAGGACAAAGCGTTGAAGAAAGCGACAGCGTTTGTGTCGGGATTGGGACATTTCGACATGAGCATCAACGGGGAGAAGGTCGGCAATCATTTCATGGATCCGGGCTGGACGGAATATGATCATTATGCGCTCTACCTGACCTTCGACATCCTTCCATATCTCCGCAATGGCGCAAATGCCTGCGGACTGCACCTCGGCAACGGATTCTTCCATACTCCGCACGAGCGTTATCTTAAATGTGTCGTTTCATACGGCTACCCGAAAGCTATTTGTAAACTGCAAATCGAGTATGAAGACGGCACGACAGAGGAAATCATCAGCGATACTTCGTGGAAAGCCGCCCCATCGCCCGTTACATTTTCAAGTATTTACGGAGGCGAAGACTATGATGCAAGGTTGGAGCAAACGGGATGGAACATGCCCGGATTTGATGACAGTCGATGGCAGCAGGCATTGACGGTAAGCGGTACGGAACTTCGCTCGCAATCTTCCACTCCGGTAGAAATCACGGATACAATTCCGCCGGTGCGCATGTTTCAGTCCAAGGGACGCTGGATTTATGATCTTGGGCAGAACTTCTCCGGCATTATCAATTTAAGTGTAGATGCCGCTGCCGGACAATCGTTGAAAGTTTGGCCTGGAGAGCTGCTGGACGACGACAGTTTGGTAACACAGCAAGCGTCGGGCAGCCCTTTCTGGTTCGGCTACACATCTTCCGGGAAGAAAAACGAGGAATGGCGCCCGCAATTCACCTATTACGGATTCCGATACCTCATGCTCGACGGCGCTGTGCCTCAAGGCTGCGATAATCCGAACAAGTTGCCGGTAGTGACTCGAATAAACGGCTTGCATGTTCGCAATGCCGCGCCCCGTTCGGGGACATTCACATGTTCTAATGACCTCTTCAATCGAATATACCGGCTTATCGACTGGTCAATCCGTAGCAATATGATGAGCGTTATGACTGACTGTCCCCATCGCGAGAAGCTCGGCTGGCTGGAAGAGGTGCACCTCATGGGATCCTCTGTTCAATACAACTATAATATCAAGCGGCTTTATCACAAGATTGTGAATGACATTCGGACAGCCCAGCTCCCGGACGGACTTGTGCCCGACATTGTTCCGGAATATGTCGTTTTCGGTGGCGGATTCCGCGATTCGCCCGAATGGGGCAGCTCTGCCGTCATTGTTCCCTGGTATCTCTATCAATGGTATGGCGATCGTCGCCCACTTCAGGAGAATTACGAATGTATGAAGCGATACACGGCCTACCTTTCCACGAAAGCAGACGGGCATATCCTTCCGTATGGCCTGGGCGACTGGTTTGACATCGGACCGCGATCTCCCGGCAGCTCACAGCAGACATCCAATGGCGTTACGGCTACCGCAATTTATTATTACGACGTCTGCATAATGCAAAAAACAGCAGCCCTGCTGGGATATTCCGACGACGAGGCCGCTTACCGCCAATTAGCCGTCGAAATCAGGGAAGCCTTCAACAAAACTTTCTTCCATCCGGAAACAAACAACTACGACAATGGCAGCCAGACGGCAAATGCAATGGCGCTCTACATGAATCTGGTAGAGCCGCAGCGACGCCAAGCCGTATTCGACAACATCCTCCGCGACTTGAAGGCACGCGATTACAGCCAGACGCCCGGCGACATCGGTTTCCGCTACTTCCTCCGCGTTCTTGAGAGCGAAGGCGCATCGGAAGACATATTTACGATCAACAACCGCGAGGACGTTCCCGGTTACGGCTTCCAGCTGGCACACGGCGCGACCGCCCTCACCGAATCATGGGCTGCCCTCCGCTATGTTTCCAACAATCACTGTATGCTTGGTCATTTGATGGAATGGTTTTACAGCGGA
>JAIRPK010000025.1 GCA_031257015.1 Tannerellaceae bacterium
TTGGCTGGTTCAGCCTCTCGGCCATTGACCAATATTCCTCACTGCTGCCTCCCGTAGGAGTCTGGTCCGTGTCTCAGTACCAGTGTGGGGGACCTTCCTCTCAGAACCCCTATCCATCGTCGGCTTGGTGAGCCGTTACCTCACCAACTACCTAATGGAACGCATGCCCGTCCTAAAGCGATCTCTCTTTAACATACAATCCATGCGAACCATATGTATCATTCGGTATTAATCCGGCTTTCGCCGGGCTATCCCAATCTTTAGGGTGGGTTGCATACGTGTTACGCACCCGTGCGCCGGTCGTCATATCATATTGCTACAACATAACCCCTCGACTTGCATGTGTTAAGCCTGTCGCTAGCGTTCATCCTGAGCCAGGATCAAACTCTTCATTGTATATTTTGTCTTTTTATACTTTTGTTCCTTTTATCCCTGCTCGATTCTATTGTACTTATTGACGGTATCTTTCTTTCAATACACTGTCATTATCCTTTTTAACCACAACTAATTCTTGCAATCCGTCATGGCTCCCGTACTACTTCAGTTGATATGTAAATCTTTCAAAGAACTCTTTTTTGTTTGCCTCTCTTTCAAGACGGGTGCAAAGGTACGAGACTTTTTTTTATCTCCAAATATTTGGAACACTTTTTTTTGATTATTTTTCACGACAGGCTGATTTTTTGCCGTCTAAATTCAATCGGAACACTGACTGGCTTCAACTCTTCACGCTGGTAATCAACATATTCTACGAACAGGTGAACATTCTAAGGAAAAAGCTTTTTTAAAACATCACAAGGATATTTTTTTTCTCCAGAAGCCAAACGGCAGAATGAACATTACTCCTTTATATACTTGGAGGGGTTGGCGGTGGCGGCTCGGTAGCAATTGGCGGTCACGATGATGAGGGAGATGGCGATTACGGTCAGGGCGGACAGGATGAAGACAGTCGGCGACAGGGATGCCTTCACGGAGAACTGCTCTTGCCATTTGAAGGCCATGTACGCTGAAAGGGCGCTGCCGATGAGAGTTGCCGGGAGGGCAATTCGGCTGATGTCGGTCATGAACATGCGGAGGATGTCGGCGATTGTTGCCCCGTTGATTCTCCGGATAGCAGTTTCCTTCCGTCGGCGGTTGATTTCGTCGTGCGTGTAGGCAACGAGGCCGACGAGGGTTATGACGAGAGCGACGAGAGAACCTGCCAGTACGGCATCACGAAAGCGACGAGATTCGACATACTGCCCGGTCATCTCCTCCATATAAGTATGCACGTCGATGTCCTTTTCGGGAAAGATGCGTTCCAGCGCCACGGCAAGGCGACGTGTTGCGTCAGGCGTAAGCCGTTGAAACTTGACGAGCAGAATCGAAGGCGCTGCACGATAGAAAAAAGCCGTCGGGCGTGTATCCTCATTCCCTATATATCCGATTCGGAAATCTTCAAAGACGCCGCATACGGTCAGCTGAGAGCTTCCCCGGAGGCTATGTTCGCTTATCGTGACGGATTTTCCCGTCGCTCCCGTTCCGTCAGCCCATTCCGGGGAGAAGAGTTTCATCTTCTCGGCGAAGCTTCTGCTGATCATGACCTCCTGCGAGTTCGGGATGTTGGGAGTGAAGGCTCTGCCCTCGATGATCGGGATGCCCATGACTGTAAAATAATCATCGGCTGCATAGTAGCTATCTGCAATGTTGAACAGATCCCGATCGTCCCCCGGAAGCCCTGCATTATTTCCGCTATGACTTTGAAACGGGTGCATCGTGACGCCCGTAACGGCCTCGACATCCGGCAGGCGCCTGATTTCCTCCATTGCCCGTTGCCTTTCCCCGGTCGCCGTTCCTGAAAGGTTGCAGAAGGCAAGACGCTCATATTCATAGCCCGGATTATCCTTCAGCATGAGGTCGTACTGCCGGATGATGACGGCAAGAAGGCTCACGAGGAAAGCGGCGGCCACGATCTGCAGGAATAACAGTCCAAGCTTCCATCGCCGTTTGTTTTCCCGGTAATTACGGAAAGCCGACGCCGGCGCTATTCTCGAAAACAAAAATCCCGTCGCCAGTCCGGCCGCCGGCAACACCATCAGGCATACGGCAGCCAACAGCGCCACGCTCCCGAAGTTAAACATGACCGCCGGAGCCGTCCCCAGAATATCCTCAATCGTTTTTCGGAAGATAAAGACCACAAGAGCCGCTCCGGCAAGCCCGGCGAGAAGGTCAACGAGCGTCTCCGCAAGCGCCAGACCGTAAATGCCTCCCGGCGATGCCCCGTAGCACTTCCTCGCCCCTATCTCCTTCGAGCGCAACACAAGCGAGGAGACGACGAACAGAACATAATTCATAATAGCCGTAAAGATCAGCGCGAGAGCCAAAACTGAAAGCAATCCCGACATCCGCCTCACCTCCTCGCTTTCCCGGTGTACATTCCGTATGGGCTTCATTGAATAGGTCAGTTCGACGCCCGATTTTTTCAGCATTTCCTTATCATGATGCCTTTCCTCGGCAGCGCGGACATCCGGCGCAATATCTTCAGCCGAAACGCCCTCGCGAAGACGCACATAGGAGAAATAGCGGTCGTTTCCCATCCAGCCGTATCTCCCGTCGTAAGAGAAGAAGCTCTTAATCGAGCTGAGCGATATGAGGACAGTAAAATCGAGATGCGAATTGGTCGGAATGTCCTCAAAGACGCCGCCGACGGTCAGACTTTTGCCCGGAAAACGGTCGAGAACGATTGCCTGCCCCATAACCGCGTCCACGCCGCCCATCATCTCCGCCACCTTCATTGAAATCATGGCGTACATCGGCCTGGCGAGCGTCTCCCTGGGGTCGCCCGCGACTATTGGCCGTTCCAGGACGTCGAACAGACAGCTGTCCGCCAGGAAAACATTTCCGGCATACTTCCTTTTATTCCGATCGAAGAAAACCATCTCCCCCTTCTCGGAGAATGAGAAGCTCGTGAATCGCGTTGCCGCCTCGATTTCCGGAATTTCATCCCTCAGCCCCGGAGCCACTCCCCCGCTGAGGGTCGGGATGTCGCTCAGGCTGCCTTCGGCAATAAGATGCTCGTTCAGCTGATAAATCCTGTCCGCGTTCGGGAAAAAGCCGTCAAAGCTCTGCTCAAAATAAACCTTGGCGATAAGCGTCAGCCCTGCGACAAGGCCTGTGCCAAGCGAAAGCGCCTTAATCATATTGCCTGCGCCTTTTTGGAAAAATCTTCGGAAAGCGAAAAGTATCGTATTCATATCATAATTTATAATTTATCCATGCAATTAATGTTCGTTCCACCATGAAACAATATCATTAAAAGACAAAACAAACGATATGCCAAATGCCGAAAGATTTCATCACAAGGCGGTTAACGAAGACATCCCCTGCCCGACTGTCCAAAAAATCGACAGCCGCGTCCATTTTTTTTACTGATTAATAATATGAGCACAGGATTTAAGGCATCAATGTTCGGTTACGGTTCCCGAATCCTCATCCTTAAGCAGTCGGTTTCCCGGAAATATTCGCGCCGCCGGTGCATGGACAGACATGCCCCCCGACAGGCCGGCGAAGGACGACACATGCGGAAACACCCACCCGAAGCGTCGCTGTCCCGAAAGCCGAACCGATCATGCGGCACGAAAGTTTCAATCCCGGCTCCGTGAAGCCTTTCCGGAATCCCGAAAGTATTTTTACCGGCGTCGGGAAGAATTTCCGGAACCCCGAAAGTATTTTTACCGGCATCGGGAAGAATTTCCGGAACCCCGAAAGTATTTTTATCGGCGTCGGGAAAGTTTCGGGCAGCCCGAAAACATTTTTCCTTGCGTCGAGAAAGTTTCGGGCAGCCCGAAAGCATTTTTCCTGACGTCGGGAAGCTTTCCGGAATCCCGAAAATATTTTTCCTGATGTCGGGAAAGTTTCGGGCTGCCGGAAAGTATTTTTCCTTGCGCCTGGAAGCTTTTCAGAACCCCGAAAGCTTCCAGGCGCCGGTAAAAATGCTTTCGGGATTCCGGAAAGGCTGCAATTCCCAATCATGAAAATTCCCCGGCTATTTTTCTGGCCATTCGTTTGTTGGCGATTATTTTCCGGCGGATGTAAGAGTTCGGCTGTTCGCGCATGAAGAGTTCGAGGAGGAAGTCCGAATGTTTCGCCGGCGCTTGAAGGAAATCGTCGACCATAGCGGCTGCTGCATTGGCGTCATGCTTCAAAATCCGGTAGAAAGCTGCCATTCGTATTCCGACGATGCTGTCCTTTGCGACGATTCTCATGAGCAGAAGCTGATTGCCGTCGAACGTCAGCCGGTTTACCGCCGCCGCCCTGACGTCCTTGTCGGCATCCGTAGCGAGTTGCTTCAGCAAAGCTTCGTTCCTTAAAGGTTCGAGCAGGGCTACTGCTGCGGCTCTTACCGTTGGGCTGCTATCCATCCCGATGAGCTTGGCGAGGAAGGGCTGATTGCTTTCAGGCGCCAGTTTCTTTACGGCGGCAGCCCTGACAGCCGGATCGTCGTCCTCCATGGTTGTCTGTATGAAGAAAGACTGGTTCTGGTCCGCCGTAAGCCTTGCGACGGCCTCCGCCCTGACGTCCGGCTCGCTGTCTTCCCTGGCAGTTTTTTGCAGCAGGGGTTGATGTAGCGCGATGTTCAGTTTTTTCAGAGCTTCTTTCCTTGCCCTGACGAGTTTTGCTCCCCTGACTGTTTCTGCAATCAGGTCCTGGTCATTAAGCTTTTTGAAGGCTTCGCATATAACATCCCATTCGCCGTCGCTTTTGGCGACTTTTGCAAAGAGGCGTTGATGTCGCTCGACGGTTAGCAGTTTCATGGCGGCAATCCTTACCCTGTCGTTTTTGTCTTGCCGGACGATTTTGGTAAGTAAGACCTGATTGCGTTCAGGCGAAAGTTTTCTGACCGCTTCGACTCGGACGGCCGGCACTTCGTCAGTCATTGCGATTTGCGCCATCAGCGGCTGGTATAGTTCGGTGAAGAGCATTTTCAATGCCTCCACTCGGACGGCCGGCGCCGTGTCCACCTGCGCGATGCAGGCCAGTAGCGCCTGATGGCTTTTTGGCGGCAGAACGGCGACAGCGGTAGCCCTGACCTGTTCGTTCGCGTGTTCCAGAGCGATTTGTTCGAGCCAGGTATTATGCAGGCCCGGCAGCAGTTGCTTTATTGCCATGCAACAGGCTTGTACCGACTTGGCGTTAGCCGCCGTTTCGAGGATCAGGGCCTGGTCGATAAGATTGTCGAGCGCCAGCGAAGCGACGTTCCAGGATTCATCTTCCTGCGCTATTTTGGCCAGCAGATGCTGGTTCAGTTCCGGGATGAGACGCCTTACGGCTGCCTCTCTCACTTCTTCTGCGGCATCCTCCTGCGCTATTTGTGCAAGCAGCGCTTGATTTTTTTCCGGGATAAGACTTCCGACTGCATGAAGGCGCTCGTTACTGTTGAGTGCATTGAGAGCTGTTTGCGCAAACCTTCGCTGCGCGTCGCTCAAACAGTTATTGTTAGAGGTTAAATGAGCCATTGTTGGTGTAGAATTTTTGTTTTGTCGAACAGTTTTTGTTTTCGGCTCTGCGAAGGTTTAAGCGCGGCAGTTCAGCTGGGGATGTCGGGAATGTCCTCATCGTTGCAGCCGCAGAATCCCCATCGAGTCGTTTTCACATTTTTATTCTCATATATAAATACAACAAACAGGAAGCGCCGGGCTTCGAGGTTAGATTTATTTGCGGCGATGTTTTTTGTAGCCGTTGTTTCACATATATCTTCAATCCCTCCGAACTGGAACGCAGGGATGCAGGGAACCGGTTTGTATCGCTTGCAGGCAGGGCTAGTCGGGCAAGGGATGCTGCCCTCGGAGATAAAACCATCAATGTCGGCGTGGCGAAGCGGTTCGGTCATCTTTGCGGAAGCCGAAGGATTCGCCCCGTATATATGGGCGAATGTAGGCTGATACATTTCTGGAAAAAGAATATTGGTGAATGTAAAGCTGCTGGCCGTCAGCCCGGCCGTTAGCTCCAGGTCGGCCATTGCCACCTGTTCGTGAATCATGTTCAGTGAGATGTAATCAAGATGAAGAGGCTCGCTTTCATGTCCGCCCTGCAGCCGGATGTCAGGAAGGCGTTCGCGAATCCCGTATGGCAGCACGGGCATGACGTCAATGGTGTGAGCCGGCCGACAGTCTGCATTGAGTTTCGCGCCGGCGAATCCCTGTTGCGCACCGTCGTTCGGTTCAGTATTTATATTGTTATTATCATGCTTGAGAGTTGTCATTTGTGGAAGTAATATATTTGAGGTTAAACATGGAACAAAGATATACAAGATATTGAGAAAAGCAAGAGCTGCGGCGTTAATCTATTCCGGCGCGGCTCCGAGATGTGCCGCAATAGCTTCGGCGCAAAGCTCTCCGTCGATAGCTGCCGAGACGATGCCTCCGGCGTATCCTGCTCCTTCTCCACATGGGAAAAGTCCCTCCAGGCGTATGTGTTGCATGCTGTCCTTGTTTCTGATTATCCGTAAGGGCGATGATGTTCGCGTTTCGACGCCAATGATTTGAGCCTCGTTAGTAATAAAGCCCTTAGCCGTTATTCCGAAAGAGCGTAGGCCTTCCTTCAGCCTGCCGTTAATTTCCGCCGGAAGCCACTCGTTCATGTTCGAGGAGGCGATCCCCGGCACGTAAGAGCTGGAGGGTAAATCCGCCGACCGTTTTCCGGAGATAAAATCTTCCAGTCGCTGTGCTGGTGCCGCCCCGGACATCCCTCCCTGTATCCAGGCCATTTCTTCAAGCTTTTCCTGGAACCTTATCAGTCCAAACAGTCCGCAGGAATCATAATCGGGCAAATCCCCCGGTCGAATCTCTACAACTATTCCTGCATTTGCCCATCGCGAGTTCCGTCCGGATGGCGACATGCCGTTCACCACCGACTGTCTTTCTGCGCTAGCTGCCGGGATAATAAACCCTCCCGGACACATGCAGAAGGAATATACGCCTCGTCCGTCGGCCTGCGTGACAAAGCTATACTCGGCAGCCGGAAGAAAATCTGGTCTCTTTCCGTTCAGCCGATAGCGCAGGCAATCGATCATTTCCTGCGGATGCTCCAGCCTGACGCCGACGGCAATACCTTTTTGCTCCATCTCTACGCCCCGTTCGTTCAGACGGTAATATACATCCCTGGCGGAATGTCCTGTTGCGAGCAGAACCGGAGCCGGAAAGATTTCGCCGTTAGAAGCTTCGACGGCAAGCAGCCTGCCGTCCCTGATGATTAGGTCTTCGGCTCGGGTATTGAAGCGCACCTCCCCGCCACAGTTCAGAATCCTCGTCCTGATGTTTTCTATTATTCCCGGCAGCTTGTCGGTGCCAATATGCGGGTGTGCATCATAGAGAATAGATGTAGAAGCTCCGTGCTGACAGAGGATGTTAAGGATTTTCTCTGTCGACCCCCGTTTTTTACTTCTTGTATAAAGCTTACCGTCCGAATAAGCGCCTGCCCCACCCTCTCCGAAGCAATAATTGGATTCCGGATTAAGCGGCAAGCCTCTTCCGATTCTGGCAATATCCCTTTTTCTTTCGCGTACATCTTTTCCTCTTTCCAGCACAACCGGCCTCAATCCGAGTTCGATGAGTCTTAAGGCGGCAAACAGTCCCGCCGGCCCCGCCCCAACGATCGTGACGGGTTTAGCCCCGCAGACGTCCGGATAGAAGGTTTCCGTGAATCCCTCTCCGTCCGGCTCTTCGTTGATGAAGATGCGCAGGCGCAGGTTTACGAATATAATCCTCTGCCGTGCGTCAATGGAGCGCTTGAGGATATGTACCGCATTGATTTGAGACGGATCGTAGCCCGTTTCTTTTGCTGCGATGGATTTTAAAGATTGTTCGCAGGCTGCCACTTCCGGCAGGATGCGCAACTGTATTTCTTTTATCATATAAATTAACCTTCCCTATTTAAGTAATTAAATCCGCCCATTATCCGAATAAGAATCTGAACGCCTCCTCAACCTTCTTCACCTGCAAGACCCTGATGTTTGACTTGGAGAGGTCGAAGCCCTTGAGATTGTTGTGGGGGATAAGAATAGTCTCGAATCCCAGCTTTTCCGCCTCAAGAATCCTCTGCTCAATCCTGTTCACCGGGCGAATCTCTCCCGAAAGCCCGACCTCGCCCGTAAGGCAGACACTATGCTCCACGGCAATATCCAGGCTGGACGACAGGACGGCGCTTATCACCGCCAGGTCAATCCCAGGGTCGCTCACCCTCAGGCCGCCTGCAATATTCAGGAAGACATCCTTTTGTACGAGCTTAAAGCCCGCCCTTTTCTCCAGTACAGCCAATAGCATACTCATCCGGCGCATGTCAAACCCCGTGCAGCTTCTCTGCGGCGTAGGATAAACCGAAGTTCCGACCAGCGACTGCGTCTCGATAAGGAACGGGCGTATTCCCTCGATAGCCGCCGCAATAGCCACGCCGCTCAGTCCCTCATGGTTGCGCGTAAGCAACATTTCCGACGGATTGCTCACCTCCCGCAGCCCGTCTTGCCTCATTTCATATATACCAAGCTCGGACGTACTCCCGAACCGATTTTTTATACTTCTAAGAATACGATAGAGATAGTGACGGTCTCCCTCAAACTGAAGCACCGCATCGACGATATGTTCGAGCACCTTCGGCCCCGCAATACTCCCCTCCTTGTTAATATGCCCGATCAGAAGCGCCGGCACCCCGTTCTCCTTCGCATACTTCAGAATCGCCGCGCTGCACTCCCGTACTTGCGAAACGCTGCCCGGCGACGATTCCAGGACATCCGTATGCACCGTTTGGATAGAATCTATGACGAGCAGCTCCGGCTGGATGTTCCTTGCCCGGACAAAAATCTGTTCCAGGTTGGTTTCGCTCAGGATATAACACTCCGGATTCCCATGCCGTATGCGGTCAGCTCGCAGCCGTATCTGCTGTGCGCTCTCCTCGCCTGACACGTAAAGCGTCTTCACTTTCAGCCGTAAAATTGTCTGCAACACCAGCGTCGATTTCCCTATGCCCGGCTCCCCGCCTATCAGCACAAGCGACCCCTTAACCAGTCCGCCGCCAAGGACGCGGTTCAGCTCGCCGTCGCCCATGTCAGTCCGTGCCTCCTCCGATGTCGAAATGTCATGAAGCAAAACCGGTCGCGGTCGCTCCCGCTCACTCCCGCCATCTGCACGCAAAGCCGGCGCTGCCTTAGCCACAATCTCCTCCGCAAAAGAGTTCCACTCTCCGCAAGTAGGACATTTCCCCACCCACTTAGGTGATTCCAGCCCGCAATTAGAACAGAAAAACACAGTCTTAGTCTTCATCTTTTTTTCTTGCAAAAGTACGCAGAAGAATTAATAGTTCTGAATCCGTCCGCCCAAAGACTCCACTTTCCATCCACGCTTACTCATTAATATATATACACCGCCTCGCCGGATAACTGCCAAGTATCGCCTTCAACTCATGCACAATTGCAAACGCAACTGCTCGCTACCACGGCTTAAAATATTAACGCGAATATAAAAAATTACATTCGTATGGAAGTAAATTTTCATGCTCGACTAGATTAATTTTTACAGGCAAGAAAAAATATTTATCCGCTCTTACACATTTATATATATAGTTCTTCAAAACATTCTGGAAACGTCTAAAAGCACAGCCATATATATTACCGACAAAATCCAGGCAGGCTTCTGCATTAGAATATATTCGTGCTACTTCATATCAATTCAAGTGAAAACATTAAAATATACGCTTCAATGTCTTTTTTAATATTACTATGATAATTTCTATCAACAAATAAGAAGATTTATTTTTATAAGTAATGAAAATCAAATATAGCAGTAGGCAATCAAAATTATTTACCTGCATGTATTTATTTTCATGCTTGCAGCGTCGTTAGGCCTTCAGTGGTTCTTCAAGCCTATATACTATTGAGGCTAAAATTGTATGCCTGTGTAATCTAAACTGAATGCTTTGGTCAATATGTAAACTCGGTAGCTTGCATTTAAATGTTAAGGCAAGCGCTGGCGATTTTATGCCTGTTTATGTTTTAATGACTTAGTTACTAGATTATAAGAGCTGGTTGAGTAATTGCATCTGTTAGCAAACAAACGTTAAATTATTGGCTTAATAGACTTAAAAAATGTTATAGGGCAGTTTTTTTTAGATCTATATGCAAGATAATTTTAATGGTTTACAATAGTAATTTTCATAAGTAGTAAAATTCACAATGATGACTGTCAATAGATTGCTGATTGATAGCTAACATGCTATTAATCAGAATAATAGTAATATTTATATAATTTAATTTAATTTGTTCACGACTGTGACAAGCTATGCTCACAGTTGTGATTGAAGTTAATTACAGCTGTGATTTGGTTCTATCATAACTGTGATTTGATTAGTTTAGTTGATAAAAGTATTTGATAATAAATAATTAATAATTAATTTTGCAGTGTTAAAGAAAAAGTGCTCCTTTATGGAGATGATTTTTTCGACAGGAATAAATAAAACTGTATATAGAGTGAAAATTTTTGTGTTGAATAGTAATTTGAAAATTAATTAAGTTATGAAAATGGATTTGTTAAAGAATGAACATTAAACGTTTGCTTATAGAAAAATACATATTTAATTATGGAAGATTTAGTACTTGCACACAGGGATAATGCTATCTCGATATGGCGATACAGATACTACAATATGAAAGTTATTGTACTTCAGTATGGCGATATATATCTCCTCCTGTATAGCTGAATCTCTCCGGTTACATTAGCCAAAACGAATGTATCCGGAAATAATGATAATAGAGTACGCCGGCCGGCTTTCGCAAGGAGTTGTGTTCAGTGGCGAAGCGGCCGGCATTTTTTAGTCTGCAAGGTGAAAAGATTTGTTCAGGTTTTTAGTTTATCTTCTTCCGGCTTTTAAAATATCTTTCATAAGAGACAAAATATGTTTATATTCAGGAAAGAATATTCTGCGATCAGGATATAAAAAATATTTCTTTCTTGAAGATATAAATTAGTGAAATGATACGGATTAAATTTCTCCCCTGATAAAAATAAACAGATATGGGATGCAAGATTTATTTCTCTATTAATAAATGGACTTTACTACGGCTACAAACTTTTTTTTATTTATTGCCCACGCGAAATTGCCGCAGTATTCATGAAAAAATATTCCCTTTTCTGGGGGGGCAGATTGCGAAGGGCGAAGTTGAATTTAGTCTGTAAGAAACGCAGGTGCGATGGGATATAAATATGATTTTTACCGCAGTCCTGTTCCGAAAGGCAGCGGGCGCCAGGAGACTTACCACGCCCGCGTTGTTCCTTCCGGCACGATAGAGGTTCGCGAGCTTGCGGAGCTGATTCAGTCTGCTTCAAGTGCGACGGTTGGCGACGTTATGCTGGTCGTTGAGCAGCTTGTGGAGCAAATTATTTTTCAGCTCTCCCGCGGGATGCGCGTGTCGATAAGCGGGCTTGGGGTGTTCGAGTTGACTCTTGAGAATCGCCCTGTGACCTCTCCGAAGGAGATCCGTTCGGAGTCGATTCGGGTCAGGAGCGTAGTTTTGCGTCCGGATAAGGATATGAAGAGGGCGTTAAGCAAGTTCACGGCCGTGCGTTCGGAGGTGAAGAATCATTCTCGCAGCGTAACGGATGCGGAGGTTGAGGGTATTTTGAGGCGGTATTTTGAGGAGCATGATTTTCTTACGAGCAAGGAGTTTCGCGGCCTGTGCGGCTTTACGGAATCGACAGCATCGCGCCGCCTTCGCCGCCTTAGAGCGGAGGAAAAGTTAAAGGCGACGGGGCATTTGCGCTCCCCGCTCTACCTGAAAGGCGACAAGCTGTGAGGCGGTTCTGCGGCTGGAGGCATGTTGGCGGGCATTTGGGCTGAGCGGCGGATGGTCGCTTGTGCGGTTGCGTTCCATATCTCTGTGGAATTATTATCTTTGCGCAAATTTTACAATGTATTATATATGAATATACCCATCACCATCCTTTCTATTCACATTTTTGCGGGCATTCTTTTTATTCTGGTCGGCTGGATAACTCCTAAGCGCCCGCGCATCATTAATTTACTGGATAACGAAGAGCTGGAAGCTTTAAGCAATGGCGCTGGAAGTGAGTGCCTCAGGCGTTTTGTTTCATGTGCGGGACGAGTTGCGATTCTGCTGGGGGCGGTATTTATAATCTATTCGACACATGCGCTTTTTTTCAAGCTTGAGGACGGGAGCTGGAGTAGTGGTCTGGGTTATTTCTTTCCGTTTCTCATTTATTTATTATACATAGTCCGGAGAATCCCGGAAAACTGCAAAAAACATTAATTACCCCATGGAAGATTTAAAGCATGAGTGCGGAGTGGCGATGATCCGATTGCTAAAACCGCTGGAGTATTATGACCAAAAGTACGGCAGCTGGATGTACGGTTTGAACAAGCTCTACCTCCTGATGGAGAAGCAGCATAACCGCGGACAGGAGGGTGCGGGTCTGGCCTGCGTCAAGCTCTCTGCCACTCCAGGCGAAGAATATATGTTCCGTGAACGTGCGACCGGGACTGACGCCATTACCGAAATATTCGCCGCCGTTCACCGTCACTTTCACGCCCTCACCCATACGCAACGTCAGGATCCGGTATATGCGAGGAGAAAAATCCCCTTCGCCGCAGAGCTTTATATGGGACACCTTAGATACAGCACAACCGGCAAGTCGGGGATTTCTTATATCCACCCGTTTCTCCGCCGTAATAACTGGAGGGCGAAGAATCTTGCTCTATGCGGAAATTTCAACCTGACTAATGTGGACGAAATTTTTAATAGTATCACCTCTATCGGTCAGCACCCGCGAGCTTATGCCGATGCCTTTATCATGCTGGAGCAACTGGGGCACCGGCTGGATCGTGAAGTGGAACGCCTCTTCCAGATATGCCGACAGGAAGATCTCCAGGGAATAGACGTGACCAATGCCATTGAAGACCGCATTGATCTGGCCAACGTTTTGAGGGATTGCTCTCCGCTGTGGGACGGTGGCTATGTCATGGCAGGGATTACCGGCAGCGGCGAATCTTTCTGCATGAGAGATCCGTGGGGAATCCGCCCGGCGTTCTATTACATTGACGACGAGGTTCTGGTTATGGCCTCCGAGCGCCCTGTGATACAAACGGTGATGAACGTCTGCGCCTCTGATGTTCGCGAGCTTCAGCGCGGAGAAGCTCTCCTGGCCGGCAAAAGCGGCAAAGTTCGTACGGTGCAAATCATTGAGCCGAAAGAAAACAAGGCCTGCACATTCGAGCGCATTTACTTTTCAAGAGGTAGCGACATAGATATATATAAGGAGAGAAAGCGACTGGGGGAGAACCTTGTCCACCCTATTCTTAAAGCAGTAGATTATGATATGGAAAACACAGTTTTTTCCTTTATCCCCAACACTGCGGAGGTAGCCTACTTCGGTCTTCAGGAAGGACTGAACAATTATCTTAACCAAATTAAAAAAGAATACATCTCCCAGATAGATTCGACCAACGACGGCAAGGAACTAAGCCGGATACTGTCCATGAAAATCCGCTGCGAGAAAGTCGCCATCAAGGATATAAAGCTCCGCACATTTATAGCTGAAGGCAACAGCCGCAACGATCTCGCCACCCATGTTTACGACATCACTTACGGCAGCATCCGCCCCGGCCTGGACAATCTTGTTGTAATAGACGACAGCATTGTTCGCGGCACAACTCTCAAGCAAAGCATCATTAATATACTGAATCGCCTCGGCCCGAAGAAAATAATCATCGTCTCCTCATCCCCGCAAGTCCGATACCCTGACTATTACGGAATAGACATGTCGCGGATGAATGAATTTATCGCCTTCCGCGCCGCCGTCGCCCTGCTCGAAGAAAGAAATCTGACCCATATACTCATGCAGGCATACCGCAAAGCCAAGCAGCAGACCGGGCAAATGATGGAGAACTGCGTAAAGGAAATCTACGCCCCTTTTACAGACGAGGAAATATCCGCCAAGATGGTCTCCCTCCTCACAACCGACAGCGCCGGCGCACAGGTAGTTATCGTCTTTCAGACGCTTGAGGGACTTCATGCCTCCTGCCCGAACCACCACGGCGACTGGTATTTCTCCGGCGACTATCCTACTCCCGGCGGCGTCCGTCTGGTTAATCGCGCCCTCGTTCAGTTTATGGAAGAAGAATACATGAATCCTGGCGACAAACTCCGACTGAATAATAATTGTTCGCCAAACAAAAAAGCAAGTCGGAATCTATTCCCCTCCATTTGATTTGTAATCAGCGCTATCCTGAATTTCCCAAAGTAATGTCCGGACATTTCCCCTCCCCAAACATGAATCAACGAACAAGTTCCGAACTCTTCACGACACCCTCGGAGAACCACGCGACACTCTCGGAGAATCAAACGATATTCTCCGAGAATCAACACATACTCTCAGAGAATCACGCGACATTCTCCGAGAATCAACACTATACTCTCGGAGAATCACGCGACACTCTCCGAGAATCAAACGACATTCTCCGAGAATCAACACTATACTCTCAGAGAATCACGCGATACTCTCGGAGAATCAAACGATATTCTCCGAGAATCAACACTATACTCTCAGAGAATCACGCGATACTCTCGGAGAATCAAACGACATTCTCCGAGAATCAACACTATACTCTCAGAGAATCACGCGACACTCTCCGAGAATCAAACGACATTCTCCGAGAATCAACACTATACTCTCAGAGAATCACGCGACACTCTCGGAGAATCAAACGATATTCTCCGAGAATCACGAGAGACGTCCGGAATCCCCAAAACTAAGAAACGTTTGTTTTTGAGTTAAACGAACAAAGACAATAATTGAAACAAGAATATGCAGCAGACACATAGAAAAGCAACCCTCACTTTAGATGACGGGACAGTATTTGAAGGCTACTCCTTCGGAGCCGAAAAAAACATAAGCGGCGAAGTCGTGTTTAATACCGCAATGGTCGGCTATCCCGAAAGCCTCACAGACCCTTCCTACGCCGGACAGTTGATGGCGCTCACCTATCCCCTCATAGGCAATTATGGCGTTCCATCGTCATCAATAGAAGCCTCCGGACTATCAACCTTCATGGAAAGTGACCGAATTTACGCAGACGCAATCATCATCAGCGATTACAGTCATGAATACAGTCACTGGAATGCTGTTGAAAGCCTCGGCGACTGGCTTAAAAGAGAAAATGTTCCCGGCATATACGGCATAGATACCCGCGCACTGACAAAGATTCTGCGCGAAAGAGGCGTGATGATGGGAAAGATAGTCATCGAAAACCTCCAGGACACAGACGTTCCTGTCAACATGGATTATGAAGATATTAATTACGTCGATCGTGTTTCGACTAAAGAAATCATAACTTATGGAGACGTTCCCGGACGCAAGCGCGTTGTTCTGGTTGATTGCGGAGTGAAGCATAACATTATCCGCTGCCTGCTGAAGCGCAATCTCACCGTTATCCGCGTTCCCTGGGACTATGACTTTAATTCTCTCGAATGGGACGGATTATTCATAAGTAATGGCCCCGGCGATCCGGATACGTGCGACGCTGCTGTTCAAAACATTCGCAAAGCCCTGTCCGGGAATAAGCCAGTCTGCGGCATTTGCATGGGCAATCAATTACTCGGCAAGGCAGGCGGCGCAAACATATTCAAACTCAAATACGGCCATCGCAGTCATAACCAGCCGGTGCGCATGGTCGGAACAAACAAATGTTTCATCACATCCCAAAACCACGGATATGCCGTTGACAGTTCTACGCTCGGCGACGAATGGGAACCACTCTTTATTAATATGAATGATGGAACGAACGAGGGAATCCGTCACAAGACCAAGCCTTTCTTCACTTCCCAGTTTCATCCCGAAGCCTGCAGCGGCCCGACTGATACTGAATTTATATTTGACTTATTTGCCGACGCTCTGCATACAGGCAAGCTAAATCTTGACACATTCCATTCAAAAGAAGAGAGCGTGCAGCCTGGCGTCAGGAAAGTCCTCGTTCTTGGTTCCGGCG
This sequence comes from Tannerellaceae bacterium, assembly GCA_031257015.1. Classification (GTDB taxonomy): domain Bacteria; phylum Bacteroidota; class Bacteroidia; order Bacteroidales; family Tannerellaceae; genus DFXE01. The sequence continues at coordinate 16,024 of JAIRPK010000025.1, forward strand.
CCCTCAAGATAGGGGAAGCCGGAGAATTTGACTATTCAGGTTCACAGGCATTGAAAGCGATAAAAGAAGAGGGCATCGAAACGATATTAATCAATCCCAATATAGCCACCGTCCAAACTTCGGAAGGCATCGCCGATACGGTATATTTCCTCCCCATCACTCCCTTCTTCGTCGAGAAAGTAATCGAAAAAGAACGTCCCGACGGCATATTATTAGCCTTCGGTGGCCAAACCGCCCTGAATTGCGGTGTAGCTCTCTATCGCGAGGGAATATTGGAGAAATACAACGTCCGCGTACTCGGTACTCCTGTTCAGGCCATCATGGATACGGAAGATAGGGAACTGTTCGTCCGCAAATTAGACGAAATAGAGATAAAGACCATCAAGAGCGAGGCAGTCAATAATATTACAGACGCACGTCGTGCCGCATCCGAACTGGGTTATCCCGTTATACTCCGGGCTGCTTACGCTTTAGGCGGATTAGGCTCCGGATTCTGCGACAATGAAGAAGAATTAAATGCACTTGCCGAAAAAGCCTTCTCTTTCTCTCCTCAGGTACTTGTAGAAAAGAGCCTTAAAGGCTGGAAAGAAGTCGAATATGAAGTTGTGCGCGACCGCTTTGACAACTGCATCACCGTATGTAATATGGAGAACTTCGACCCCCTCGGCATACATACCGGTGAAAGCATCGTAATCGCCCCATCCCAAACACTGACCAATTCCGAATACCATAAACTACGCGAGCTATCCATCCGCATTATCCGCCATATCGGCATAGTCGGCGAATGTAACGTCCAGTATGCTTTAGATCCGGAAAGTGAAGATTACCGCGTAATCGAAGTTAATGCCCGATTGAGCCGTTCCTCTGCCCTAGCCTCAAAAGCTACCGGATATCCCCTCGCCTTCGTAGCAGCCAAATTAGGTCTCGGATACGGCCTCTTCGACCTTACCAATTCTGTAACAAAGACTACCAGTGCATTCTTTGAACCTGCCCTCGACTACGTAGTATGCAAAATTCCACGCTGGGACTTGGGCAAATTTCACGGCGTAGCCCGCGAACTCGGCTCAAGCATGAAATCCGTAGGCGAGGTTATGGCCATCGGCCGCACATTTGAGGAAGCCATACAAAAAGGAATCCGCATGATCGGTCAAGGCTTGCACGGCTTGGTCGAGAACAAGGAATTAGTCATCCCCGACATCGACAAAGCCCTCAACGAACCGACCGACCGTCGCATCGTCGCCATCAGCCAAGCCTTCCGCAGCGGATATTCAATAGACCGCGTATATAGCCTGACGAAAATTGACAAATGGTTTCTCCAAAAGCTCTACAATATCATACTCACTGCCGAAGACTTGGAGTCCCAGTCCATGGCATCCTTGAGCGACAACCTCCTCCGCCGCGCCAAGACAGAAGGCTTTTCTGATTTTCAAATCGCCCGCGCCATTTTTAAAGAAGAAATGATCGACACGGAGAAATCAAGCCTCATAATTAGACAGGAACGCAAAAAACGAGGCATCCTCCCCGTCGTAAAACAAATTGACACACTTGCTGCCGAATACCCCGCCATGACGAACTACCTGTATCTCACTTACAGCGGAAGAGAAAACGACGTTCATTATCTTGGCGATAAACAATCCATCATCGTGCTCGGCTCCGGCGCATACCGCATCGGCAGCTCGGTTGAATTTGACTGGTGCGGCGTGCAAGCCCTTAATACCATAAGAAAAGAAGGCTGGCGTTCAGTCATGATTAATTACAATCCTGAAACAGTATCAACCGATTATGACATGTGCGACCGCCTCTATTTCGACGAACTCACCTTTGAGCGAGTGATGGACATCCTGGAACTTGAAAATCCTCACGGCGTAATCGTCTCCACCGGCGGACAAATCCCCAACAACCTGGCCCTCCGCCTCGATGCTCAAAACGTAAACATCCTCGGCACAACAGCCAAAAGCATAGACAATGCTGAAGACCGCCACAAATTTTCCGCCATGCTCGACCGCATCAACGTAGATCAGCCCCGCTGGCAAGAACTAAGCAGCATGAGTGAAGTCGAAGCCTTCGTCCGCGAAGTAGGCTTCCCCGTTCTCGTCCGCCCAAGCTACGTCCTCAGCGGCGCCGCCATGAACGTATGCTCCAATCAGGAAGAACTTGAACGCTTCCTTCTGCTCGCCGCCAACGTAAGCAAAAAACACCCTGTCGTCGTAAGCCAATTCATCGAAAATGCCAAAGAAGTAGAATTGGATGCCGTCGCCAAAGACGGAGAAATCATCCTCTACGCCATAAGCGAACACATCGAATTTGCCGGCGTTCACAGCGGCGACGCCACCATCCAGTTTCCTGCCCAAAAACTCTACGTCGAAAGCGTGCGCCGCATCAAACGCATCAGCCGAAGAATAGCCAAAGAACTCAACATCTCAGGCCCGTTCAACATACAATATCTCGCAAAAGACAACGAAATAAAAGTAATCGAATGTAACCTCCGGGCATCTCGCAGCTTCCCCTTCGTAAGCAAAGTACTAAAGATAAACTTCATCGACCTGGCCACCCGCGTCATGCTCAACCTCCCCGTCCAAAGCGTCGCAAAGAACGAATTTGATCTCGACTACGTCGGCATCAAAGCCTCACAATTCTCCTTCAGCCGACTACAAAAAGCAGATCCCGTGTTAGGCGTTGACATGGCCTCCACAGGCGAAGTCGGATGTATCGCAACCGACACATCCGAAGCCATCCTCAAAAGCATGCTCTCCGTCGGCTACCGCATCCCCCAGCAAAACATCCTCCTATCCACCGGAACAGCTAAACAAAAAGCCGACATGCTCGACGCCGCCCGCCTGCTTGCTCAAAAAGGCTTCACCCTCTTCGCCACCGGAGGCACCCACCGCTTCCTCAAAGAAAACGGAATAAAAAGCCAACACGTTTACTGGCCAAGCGAAACCGGCGAACCACAAGCCCTCCGCCTCCTCCACGAACGAAACATCGACATGGTAGTAAACATTCCCCGCGACCTCTCCGCCGACGAACTCGACAACGGGTATAAAATACGACGTGCCTCCATCGACCTCAACATTCCCCTCATCACCAACGCACGCCTCGCCGACGCCTTCATCACAGCCTTCTGCACAATGAACATCAACGACATACAAATAAAGAGCTGGAAAGAATATAACTAACCACGCCCCAATCACAAAAACACAATGTTCAGAAGTAAAAACAATACAGATTCGAGAGTGAGTACGCATAAAAGCCGGCCACAGCAAAACTCAACATCCTGTCATGCCGGAACTAAAAACACCCCCGACAAACACTCGGAAATATATTTCAAAATCAAAAATCCCACCTGAAATTTTTTATATTGAAGCCAAACGATTATCTTTGTTGAAAAGTGCTCATAATAATATGGAAACTCTAAAAGAAAAATTAATTGTAGCTCAAAAGCTAAGTGAGAAGTATTTGCGAATGACCCATGAGTCAATTGAAGCGCTATCTTCTATTTTGATCTGTAAGGAAATAGAAAAAAATCAATTTCTATTGAAAGAAGGCGAAATCTGCGAATATCTGTACTTTGTAGATAAAGGCATGCTAAGGCAATTCTACTACAAATACGGACGCGACATGACAGAGCATTTTGCGATAGAAAATGAATTATCCTTTAACGTCGAAAGCTATTTGTTCCAAAAGCCCAGCAAGCTGATGGTTGAAACACTCGAACCAAGCGTCGTCTATTGTATTTCCAACAAAGCCCTGTTCGCGTTAATCAATAAGAACGCCGAAGTAAACACCATGTACCGCCTGCTGCTGGAATCGCTCTTAATACAGTACCACCAGCGGCTAGATGCACTGCGCCTGGATTTAGCATTGGAGCGCTATATTCGCTTCCTCAAGGAATCGCCCGAAATTGTACAAAGAGCGCCGTTGCTACACATTGCATCATACTTGCTGATGTCGCCGGAAACACTCAGCCGCGTGCGGAGCAGTTTTATAAACGTCAAGAACCCCTGACCACGACAAAAAAGCTGCACACACTAAGCAATTTGATAAACACATCAAGCGATATGCCAAAAGAAATTCTGATTGCATCAGAGTAATTCGTAAGACTTATTTATGATTAGTTTAATCAAAATCCCAAAACTCTTAACTAAATACACAAGTAGATTAGATTAATTTTTGATTCTCAACTCGACGGGCGGCTTGCTAAAGTCGCCCGTCGCATTTTATAGCCCCGCCTCTGTTCTCCGCCCCAGCCAGAATTTGCGTCGCCTACGTCTAACAGCTCTATAAAATTGACAAAAGACAAAAAGCGCGTTTTTCTTCACATTTTTGATATATCTCAAGCCAACAGTCGAAAAAAATTCTGATATTTGCATCAGAGTAAAGGTGTAAGACTTATTTATGATTAGTTAAGCATTAACCAAAACTTTTAATTAAATACACAGATGGATTAGGTTAGTTTTTGATTCTCAGATCGAGGGGCGGCTTGCAAAAGTCGCCCCTCACATTTTATGCCTCTCTTCCTTTCGCTACGCCGCCAAACCCTGTGTTTAGCCCATAATCCAAGACCGCTTATCCATGACTCCAGCCTTGCAGGAAAAGGTCCTTCGAGAACTGGCCAAACTCGGCAACCGCAGTTGTTCGGCTTGAATCATCCGTCGTATGTTCTCAACAAAAGCCGCGCAAAAATCAAACAACACTGCCGCATAAATCAAGCAACGCTGTTTGAAAGATCAAGCAGCATTGTTTGAAAGATCAAACAACGTTGTTTGAAAAATTAAGCAGCGCTGCTTGATAAATTAAGCAACGCTGTTTAAAAAATCATGCAGCCATGTCGGCTAAATCGAGCAAAGGCATCTTGAATAATCAACCGTAGATGTTGAATAATCACGCTGCACTGTTGGAGAAGCTAAGCAGAGGTATTTTGAAAAATAAACCACAATCATTGAATAATCATTCAACGTTATTGGAGAAAGCAAGCAAAGGCAGCTTGAATAATTAACCGAAGTTGTTGAATAATCATTCAGGGTTATCGCTGAAATTTGGAGCGTTGCTCGGCAGATGCGCTCGGCTGGCTCCAAAATTTTTTATAATGGGGGTGGCGAAGGACGGCGGCGTTCGTTGAGGTATCCTGGAAGGGTAGATGGTTTTCACGCGACAGCATCTGCGACGGAAGTTCAGCGCAATGAAGGGAGGGTGGAAGCTTTTACGGAAAATTTTTAGTGATGATTTTGCGGAATAAAGCATGGTAGGCAGTATTATCAAGCAACACCATCTTGAAAAATCAACCGTAATTATCGAATAATCATTCAACGATGTTGGAGAAAGAAAGCAGAGGCAGATTGAATAATAAAACGCAATCATTGAATAATCATTCAACGCTATTGGAGAAAGAAAGCATAGGCAGCTTGAATAATCAACCGAAGTTGTTGAATAATCATTCAGCGTTATCGCTGAAATTTTGATTGTTGCTCGGCAGATGCGCTCGGCTGGCTCCAAAATTTTTTATAAAGGGGGTGACGAAGGACGGCGGCGTTCGTTGAGGTATCCTGGAGGGGTAGATGGTTTTCACGCGACAGCATACGCAACGGAAGTTCAGCGCAATGAAGGGAGGTTGGAGGCTTTTACGGAAAATTTTTAGTGATTATTTTGCGGAATCAAGCATGGGGAGCAGTATAGTCAAGCAACACCGTTTTGAAAAAGCAACCGTAATTATCAAATAATCATTCAGCGTTGTTGGAGAAATCTAGCATAGGCAGCTTGAATAATCAACCGAAGTTGTTGAATAATCATTCAGCGTTATCGCTGAAATTTTGATTGTTGCTCGGCAGATGCGCTCGGCTGGCTCCAAATTTTTTTATAAAGGGGGTGGCGAAGGACGGCGGCGTTCGTTGAGGTATCCTAGAGGGGTAGATGGTTTTCACGCGACAGCATCTGCGACGGAAGTTCAGCGCAATGAAGGGAGGTTGGAGGCTTTTACGGAAAATTTTTAGTGATTATTTTGCGGAATCAAGCATGGTAGGCAGTATTATCAAGCAACACCATTTTGAAAAATCAACCGTAATTATCGAATAATCATTCAGCGTTGTTGGAGAAATCTAGCATAGACATCTTGAAAAATAAAACGCAATCATTGAATAATCATTCAGCTTTGTAGGAGAAATCTAGCATAGACATTTTGAAAAATAAAACGCAATCATTGAATAATCATTCAGCTTTGTTGGAGAAAGCAAGCAAAGGCATCTTGAATAATCAACCGTAGATGTTGAATAATCACGCTGCACTGTTGGAGAAGCGAAGCAGAGATATTTTGAAAAATAAACCACAATTATTGAATAATCATTCAACGATGTTGGAGAAAGAAAGCTGAGGCAGCTTGAATAATCAACCGTAGATGTTGAATAATCACGCTGCACTGTTGGAGAAGCTAAGCAGAGGTGTTTTGAAAAAGCAACCGAAGTCGTTGAATAATCATTCAGGGTTATCGCTGAAATTTGGAGCGTTGCTCGGCAGATGCGCTCGGCTGGCTCCAAAATTTTTTATAAAGGGGGTGGCGAAGGACGGCAGCGTTCGTTGAGGTATCCTGGAGGGGTAGATGGTTTTCACGCGACAGCATACGCGACGGAAGTTCAGCGCAATTAAGGGAGGGTGGAGGCTTTTACGGAAAATTTTTAGTGATGATTTTGCGGAATCAGGCATGGGGGTCAGTATAGTCAAGCAACACTGTTTTGAAAAATCAACCGTAATTATCGAATAATCATTCAGCACTGTTAGAGAAGCTAAGCAGAGGTATTTTGAAAAATAAACCACAATCATTGAATAATCATTCAACGATGTTGGAGAAAGCAAGCAGAGGTGTCTTGAATAATCTGCCGTAGTTGTTGAATAATCACGCTGCACTGTTGGAGAAGCTAAGCAGAGGTGTTTTGAAAAAGCAACCGCAATTATTGAGTAATCATTCAGCATTGTTGGAGAAATCGAGCATAGGCAGATTGAATAATAAAACGCAATCATTGAATAATCATTCAGCGTTGTTGGAGAAAGGAAGCAGAGGTATCTTGAATAATCTGCCATAGTTGTTGAATAATCATTCAGGGTTATCGCTGAAATTTGGATTGTTGCTCGGCAGATGCGCTCGGCTTGTTCCTCTATTTTTTATACTGGGGGTGGCGAAGGTGGGCGGCGTTTGTTGAGGGTTTATGGGGGGTTAGATGGTTTTTCCGCGCCAGTGTCCGTGGCGGAGGTAGAGCGTGCTGAGGAGGAGGAGGAGGCTGAAGTAGAGGATTTCGGATGTGAAGCAGATGTGGACGGGGAGCTGGAGGTGCATCCCTATGATATAGATGTAGATGCAGTAAAAGAGGAGTGTGATGAGTTCGATATAGAGGGCGGGGCGGGTGTTGCCGGTGCCGGATAGGCCGTTGAAGGCGACGGCTCCGGCGGCGCAGAAGAGCATGGCGATGGCGATGACGCGGACGGAGGGGATGGCTTGGGCGATGAGTGTGGGGTCGTTGCTGTAAAGGGTGAGGGGGGCGCTGGGGATGAGGGTGAGGATGAGGGTTGTGGCGAGCATGACGAGGAGTGAGAGTTGGGCGGTGCGTTTGATGATGGGGATGACGAGGGTGGGGCGGCCGGCGCCGATGGCGTTGCTTACGAGTGTGTTTGTTGTTGTTGAGAGGGCGTTGACGGGGATGAAGAGGGCGATGTATATGCTTCGGACGATGTTGGCGATTGCGAGTTGGCGTTGGCCGATATGTTCGACGACGATGAAGAAAAAGAAGAATGTTGCCATGGAGCCGAATTGTTGGAGCATTGTGAAGATGGAGACGCTGAGGATTTGTCGCAGTAGGCGGGGGTTGGGGGTGTTGAGGCGGTTTAGTCCGTAGCGGTTGGTGTCGATGGTTGCTCGCATGTAGAGGATGTAGAAGATGATTGATGAGGCTTCGGCGATGACGGATGCGAGTGCTGCTCCTTCAAGTCCCATTGCTGGGAAGCCGGCGTTGCCGAAGATTAGGCAGTAGTCGAGGATGATGTTGATTGTTGCCATGAGTATGGCGTTGATGGTTAGTGCTTTGGTGCGTGTGATGGCGACGAAGAATGCGCGAAAGAGTCCGTTGATGAATGAGAAGAGGAATCCGAAGATTCGGATGTTGAGGAAGGCGAGTGTGGCTTGGCGGATGTCTGCGGATGTCAGCAGTGCGTCGAGTAGTGGGGCGGAGGCGAAGTGCAGGGTGATGGCGAGGGTGATGGCGAGTGCTAGTAGGAAGATTGTTCCTTGCATCATGATTGAGCCGATTTTGGTGTAGTTTTTTTCTCCGTTTCTTCTTGCCATCAGGATTTGTGAGCCGACGCTGAAGCCGAATGCGATGGTGTATGCGCATATATAAAGGAGGCCTCCGAGGGCGGAGGCTCCGAGTTCTATTTCTCCTGCTCTGCCGAGGAAGGCGGTGTCTGTTATGTTGATTGCGTTTTGTGCGAGGAGGCTTAGCAGGATTGGGTAGCTAATTTTCCATATTTGTTTATTGTTTAGCAAGCCTGTTTGTGGCTGTGTCTGGGAAGACGATTGCTGGTTGGAATGTTTTTGCTTCTTCAAAGTTGATGTTTGCGTAGGACATGATGATGATGATGTCTCCTTTTTGGACTTTTCGTGCGGCGGCGCCGTTGAGGCAGATGACTCCTGTTGCTCGCTGTCCGGCGATGACGTATGTTTCGAGGCGTTCGCCGTTGTTGTTGTTGACGACGGTGACTTTTTCGTATGGTAGGATGTTTGCGGCGTCCATCAAATCTTGGTCGATGGTGATGCTGCCTATGTAATTGAGGTTGGCGTCTGTGACGGTTACGCGGTGGATCTTTGATTTCAGTATTTCAATGAGCATAATTGGCTGTGATTATTTATTGTAAATGATATTGTCTATTAGTCTTACGTTTCCGCACCATGCGGCGATGCACCCGACTGCAAAGTTGTTGTCTGCCCATTCGTTCAGTGGTTGAAGTGTCAGTCCATTGACGATTTCAAAGTATTCAACGTTAATCATGGGTTCTCCGGCAAGGATTTCGAGGACGTAATCTTTTGCTTCTCTGATGGGTTTGCTGGGGTATAGATGTGCGCTTTCTCTCAGTGCCTGTGCGATTCGAGGTGCGGCGAGGCGTTCCTGTGGCGTTAGGCGTGTGTTGCGGCTGCTCATGGCGAGTCCGTCATCTTCCCGGATGATTGGGCAGGCAATGATTTCGACGTTGAGGTTTAGTTGCGCGGCCATTGCTTTGATTACGGCGATTTGCTGGAAGTCTTTTTCGCCGAAGTAAGCTCTTTGGGGATTGACGATTGCAAACAGTTTGCTGACGATTTGTGCCACTCCGTTGAAATGTCCTGGACGGTGTCTGCCCTCCATCACGTCGGCGACGTCGCCCAGTGCAAAAACTCTCTCGTCCGGCACGGGATACATTTCTTCCTCCGATGGTGCGAAGACGATGTGGCATCCGGCAGTTGCGAGGAGAGCACAGTCCTTTTCCGGCGTTCTCGGATAGGCGGCGAGGTCTTTTTTGTCATTGAATTGCGTAGGATTGACGAAGATGCTGGCAACGCAGATGTCATTGTTTTCCACACAACGTTCGACGAGGCTTAAATGCCCTTTGTGCAGCGCTCCCATTGTTGGGACAAAGCCGATAGAGAAGCCCTTGTCCCGTGCCGGGGCGAGGGCTGCGTTTAAATCACTTACCGTGTGTATAATCTTCATTATTATTAATGTTACTGTTTTTTGCGACGCAAAGCTAGTAAAAGAATTGAGAATAGCGCGTTTGCCGTGTCCCTTAGCGGTTTAGGCATATACCGGTGCAAGGTTTCTGGCAGTAGAAAGAAAAGGGGACGAACACTTTTCCGATGTGTCCGTCCCCCTTGCTCTAACAATTTACATTTCATGCATCAATTATTCGTTGGTAGCCCATAGGGGAATCGAACCCCTCTTTCAAGAATGAGAATCTTGCGTCCTAACCGATAGACGAATAGGCCATCGTTTTCGGATGCAAATATATATGTATTTTTCAATTTGGCAAAGAACCGCTCGCTCAACCGCTTCTATTGAAAAGGGAGGCGCGGAGAATTGCTCCCCACGCCTTTCATAACGGTCATTATGTCCCTGTAAGATTGCTCCCTACCTGTAAAGCGGCCCGTAAGTAGCGCAGGCGCGATAGTCCGAGGCTTCCGCATCTGTTCCGAAGGCGCTCCATGCGGAAGGCCGGAAGATGCTGCTGTCCTCAACGTTGTGCATACAGACGGGTATGGAGAGCATTGAGGCAAGAGAGATGAGGTCTGCCCCAATATGTCCGTAGCTGATGGCTCCATGGTTGGCGCCCCAGTAGTTCATGACGGAATAAACGTCGGCGAAGCGTCCGGTTCCGGTTGTGCGCGGAACGAAGAATGTTGATGGCCATGTCTTGTCCGTCCGCTTGTTGATGAGGTCAAATACATGGTCGGGGAATACGGCCGTCCATCCTTCGGCTATTTGAAGGACTAGGCCGAGACCTTTAACTATGTTGAGCCTGCTCATAGTTACCGGCATGTCCGGGCGTGTAAGGAAATGCGATGAGTATCCCCCTCCGCGGAAGTAGCCCGTCGAGGCGGGATACCATGTTGTTGCAGCGAGCATCCGCTCAACTTCCTCATCGGTTATTTCCCAGAAAGGCTTCATTACAGGGGCCCCGTTGGCGGTTTGCTGCCCTGTGCCGTCGAGGGTGCACGAGCCGGAGTTGATAAGATGAATAGCTCCGTTTTGCAATATTCCGTCAGGCGTCCATCCGCTGATGCGCTTGATGGCTTCCGGACTCCAGTAAGTGCGCACGTCGGCAAACATCTGCGAAGTATTCGTAAGCAATTTGCCGAAAAGCATGGCCAGGCCGTTGAGATGGTCATCCTCGGTGGCGACAACATAAGGAGCGCGGATGCCGTTCCAATCGAAGGATGAATTAAGAATAGCCTCGGAGAAATCGCCGTTCGGCATGAAATCCGTCCACTGCCGCTGTCCCTGGAAGCCCGCCGCGATGGCGTTATGTCCCATTGCCTCTTCCTCGAAGCCCATCTCCTTTAACTTGGGATTTCCCGCAATGAGGTCGCGCATAATAAGTGTCATTTTCACGCTGTACCCCCAGTCGAAGTCCTTGTCCGCCCGGCTGCGCGGCTTATCGTTATAATCCGTTCCTTCACGGGAGACGCAATTCTTCTTTGTCCATTCGAGCGCACGGGCATATTCATCTTCGTCATAAATATTCTGGCGGGAACGACGTATAATTTCGACACTATCGACAAATTCCGTCCTCATGCCCAGATAATCCTGCATGATGTCCGGATTGACGATTGAGCCGGCGATGCCCATTGAAACGGAGCCTATTGCCAAATATGACTTGCCCCTCATCTGCGCCACGGCCAGGCCAGCCTTTGCAAAGCGGAGCAGTTTTTCCTTCACGTCCGCCGGAATCGCCGTATCGCCCGCATCCTGCACATCCCTGCCGTATATTCCAAAAGCAGGGAGTCCCTTCTGCGTATGCGCGGCAAGAGCTGCTGCCAGATAAACAGCCCCCGGACGCTCCGTTCCGTTAAATCCCCAAATAGCCTTTGGGATAAGCGGATTCATGTCGATCGTCTCCGAGCCGTAGCACCAGCATGGCGTGACGGAAAGCGAAAGACCGACGTTAGCCTTCTCGAACTTTTCAGCGCAGTTAGCCGCCTCTTTAACTCCGCCGATGCAGGTATCAGCAATTACGCACTGGACAGGCGAGCCGTCGGGATATTTCAAGTTAGCGCTGTAAAGCTCCGCCACGCTGCGGGCTAAGGCCATGGTAGTATCTTCAAGAGATTCGCGCACGCCGTTGCGGCGACCGTCAATAACGGGGCGAATACCTATTCTTGGGAATGAATTATTTATTGTTTCCATAAATTGTTATATGATATATTAAAATATTGATTTTATTTTTTTGATTGACAAGCCAAAGACCCTTTCGGTAACAGCCGATAAGGCCGCATCCTCGCCGATAAGATGAACAATGCTGTGCCTGTGCGCCAGCGTTTCCCCCGGCGCGAGGAAAGCAGCCGGCGAGGAACTCTCCAGTTCAAGGAAAGGCCCCATGATACTTCCGTCCTCCAGCGGCCCGTCATTGTAAGCGTTCAGCACATCGCCGACCAGCGGATTCCTGTCGGGGTTCCACTCCTGGTTAAGATAAACGGCAGAGGGGTCCACGTCAAAGAAAGCCAGAACCAGATGCCTGGCGTCAGGATCATAATTCCCGGCGACAGAGCCTGCCCGCCCGGCGGAAAGTCCGATTTTGCTGCGGAAGCCACCGTCAGTCTTAAGAGCGACGACTCCCTTCCGGCCTTCAATAATCCTGAGCCTGTCCGGAGGAATCTCGCCAAAATAATCGGAGGTGACGATTCGTCCGAGCGCCTCCTCGCTTCCGCCGATATAGGGAACGAGGGTGACAGCCCCCGGAGCAACGTTGAACATGTCAAGAATCCACAGGCATACGGTTCCCGTTTCCTCATTCCATGCAAAATCGCCCATGTTGGTAATTTTATTTTCAGTCGTATAAGCAACCGATTTCACTTTGCCGGTAACGCCCGCATCGGCCAGTTCGGGGATTTCCGAGACGGGAATCAGACTGACCGTCCTCTCCAGTTTTAAACGGAAATGCGAGCCTTGATAATTATCGACCTCCATACCCTTCTCCATTGTCACTGACGATGCCGTCCGTTCGACAGTCTCCCAAGGTTCGATGTCCAGCGGCCTGGGCGTGTGCCAGTTGTCATAAGCCTGCTCCACTCCAGGGCTGAAGAAGATGGAGAAGCGGCCTCCCTCCGGGCCAAGCCACAAGCGGTTTTCGCCGCCATAAGCATGGATATGCTCATTCGCTTCCCTGGAATCGAAGACTTTATAATTAATGTATCCCAGACTTTTTCCGTCCGGCCCGTCAACGGTAGAAGAAAAGACTTTACCCTGATACCTGGACGAGACGACAACCTGCGCGGCGCTGTCGGCATCCGCCAGAACAATCGGCGCATCCGTCCGGGAGAGAAATTTCAAATCATACCCGAAGGTTCCTTCCTTGTATTCATTCATATTGGCAGTATTTTTTTCATTAAAACGACATGCGGGTATAAGCATAAAAGCACAAATGCAGATGCCGACGCCCATAGCCCTGCGATAACAAGCAGAACTGTAATTAAAATCCATTGCGATGCGGCGAACGCCCATCCATACAGAGCTTCCGGCTCTCCGTCCCAAACTTCGCACGCCATTTCTGACGGTCAGCGCGCCATTTCCGAAACTCAGCGCGCCATTTCCGAAACTCAGCGCGCCATTTCCGAAACTCAACGCGCCATTTCCGAAACTCAGCGCGCCATTTCCGAAACTCAGCGCGCCATTTCCGAAACTCAGCGCGCCATTTCCGGAACTCAACGCGCCATTTCCGGAAACGTCGGCACCAGCTCCGGAAACGTCGGCACCAGCTCCGGAAACGTCGGCACCAGAGCGGACAACGCCGGCACCAGAGCGGAGAAGAGGAAAAAAGGAAATAATACGACTGGATTTATTCATATTATAGATTTCGCAGGTTCAGCTACACATTAATATATGTATGGCGCAGATTGCCGGTTCGCATAAAGGACGAATAGACAGGGATATGTTCTCACGGTATTAAATGATTTTTCAGCTCCATGCTCCGGGTTCTACATTCTTTCTGGATTTTCACATTTTATAGCCTTTGCTTCCGTAGAAAGAGATGTAGAGGAAGCAGATGAGCGGTACGATGAAGCCCGTTGCCATGTTCGCCTCACCGATATACCCCATGAGCATTGGAGCAAAGGCTCCTCCGGAAACTCCCATGACGATAAACGATGAAGCCTTCTTTGTATGTATTCCCATTCTGGCGACTCCAAGAGCAAAAATCGTTGGGAACATGATTGACATGAAGAAGAAGGTCAGATAAAGCGCATAAAGCGAGACCTGTCCAAGTTGGAGGATAACAAGAACCATGAGCAGCGAGCAAACAGAGGCGTAGAAGAGCAGCAGTTTGTTGGCTGCGAACTTGGCCATGATGAAGCTCCCTGACAATCTCCCGACCATAAACAGCAACATTCCGCCGTAAGCCAGGAATTGCGAGGCCTGCAGCTTGGTTATTGCGCTGTCCAGCTCCATTACATAATTTATGAAGAAGCTGAATATGCCTGTTTGAGCGGCGCAGTAAAGGAATTGCGCAAGTATGGCGAGGATGAAATGCTTATGGCTCCATATTGGCTTGGCGTTAGCGGCGATGGTGTTCCCTGGTGCGGGGGCTGATTCTTCCTTCACTTCCGGCAGCTTTGTAAACAGGAAAAAGGCAGCAATTAGCAGTGTTCCTGCGCCAAGAATAATGTAAGGCTGCGTCAAGGCCATGGTGTCGCCCTCCGGCGCTCCGAGAATCAGCTGTCCTCCGATTAGCGGTCCCAGAACCCACCCCAGGCCGTTAAAGGACTGTGAGAGATTAATTCTTTGGGCTGCGCTTTCCGGTGGTCCCAGCACGGTAGAGTATGGGTTGGCTGCGGTCTCCAGCATACACAGTCCGCAAGCGACAATAAAAAGTGCGATGAGGAAAGGATTTGCCGAATGTAGATATGCGGCCGGCAGGAAGCTGAAAGCCCCCATGGCATAAAGCGCCAGTCCGGCGAGAATCCCCGTCTTGTATCCGAAGCGCTTCATGAAAAGCCCTGCGGGAATACTCATAAGTCCATAGGCAATGTAAGTAGAGAACTGTACGAGGCCTGATTGCGCCTTTGTCATGGTAAAGGCATCCTGGAAATGTTTGTTGAGGACATCGAGCAAGCCGTGAGCGAGTCCCCACATTAAAAATAAACTTGTTACAAGGATAAAAGGGAGTAAAAAACTTTTGCCGGATGGCGAGGAAACTATTGATTTCATATTTATTTATGTATATATAAGATTATTTGTTAACATTAACGTCGGCAAAGCTAGTAAAAAATGCAAGGCGTTCAAAAATCCGGGGCATTACATGGTAATTACTCTCGCGGCCCGTTCGTTGGCGGCTCCGGCGAGGTTTTCTGCGGGAGTTCGCCCTGCGTTGTTTGGGTATTTCAGCTGTTGTTTCGGTTATTTTTAAGTGATGGATAAAAAATAATTCGGTTCAATGATTGATATTTCAAAATATAAGATATATTTGCAGAAGTATTAAGGTTAAATTCAAAGATTAATCCCAATGAAAACGTCTTTTTCCATATCAAAAGTATTAAAAGAATCTTGGCGAGCGTTGATTTCCCAGTTTTGGGTTCTGGTTGGCCTGGTAATCGGTTATACGATTATCGTTATTGCTCTGGCTGTTATCTTTCCGCAGAAGCAGCTGTCCATAATTACATTAGTGTCCACACTGGTAAACATGTCTATTGGAATTTTGTTCGGTTTAGGCTATACGAAAAACATGTTTGAAGCATTGGATGGTGATGAGCCTCAATTTTCCGCTTTCACGCAGCAGGCGGCGAAATTTTTTAAATCCCTCGGCGCCAGTATATTGGTAGGAATAGGGGCGTTCATATACCTTATAATCATATGCCTCATCATTTATATGCTCCCCGGCGAAAGCGTGGCTGGCAATTCAATGTATGGGCAAATAGATCCTCTAGGAATGTTAAAGCCATACGCAATCCCTGTATTTTTAGTTCTTCTTCTTCCGATGTTTTATGTCTCTATGCGGCTTCAATTCATATTGGCGGTTATCGTAGCCGAAAATGCCGGTTCACTGCAAGCGATAAAAAGAAGCTGGGAAATTACGGAAGGTGAGAGTTGTAAAATAATTTTATTATTTTTGACGATGCTTGGATTTTTACTTCTTGGATGTATTTGCCTGCTCATCGGCTTGTTTGTAGCTATCCCCTTCCTCAGCCTGATTCAATGCGCGGCATACCGGGAGCTAAGGCGAAATTCAGCCGCTGAAGAAGAAACAATGATAGAATCATAATTATTACATACATATTTTCATAAAACTACTTAAATGAAAGACTGATCGCCATGACTGATTGAACGCCGGAATCCGTTCCGGCGTTTTTTTTATGTGGAGTTTTTAAAAATGTTTGTCATCGTTTCCTTCCGTCGGCAAAGCGCTCATTTACTAAAGCGAAAAACTCATTTTCATCTGTTACAGGCCTCAAAAAATCCTGTTTAAAACAGTCTCCTTATCCTCCAAACAAGCAAAAAACACGCCTCCTAAAGTTAAAAACATGGGTATGAAAGACATAAATAAAAGGAACGGAGACAATCCAAAAGACATCCCCATTCCCTCAAAACAGTTTTTATAAAAAGAAAGACCGCTACTTATTCCTCATCACTAAATGCAGCTTTATCAAAGCTGTATTTTTCGGATAGCGGGAGTTTGTCGTCAGGCGACGACATGTCATTCGGATTTAAATCCGACAAAGAATCCGGTTCACTGTCCAATAACATATTGCAAGTTCCGGAAAATTTCGCGCTCGGTTCTACAACCAAAGCTTGCGTTGTTATGATACCTTTAATGACAGCAGTTGGTTTAAGAACCAATACTTCGCTCGTAGTAATACTTCCGCTTACAGCGCCTAAAATTTCGGCATTTACAGATATAATATCACCTTCAACCTGAGCAGTTGGTCCGATAATTATTTTTCCTCCACAACTGATAGTCCCTTCCAAACGCCCGTCAAGACGGAAATCGCCGTCGGTCGTAATGTCACCTTTAACAGTTGTTCCAAAAGCCAGAGCGTTATGTAATACCCCCATGGACGATTCTTCAGTGTTATATTTTGTCCCCATAAAAAAAGTATATTATTTATTTTTTTAGTTATTTATTTAGTTACTGCGACAAAGGTAATAATATTTTTATTTAACAAGCATATTTCAATATTTTTAGATAAAAAAAGTAGATTTCCCATCTATAATTCTTTCCAAAACGATACGTTTTCTGTCCGATAGACAGACTCTTTTAAAAGTTTAATTTCAAAAACCAATAAGAATAACCCAGCCGAAAAGAAGTCCTTAAAAAACAAATAACCAGGGCCAAACTTAAACGAACATGACAGTTGTAAAATCAGCAAGTAGAGAAATAAAATACACATTCCACTCCTTATCTTCAAAAACAAACAAGCAATTTAGACTCCATTTTCAAAGTAAATCAACCTCCAAATAAATTCCATTACCACCCATAAAAAGCAAAGGCAGACAAAAACTATCCAAGCCGTTGGCAATAGCCTTAAAGTCAATTCTGCCACGCAACTCCCGGCTGTTAAACCGAAAATATTTTCTACCTTTGCTACTATATAAAGAGACTCAAATGGAAAATTATATTGTTTCAGCAAGAAAATACAGACCTTCAACTTTTCGGAGCGTCGTCGGTCAAAAATCACTGACCAAAACACTGAAAAGTGCAATCTCAACCCATAAGCTAGCCCACGCCTATCTCTTTTGCGGCCCACGCGGAGTAGGCAAAACATCCTGCGCACGCATATTCGCCAAGGCAATAAACTGCCTGACCCCCACAGAAGATGGGGAAGCCTGCAACGAATGTGAATCATGCAGCGCATTTAACGAGCAACGCTCCTACAACATCCACGAACTTGACGCTGCATCCAACAATTCAGTTAATGATATACGCACGCTTATCGAGCAAGTTAGGATTCCCCCGGCAATAAGCAAATACAAAGTATTTATTATCGACGAAGTGCACATGCTATCAACACAGGCCTTCAACGCATTTCTTAAAACTCTTGAGGAACCACCACGCCATGCCCTCTTTATATTGGCAACAACGGAGAAGCATAAAGTGCTGCCTACGATTCTGTCCCGTTGCCAGACGTACGATTTTACCCGAATCTCCATAGCCGACATTGTAGAACATTTGGAATATGTTGCCTCCCAGGAGAACATTCAGGCTGAGGCGGAAGCCCTGAACATAATCGCCCAGAAGGCTGACGGCGGAATGCGCGACGCCCTCTCCATTTTCGACCAGATAGCCGGCTATTCGGATGGGAAAATAACATATCAATCCACTATCTACAATCTCAACGTTCTGGACTATGAATACTATTTCCGTCTGACGGAAACCATGCTTGAGGGAAATGTTCGCCAAGCCATGCTTATTTTAAACGAAATATTATCCAATGGCTTCGATGGTCAGAACATCATTACTGGTCTGGGATCACATTTCCGTGATTTGCTGATGTGCCGTGACGAATCGACCATTATCCTCTTCGAGGTTGGCGCTTCCATTCGCGAGCGATATAAGGAAATAGCCAAACGTTGCTCCGAGTCTTTCCTGTTCAAGGCCATTGAACTTGCGAATAATTGCGATTTGAACTATCGGGCAAGCCGTAACAAACGCCTGTTGCTGGAATTAACTATGATACAGCTTTGCCAGCTCATCCTTCCCCACAAGGAGGACAACAGTAAAAAAAAACGACTGATTGAACCATTAACTCACCCAGACAATCAAAATTCGGCGCAACAAGAGCAATCCCCATCCGCTGCGCCATCTTCTTCTGCTCCACCCGCTACGGCGCCCAAAGTTTCCCGGTTACAGCCCATGATTTCTGTAAAAAACATAGGAAAAGAAGAACCCAAAGAGGCAGAAAAAGCTCAACCGGAAATGCGCGAACAAGATAAAGCCACTCCCTTCACCGATGCCGACCTCCTCAAGTTCTGGAACACATACGCTGAAGCTATTGAAGAAAATGCCTATCTGAAAGGAACGATGACAAACATAAAGCCGGTCTTGCTAGACAATTGTTTTTTTGAAGTCTATGTTCACAATACAGTCCAACAGGACGAGCTTATAAGCGAATGTTCCAAATTATTATCCTACCTGCGCGAAAAACTTAATAACAACCTTATTCAAATGACTGTTCGCGTATGCGAAAACGCCGAGAAAAAAAAGGCTTATACTCCGGCAGAAAAATATCAGCATCTTATTAATATCAATCCAGTCCTCGCACGGTTGAAGGACGAATTTCACCTCACGGGCGACTAATAAAGTGTCGCTTTTATAATTCAATTTTCCCCCGGTGCCTTGACAAAGGCAAAAAGAAAGTGGAGGCGCAATTCCTCGCGTCTCCACCTTATAAATTCCAGCGCCTTAAAGCTCCCTGATCCAAATATTTCTGAAGCTAATCGGCTCGCTAGGGTCTCCGTGGCTCTGGAGGAGAATCGGGCCTGCTCCATGCTTCTCAACTTTAGGGAAGCCAATATATTCGGTCGTACCCAGAATAGTTGTGTGATTTTGCAGCACGATGCCGTTTTGAATCACCGTAATCGTCGGCGGAATCCTGTACGTTCCATCTTCCTTGAAGACAGGCGCGGAGTAAATAATATCATAAACATTCCATTCCCCCGGCTTGCGCATGGCATTGGCCAACGGAGGCGTTTGCTTATAGATACTTCCGGCCTGACCATTCACATATGTTTCACTCTTATAACTATCCAAGACTTGAACTTCATACTTGCCCTGCATATAAACTCCGCTGTTTCCGCGTACCTGCCCCGTTCCCGTGATATTGGCCGGAATCATCCATTCAATATGAAGCTGGAAGTTTTCAAATTTCCGCTTGGTTTGTATGTCTCCAGCCTTTTTATTGACGGTGACTACCCCATCGTGCACGTTCCATTGTGCCGGCGAGCCGTCCTTGGGACTCTCCCATTCGGACAGATCCTTGCCGTCAAACAATACGATTGCATCGGAGGGCGCCGACAGGAAAGCATTGCCTGTTGCCGTACCTGGCGTAACAACCTTGGGCTGCGGCGTCCAGTATTCAGACATTGCCGGCCTCATCGGTTCCTGTTTCGGATATTCTTTTTGCTCTTGTGCATAAACGCTAAAGCAAAGGGCTGTTAATACGGCAGTAATAGCCATTTTCTTCAGTAAACAATTCTTTTTCATAAAAACATTTCATTAATTAAGTTAAACACTCTATTTAAAATAGATTCTAAAAATTAGATTTTCCGAGGCTTGCAACTGAAACGAAAGCGGATTTTACATTGAAAAATGAACATTTCGTTAAAGAAGCATAACGAAGAAAAAACTATTTTTGTAAGTATCCTAAATACACTTCAATTCCTTCCCAACCTTCACAAAAGCCATAATAGCCCTGTCCAGATGTACCGTTTCATGCGCCGCGGAGAGCTGTACTCTTATTCTCGCCTGCCCCTTTGGGACGACCGGATAATAAAACCCCGCCACATAGATTCCCTCTTTCTGCATCATGGCTGCAAAATTTTGCGACAATTTGGCATCATACAGCATAACAGCGCAAATAGCCGATTGCGTCGGCTTAATATCAAAGCCTTCGGCCAACATTCTATCACGGAAATACGCAATATTGGCCACAAGTTTGTCATGCAAGTCCGAACTTTCCCTTAGCATTATGAAAGCTTCAATACCTGCCCGCACAATAGCCGGAGGCAGAGAATTGGAGAAAAGATATGGCCTTGATCTCTGCCTGAGAATTTCGATGATTTCCTTCCTCCCGGTCGTAAATCCCCCCATTCCTCCTCCAAAAGCCTTGCCCAGCGTGCCAGTGACAATATCGATTTTGTCATGACAATCGTAAAGTTCACCAACGCCATGCCCCGTCAAGCCAACGACGCCGGCCGAATGAGATTCGTCCACCATCACCAGCGCATCATACTTCTCCGCCAGCTCGCAAATTTTATCCATCGGCGCTACGTTACCATCCATTGAAAAAACGCCATCAGTCGCAATGATGCGAAACCTCTGCGCCTGCGCCTCTTGCAGGCAACGCTCCAAATCATCCATATCCGCATTGGCATATCTATAACGCTTCGCCTTGCATAAACGAACCCCGTCAATAATCGAAGCATGATTCAGGGCATCGGAAATAATCGCATCCTCTTCGAAAAAAAGCGGTTCAAACAACCCTCCGTTCGCATCGAAGCAAGACCCATAAAGAACAGTATCCTCCGTCCGGAAATAGTCGGAAACCAGCGTCTCCAAATACTTGTGCACATCCTGGGTTCCGCAAATAAACCTTACTGACGACATTCCGACCCCCAGCGAATGTGCGGCCTCGCACATTGACGATACCAGCATCTCATGTGCAGAAAGTCCGAGATAATTATTCGCGCAAAAATTCAAAACCTTCTCTCCGGTATTAAGCTCTATCTCCGGCTGTTGAGGCGTTATGATGATTCTTTCATCCTTGTATAAGCCGGCCTCTTTTATCCCGGCCAGTTCATTACTTAAAAATTCCTTTAATTTACTGTACATGGCAATATGTTTTAAACCGAATAAACCTTTCGAAAAACATAATTTTCGGAATATTCAACCGAAGGAGAAACAGTATTTTCCTTGCAGGGCGAAACATATCCCGAAAAATAAAAACGACCGGAAGTTCATTCCCCTTCATCCTCCCAAAGCTCAGGGATTCAATATTTCAACATTATAGCCTATAAACAGTCCGCTTTCAATAACCCCTGTTATATGCTTAATAGTTTTCTCGGCATGATTGGGGATAAAATCGAACCATACGTCGAGCACCAGATTTCCATTCTCCGTAATCAACGGTCCGTCCTTTCCTTCCGCCATCCGCAGTTTAATTTCCCTCGGATTCAGTTCCATTTTCAGTGCATGAGCAACATAAGAAAGCGCCTGCGGGAAAACTTCGACCGGCACCGGAAAGTTCATTCCTAAACGCGAGACCATTTTAGAACGATCAGCAATAATAAACGTCTTCGGGCTAGAGTTTATCAACAGTTTTTCCTTAAACATAGCCCCTCCGCGGCCTTTAATCAAGCTAAAATTCGGGTCAATCTCGTCTGCGCCGTCAAACGTCCAGTCCGGTCTCCCAGTCTCCAGTCCGGCAGTAGGAATCTCCAGTCTGCCACAAGCCATCGTGATTTCCAGAGACGTAGTGATAGCTCTGATTTGCAAATTCTCCTTCTTAACACGCTCGGCAATTTTCATCAAAGCCAAATACGAAGTCGAGCCTGAACCAATGCCCAAACATTCGCCGTTTTTCACCATTGCAGCGATCGCATTAGCCACCTTTTCTTTCTCCTCCAGTCGGGTAATATTTTTCCCCCAATCCAGATTATCTATAATATTATAATTCCATTTCATGCTGCAAATATATGTTTTTCTCCCAGACCGTCCGACAGATTTATTTCCAACAATCCACGCTCTTCCCCGCGCCCTTTCGGGAGTAAAAATACCACCGGTGGAACCGAAATTAATACAGGAAAACAGGAATATACCTTATATAAGACCTTGCGCCGACCTCTGTCCGTTCCGCACCACATCCTGGATTCTCCACGCCGCCACCCACAGAGCATGCCCCACAACTTGCGGGGGATTTCCCGTAACACGCGGGGACACCACCAACACAAACAATATCCCCCAGAGAGAGAACAGGAAAATCTAGTTAAAGAAAGAATCTATTTGAAAGCACGCATTATATAATAATAATGTATCAGAAAAAGAAAGAGTCTGCTTTTTTCACCCATTGCCATCCAATAGAGACCGCAACCTGCATGTGGAAAGCCGCCGGAAAATATTTTTATTATTCCAGCAAGCAGCAATTTTTCATTGCGTCCGCTCTCCATTCGTAAAATTTAACTTTTGAAAAAAGATCCTCAAAGCTTGGTCATTTAAAGAATTGAATTAACTTTGTCACCGTTATAACTGAATATATGATATTATCGACACTCACAAGCATTTCTCCAATAGACGGTAGATATAGAAATAAAGTAGAACAGCTTGCGTTATATTTCTCCGAGTTTGCACTCATTAAATATCGCGTACAAGTAGAAATTGAGTATTTCATATCCCTGTCCAATTTGCTGCCGCAGTTAAAACCCTATGTTACTGAAGTACACAAATCGGAGTTACGCACTCTTTATCGGACATTTTCGCAAGAATCAGCTGCACGAATAAAAGAAACGGAGCGAGTGACCAATCATGACGTCAAAGCAGTAGAATATTTTGTTAAGGAAGAGTTTGGAAGATTGGGAATAGGCGAATTAAAAGAATTTGTTCATTTCGGCTTAACATCACAGGACATAAATAATACAGCCTTCCCACTATCTTTAAAAGACGCATTATCCGAAATATATTACCCCGAATTAGCTGAAATAATTGCAATTTTAAAACATTGGGCCGAAGAATGGAAAACCGTTTCCATGCTAGCCAAAACGCATGGACAGCCGGCATCTCCGACACGATTGGGAAAAGAAATAATGGTATTCGCATATCGCCTGGAACAGCAACTGGAGTTACTTAAAGCCACCCCTATAACAATCAAGTTCGGAGGTGCCACGGGTAATTTTAATTCACTTCACTGTGCATATCCAGAATATGATTGGAAGAAATTTGCCGATACACTGGCCGAATCAACATTCGGTCTCAAGCGCGAAGCTTATACAACCCAAATATCGAATTACGACCACTTTGCAGCACAGCTGGATGCCATAGCCCGAATCAATACAATATTACTTGATTTTTGCCGCGATTTTTGGACGTATATATCAATGGACTACTTCAAGCAACGCATTAAAGAAGGCGAAGTCGGTTCATCTGCCATGCCTCACAAAGTCAATCCGATAGATTTTGAAAACGCGGAAGGCAACTTGGGAATAGCCAACGCCATTTTAAAACATTTATCAGCAAAATTGCCTATCTCCCGGTTGCAAAGAGACCTGACCGATTCGACGGTAATGCGCAACGCCGGTGTCCCTATTGCCCATACATTGATAGCCTTTAAAAGCATCAAAAACGGCATGGATAAATTAATTTTAAACAAAGCCGCAATCGACCGTGATATGGAAAACAATTGGGCAGTCGTAGCCGAAGGCATACAAACCATTCTCAGACGCGAAGGCTATGCAAATCCTTATGAAATTTTGAAAACATTGACGAGAACGAACTCGGAAGTGACGGAGCGCACGATAAAAGATTTTATCGACAGTTTAAACGTTAAAGAAAGCGTAAAATCAGAATTGAAAGCGCTAACACCGCACAGTTATGTAGGAATATAATATTTAACAATTTAATGTCAACAAATTAATTTTATTTTTAGAGAATTTTTATCAGAAACTAGTAACCGAGAGGGTTACAAAAGAGTTAATTACATTATTATTTAAATACAAAAATGAATACGGAAGAAAGAGATGAATCGCATCCCAAAAAAGTGATACCAAGTATCAGACGGGAAAACACAGAACAGGAAGGTGACAGAAAACCTTACAGTCCAAGTTACGAACGCCCGGAAGGGAACTATGAACGCAGGCCGTACAATCGCCCTCAAGATGGTAGTTACAACAGGCCCCAGTACGGAGGCGGCTATCGCCCCAACCCCACCCCTCGTCCATACAACAATGGGAACAATAAAGAAAGGTATGGTAATAATAACTACGGAAACACAGGCGGCTATCAGAATCGCCCCTCCACATACGGCAACAAGCGCCCGCAAGGACAGGGCGGCGGCGGATATGGCAACCAAAATTACAACCGGCAATACGGCAACAACTATTCATACAACCGCCCCCAACGCCCTCAAGGATACGACCGCCCCATGCCATATTCCAACAATCCCCAAAACGACCAGGACGACGGGCTAAAAAAACGCCGGCCAAGGGTAGGCGACATCAGACCTCCGCAGCAAGACATGCGCCCCAGCCAACCGTACAACAATTACAATCGCGGCAACGCCCGCCCTCCTCAGTACGGAAACAACAGGCCGCAAGGAGGCTACCAGAACAGAGTACCAAGACCACAGCAACGCTATGCGCCCAATCCCAAGCCTGTC
The DNA here is from genome assembly GCA_031257015.1 of Tannerellaceae bacterium. GTDB lineage: Bacteria > Bacteroidota > Bacteroidia > Bacteroidales > Tannerellaceae > DFXE01. The sequence continues at coordinate 40,826 of JAIRPK010000025.1, forward strand.
ATCATGCCCAAGCCTGTTAAATACAAGGAAATGGCCGATCCAAGCGAGCCTATACGTCTGAACAAATTCCTCTCCAACGCAGGAGTCTGCTCCAGACGTGAAGCAGACGAATTTATCCAGAGCGGAATAGTCACCGTAAACGGACAAATAATAAAGGAACTTGGCACAAAAATTACCCGCCAAGACGAAGTACGATTCAAAGACCGACTCGTACATATCGAAAGTAAAGTCTATATCCTCCTGAACAAACCCAAAAACACCGTTACAACCTCCGAAGATCCTCAAGAACGGCGTACTGTCATGGACTTGGTCAAAAACGCCTGCAGTGAACGCATCTACCCAGTAGGCCGTCTGGACAGAAACACTACCGGCGTCCTCCTTCTTACCAATGACGGTGATCTGGCCTCAAAGCTAACTCATCCAACCTACAAGAAAAAGAAAATATACCACGTATGGCTGGACAAAAACGTAGCCATTGAAGACATGGAAAAAATAGCTACTGGAATAGACCTCGAAGACGGCGAAATTCACGCCGACGCAATCAGTTATGCAAGCGAGGAAGACAAAAGCCAGGTAGGAATCGAAATCCATTCCGGCCGCAACCGCATTGTCCGCCGCATATTTGAATCACTCGGATACCACGTCATCAAGCTAGATCGCGTTTACTTCGCCGGACTAACCAAAAAGAACCTAGGACGCGGAAAATGGAGATACCTCAACGAAAAAGAAGTAAACACGCTACGAATGGGCGCTTTTGAATAAAAACAGAACAAAACAAATCTTTAAACCAGAGTACAAACAAACATGCCCCTTGACTCCATTCAGTGAATCAAGGGGCTTTTTTAAATAAAAATAAAATGGAAACTCCAAGCAGAACTAAAATCATCCATCTCCTTAAAAGAACAGACTTCGGAACAACCGTACTGGTAAAAGGATGGGTACGCACCAGAAGAGGCAGCAAAAACATAAGCTTCATAGCCCTCAACGACGGCTCAACCATCAACAACATCCAGATAGTAGTCAATATGAATGCCTTCTCCGAAGAAGAACTCAAACCCATCACCACCGGCGCCTGCATAGCCGTAACCGGCACCCTCTCCCAATCTCAGGGACAAGGACAAGATGCAGAAATCCAAGCGCAGAAAATACACATCTACGGCCAAGCCGACTCACTAGCCTACCCCCTTCAGAAAAAAGGCCACACTATGGAATTTCTCCGCGAAAAAGCTCACCTTCGTCCGCGCACCAACACTTTCGGCGCCATTTTCCGCATAAGACATCACATGGCCATAGCCATTCACACCTTCTTTCACGAGCGCGGATTCTTCTACGTCCACACCCCAATCATCACCGGCTCGGACTGCGAAGGCGCCGGACAACTCTTCCAGGTAACAACACTCAATCTATATAATCTCCCCAAAAACGAAAGCAACGAAATAGACTACGCCAACGATTTCTTCGGAAAGCAAACCGGTCTCACCGTCTCAGGACAACTCGAAGGAGAACTCGCCGCGTTAGGACTTGGGGCTATCTACACCTTCGGCCCAACCTTCCGTGCTGAAAACTCCAACACTCCCCGCCACTTGGCCGAATTTTGGATGATCGAACCCGAAGTCGCCTTCAACGAAATAGAAGAAAACATGCAACTCGCAGAAGACTTCATCAAATACTGTATCCAATGGGCACTCGACCACTGCATGGACGACATTACATTCCTATCCGAACGATTCGACAAAGAACTCATCGACCGCCTGCGCTTCGTCCTCAAACAAAACTTCATCCGCCTCTCATACTCCCAGGGAATCAACATCCTCGAAACCGCCGTAAACAATGGCCACATCTTTGAATACCCCATCTTTTGGGGAGCCGACCTCGCCGCTGAACACGAGCGCTACCTCGTTGAAGAACACTTCCAATGCCCTGTAATACTCACCGACTACCCCAAGGAAATAAAATCCTTCTACATGAAACAAAACGACGACGGCAAAACGGTCCGCGCCATGGATGTCCTCTTCCCCAAAATAGGCGAAATCATCGGCGGCTCCCAGCGCGAAGACGATTACGACAAACTAACCACACGCGCAAACGAAATGAACGTCCCCAGCAAAGACATTTGGTGGTATCTTGAAACCCGCCGCTTCGGCACTGCCCCGCACTCCGGCTTTGGCCTCGGCTTTGAACGCCTCCTCCTCTTCGTCACCGGCATGGCCAATATTCGCGACGTCATTCCCTTTCCCCGCACTCCCAATAACGCAGAATTTTAAACAAACATTCACCCCCTCCCCCTTAAGGAAGCCGATTATTCACAATCCGCTTCCTTCTTTTTTGCCATGCAATGATGAAAATCCATCTGAGAAAAAAATCCCTGAAAGATGCTTGAAAATAAATATGCCTCCGACCTTTCCAAGTCAGAAGCAAAATACCACAACAATAAAAACGACAGTGAAAAGTTGAACGATTGTGACGTATCAAAAAACAATCAATCATCAGGCAACCACATAAAAAAAAACGCCTTTCCAGGCGTTTCCTTCGTGGAGAATACGAGACTCGAACTCGTCACCTTTAGACTGCCAGTCTAACGCTCTAGCCAGATGAGCTAATTCCCCGTTCATTTCGGATGCAAATATAAACGTTTAAATTGGATTTACGCTATCTTTGTCAACAAAAAATCATGCTCTCTTATAATATTACATTTAATATAGATGACGAAATTCACGCAGAAGCGATTTCTTACCTGCGTGATGTTTTTATTCCAAGCGCCATTTCATGCGGAAAATTGTCAAAACCACAGATTTGGAGTATCTCATCCATCTCCGGCGAATGTTTCGGAAATAATTATGCTCTTCAATTCAACGTCGACACCATGGAATCTCTGGCAGATTGGATTCAAACTAAAGAACCGCGACTCATGGAAGATTTACGCGAAAAGTTCGGAGAAACAATAGTCGTTTTCCCAACCCTGCTAAGCGCAATTCAATTTTAATCATGCCGTCCGAACGCATCATCCTGGGCATCGATCCCGGCACTATCATCATGGGCTACGGGATTCTTTCCGTCCGCGGCAATCATACGGGCATGAAAGCCCTCGGCGTCCTCCAGCTGGACAAATATGAAGACCACTACATCCGTTTGCATAAGATTTTTGAACGTGTAAGCGGACTGATTGACGAGTATCACCCTGGCGAGTTGGCTATTGAAGCCCCATTTTTCGGCAAAAACGTACAAAGCATGTTAAAACTTGGAAGAGCACAAGGCGCTGCCATCACTGCCGCCCTGACCCGCAACCTCCCAGTCTTTGAATACGCCCCCTTGAAAATCAAAATGGCCATAACCGGCAACGGCAACGCCTCCAAAGAACAGGTTGCCGACATGCTCCGCCGCTTCCTGCACATACCTGAAGCTAATATGTTACCGCAAATGGACGCTACCGATGGCCTTGCAGCTGCCCTTTGCCATTATTTTCAGACCAATCGCCCCGTACAGGAACAGAAATATGCAAATTGGAAGGATTTTATAAACAAAAATCCCAAGCGAATATCATAAGGACATAATTATTCGCTGTTATTTCCTGTACTTTACCAACATAATTACCAGATTATCTTCTTTCCATTGTCGCCGCAATTTCCTTTAATTTTCCTATGAGCCTTCCGTTATTGTAAGCCTCTACAAGTTTGCTCTAATTAACCGGAAAAGTTCTTGCAATAATAAGCGTCATGATGTGATCAGGTCGCCGGTAAGCAAGTTTCATGTTCGGAAAATCAAACTTAATGTTCAGAAGACATCGTTAGACGCTCCGAACGTTTCATGAGACGCTCCGAGTGTCTCACGAGATGCTCCGAACGTTTTACGAGACGCTCCGAGTGTCTCACAAGACGCTCCGAGTGTTTCATGAGACGCTCCGAGTGTCTCACAAGACGCTCCGAGTGTCTCACAAGACGCTCCAAGCGTTTCACAAGACGCTCCGAGTGTCTCACGAGACGCTCCAAGCGTTTCACGAGACGCTCCAAGCGTTTCACGAGACGCTCCGAGTGTCTCACAAGACGCTCCAAGCGTTTCACAAGACGCTCCGAACGTTTCACAAGACGCTTGGAGTGTTTCACGAGACGCTCCGAACGTTTCACAAGACGCTCCGAGTGTCTCACGAGATGCTCGGAGCGTTTCATGAGACGCTCCAAGCGTTTTACGAGAATCTTGGAGCTTTTTATGAAATAATTCTATTTTGAGCCAGATAGCAATGAGCTTGTTCGTATATATCATATACGCAAAAATTCGGTTTTGTTACGAACTCAGGCCAGCACGATTTTTCAGTATATATATTGCGATAATTTATATCTGCCTAAAGCACTCCCGCCGTTGCTCCCAGGATGAACTTGACTATCGGCGCAGGATCTTTCAGACTGTGCGGATGATGGCCGATGCCAGGCTTGTGGATGACTTGTATTTTCCCGCCCGCAGCCCGTATCTTCTGCTCAAATGGAGCGGTGTTCTCATCAACAGGAACAACTTCGTCCGCATCGCCGACGACATGCAGCATAGGGAAACCTCCGGCAGCTATCCTGTCCGTCAGGTCAATGGGGTTGCCGTCGAAGGCCATAGCCTCCTCTTCAGTCGTGAAGCCGTAGTCCCGCTTGAAAGTATCCCACACGTTCAGCTCTGCCTTGCCATGACCTTTTCCTCCCGGCCAACTCTTTAGATCCAGTACGGGGGCATCGGCATATATGGCAGTCACACGGTCAGGATAAGTCGCAGCCCATCTGTAAATATATATTCCTCCACGGCTCATACCTTCCATTGAGGATTTCTTTGCAAGGCCGCCTCTCTGCAGCCAGAGGTAGAACTCGTTCCATATCGACAGAGACTCCAGATTACCGAACATCTCGCTTACATCACAATATACCACGTGAAAACCATTCTCCAACAGGGCTATATCCGTCTGCGGCTCGCCTCCCCAAAAGCGTGCACGCCAGTTCCAAGGGCAGTTTGGCGCGACATGTTTAGGCTTAACAATCTTGGCATTTCTTCCCATGAAGGTAAATTCATATCCCTGAAAGCCATGGAAGTCGAACGGCTTGGCGTCAGCAGGAATATGCGCGGTAATATCGAAAGGCTTGTCCGAAACCATCTGCCTGACAAGCCTCACAGTTCCCTGCAATCCCGCCGGATAAAGGGGCGAATCTTTCCGGAAATAATACCATATGGTGAAAGCTTTGCGCGACGAGGGGCGCGGCCTGTTCCGGATGAACCAGTCAGGATAGCCTTTCATGGCACGGCCTTCCTCTCCGCGATCACGCCCCCACTCGAAGTCGGCAGGATATTGCTCGTCGCCAATCAGACGGTTAGCCCAGTTGACTGAAACATGAATGGCAATTTGATTCTCACCCTTGTTGACATAAGAAGTAATATCTGCCTTATATGGCGGATGCCAGAGGACGCCGACGGGCTTCCCGTTGATTTCCACTTCGGCTATATCGTGAAGATCGCCGAGATCAAGGATTATGCGCTTGTCGGAATCGAGGTCGGCATCGTTTATGCGTATTATATTCTCGTAGGAAGCGGTGCCGGCGAAGTACTTGATTGCCGTATCGGGACTTTGGGAGAAATCGAACAATGCCGGGAAGCTGCGCTTGAAAGGTTTATCCAATTTTGGGAGGAATGAGACGCTCCAGTTGCCTTCGACGGTGTAAAGTTCTTCTTCCGAGATTACTTCCTGTGCGGGCTGAAGCAAATTTTCATACGTACATGTCTTTTCTTTCGGAAAAACGATGAAGATGGAGCCGTCCGGTTCAAGCGCCATATCCACATATACGGAATCAGCCGCCGCCCGCCAGTGATTCGTCTTGCGGATTATGCCATGGTAAGCATCCCATAGTTCGGGCGCACGATCTTTTATTGCAAAGGCGTATGTCCTGACGCCGGTAAGACTGTCTGGATTGGTGACGAAGAATATATCCGCGTCATCCGTCGTCCGGTGAGCGATGCCCCTTATGTTCGTTGATACAAATTCTCCCTGTTGAAGGAGCATTTGGCATCGCGAAAGATATGTGAAGAACGCTTTGCCGGGTTTGAACCATGTCTGGAATCGACCAAAGTGCGTTCCCCACCACCCCATGCCCATCCCCGGCTGATATTTATCGTCGAAAGGCTGATGCACCCAGTGATGCAAGAAATACATATTGGCTCCGGAGGCATATCCTCCGTCGGCAAAGCGTTTGAGAAAGGCAGGGTCTTCGGTATATTGACTGGCTAAGGGGCGACCGGTGAATGCTTCGGCAGCGACGATACGCTTGCCGGCTTTGGCTGCGACTTCGGCCTTTATGCCCATGATGGCGCCGTCTTTGCGAGTCCAGAACTCGCCTATCGGCATGTCGGGGATGGAGGTAGATTCGTCAGTGTCGAATGGTCCCCAATATGGCTCCCAGTACATCTTCAATCCGTATTTGTGAAGCATTTCCCTGCCTGTTTTCCATCCATTGTCGATGAAAAGTCGGCTGATTACTTCTCTGTTATCATTCTCGAAAGTCCTTATATGCTCGTCGCTAACGCCATGTTTTTTCAAAACGATGTAAGGCAAGGGATCATAGCCCTTAATTCGTGCGAAGTCTTCGCGAAAGAAAGGCGTCCAATCCTGATCGCCGGATTCGTAGCTGTCGACCCATATATATATAAATGTATTGCCGAAGTATTTCCCGATGTTTTCCTTCAGCGGATCGAGTAATTGCTTCCAGTGAAATATATTATCCTCGCGATTCATCTTGTCCACTTCGAGAGATTTCCCGATTATATCATCAGGAAGAGGATGCGGATGCGCCATTGTAGGACTTGCACCGATACGATATATTGTCCATTCTCCCTGCGGAGCTTGCCAACTCAGTCGACCGTCCGAATCCATGAAGCGAGTGATGTCGATAAGGTTTCCGACCTCTATTTCCGCCTTGTTTGGGACGGCTATAACGGCAATGTCACGATAGAATGTTGCCGGTCGACTTGTTGGAACGCCTTCGTGGACTGTCTCGTTATTTATTCCGTGATAGACGGGCATCTTGGGCTTTTGCAGGATTGTTTCATCGTTTTTTCCGCCTATCATTTGGGTTTTGGAGAAGACGATTGTCTTCATTCCGCGTTCCTCCGGTATCCATGGTCCTCCGGTTGTGGCATATCCGGGCGTCCCGTGCAGTCCCATAGTCAGTCCAAGGCGTTTGGCCTCTTTCATCGTGTGTTTCATTGCCTCCCAATAAGCTTTGCCGCGAAATGTTTGTTCCGGCCAGGGATTATTAAGCATCGGTTCATGAGTATTTTGGACGGAAGAGGCTATGTTGAATATCGTTGCACCACCGATGCCGGCTTCCTTCATTGCTTCGAGATCTTTTGTAATGCCTTCTTTGCGGAAATTAGATCCCATCCAGTGCCACCACACATGGGGGCGGTATTGCATTGGCGGGGATTGGAACTGTCGGGCGAGGGAAGCGAGTGATGTGGAACAGATCGCCACCTCCGGCCCGGATTGCGAGGAAGTCAGCAGGGTTAAGGCAAGAGGAAAGATGAAAGCGGCGAATATGCTTTTGCTTTTCATATAAATGTTAATTGACAAGCCTGATTACGCCGGCCGTATGCTTACCCGAAGGCATATTGAAATAAGCCTTTCCGTCCTGGACTTTATATGGTGTCACCTTTTTATTATCCATCCGGTAAGTCTTTCCTTGCGGAAGCACAAGCAAAACAGACTGACATTCTTCCGGAGCATCCCATTCCACATCCATCGTACCGGAAGAAGTAATTTTCCATGACGACACAATTCTGCCGTAGGGAGTAGCGGCCGTTCCTTTCGCCCATGTCAATCCGGCCGGATGAGGTTCTATCCGGATGGACGAGAAGCCCGGCTGTTCCGGTTTAATTCCTGTTATTTCACTTATGAGCCATTGCGCAGGCCCTGCCCCAGCCGGTTGGAGAAGGCTTAGTCCGCTCCAGGCAATCGGTGGTTCATATTGCGGGGGGAGAGAGCCGACGGGCATCTGCCATGTCGGGAGCCATTCTTCCCATGTACTTGTAGCGCCTGCCTGTATCATCGTACCCCAATAATCACGCATCATCTCGACTGCCTTGTCCCAGCGACCGATTTTTGCAAGAGCACGCACGATGTATATTCCGAAGTAAGGCGTTTGGCTGCATCTCAAGGCACGGTCGGCATATACATTATTATATATGGACTGCTGCTCTTCGGGAAGGGGGACATTGCCAAGGATGAGATTGGTATGCGCATGCAATCCGAATGCCTGAATCCTGTCGGGATGTTCGTCTCTCAATCGCTTCGTATAATCATCCGCTTTATTGGCAAAGAGTTCGGATGCGGACTTGTCTCCGGCAATATCGGCAGCTTCGGCAGCTTCGCGGCACATTTGTATATATTTTCCGATATAGGCGCCCTTCTCCTGGATATTGGGCAATTTGTTGGAATCAACATTAGGCATGCGCAAGTCCCAGTCGAAGAAATACCATCCTTTCTTCAATTCCGGATAGGGATCAAAATCCTCCATCAGCTGAAGGAGATCGGGTATACGTTGCCTGAAATGTTCCCCGTCACCGCTTGTGCGATAATGATCGACCAAGGCCAGCGCCCAGTCTAGCATATACGGCGGGATACTGTTCAATGTTGGCAGCGGACGCTTGCCTGTGGGAATAAAGCGTTCGTTGGCACGGCGGACAAGCTCGAACTCGCCGAATACATATTCCGCCACAGTCTGCATTATGCGGGAATCGCCCGCCCAGGGATAGCGATCAACCCTGTCGACACAAAGCGTTTGCAACACCGGCTTCGGAGCAGGATCATTTCCCACAGGCTGTCCCATGACGGCATGAACGCTGTATGCGCACATTTCCCATATACGGTTCAATTGCTCGTCGCTACATTCAAAGTTACCGACATAGTTGCTTGGGCGCACCTGATATACGCCGTTCATTCCATACAGGGTGAAAGGCGCCGTTATGTTCTCAAAGCGAATCCAGGCATATCGCAGGCTCGTCCATCCTGCATGCTTGATCATGGGGCGGAAACGCAGCCGTGTTCCATCGGGAGCAACATCGGCGGCATACTTGTGGCGTTGCATCATGGCTTCTCCAAGGTCGAATGATATTGATACGCCGGCGGGCGGATTGGCTTCCAGCTCGATTGTGCCCGGCATTGTGCGTCCGAGATCAACAAAGAGGACGACATCCTGCCCTTCCTT
>JAIRPK010000059.1 GCA_031257015.1 Tannerellaceae bacterium
ATCTTCACAGGATATGCTCCAGATTTGGTTTCTCTGCGATTATCCAAAATTGCAGCTACCGTAATTCCATTCAAATTATATGTATCCATAATCCTTATTTTTTGGGTGTGTGTACATAAAAACATGTACACACAATTTGCACACAAATTGTAAGAATTATATAAAGCAATAGGATAGAAAACTAAAAATGCAAAACATACTAATATATAGAATATTAGATGATAAATGAAAGTGAAAGAAAATAGAAGAAAATGCATTAAATCTGCCTTGCAAGCAGAGGGTCGGCAGTTCGAATCCGTCAACCCCACGAGGAAATGAAGGACTTACGATAAAATGTAAGTCCTTTTTATTTTTAGGGGCATGCAATTTGCATACAAGTTTAAAAAAGTTCAAGCGTAATTTCCGGTTGGTAAAAAACTCAGGCAAACAATTTCGTTAGCCTAAAAATAAAGAAAGGAATATCTCTGACACCTCTGAATTGACTTATGAAAGCCTTCACTTTTGCATTAAAAGATTCCGCAGAGGCATTGGTTGAGCGATTATCGAAATAATTACAGATTTTGCCGTAGTTGTTTTGCATCGTATCAATGACGCTTTTAAAGAACTTCAGGTTGAGCTTCTCTACTTTATCGTACCATCTCCATCTGACCAGTCGGGTTAGGTCGACCTGTTTTATCGCTTGTTGTATTATAGATTCCGGTTAGTTCCATGGATATGGAATCAATGTCAATGATATGTTAAAACTTAGATTTTCCAATATAGATGATGAAGAAGTGCACTTTTATCGCTCTAAAACCCTGCATACTTCTCGTGAAAAGAAAGAGATAGAGGCTTTACTCACGTCGGAAATGAAACAGATAATAGAACGGTGGGGAAATCCTGATAAAAGTCCCGATAGTTATGTTTTTCCATTCCTTGATGGCTATAACACACCGATGGAGCAGAAGATTTACAGATAAACTATTCCCAATCAAAGCCGTATCACCCAAACGGACATTTCTTGAAAAAGCATTTTTACTCCAAGAAGAATTTGCAAAAGAAACAAAGGATTAGAATAGACCGAATGTCCCGGCATATCTACGATTTGGAGAAATTGATGGATACGACTATTGCGCAAGAAGCATTAGCGGACAAAGAACTGTATCAAGCCATCATAGAACACCGCCGTAAATTCATTGGGATTAAAGGATTTGATTACTATACTCTTATACCTCAAACTATTTCTTTTGTTCCGCCAAGCGAAGTTATTTCCTTTTGGAAATGCAATCTACAAAGTATCCAAGTCAGCGGTTGCACGAATTTTAGGCGTACACCGGTTGACAGTGGCGGGGGTTTACGAAAGAGATTTTTGTTATATCAACAATAAGTATTGGGCAAAATATTAGATACAATCTTATTCCTCGACTTGTATGGGAGCATTATGATTAACCAATTTGTTGGCAATAACTTGATTAAATATTTGTTGTAGTTCGCCTTTTAACTCTTTGGCTGAAAAGTTAGCATCATAAAAGACCGGTCAAATGACACTATCATTTAAATGTATATTCAAAATCTCAAGCCGGAAAAAACTGGAGCTTTCGCATAGTTACAAAACATTCAGCCGGAAAAACCTGAAGCTTTTGCATAGTTACAAAACATTCAGCCGGAAAAACCTGAAGCTTTTGCATAGTTACAAAACATTCAGCCGGAAGAACCGGAAGCTTTTGCATAGTTACAAAACATTCAGCCGGAAGAACCGGAAGCTTTCGCATAGTTACAAAACATTCAGCCGGAAAAAACTGGAGCTTTCGCATAGTTACAAAACATTCAGCCGGAAGAAACTGGAGCTTTCGCATAGTTACAAAACATTCAGCCGGAAAAAACTGGAGCTTTCGCATAGTTACAAAACATTCAGCCGGAAGAACCGGGAGCTTTTGCATAGTTACAAAACATTCGGCCGGAAGAAACTGGAGCTTTCGCATAGTTACAAAACATTCGGCCGGAAGAAACTGGAGCTTTCGCATAGTTACGGAAACGCCAGCCGGAAGAACCTGAAGCTTTTGCATAGTTACAAAACATTCAGCCGGAAAAAGTTGAGCCTGTTGAACAGTTATGGAGCGCCCTTCACAAAAGGGTTGAACGATATTTTCCGGTCGTAATTATTGACGCCGGTCGATTTTGGACATACGAATATCGATTTAGGATAGCTTTTTATTGGGATGGATTGTATTCCTTTGCGGCTTAAATCAAAAAATTATTTAAGAACAGGAAAGACTATTTAACTATCATACATACAAAATCAACTTGTTTGCAAGTATTTTTTTAACAGAAAATGTTTTGATGATAGTGTATTTATGTTGGAGAGAGAACTCCTTATATATTAATAAATATTTTAAAACAACAAAATGAAAAGCTATTTAAATTCTTTCTGCACAGCTGCCATCGCTGTTGCAATCTTATCCGGGTGCTCCGTAAAGGAAGCTCCGACAGGTTTATCAGAAAATGAGGCTGAAACCTCAAAGGACGTATCCTACGCAACGTTCGACTTCTCCATTGAGGGAGCAACAAAAGCTCCCCTGACAAGCGACGCCGGCGAGAAAGACTCAATCAAGAGCGTGCGATTAATGGTTTACGCTCACACCAATGCGAATGACGGCGCCTGCGAAGTCGATACCACGGTTCTCACCACCGGCAATCAAACCGCTACCGTTCCGCTAACTTCGGGAACGAAAAGAATCTTTGTCCTTGCCAACGAGTACGACAAGTCATGGCGTTTCGACAATCAAAAGGGCAGCACGCTGGACAAGCTGGTCGCTACCAAGACTACCACCAGCGCGGGGAAACTTTTCCTGCATGAAGTGGACTTTGGGACGCCTCGCCTGGGAAGCTCGTCGACAATAACGCCACTTACAAATTTGGACTATTCCGACATGGTAAGCCCCAACATGGTATTCAGCAATTCACAGGCGGATTCGGCAAGCCTCAGGCGTGTTCTTCCGAACATATCTGAAAATGAATCGCAGACTGGTTCCGATTCGACGAAGAACCATTTCCGGATTGACTTGAAAAGGACGGTTGCGAAGGTGACGGTTTATAATACGGCAACGCTGGAATTGCGTCCCGTGTTGCCATCGACTGATCCTCGGCCTTATATCAAACTTTGCGATCTGACATGGGGAATAAGGAACCAGAATCGGGCAATTGCATTACTTCCGAACACAGATGCGAACGGGCGTATCCAGACACCATTATTAGATGTATTGAACTTGGCGGAGCTTATGGATACAACAATTTACAAGCCTTACTGGTGGACGGGGGGTGATACCACTGAGATAAATATACCTCTGCCTGAGGCATCGCCTGCATCGAATTATTATTATGTTCCGGAGAATATTTTCGATGGAGTGGGTAATTCGACATATATTGTTGTCAAGGCTCACTTGTTTTATATGCGTGCATTAATTAGTCTTACTTACTCTGGCAACACAGTCGATTCCGAATATGGAACAGATTTGAGAAAAGGGAATACTTTTTATCGTATCAATTATGATAATGCCGACGAGAGTATTGATTACACTGTTTTGAATGGCCGTATTCATTTAAATGCCTGCTTTGCGAATAAAGAACTTGCGCATGGTTTGCTTTATCGCTTGGAGAATGGCGGTTCCGGTGCTGGATATTCTGCCAGCTATATACCGAGGAGATTGAGTATTGATACATACGAAGGTGGCGTTAGCTATTATCGCTTTGATATATCCAATAACTCTGATGGCGGTTTTCTGCGTAATAAACAATATCGTGGACAGATTACGGACTTTTTTAAAGTTGGCGCAGCCAAACTTTCAGATTTGGACAGGATCTCGGCACCACTAAATGAACAGCCTACACATGGAACTGCTTCTTTCCAGATATTGCCGTGGGAAACTGTTGACTTTGAACTGAAACGATAAAGAATCAATTTTAAAATAAAAATAAAAACTGAGTAATGAAAAGCTATTTAAATTCTTTCTGCACAGCCGCCATCGCTGTTGCAATCTTATCCGGATGTTCTGTAAAGGAAGTTCCTTCCGGCTTATCCGATAATGAGGTTGAAACCTCCAAGGATGTATCTTACGCAACGTTCGACTTCTCCATTGAGGGAGCAACGAAAGCCCCCTTAACGGGCGACGCCGCCGAGAAAGATTCAATCAAGAGTGTGCGTTTAATGATTTACGCTCACACCAATGCGAACAACGGCGCCTGCGAAGTTGATACCACAATTCTAACCACCGGCAATCAAACCGCTACCGTTCCATTAACTTCGGGAATGAAAAGAATTTTTGTTCTTGCCAACGAGTACAACAAGTCATGGCGTTTCGGCGATCAAAAGGGCAGCACATTGGACAAGCTGATCGCTACCAAGACGACCACCAGCGCGGGGAAACTTTTCCTGCACGAGATTGACTTCGGTTCGCCGGCGCTATCTTCATCTCCTGCGCCACTCACATCGCTGGACTATTCCGACATGGTAACTCCAAACATGGTATTCAGCAATTCACAGGCGGATTCTGTGAGCCTCAGGCAAGTTCTTCCGAACATCTCTGAAACAGAATCGCAGACCGGCTCTGGCGTGACGAAGAACCATTTCCGGATTGACTTGCAAAGGACAGTTGCGAAGGTGACGGTTTATAATACAGCAACGCTGATCGAATATTATGACAATCCTGCAATACATTATCGCACTTTAAGCGACATGACTTGGGGAATAAGGAATCAGAATCGGGCGATAGCATTGCTCTCCGGCAGGAATGTGAACGGAAGTATTCAGACACCATTATTAGATGTATTGAACTTGGCGGATCTTATGGATACGGAAACCTACAAACCTTACTGGTGGACGGGCGGCGATACCACTGAGATAAATATACCTCTGCCTCAAACATCGCCTGCATTGAATTATTATTATGTTCCGGAGAATGTTTTCGATGGAGTGGGCAATTCGACATATATTGTTGTCAAGGCATTATTAACACCGAACCGTCCGGTAACTGAAATTCAATATAATAGTGGAAATACAATAATTCGTGTGCGGGGCACTGAGTATAATTATCCCAAGGGGAAGACTTATTATTGCATCAATTACGACAATGTTGATATGAGCAGCCTTGATTTTTCTTTTTTGAATCTTTGGGGAATACAACATGAATGTTTCGATGATGAAGAGCTTATCAGGAATTTTATTTATCGTATTGAACACAACGGCAATCCTGCCGGATATACGGCTGGCTATGTTCCACAGAGACTAAAAATAGACACATACGAGAATGGCGTCTGCTATTACCGTTTTGATATATCTAATAACAACGACGGCGGTCTACTGCGCAATAAGCAATATCGCGGAAACATTACGGACTTTGTTACTAATCCCGCAGTAGGTCTTAGAGGTGCAGCAAAACTTTCAGACCTCGACAAGATTCAGACTCAAGACTCTGGTTCTACTCATGCAACTGCCACTGTGCAAGTTCTTCCGTGGGAAACTGTCGATGTTGATCTGCATAAATAAAGATTCTACACAATTGGGATTTTTTAGATAACTAAAACTAAATAGAGCCGCACGATTTTTAACCGTGCGGCTCTATTGCTTTTATATTGCGGTATTAACGGTAACGTTCTCGACCTTGCCATGCGTGGCGCAAGAAAAATACCCCAAAAGTTTTTGTCTAACTTTTGGGGTGCAGTTCATTGTTATTATTATGTTTTGAAAAGAAGACTGTGAACTAGCAATTAATCACTTCATTAATAAAGTCTCCAACTTCGGTTGTTTTACATGCTTTGCTTCCTGAAGCAGAGATGTCTTCCGTAACGATTCCGTTTGCCAGGGCAGAAGCTACGGCGTTGCGGATAGCTGCGGCTTCTCTCTGAAGCTCGAAGGCATATTCAAACATTAAGGCGGCGCTTAGAATGGTAGCTATTGGATTGGCGATATTCTTTCCTGCTGCCTGCGGGTATGAGCCGTGGATGGGTTCAAAGACGGATGTGTGCAGCCCTATCGAAGCGGAGGGTAACATGCCAAGGGAGCCGGTGATGACAGAGGCCTCGTCGGTCAGTATGTCGCCGAACATATTCTCGGTAACGATCACGTCAAAGCTTTTAGGCCATTGTATAATGCGCATGGCGGCATTATCGACAAACATAAACTCTGTTTCCACTTTGGGGTATTCTCCTGCAATTTCCTGGGCGACCTGCCTCCATAAGCGTGAGGTGGCGAGAACGTTGGCTTTGTCCACGACGGTTAGTTTGTTTCTCCTTGCACCGGCATAGCGATATGCGAGGCGGAGGATGCGCTCGATCTCCTCACGGGTATAAATGCAGGTGTCGTAGGCTGTATTGCCATCCTCGCTTCGTCCCTGCGGGCGACCGAAGTAAAGCCCTCCGGTAAGTTCGCGTATGCAGATAAAGTCGGCTCCTTCGACAAGTTCGGTGCGTAGCGGCGAGGTATGGACAAGAGAGGGAAATGTTGCGACAGGACGAATATTGGCATATAAGCCCAAGCTTTTTCTCATTTGCAGCAGCCCCTGCTCCGGTCGGACGCTCGCGGCAGGGTTGTTATCATATTTGGGGTCGCCGATGGCTCCGAAGAAGACGGCATCACTTTCCATACATAATTGGTGGGTCTCTTCGGGATAGGGATGGCCTGCTGCGTCGATAGCGGCAGCGCCTACCAGACCTTCGCGGTATTTCAGGTTATGCCCGAAGCGGGTGCATACGGTTTTGATAACTTTCAGCCCCTGCTCGATTATTTCCGGCCCGATTCCGTCGCCGGGCAAAACGGCTATTTTAATTTCCATGTAGATTTATCCTCTGTTGAAATGAACATACTTGGGTTCGGATGGGACGTATGCAGCTTCGTCCCAAAGCGAGCTGGTTATCATCAAGTCTGCGCTATATCTGTTGCAAGCGATGGGAACATTGTGGACGCGACATTGTCGGAGGAGCATTTGAATATCGGCCTCATGCGGCTGTGGGTTGAGATCGTCGATGAGGAAGATGGCGAGGCTGATTTCCTTTCTGACGACCATCGCGGCTATTTCGGCGTCGCCTCCAAGAGGGCCGGAGTGCATACAGGTAATGTTAGCGCTCACGCCCCTGTCCCGGAAAGCGTTTTCGATTAAACTTCCGGTCGTTCCGGTGCATACGAGCTGATGGCGAGAGAGAAATTCGGCGTTATGCAGTGCCCATTCGACCATGTCGGCTTTCCGCCTGTCGTGAGCTACGAGTGCGATGCTTAATTTTTTATTCATACTTCAATTATCTATAATATTTAATGTAAATGGGCGACTTCAATCCTGTTCAGCATTTTGACTGTTGCCTTAATGGCTGCTTCTGTCTGGTCGCTGTCTAATCCTTTGGTTTTAAAATCGACGTTATTGTGTCTCCATGTGATTATGGTTTGCACCAGAGCGTCTGTCCGTCCGCCCGGAGGGATGGTGACGGTGTAGTTAGTAAGAGCCGGTAGCGGCTGGTTCAGTTCGGAGTATATTTTTTTGAGTGCTTTCATAAAGGCATCGTATTGCCCGTCGCCGGAGGAGGATTGTTCGTATGCCTGACCATCTATTTCTATTTTCAGAGTGGCGACAGGCCGCAGTCCTTGAGCAAGTGCTAGAGAATAGTTGAGGATTTTAACTCTCGGCTCGGCATAGGCCGCTTGTTGGAGGACGTCGCTGATGATATATGGGAGATCGTCCGGCGTGACGTTCTCTTTTTTGTCTCCTAGTTCGGTTATGCGCTCGCTTAGTTTACGTAGAGTATCATCATCAAGATTTATGTGCAAAGCTTCGAGATTTTTGCGGATATTGGCTTTGCCGGATGTTTTTCCGAGGGCATATTCGCGGATTCGTCCGAAACGTTCCGGAAGGAGGTCATTATAATAGAGATTGTTTTTGCTGTCGCCGTCGGCATGTACACCTGCACATTGGGTGAATACTGATTCGCCTACGATGGGGCAATTCGGTGGAATATGTATTCCGGAGCATGTTTCGACGACACGACTGACGAGGTTTATTTTATCTTCCCTTAGGTTTGTTTCCTCGCCCAGCTGGTCTTTGATTACGGCGAGGACGCTTCCGAGCGGAGCATTGCCTGCCCGTTCACCCAAGCCGTTGACTGTTGTATGTATTCCTTTTACGCCGGCCCGGATAGCGGAGAAGACATTTCCGACGGCGAGATCGTAATCATTATGCGCATGGAAATCGAAATGCAGTTGCGGATAACGTTCAACCATTGCTCTACAATAATTATATGTAGCAAGGGGATTAAGAACACCAAGCGTATCGGGCAACATATACCGGCGGATTGGCAGGTCGAGAAGGGCATCAACGAGAAGGAAAACATATTCAGGCGCATCCTTGATTCCGTTCGACCAATCTTCAAGATATACATTAACGGATATGTTTTTTTGTCTTGCAATGGAGATGACTGCGCTTATGTCGGCGATATGCTGTTCGGGAGTTTTATTGAGTTGCCCGGAGAGATGTTTGTATGAACCTTTGCAGAGGAGGTTAACAACTTTACATCCCGCTTTTTCTATCCAGTTGACGGATTCGCCTCCGTCAATAAAGCCGAGTACTTCAAGACGGTCGATGCAGCCTGTCTTTTTTGCCCATTCTGTAACTTTCTTAACGCCGTCAAACTCACCATCGGAGACGCGAGCCGAAGCTATTTCGACTCGATCAACACAGAGTTCGCCGAGGAGCATCTTGGCGATGCTGAGCTTTTCGTCGGATGCGAAAGATACGCCGGAGGTTTGTTCCCCGTCTCGCAGGGTTGTATCCATTATTTCGACCATAATTGTCGCTCGTATGTTTCTATTTTGTTTCGCCTGGCGAGGAGGTAGTCGATGTCGTCGAGGCCATTGACCAGGCAATCTTTTTTAAATGGGTTGATGTCGAACGATTCTGCTCGTCCTGTTGCATTATGCGTAATGGTTTGTTGGGGGAGGTCGATAGTCAGCGTATCGGCGGAATCTTTTTCCAGGCAGGCAAATACTTCGGCAAGGAAATCCGGGGAGATGACGACGGGAAGGAGGCCGTTGTTCATGGCATTGTTCTTGAATATATCGGCGAAGAAGCTGCTTACGACAGCTCGGAACCCTGCACCGGTTATTGCCCATGCAGCGTGCTCACGACTGCTCCCGCTTCCGAAGTTTTTGCCGGCAACGAGGATTTCTCCTTTATATATGTCCTGATTGAGAACAAAGTCGGGGTTGGGGCGTCCGGCCTTGTCGAATCTCCAGTCGCGGAAGAGATTGTCGCCGAAGCCGTCTTTGGTGGTGGCCTTGAGGAAACGGGCAGGAATGATTTGGTCGGTATCCACGTTTTCCAGAGGGAGGGGGACGCATGTGGATGTCAGGATTGTGAATTGCTGTTTCATACTTTCTTTTTTCAGTCTATGTTATGAATGTTTTTAAATAAAATTTTCAGCAATGAGGAAAGATGAAGCGAAGCCAGGTTCCCACATTGCTGAAAATATCTTTGAGGTGTATTTTCCAAGCTTGATTGCCGGTTGGAATTTGCTTTAGTTATATCCGGGGTTCTGCCTTAATTCGGCGTCTTTGTTCATCTGCATTTCCGAGAGAGGGATGGGGAGCAATATGTGTTTCCCGGCATCGAAGCCGGTGATAACTTTCCCTGTTGGTGAAGTGTCGCCGTTCATTGGGATGCGATCGGAGAGTTTGCCTGTGCGCACTAAGGTCATCCGGCGGTTTTCTTCGCCGATTAATTCGCGTGCACGCTCGTCAAGGATGAAGTCAATGGAGATGTCGGATGCGCTTACGCTTCCAAGAGAAACATTCCCGCTTGCTGCGCGTGCGGCTTTGAAAGCACGGCTTCGCAGTTTGTTTATGTCTTCTGCCGCTTCGGCGTTTTTATTTTGACGAAGACGGGCTTCGGCTCGAAGGAGATATGTTTCGCCTAAACGCATAATCGGCCAGTCTTTTACTATTGCGTAGCCGAAATCGTCCGTCGGGTCATAGCCTCCCCATTTGGTGACGAAGGGGTAAAGGACTTCAAGACTGTCGGATTCATAAGGGATGACGGCGTCGCCGAGCTGGACGGTGACTTCCTTTATTTTGTCGGGGCTGTTTAGAGCGACGCGAAAGCCTTTGGCATCAACTCCGATTGCTGTTCCTGCAAAGTCGGCCTTGTTGTAATAAACAGTGCGGCGGATGTTGAAATTGCTGTTGCGCATATCGCCTTCCAGGCCGCGCCAAACGGTATATTTCATGAAGTTGCTTAAACGCAGGCGGCCATTCCCTCTTCCGCCGAGGGAGTCGCAATTAACATAGCCGATGTCTATCTTATGCAAAGCGGGTTGCCATACGCGGCGGTGCTGTGGATTGTCGATGGTTCCGCCTGTCACTTGGTTGTTGTATTCCATCTCGAATGTCCAGATGGTTTCCGTATTGCCTTGCGAGCGGCGTTGATTGCCGAAGCGGAACATATCGCGATATGGGTCTCCACCTTCGCCGGTGAATTTCCCGTATCGGTCTTCTATCAGTTTGTATTTACCTCCGTCGATGATGGCCGCGGCGCATTGTTCGGCTTTGGCAAAATAGCTGTTGTCGCGTATGCCTATTCGCAGGTATGCTTCGGCGGCAAGCTGCCTTGCCATATCCTTGTTGATGCGTGAGGGTTTGGCGGCGCTTCCGACGTCGGGCAAATTGGCGATGCCGTATTGCAAGTCTTCATCAATCAGCTTGTCAACGTCGGCAACCGGATGACGGGTAAAGTTGAACGTAGGGACTGTAACCGGTTGAGCAATCAGGGGCACGTCTCCCCAAAGCGTTACGAGCGTATTATAAGCATAGGCGCGGAAAAAGCGGGCTTCGGCGCAGGCTGGTTTATTGTCGTCTCCAACGGCTGCAATAATAAGGTTGGCATTGTTGATAAATTCGTAGCATTTCCTCCAGAGATACATGACGCCGGCGTTCTCCGAGTTTAAATCGGCATACTGATAAAAGGGATTTTCGACGCCTTGCGTGGCTCCTGCCGAGCATACGTCGGTTCCGATTTGCCAGCAGGAAAGGAATCCCTGGTTGCTGCTGTATCCCCAGAGTTCGGCGAAAATGCTATGCAGGCCGACGAGTTCGGCATCAACAGTTGTGGCATCGGTCTGCCCTGTTTTGTCAAAACTGTAAGGGTTCTCCGTCAAATAGTCGTCGCCACAGGAGGTGAGAGTTAACAAACTCAAGGCGATAAAAGAGGCTATTACTTTATAGTGTTTCATTGCGATAATATTTTTTTGTTGTCCATTAAACGTTTTTTTCAGGTTTCTTATCTCTGCTTTCGTTTTTTAGTTCCAATAGTTGCTCTCGTTTGATTCTCTGAGAGTCACCGTTGATTCTCTGAGAGTCTCGTTTGATTCTCCGAGTGTCTCGCGTGATTCTCCGAGAGTCACCGTTGATTCTCCGAGTGTCTCGCGTGATTCTCCGAGAGTCACCATTTGATTCTCCGAGTGTCTCGCGTGATTCTCCGAGAGTCACCGTTGATTCTCCGAGTGTCTCGCGTGATTCTTTGAGAGTCACCGTTGATTCTCCGAGAGTGTCGAGAGATGTTCGGAAGATGTTTGTTTGATTCATGCGCTTTCCGGAACAGTCCGGGAGTGTCTTTTGAAAATTCATGATCGCGGCAGTCGTAATCAAACAACCGGGAAAAGATTCTGACCTGATTTCGGGTTTAGCGTACAATGGTGATTTGAATTACAGATTAATAATTAGAATGTAAGGTTAAGTCCGACAACAAGGTCGCGAGTAACCGGATAGTTCAGGTCCCAGTTTTGGGAGCCGCGTGTGATGTATCGCGCTTCCGGGTCCCATCCAATCCAGTCGGTAAATGTGTAGAGATTGCGTCCGCTAAGGTAAACCTGCATGGAGTTAAGGCCTGCTTTTCTCATCCATGACTGTGGAAGGTTGTAGCTCAATGTTATATCTTTTATGCGGATATAGCTTGCGTCCATTGGGAATCCGTAGCCATGGCTGTTGGAGTGGTTTCCGAGTGAGCGCCATTCGTTGCTGCGGTTTTCGGGTGTCCAGAAGCCTATTTCAGCAGGGCCGTTGCGCCGTCCGAGTTCGTCGGAGGCTGTCCCGATAACGCTGTTGCCGGCCATGTTTCCCTGAACGGTTTGCAGGAATATGCTCAAGCTGATGTTTTTGTATGTAAACGAGTTGGTCAAGCCGCCAGTCCATTTCGGGTCTGTTTGTCCGAGAATGGAGCGGTCGTTATCGTCTATTTTACCATCAGGCGTTCCGTCCGGGCCGCTGATGTCGGCAAGTTTGAGGTCGCCTGCCAGTGCGGTATCGTCCCATCCGATGTTGCCGCCTTGCTCTTTGGGTTTGCCTATTTCGTCTTCCTGCCAGATTCCGACTTTTGTATAGTCGTAGATGACGCCGATGGGTTGGCCGATGAACCAGCGGTTGCCTTTATCTTCGACATCGTTTCCATATACTTCCACCCATTTGCCGGCATTGCGGGAGAAGACAAGGGTGGTTTTCCAGGTGAAGTCTTTGGTGTCGATGTTTGCAGAGTTCAAGGTGATTTCGATGCCTTTGTTGTTTACCTTCCCGATATTGTTCCAGACATCGGCGTATCCGGAAATAGTCGTCAGGTTTTGTTTAAGCAGAATACCGTCCGTTGTTCTGTTGTACCATTCGATTGTACCTCCCAGACGGTTGTTCCATAGTCCGAAGTCTGCTGCGATGTTCAATCCCTGCGTCCGTTCCCAGTGCAGCAATGAGTTTCCCATCCTCGTTCCGACTTTCATTGAAATGTTCGTTCCTCCGTTCATCGCCAGCGTGCTTGATGTTAGCTTGAACATTGAATCGTAAACCGGGATGGAGGCATTTCCGGAATATCCCCATGATGCGCGTAGCTTCAGATTGGTTAATATATCGGTAATCGGCTGTGCAAATTCCTCGCGGGTTACGTTCCAGCCAATAGCAAAGGAGGGGAAGTTCCCCCATTTTGAGTTTTCTCCGAAAACGGATGCTGCATCCCGGCGTATTGTGGCTGTAAACAGGTATCGACTGTCATAATTATAGTTCAGTCGGCCCATTAATGATTGCAGCCGGCGCATATCTGCCTGCGAATCGACAGACTGTGTTGAGCCGGATTCCAGATTTCCCCAGCCGACATTGTCGTTAGGGAAGCTTCTGGCATAAGCTCTTGATTGCTGCCAGTATTTGCTTGAAGCGGAAAACAGCCCGGTGAAATCGAAATGGTGCTTGACTATATTTCTTGAATATGTGAGGATGTTTTCGACTAAATAGTATTGTGATTCCTGATTGTCGATGTATCCGTAGCCCTGTTCATTATATACTGTTTTTCCTTCGTAATAGTTGTTGCGTGTCGGAAGATAAGTATAGCCGGCGTTAAGGCGGTACTTCAAGCCGTCAAGTACGGATGTCATGCCGCCGAAGTTTAATTCTCCGTATCCATTAACGGTAATGTCGAACTGTCTTCGTTCCGGTTTAATGGTTGTCGGCAGCATGGGGTTTGCCCATAAGGTTTCGGAAAACATTGGATAATGAGTGAGTGTAACTCCATCATCTTCGTATAGCTTAGCGTATGGACTCATGGCCGAAGCATTGAGCAGGTTTGCACGTCCGCCGTCACGGTTGTGCATAATAATAGATGTGCTTGCGCCAATGGTGAACCACTTAACCGGATTAACATCCATGTTCATGCGTAAAGAATAGCGCTTGTAATCATATCCTTTTATGACGCCTTGCTGATCCAGGAAATCACCTGAAAGAAAGTACTTGGCAAAGGATGAGCCGCCTGTTATGCTTATATTGTGATCTTGGATGAATCCGGCTTGCGTCACTTCGTCAATCCAGTCTATTGTTCTTCCAGCTTTAAAGTTCTCTGCCTCGTTTGCATATTGAACTCCTCCAAAATCTGGATTGAGCGGCTTGTTTTGGATTCGTGCGTATTCGGCATAGCGTTCAATCAATTGAGCAGTTGAGCCGGGTTTAAGTATATGCGCTATTTCCGAATAACCGGCATATCCGCCGTATCTGACACGTGGGTGCGCATCTCCGCCACGCTTGGTGGTGATGAGAATAACTCCGTTAGAGCCTTGTACGCCGTAAATAGCAACTGCCGAGGGGTCTTTCAGGATTTCTATCGTTCCAATGTCGCCTGGATTAATGTCATTGATTGAGGCATCTGACGATAATGCCATCCCGTCAACAACCAGAAGAGGTGAATTGCTCAGGTTTAT
The DNA here is from genome assembly GCA_031257015.1 of Tannerellaceae bacterium. GTDB lineage: Bacteria > Bacteroidota > Bacteroidia > Bacteroidales > Tannerellaceae > DFXE01. Next base: position 14,236 of record JAIRPK010000059.1, read on the forward strand.
CGAACTTTTACCGCGGACAAGTATCTCCGGCGCATCGCCCGGTATTGATGATGATTGATTAATATTAATACCTGCCGCAACGCCTTGAATAGCTTGCGCAAAGTTGGCCACCGGCAGGTTGCTCAGTCGATCTTTTGGAATGGACGTTACCGAACCGGTAATGTCGGAGCGTTTTTGCGTACCGTAACCTACTACGACTACTTCTTCCAGTCGTTGCATATCATCCTTGAGCTGGATGTCAATAGTGCGTTGATTTCCGACTGCAACTTCCTGCGAAATGTAGCCGATATACGAAAACACGAGGATGGATTGAGGTGTGACTTGCTGAAGTGCGTATTTCCCGTCAATGTCCGTAATGTTTCCATTGGTGGTTCCTTTAACAAGAACATTAACGCCAATAAGCGGCTCGCCGTTTGTATCCGTAACCTTACCGGCAATGGAGTTTTGGGCAGAAGCCATGCTTGTGCATAAAAATAACAGGAGAGCGATTAATGTTGATATGCTCCTCCTTTTTTCAGTTGGTTTAAAAAAGCTGTTTCTCATAAGCTTGTGATTAATTTTTAATAAGGATTTTACAAAGTCGCAGTCGGCAAATTGCTCCCTGCATATTTTTGAGTTCTCTGTTTCCAGCTTGGACTTTGATGTTCCCAAGTCTAGAAACAAAGAACTGAAAACTATCAGCAAATCATATTCCTCGGATCTGTAATACATCCCGTAATGGCGGCAGCGGCAGCAACAAGAGGGCCTGCAAGTATGGTGCGTGCGCCGGGACCTTGTCGGCCTTCAAAATTACGGTTGGAAGTGGACACGGCATATTTGCCTTCCGGCACTTTGTCGTCATTCATTGCCAGACAGGCGGAGCATCCTGGCTGCCGGAGTTCAAAGCCTGCATCGGCCAGGATTTTGTCAATGCCTTCTGCACATATTTGCCGTTGGACTTCCCAGCTGCCGGGGACGAGCCATGCTGTTATGTTCGCGGCTTTTCTTCTTCCTTTAACAATGGATGCAAAAGCACGGAAATCTTCTACACGGCCGTTGGTGCAACTGCCTAAGAAGACATAATCGACAGCCTTTCCGGCAACGGGTTCTCCGGCTTTGAAACCCATATAGTCGAGAGCTTTTCGGAAAGACGCTCGGCCTGCCTCGTCGATGCTTTCAATGGTAGGGATATTATCGCATACGCTTATTCCCATGCCGGGGTTGGTTCCGAACGTTACCATAGGCTCGATGTCCTCAGCGCGGAAGTTGATTTCTTTATCAAATACGGCATCGGCATCGCTGTGTAAGGTCTGCCAACGAGCCACTGCTCTGTCCCATTCCTCGCCATGCGGAGCAAAGTCTCGCCCCTTGACATATTCAACAGTCTTTCCGTCTGGAGCAATCATCCCGCCACGTGCCCCCATTTCTATGGAGAGGTTGCAAATCGTTAATCGTTCCTCCATCGTGGAGTTACGGATTACCTCTCCCGCATATTCGACAAAGTAGCCGGTAGCTCCGCCGGTTGTCATTCGGCTGATAACAAAGAGGGCTACATCCTTGGCGGTTACACCCGTTTTGAGTTGTCCGTCTATGGAGATGCGCATGGTTTTCGGTTTGCGTTGAAGCAAGCATTGCGTTGCAAGGGTCATTTCAACTTCGCTTGTGCCAATGCCAAAAGCGATAGCGCCGAAAGCACCATGTGTGGAGGTATGTGAATCACCGCAGACGATGGTCATTCCCGGCTGTGTCAATCCGCTTTCCGGCCCGACGACATGAACGATGCCGTTCCGAGGGTGCATCAGCCCGTAGTAGTTTAGATTAAACTCGCGGCAATTGCGCTCAAGAGTGTCAACCTGATTCCTTGATATGGGGTCGGCAATGGGTTTCTCCTGATTTAAAGTAGGAATATTATGGTCAGCCACGCATGTAATCTTGTCCGGCCGGAAAGGCGCCAGCCCCCGTTCGCGCAATGCGGCGAAGGCTTGCGGACTTGTCACTTCATGGCAGTAGAGGCGGTCGATGTAGAGTTGCGCAGTTCCATCAGGGAGGGTATCGACGATGTGCTGTTCCCATATTTTATCGAATAATGTTTTCATACGAATGGTTCTTTAAGTACTGTGAACTTATAAAAATTGATTTTTCACAAGTTCACAGTTATTATTTAACAAACTTGTTTATTGCATCAATAAAAGCCTCAGCCGATGCGGCGATTATATCCGTATTGGCAGAGAAGCCATAATATATATTCCCGTTATGCTCCACCTGCATGTGAACCTTGCCCATGTCGTCACTGCCTTTGTCTATAGCCTGGATAAGGAATTCCCGGATGGTCATGGAACGATTGATAATGGACTTGACAGCTTTGATTGCGGCATCAACGGGGCCATTTCCGGAGGCGGCCGCTTCAAATCGTTCGCCGGCAATGAGGAGGCATATACTTGCGACAGGTTTCAGTCCTATTCCTGATGTTACTTGCAGATATTCGAGCTTAATGCGCTGCATTGCAGCCCTGTCTTTGCCGACTAGCATAAGGACGTCATCGTCGGTTATGTTTTTTTTTCTATCTGCCAGCTTGAGAAAGTCATCATAGACGACATCCAGTTTATCCTGCTCTAACTCAGTGCCGAGGAGCTGAAGACGGTGTTTGAGAGCTGCGCGACCGCTACGGGCAGTAAGGACAATGGCATTATCGTCAATGCCGACATCCTTCGGGTCGATAATTTCATAGCTCTCGCGATGCTTAAGGACGCCGTCCTGATGTATCCCTGAAGAATGAGCAAAAGCGTTGCGTCCGACGATGGCCTTATTCGGCTGCACAGGCATGTTCATCAAGCTAGAAACCATGCGACTAAGGCCGTATATTCTGTTGGCATTGACGTTGGTGACAATGTCCGTCTCTTTGTGGCTTTTGAATATCATTACTACCTCTTCGAGAGAGGTATTTCCTGCACGCTCGCCAATTCCGTTGATGGTTACCTCAACTTGCCTTGCTCCATTAAGTACACCCTGTATTGTATTGGCAGTTGCCATACCAAGGTCGTTATGGCAATGTGTTGATAGAACGGCTTTGTCAATGGCGTTGACATTCTCCATGAGATAGCGAATTTTCGCTCCATATTCGTCGGGGAGGCAATAGCCCGTTGTGTCGGGGATGTTCACGACCGTTGCGCCGGCTTTGATTACCGCTTCTACGATTCTGGCCAGATATTCGTTGTCCGTGCGCCCGGCGTCTTCAGCATAAAACTCGACATCTTCGGTGTAACGCTTTGCATATTTAACGCAGGCAATGGCCCGTTCGAGTATTTCTTCCTGATTCGAGTTAAACTTATAACGGATATGATAATCGGACGTGCCGATACCGGTATGAATCCGTCCGCGCTTAGCATATTTCAGCGATTCGGCGGCAACGTCAATGTCTTTCTCAACAGCACGGGTGAGAGCACAGATGGTCGGCCATGTAACAGCCCTGGAAATTTCTACAACACTGTTAAAATCGCCCGGACTTGAAACGGGGAATCCAGCCTCGATAACATCCACGCCCAAGGCTTCAAGAGCCTTGGCTACCTGTATCTTCTCAATGCTGTTCAGCTGGCAACCCGGAACCTGCTCGCCGTCTCTAAGAGTAGTATCAAAAACAAATAATCTTTCTGGCATGATCTATATCTATTAATATTAATGTAAACAAAAAACTCTCCCACCTTTGGAAGTGAGAGAGGTTAAATTAATAATCAACTAAAACTCAATAAAAACACTCTCACTTCCATACCGGCCTCCTCAAAAGTATGAGCAAGCCTACCGGAAAAATAAGAATGGTGTTAACGTTCGTATTCATTGTGCAATAGATGACTTTGCGACAAAGATACATTTTTTTCAGAAACGCCAAATTCAGCCTGGAAATGCCTTCCAAACCGCTCGTTACAATGCAAAACATCATTGGCTGCATCTTTCAGGAAGGTGCCACTTATGAAATATCTCAAGGGAGCATCCTCTAGTCAAACAATTGCTTTCGCAAGGGAATCGCCTTGCAGTTCGCTGGGAGACTTCCCTGCAGTGGTAGTACTCCCGTAATTGTCGGCAGAAGCAGTTAAGAATTGGAAAACAAGAATTAGAAACGAAAAAACAGAAGTCGGCATATACGCCCTTTTGATGCAGCAGAAAGCCTTAACAGTCATACTTTTTTATTAGATTTGCTGCTCATAAATAATTAATTTTAGCATCATGATGAATACAAATCGTAGAGATTTTCTTAAAACTTTGGGGGGGATGGCAGCATTTACAATCATCCCGCGACATGTTATGGGCAAAGGCTTCGTCGCGCCGAGTGACCAGCTGACCAAGGGCATCATCGGTACAGGCGCAATGGGGCGGGGGCACGCACCTTATGCAGGCACGCGCCTCGTTGCCGTTTGCGACGTGGACAAAAAACATCTTGAACTTGGCGTTAACCTTGTGAAAGACAAGATTGCCGCTTATCATGATTTTCGCGAACTTATTAACGACAAGAACGTTGACATCGTTCATATCGCAACGCCGCCACACTGGCATGGAGTCATGACTGTCGAAGCCGCTAAGGCGGGCAAGGACATTTGGTGTGAAAAGCCTATGACGCGCACGATTGGAGAAGGCAAGCGCGTGGCAGAGGTTGTAAAGCAATACGGACGTATCTTCCGACTGAACACTTGGTTCCGCTTTGAGGATACGTTCTATGGCCTCGGCACTCCAGTCAAACCTTTGAAGAAACTTGTGCAAAGCGGGCTGTTAGGCTGGCCTCTTAAAGTGACTATCAGCAAGCACACGGGGTTTGATTGGAAGTTCTACTGGGTTGGCAAGGAATATCTTGAGCCTCAATCCGTCCCGTCTGAGCTGGATTATGATCTATGGCTCGGCCCGGCTCCGCATAAACCGTATAACGTCCACCGCACTCACCAGACATTCCGCGGCTACTGGGATTATGATGGAGGTGGTCTCGGCGACATGGGGCAGCATTATATTGACCCTGTCCAGTATTTTTTAGGAAAGGATGATACCAGCCCTGTGAAAGTCGAAGTGGATGCTCCTCAGCAACATCCTGATGCGGTAGGAACATGGCGCTCGATTACATACACATACGCCGACGGCTGCCAGATTGTACTCTGGGGCGGCGACTTTGGAGATCCAAATACACCGTACATCTCCGGACCGAATGGAAATGTATTTAAGAATTTCGTATGCGACATCCCTAATTGGGAGAAGAAACTTGCCGCCTTCCCAGAACCGGAACCGCAGCAGACGGACTTCATCCGATGCGTAAAGACACGGCAGCCATTTGCACTGAACGAGACAAAAGGTTTCCGTTCTGCAACGATTGTTAACATGGGAGCAATAGCTTTGCGCCTCAACCGCACGCTTAACTTCGATCCGGAGAAGCTGACGTTCATTAATGATGAGGCCGCCAACCGCCTGCTCAACCAGCCGATGAGAGCGCCATGGACAATTTGATTTAAGTATTAACCTGAATAATATAATGTATATATGAATTATAAGAAGATATTACCTATTCTCCTGTGTCTGGCCATTAGCCTTGCGAGCGCTTACGGACAAATTAACCGCACGGCACAAACTATTGTTGCCGACGTCCTTGCACAAATGCCTGCCGATAATCAGGAGGTTTACAATAAACAAATAGGCGACCTCGCATCGACCGGTGAAGAAGGCATTCTCATTCTGTCACGCATGATGAAAGCTCCAGGCCAAGGCAGCAACGCTAATGTAGAATATGCACTTACCGGCTTGGCCGATTATGTTTCCGGATTGAAGGATGAGCGTGTTAAACAGACGGCCATCACCGCTTTCCAAAAGGCAGCCGAACAAACATCTGTGCCGGAAATCAAAACCTTTATGGCAGACCGTCTTCGCACTCTAGGCATAGGTTATCAGCCGATGCCCTTTAAGAATGAGGAATATTCCAAGCTACCAAAGAATGCACCAGTGCATCAGCGGATAGCTGCTTTTCAGGCATCCCTTGAAGACGGAGCGAAACCGACTGCGCTTGTTGCGAATATTTTGAAAGAACCGTCGGCAGAATACCGCAACGCCGCTCTCGCTTTTGTCTCAACATCATCTTTTGCAGGCAAAGATTTATATGCCTTGCTGCTGAAAGCATTACCCAAACTGAAGACCGGTGTTAAAACGGATGTACTGAACTGGCTCGGTAGCGAGGCGCAGAACCCGACTAAACGCGAGACTCTGACTAGCATACTAACGAACATAGATGTTCCAGCCGTCCAGACGATCATTAAAGAGCTGGGAAATTCAGATTGCAATGTGAAGGAAGCTGCTGCATGGGCGCTTGTTCGTCTTGGACAGCCGCAAGCTCTTCCTGCACTTGCCGACCTGTTGAAAAGCAATGAGTCTTATAACGACGGAAAGATTGTTTATCCGGTAGTAGACTTGGGCAAGCAGACGCTGGCTTCTTTCCCTGGCGATATAACGCCTGCTGTTGTGCACGTTATTAATCAGGCGTCAGATCCTGGGAAAGTGGCAGCCATCGAACTTCTCGCTCAACGCAAAGCTTCTTCGCACATTAATTACATACTGGACATGACCAAGTCCTCCTCGCCTGCCGTTAAACAGGCTGCTTATGCAGCTTTGAAAGATGTGGCGGCAGGAAAGGATCTCACGATGATGTTTGGTATGTTGGAGACATCCACGAGCGAAACAGTCAAGCCTCTCCAGCAGGCAGTTGTTTCCGCTCTATCCTCCCTTTCGCCAAAGGAGAAAATAGAAACCGTCACTCAGCGTATGCTACAAGCCGGCGAGAGCAAGAAATCTCTCTACTATGTCGTCCTTTCCGCCATAAACGATAAGGATGCTCTCCCGGTAATCATCAACGGATTCAAGAACGGAAGTGGAAATGATAAAGATGCGGCTTTTGAAGCCCTCATAGAATGGAAAGGCGAAGAAGTCGCGCCGCAGCTTTATTCCATCGCTGCAGACAGCAAGGAAGGCAAATACAGTGCCCGTGCCCTGGGGCGTTACGTCGCCATCGCTTCCAACCAAAGCATTTTCTCTCCGGAAAATCGCCTTATCCGTCTCCGCAATGCCATGGAAATAGCTAAAGACAACGATCAGCGCAAGAATATTCTTCGCCAGATAGGACGCACAGGAACATACCTCGCTCTCGTTTACGCCGGAGAGTTTCTGGATGACAAGCCGGTGCAACAGGCAGCCGCCAATGCAGTCATGGAAATTGCCCTTGCACATCCGGAATATGCCGGAGAAAACGTCCGCGCCCTCCTTAACAAAGTATCTGCCGTGCTCGACAATCCCGATGCCAGCTATCAGCGTGAAAACATCCGCAAGCATTTGTCAGAAATGCCCGACAACGCAGGCTTTGTCTCCATCTTCAACGGAAAAGACCTCACCGGATGGAAGGGCTTGGTAAAAAACCCTATTGAACGTGCAAAGATGACAGCCGACCAGCTTGCCAAGGAGCAAGTCAAAGCCAACGAGCGCATGGTTAAGGACTGGGTAGTAGAAAACGGCCTCCTCGTCTTCAACGGCACCGGCTATGACAACCTCTGCACCGAAAAACAGTATGCCGACTTTGAAATGTACGTCGACTGGATGCTCGATCCTTCCGGCAAAGAAGCCGATGCAGGAATCTACCTCCGCGGAACGCCACAGGTTCAGATCTGGGATACCGCCCGCGTCAACGTCGGCGCTCAAGTCGGCTCCGGCGGCCTTTACAATAATCAGAAAAATGTTAGCAAACCCCTCAAGGTGGCCGACAATGCAATGGGCGAGTGGAACACATTCTTCATCCGCATGATCGGCGACAGAGTAACCGTCTATCTCAACGGCGAATTAGTTACCGACAACATCATCCTCGAAAACTACTGGGACCGCAAACTCCCCATCTTCCCCGTCGAGCAGATCGAACTCCAGGCTCACGGCAGCAAGGTCTATTACCGCAACATTTATATTAAGGAACTCCAGCGCCCGGAGCCTTTCACCCTCTCCGACACCGAAAAGAAGGAAGGCTACAAGATTCTCTTCGACGGCACAAACATGCACGAATGGACGGGCAACACAGTTGACTATACCTTGAAGGATGGAACCATCACCCTCGTTCCATCCCATGGATCGGGCGGCAACCTTTATACGAAGGATGAATACGCCGACTTCGTTTTCCGCTTTGAATTTCTTCTCACCGACGCCGCAAACAACGGTCTCGGCATCCGCACTCCAATGGAAGGCGACGCTGCATACGTCGGAATGGAACTTCAGATCCTCGACAACGAAGCCCCTGTGTATGCCGACCTTGCCCCTTATCAGTATCACGGTTCCGTTTATGGAATTATCCCCGCCAAGCGCGGCTTCCTCAAGCCCACAGGTGAATGGAACACCGAAGAGGTAATTGCCAAGGGCGATAACATCAAAATCACCCTCAACGGCGAAGTCATCCTCAACGGAAATATCCGCAACGCCGTCAAGAACGGCACGCCCGACCACCAGGAACATCCCGGACTCTTCAACAAAAAAGGCCACATCGGTTTCCTGGGTCACGGTTCTGAAGTTAAATTCCGCAACATCCGCATAAAGACACTCTAATCATCAAACGCGCATCTGCCGTTATCGCTTATTGATGATAACGCAGATTTAAAAGATGGCCGCAGACAAATCCGAAAGGAAGAACCTGCGGTCATCTTTTTTATTCGTAACCGTCGGAGTTGAAGAATAAATATACTTGTTCTAATAACCGAAGTTGGAGACAAGCCGATTATTCTGTTGTCCCGAAAATCGTTCCGTCGATGCCTGTTAACCCATCGGCAAATGTATTTGCAGATTAACGTAAATGATATGCACGGATGAAGCTGTCAAGCGATATAAACAGGCTGACAGCCGTCCTAAACAAAGCATAACCAGTGTACAAAAAAGCGTTATTGACAGCTTATGTGGCAGAAACAAAAAGGCGGACGCTTGAATTTTATATTTTTAAAAAGCTCCGGACTTCAATCGAGACCTGCGGAGAGCCTCGCGTGACCTTTCGAGAATCACCGTTGATTCTCGGAGAATCGACAGAGACTCTCAGAGAGTCAACGGTGATACTCGGAGAATCACGCGAGACTCTCTGAGAATCAAACGTGACTCTCAGAGTGTCAACGGTGATACTCGGAGAATCGACCAGATACTCTCGGAGAATCAACGGTGACTCTCAGAGAATCAAACTCACCTGCCGGAGAAGCGACTTTGCCTTTTGCTGCATCGGAATCCACAAAAACAGAGGGGGGATTAGCCTTTTTGTCTCCAATACTGATACTGGGGATACGGATGCGAGGAATCGGTCGCCATGAAAGAGCATTTTTTCAGAGCGGGCATCAAGCTGAAGTTGTTCACAATGTGAAAAAATGTTGCGCCAGATGCAGAATCCAACCTGTGAGTTCTTATAAATTATATATCGTTTACGCAACGGTTCGCAATCATTATGCTGCCGGTCTTTTCGACGAGTTAGCCATGGCTGCCTGTGTCTTTAAGCGCCTTCTTCCCGGTTCCCGGAACAGCGTTTTTTAGATTTGTTTACATTCTGCTCCTTTTTTACAAATCTTTCAGGACGCACGTTTTTTTCTGCGATTCTGATGACAAGGCTCTGAAGTCAATTCAGGAACATCTCTTGTCTCTAACAAATATGCCATTTGTTTCTCACGAGGCAATTCCGATTCTCACGAAAAGCATGAAATTGAAATAAACATAAAAAGCCCTCCGTGCAGTCGCGCGGAGGGCTGAAAAATTTCACTATTAATCATTATCTATGGCTTGTGACCTGGGTGGGAGTCAAACCCACGACCTTCAGAACCGGAATCTGACGCTCTATTCACTAAGCTACCAGGCCTAAACGGAGGCAAATATAGAGATTTCCGGAGAGGATGCAAATATTTTCCTAACTTTGTCCGTATTAAAAAATAAACCTACATTATAATGAGTTACCTGATTAAACCCGCAGACTATAAGCCGTTATTGGACATGTCCCGTACAGAGCTGGGCATTAAAGCAATCAAAGATTTTTTTCAACAGAATTTATCGGCGGAACTCCGCTTGAGACGTGTTACAGCCCCGTTGTTCGTAATGAACGGGACGGGGATTAATGATGACTTGAACGGAGTGGAGCGCCCAGTGTCGTTCCCTATCAAAGACTTGGCTGAAAGCAGGGCTGAAATCGTTCATTCGCTTGCCAAGTGGAAGAGGCTGACGCTTGCTGATTACGCTATCGAGAAAGGCTATGGCATTTATACGGACATGAATGCGATTCGGCCTGATGAATCACTGGGGAACTTCCATTCCCTTTATGTTGATCAATGGGATTGGGAAAGGGTTATGAGTGATGGGGAGAGGAATCTTGACTTCCTCAAGGCGATCGTCACGCGCATATATGCGGTCATGACGAGAACCGAATATATGGTATATGAAATGTTCCCTGCTATTAAACCCATTTTGCCGGCAGAAATTCATTTCGTTCATGCTGAAGAATTACTTAAAAGATACCCGAATCTGACGCCAAAGGAGCGAGAGGATGCCGTTGCAAGGGAGTACGGAGCCGTGTTCGTCATTGGCATAGGCCATCCGCTTGCTAATGGTGAGAAACATGACGGTCGCGCACCGGATTACGACGACTGGAGCACGCCGACATCGGAGGGAGCAGGGTTGAACGGTGATATTATCGTCTGGGACGAGGTTGTCGGTCATGCGCTTGAATTTAGTTCTATGGGAATAAGAGTCGATAAGGAGACGCTGCTTAAACAGCTGAGGATGTGCAATGCCGAGAGCAGGACGAAGCTTTATTTCCACAAGCGGCTGCTCGACGGAGAACTTCCGCAAAGCATCGGGGGAGGCATCGGACAAAGTCGCCTCTGCATGTTCTATCTTCGCAAAGCGCATATAGGCGAAATACAGGCTAGCATCTGGCCGGAAGAAATGAGGCAGGAAGCTAAGGAAGCGGGCATGAACCTGATTTAATAACCGACAGTCTTGCTATGGATGTTAAGATTGAAAGCAGTTGGAAGGAAAAGCTTAGGGATGAGTTCGACAAGGACTATTTTGTCGAGCTTACGCGCTTTGTCCGCGAGGAATACAGGAAGGAGAAGGTCTTCCCCCCTGGTGCGGATATATTCAATGCCTTTGAACGCTGCCCATTTGACAAGACCAAAGTGGTGATTCTTGGACAAGACCCTTACCACGAACCGGGGCAGGCGCATGGCCTTTGTTTTTCAGTTAAGGAGGGCGTGCCTTTCCCTCCATCACTCGTAAATATCTTTAAGGAGATTGCCAGCGACATCGGCGTGCCTGTGCCTGTGAGCGGCGATTTGACCCGCTGGGCTGACCAGGGTGTGCTGCTGCTTAATGCCACGCTGACGGTAAGGGCGCATAAGGCCGGCTCTCACCAGAACATCGGATGGGAGGTCTTTACAGATGCTGTTATTCACCGGTTGGCCGAATCGCGCAAGCATATCGTCTATTTATTGTGGGGCGCCTACGCACAGAAGAAGGGAGCATTCATCGACGAAAAGCATAACCTTGTCCTGAAATCGGCGCATCCCTCTCCACTATCTGCCTTCAGAGGCTTCATGGGGAACAGGCATTTTAGCCGAACGAACGATTATCTTATAGCTTGCGGGGAAAAACGAATTGAATGGTGAGTTGTCGTAAGGAATGCGGCAGAGTACGGAATCGCTCCGGAGGTTTTATGCCTCTGAGAGCGATTTCTTTTTAGCGTTGCCTGCCGCCGGCGCATCATTTGAGTTTTTCATCTTTAACATGTAGCTAATATGCGCATCCATAACAACGGTTACAGAGCATCAGCAGAAGGGTTTACACATTAGCATAAATGTTCCTGTTGTTGTCCGTTAAGCTGGTTCCAAATATATATGTCAAGAAATGTTCAGCATCTCATTTGATGCTTTGAGCGTTTCAAAAGACGCTCTGAGCGTTTCAAGAGATGTTCCGAGCGTTTCACGAGACGCTCCGAGTGTCTCAAGAGACGTTTCGAGTGTTTCACGAGACGCTCCGAGCGTTTCAAGAGACGTTCCGAGCGTTTCACGAGACGCTCCGAGTGTCTCAAGAGACGTTTCGAGTGTTTCAAGAGACGCTCCGAGTGTTTCAAGAGATGTTCCGAGTGTCTCAAGAGACGCTCCGAGTGTCTCACGAGACGTTCCGAGCGTCTCAAGAGACGTTTCGAGTGTTTCAAGAGACGTTTCGAGTGTCTCACGAGACGCTCCGAGCGTTTCAAGAGATGTTACGAGAATCAACTGATATTCTTGGATAATTATCTACGATAAGGTATAGCAAATGTGCGGAATAAGTAATATTGCGATTGATGAGAATTATCGTGTTTCTTTTCGCTCTCAAATCAAATCATTTTTGGAATGACATTCCGGAGGGTCTGTCTATTTTAATTATCGAAATCGTAAGGTTTCGTTGCCTTGTGAATTAACAATATCTAAAGGCCAATATCTCCTGGCTTTATTCACGGAAAAACAATAGGTTCCTTCCTTTAATGAAAACATATATTATAAGTAAACTGCAAATCATATTGCAGTAATTATTTCTATATGTTTAGCTTTATTTACTTTGACTATGCTGGCAATTACGATGATTTATATCCTGTGAAAGAATCATTGACATGTATTAATGTTGATTTTAATATTAATTATGATTTTCAGAACTTCGCTCTTCCGGTTTTCGGATTTGCATGAAAGGTTAAATTCTTTTGTGATGCCAGTTTTACTGTCTGTTTATCGAAACATGTTTTCGATCTCCTCATTCGACAATATGAACAGTACCAACTTTCCGTTTGGCGCATATTTGGGCGAGGGGAGGGAGAATAAGGCGGCGATCGTCGCGTTCATTTCTTCTTCGGACAGGATTTTCCCGTAAGGAATAGCTGCGGCTTTAGCTAAAGAAAGAGCGACAGCGGAAGCGAGTTCTTCGCCGGTATAGTTTTCCGCATCCATTGCTTGGGCAAGTGTGTTTCTTAGCAGTGTGGTGGGATTTTGTTTTTCCATTCCGGCGGGAATACCGTTGATGAAATAGGATTGGGCGGTTGCGGGATTAATGTCGAAGCCGGCTTGCTGCAATGGTTCCATGAGTGAGGGGATGATAAGTGATTCGGCGACGGAGAGTTCGATTATTTCCGGAAATAAAACTTGTTGCGATATTCCTTTCCGGTTTTTAATGGCGGCGAAGTATTGGTTATATAATATTGACATGTGGGCACGATGCTGGTCAATGACGGCTAATCCTGATTTAAGGGTTGTGATGATGAAGCGGCCTCCGTATTGCTGACATGTGGCGAGACGTTCAACTGTTTTTTCCGTGAATATCGGTTCTGGCTGGCTTTGTTTATTTTCGGTTTCAAAGTTTTGATAAAGAGCTTGCCAGTCAAGTTCTTTATTCAGCGATTCGTTTGACGAATTGGTTTTAAATGGATTGTAACTTTTGTCTATGTGGATTGCCGGCATTTGCGCGTTTTGTTTGGAATTGGCTGTATATACGGGGATTTTTATTGCGTCTTCGGTATTGAAGTCGATTGTTGGTATGGCGTTCATCTTTCCTAATGATTCGCGAACGACGGCTAAAAGAACTTGCCATACGGCTTGTTCGTTTTCAAATTTTATTTCGGTTTTGGTCGGGTGAATATTAACGTCAATGGAGGAGGGGTCGACGGAGAAATAAATGAAATAGTCGGGCATTTCTCCGTTTGGGATAAGTTGATCGTAGGCTGTCATAACTGCCTTGTGGAAATAGGCGTGTTTCATGTATCTCCCGTTTACGAAGAAGTATTGCTGGTAGCCTCTTTTTTTGGATGAATCGGGGCTGGCGACGAATCCTGAGATGGAGGCTAAAGATGTTTGCACGTCAATGGGGAGTAGTTTTTGGTTCATTGCTTTCCCGAATATGTTGATTATTCGTTGTCGCAGATTGGTTTTCGGTAGATTGAATATTTCATCGCTTTCGCGATAAAGGGATAAGTGCAAATCGGGATAAACCAAGGCTATTCTTTCAAATTCTGTTATTATGTGACGAAACTCCACATCATTTGACTTGAGAAATTTCCTCCGCACGGGGATATTGAAGAAAAGGTTTTTGATGGCAAAATTGCTACCCACATCGCAATTATCCGGAGTGATTTCCTGCAATATGGAGCCTGCAATGGAAAGGCGTGTTCCCAGTTCCGCAGCGCTTTGTCTCGTTCGTAACTCTATTTGTGCAACGGCAGCGATAGAAGCCAGGGCTTCTCCCCTGAATCCCATCGTTCGGAGGGAGAACAAATCAGCTGCGGTTGATATTTTGGAAGTTGCATGTCGTTCAAAAGACATTCGGGCATCGGTTTCCGACATGCCTGTGCCGTTATCTATTACTTGGATTAATGTTTTGCCGGCGTCTTTAATGTAAACTCGAATGATTGTTGCGTTGGCGTCAAGTGCGTTTTCGACTAATTCTTTGACTACTGAAGCAGGCCTTTGGATGACTTCTCCTGCGGCAATTTGATTGGCAATACTGTCCGGCAATAAGTGAATTACATCGCTCATTATCTTAGCAAATACCACAAAACAAGTGCGAGCAGAGTTGCAAAGAGAACTAATCTCCCGCTTTTATACATTCTTGAACGAACATCGTCTCCTTTCATATAACTTTTTTTCAAGTGAGTTGTGCCTTCCATAAAAGTACCTTTGATATGTGGTTTATATTCTTCCGGAGTAATTTCCAATCCAAGTTCACGTTTAACTTTCAGTTTACGTTCTTCCAATGCTTCTTTGCGCGGATCATAATAAATATATTTATGTTCAAACTGCTTCGGTTTGCGAACATTGTAAAATGGGAATAATGCCATAAGATTATGAATTGAATAAATGATTGAATTGCAATTAAGAAATATCGCTAATGTATGAATTTATTGCTCCGCTTGGGGGCTTCTCCTGATTTCCTTTCCACTTTGCGATAAATATCATCTTTGTTTAGAGGTCTGATATAATCGAACCAGTAGAAGTCCTTTAATGTTTTTTGCTCAGGGTGCAAATCTGGAATCGGCGTAAGAGTTCCGCTAGGTTGAGGCCATATTTTAAGTTTCTCCAGCTTGCTTTCTTTTAGCCATATAGTGATATAGGGGCTTTGGGTATGATTCATTCCAATCATTTCGCCATTGTCCAAGGGATAAAAGATAGATTCTGCATTTCCGCTAACGTCAACTTGCCGTATGGCCTGACCTTCAAAATAGGCGACCATATCATTTCCTTTCATCTGATTATAGTAAGAGGGATTCAATTCCTGAACCGAAAAGGCGAACTGCTTTATATGTGCATGGTCGGCAGAAGAATCGTTCATAAACACCAATATCGTATCACCATAAAGCTGGTTTGATTCGTTCCATATTACAGGATTATTGAACATGCAAAGAATTGAATCCCTTGTATTGTACAGCATGGAATCGCATACGCCTTGCACATCCACGCGATAATAGCGCACTCCGTAATAGGCTTTCAGTTCACGGTAAACGGAATCAACGGTAGTCATTCGCAGTGTGTCGGCATGTATATAGGTGGTGTCGCCTCGCGAGTATTCCATGGCGCAAGCACTGTCGGTTGCAAAGGCCAATTCCTCTTTTTCATTATAATATCCGTAGCGTCCTGTAAGTGTGACTTTTTGTGCAGTATCGATTAATATCATATTACCGAAAACTTCGGAAAATCCTTGCTCTTTGTCACAACAGATAGAATCGCCGATAAGGATGCGGTTGCCTGAAACAACGCGGGAGCGGTTAAGCAGAAGGGATACTCCGGTAGTCGTATTGTACCAGCCTTTTGAAGAGTAGATCGTGCCGCTATCGGAGACTATTGTTGAGGGGCCGAGTATGGTTGCGATTTTACTGCTTGTGTCATAATTCAGAGTATCGGAGAAGATGGTAAACTTTTCGTTTTCGACTTTAACGCTATCATTAAAATTGGCTAGTTTAGTGTTTGCCGAATATTGGCCGTAAACGGACGATAGTTTGTTTTCTTCGTCCTCTATCGTTCCGCCTTTGAAATAGTAACCGATGTTGGTCATCCTGTCATAATTGAGGCTGTCTGTAAGCAAGGTTACATTGTTGTTTATCATTTTGACCTCTCGGCGCAATTGCCCTAGCTTTGTATTTCCGTTATAATGAAGCCAGTTGCTGTATATGAACAATGTGTCACCCTGTTTCATCTTGACATTTCCGAACGCTTCAATGGAATTGGATATATCATATAAATATGCGCTGTCACAATACATAAATGCGCTGTCATGCCTGAAAACTACATTCCCTTTCAATATTTGCGCATCAGGGTTGAGAACCTTGTTGTACATCCAGTCGTCTGCATGTACCAAATATATCGAATCACGAGTTTGCGCCTTAATCGTAGAAATCGACAAAAGTGCAAACAATGTAAAGAAAACTATCTTCCCTATTGTTTTCATCACTTAATCCAACCTGGAAATTGAAAATCGCAGTTTCGCCATTTCTCGCTTATGCGTATGTAGGTGCTTTTTTGCTTCTTGGTTATCCAGTCCTTGAGTAATTCTTCGCGTTTTCGTGCTTCAACCATGCCTTTAAGCATTTGATAATCATCTGTCATATTCGCTTTATGGGCTTCGGTTTTAGCCCTTAGCTTTATTATGGCTACGACTTCTTTCTGCTTATCAGTTATCATAGTAAAGGGTTTCGATATTTCCCCTACTTTCATATCGTAAACAATTTTGCCGATTTCCTGCGGTAATTCTCCCAATTCAAACTTCGGGGTATTTACATAATTGCTCTCATAATTCTGATTCACCATTAACCCTTTATTATTTCGCGTGTCTTTGTCATAAGATACGTAAGTAGCGGCTTCATCAAAGGTGAATTTTCCAACATTCAGATCGACATATAGCGAATCCATTTTTATCATGGCCTCATTCAATTCCTTTTCTGATACTTTGGGCCTTAACAGTATATGCCGACAGTTGACCCGGTCACCACGCTTTTCTATCAATTGGATAATGTGAAAGCCATACTCGGTTTCTACTATGTTGGAGACGCGCCGACTGTCGTTCAGGTTGAATGCGGCAGTGGCAAATTCGGGCAACCAGCTGCCTTTCGGTTGAAAACCAAGCTCGCCTCCACGAACAGCCGAGCCTTTGTCTTCAGAGTATAAGCGGGCTAAGGATGAGAAGGTCATTTTTCCACTATTCACCTGCTCCGTGAAATCGCGCAGACGGGATTTGATGGCATCTGTTTCCTCAAATGGAATTTTGGGTTCGTAGGTGATGATTTGGATTTCGACCGTTGCCGGAATATTCGGCAAGCTGTCCTTTAGTATTTGATTATAAAATTTCCTGATGTCAGCGGGCGTCAACTTGATTTCGCCAATTAGCTGTTGCTGCATTCGCTGGACGGTCATTTCTTCGCGAACGGTTTCTTTTTGCATCTCCCGTATTTGCGAATATTTCTGGTTGAAATATTCTTCCAGCTTCTCACGGGAACCGATCCTGTTGATGAATATATTCATCCGCCGATCCAACTCCTGTATAACGCTTGTTTCGTTAATGACTACGCTGTCAAGTTTGGCCTGGTTAAGATAAAGTTTTTGTATGGCCACCTGCTCAGGTATGAAACAGTAGGGGTCGCCGTCGAAACGTTGGCCCTGGCTTTGCATCATCATGCGTTGGTTCTCAATGTCGGAAAGCAGGATTGATTCATCGCCAACGACCCATACAACCTCGTCTATCACATTGTCCTGCGACGCGGCGGGAAACAAGCTGCAAATAAGGAATCCAATAATTAAAATATTTTTCATAAATCTGTTTTTTTATTGACATTCGATTGAAATTCATCTTCAAATACAACATCTCCTTTTTTTATGGCATCCTTGAATAATTCATCTTCAAATTTTTTCAGGAAAGCCTGTTTTCTTTGATTAATCAGTATCTCTACAATCTTCGGCTCCACGTAGTCGTAGGGGGCTATATTGCCGGACAGGATATATTCTTTAATGTTCAGCAAATAGCAATAACTGCTGTCGTTTTTTTCTAACGATTTATCGGTGCGTAAAAAATGGCTTGCGTCTGCAATATGAACCGGTATATTGGAAAGAATATCGTCAAAGTCCACCCAGCGATCATAAAAATAGTCGTATGAAATTGCATTCTGTACGCTATATTGTTCGATATTTCCCAACGCCTCGGCTGAGGTCGATTTATTCCATGTTTTTACATCTTCCAATTTGGGAGCATTGAGGGGGAGTTTCATGAATAGGCCTTTGATAATTGCTCTCTCCAACTTGAATTTCTCTTTGTTTTCATCATAGAATTTCAGTTTGTCTGCATCTCCGATTTCGACCGAAAGGCGCTCTTTTGTCAGGCGTTCCAAGTAACGGTAATGGTAAAGCGAATAACGGTATATTTCAACCAGTTTTTCTATTTCTGCCTTCTCATCCTCAAGATTGCGCAACGCTACGCTATATACAAGCTCGTCCGTCGCCCACTTCTTAATATGATTGGCGGCAATCAGCAGACTGTCGGCGGAAGAGACGCCTTTGGGAATGACTTTTACGACTTCCTCTCTTGTCAAAGTCCTGTCTTTCACCTTGGCTATAACATCAATGCCGCCGACGGTCTGCGTGCGGTGGCAGGAAACCGTCAGGGCGGCAATTAATATCACGAAGGTTAATCTCACCTTTTTTTTCCGGATAATTGTTTCAAAACGTTTTGATTGACCGTAACCGGATATTTCTCACCCAACTCTTTTAGCCAGGTGACTTCCAGACTGTCCTGCTCATTCAACGGCTGGCTCCATATTTTTTCATTGCTTATGTTGAAAAGCAATATGCCGTCGTGATATTCTTTCAGCAGATATGTGATTTCAGGATATTTTTTCCCCAGATTCTGCGTCTCCAATGCGATGCCCTTTTCCCGTACAAACAGTAGTAATTCTTCGGCTAAAAATTCTTTTGAATATGTCTTTGAAGAGTAGGGATATTCTAGAATATATTTACCGAAATCTTTTTGAGTAAATTCATTACTCCCCAAACGAAAGAGCGGAACACTCATGTCACTTATCTTCTCATTAAATCTTTCGGATGTGGGAAAAAAATCTTCCGCCAGCTTCTCTATTTCGGCATAGGCCTTGGGATATAATGTATATTTATATTCTTTCTTTAAATATTCATCGTAAGTTTTGAACAGCTCGAAGTTCCGTTCCTTGTCCTTTCGTCCCATTTCCGTTATCAGTCTTGAGGATACATCCTCAAACGGCGTAGTGGGTCTTTTTTCCAGAAGCTTGAAAATATATGCGCCGATTTCTGTTATTACGGGTTGGGATATGTCGCCCGGATTGGTCAAGGCATAAGTCGCCACTTCAACGGATTTTACCATTTCGCCAGGGCCGAACCATGAGAGGACGCCTGCATCCAACGTATCGGCGGAATATTTGTAAACAAGAGAGGTGAAATCTTCACCGGCTACTGCATTGGAATAAATTTCGTTTATAAGGGCGTTTACCTCCTCCTTGGTCCGCTTCAGAGAGTCTTGTTCGTAAGGAATATTAATGTAGGCTACATGAATGCCGCCAAAATATGGCCAGCGGGATTCTACCTTAATAATATGGTAGCCTTCGGCGGAACGGAACGGCTTTGTTATACCCCCAGCAGGAGTAGCGTAGGCCATGTTCTCAAAGGCTACGTCCTTCTGCAACGGAAGGAAATAAGGGAGACGCTCGTATTTAATCACAGCAGTGTTTCCTAACGTCCCGTCCACAGGAGCTGCGGAATATTGAACACCAACAGTGTCAAAATTAAGGCTGCCGGTTATCTTGCCGTAAATTTCCATTGCCTTTAAATAAGGGGCGACCGTATCTTTGCTCAGGCATTGACGGGAACTGAAGGGAATAAGTATATGCTTTATGTCCAAATACGTGTTTGCCTTCTCATAAAGAGCGCGGGCGTAGGCTTCCTCTCCCTTCTTGTCTGACAGATAGGCCGCCTCCAGTTGATTCTTGTATTCGCCCCATTCCTTTTCAAACGATTCGCTCTTATCGAAACCCAAATGCTCGGCTTCAACCACTTTTAGCTTAAAATTTTTGAACAGTTCGACATATTTAGTTAACGACTCGCTATCGGAAAAGTCCACTTCATTATTCTTTTGGGCGATATATGTAAATTCATCCAAATAAATCTTACGGTCGCCAACCACCATGACAACGGTATCAGCAGACTTCTGCGCTTTACTTCCAATACTAGTTAAAACTAACAGGCCAATCAGTATTTTTCTCATCACAAATTGTATTTTAATATTAAACATTAATTATACATCATGTTATTAAACGTTGACTGTCTTCAAAAAGTATATCTGACTGTATTTTTTGATTTTTTTTACGACTGGCGCCGCCTGGCCGAGAATTGTTCTGCGCACAGCCATCGAAGCCATCCCTTACAAGATATGCCTTCCGCCCTGCCAACCCTTTGGCAATGCGGAAGGCAGCAATCATAGCCGAAGCTTGTTACAAATTACCCACAACTTGTGGGGTTCGCCCCGCAAAATAATTCTCTAATCCAATATCTTAATTTTCAATTCGCACATCTTCCGGCATGGTATCCGTGAATAATATGGAGGATAGTATGGGATATTTTTCAACTTCAGGAGACTTCCAATAATTGTTTTTCTTCGCTATGCTTTTTCGACGAAATGCTCATTTCCCGAAAAATCCTCCGCTTTCATATCTGTCGCAAGTCTCAAAAAATCTAATTATTAGAGGTTGTCTTTTATTTCATCCTCTATGATAGGGGTTATGCGGGGCAAGAAAAGAGGGTTGCGAGGGGTGCAAGGGGTTTGATTCAGGGCGATTGGCAGGGAATGATAAAGTTTAGCTAACTTTGCGCAGTTAAGAGAGTAAGAATATAAGCTTAATATAAATCTTTATGGTTAATCCAATTAACAAAACAATCGAATTAGGCGATGGCCGTACCATCACTATTGAGACCGGAAAACTCGCGAAGCAGGCCGATGGCGCAGTCGAAGTCCGGATGGGTAATACAATGCTGCTTGCAACCGTAACGGCGGCCAAAGAGGCAGAGGAAGGGGTCGATTTCATGCCTCTTCAGGTCGAATACAAGGAGAAATTCTCGGCCTTCGGACGGTTTCCGGGAGGGTTTACAAAACGGGAGGGGAAGGCCTCTGACTATGAAATATTAACGTCGAGACTGGTCGACAGGGCGTTGCGTCCGCTGTTTCCTGATAATTATCATGCAGAGGTGTACGTCAATATTATACTTTTTTCGGCTGACCGCGAAGATATGCCGGATGCGCTGGCGGGATTGGCGGCTTCTGCGGCGCTGGCCGTATCGGACATTCCATTTAACGGGCCTATATCGGAGGTACGCGTTGCAAGGGTGGGCGGGCGACTTATCGTCAACCCGACGTTTGCTCAGCTTGCCGAGGCGGACATCGACATTATGGTGGGGGCTACAATAGACAACATCATGATGGTCGAGGGCGAAATGGACGAGGTGCAGGAGGCTGATATGCTGGAGGCTATCAAGGTAGCGCACGAGGCTATCAAGATTCAATGCCGGGCGCAACTTGAATTGTCCGAGGCTTGCGGAAAACTTGTAAAGCGAACTTATGAGCATGAAGTCAATGACGAGGAACTTCGCAAGGATGTTCGCGGAAAATGCTACGATAAGGTCTATGCCATTGCTGTTGCCGGTATGGACAAGCAGGAGCGCACCGAAGCTTTTGAAGCTATCGTAGAAGAATATAAATCGGCTTACTCGGAGGAAGAGCTGGAAGAAAAAAGCGCAATGATTGCCAGATACTACCATGAAGTGGAAAAAGAGGCAATGCGCCGGGCTATCCTCGACGAGGGCAAACGCCTCGACGGACGGAAGACAACGGATATTCGGCCTATATGGTGCGCTGTCGATTATTTGCCTGGGCCGCACGGAACAGCCGTATTTACGAGAGGAGAGACGCAATCACTTACGACGGTTACGCTCGGCACTAAGGCGGACGAGAAAACCATTGATGATGTGCTTATATTCGGTAAGGAGCGTTTCCTTCTTCATTATAACTTCCCTCCGTTCTCAACCGGCGAGGCCAGGGCGACCAGAGGCGTAGGCCGACGGGAAGTGGGGCATGGGAATCTTGCTCACCGGGCTTTGAAGAGAATGTTGCCAAAGGATTATCCGTATGTTATCCGTATTATTTCCGAAATATTGGAATCCAACGGTTCCTCGTCAATGGCAACAGTTTGTGCCGGGACGCTTGCGCTTCTTGATGCCGGAGTTCCAATGAAGAGGCCTGTTTCGGGAATAGCAATGGGACTTATATCTGAAAACAAGGGGAGCAATTATGCAATATTGTCGGACATACTGGGCGATGAGGATCACCTCGGAGATATGGACTTCAAAGTAACGGGAACCGCCCAGGGGATTACAGCCACGCAGATGGATATAAAAGTAGACGGCCTCTCGTATGAGATTCTCGAACGCGCCCTGACACAGGCTCGTGAAGGCAGGATGCACATCCTCGGAAAGATTCAGGAAACGATGCCTGAGGCGCGTACAGAGCTTAAACCTCACGCTCCTCGTATCGAAGTTCTCATAATCAGCAAGGAATTTATCGGCGCTATTATCGGCCCCGGCGGGAAAATCATCCAGGGGATTCAGGAAAAGACAGGTGCTGTCATTTCAATTGAGGAGATTGATGGTGTCGGAAAGGTCGAAATCGCAGGGACAAACAAGGCCAGTATTGAAGCTGCCGTTAAGGCCATTAAGGCTATCGCAGCTGTTCCGGAGGTTGGCGAAGTCTATGAGGGCAAAATAGCATCCGTGATGCCTTATGGAGCTTTTGTCGAATTTATGCCGGGTAAAGATGGATTGTTGCATATATCCGAAATGAGCTGGTCGAGACTTGAAACTATGGAGGAGACAGGACTGAAAGAGGGGGATTCCATACAGGTTAAACTCGTGGATATTGATGCTAAAACCGGCAAGTTCAAACTTTCCAGCCGCGTGCTTACGCCTAAGCCTGAAGGGTATGAAGAACGACCACAACGCTCGGAAAGAAGTTCCGACAGAGGCTCGGACAGGGGCGGAAACCGTTCGGGAGGAAGAAATGATAATCCTAGAGGTGGACAACGGAGGTAAATTGCTTTCCATACTCATAATATATTATATGTATTTATTAAAAACTAAACCCCGAAAGGGGTTTTTTTAGCGCTTGTCTTTAATGTTTTAAGGCAGCGAAGAAGCCGAATGTGATATGGCAATATCCAGACAAATATTCCGGCAGCGGAAAGATGGAGATGAAAATGTTTTTTATCTAAATAAATATCCAAGTAAATAAACGATTACTTTATGAAAAATATATCATTAATTATACCGGTTTATAACCGCCCGGATGAAATCGACGAATTGCTTGACAGCTTGACAAAGCAATCCGAGACGAATTTTGAGGTGATTGTGGTTGAGGACGGCTCAACGCTGAGTTGCGAGAATGTAGTGCAGAGATATGCAGACCGGCTAAGGCTGTCGTACTACTTTATTCCTAATGGCGGGCCGGGGCAGGCCAGGAACTATGGGGCAACAAAAGCGACAGGAGATTTTTTCATCGTGCTGGATTCGGACTGTATTCTTCCGGAGGATTATATCCGGAGGGTAAATGAGGGCTTGGCGGCTACGGGAGCAGATGCTTTCGGAGGGCCGGACAGGGCTTCCGAAAACTTCACATACATACAAAAAGCGATTAATTATTCTATGACTTCTTTCTTTACTACCGGAGGAATACGCGGAGGGAAGCGTGAGCTTGACAGATTTTACCCGCGTAGCTTCAATATGGGTATTTGCCGTGAAGCATACGAACGGCTGGGAGGATTCTCCAAGATGAGGTTTGGAGAGGATATTGATTTCAGTATTAGGCTGTACGAGGCAGGATACAAGGTTTGCCTCTTTGCTTCCGCCTGGGTTTTTCATAAACGGCGGACGGGGTGGAGAAAATTCTTCCGACAGGTGTATAATTCCGGTATTGCACGAATTAATTTGTACAAAAAATACCCCCATTCGCTCAAGCCGGTGCATTTGTTGCCTGCGGCTTTTACGATGGGGGTAGTTGTTTGCGTGGGAGGCTTGCCCTTTTGCCTTTGGAGTTTGTCTCCGTTAATGCTCTATGCCTTGCTGGTTTTTATTGATTCTTCTTTGAACAATAAAAGCTTGAGGATAGGATTGCTGTCGATCGTTTCTGCTTATATCCAACTTACCGGATATGGATGCGGGTTCTTTGCGGCTGCATGGAACAGAATCGTCAGGGGGAAAGGCGAGTTCGCAGCGTTTGAAAAAACGTTTTATAAATGAACAAGCCCTTTTCTATTCTTCCATAACGTATATCCCGCCGCGCCAACCAGCAGTAGCAGTATGAAGAAAGAGCTGAATATGGATACATACGTGGCGGCGATATATGTGTCTGGTTTAAATTCAAACTTTATAGTATGCTCCCCGGCGGGAACTTTCATCGCTCGCAGTATCCAGTCAGCTCGGAAATGCGTGGCTTCCTTTCCATCTATCGTTACTTTCCAGCCCGGATCGTAATATATTTCTGAAAATACGGCTATTTGTTCGCTGTTTGCCTTACTCTTATAGATCAGCCGACCGGGATGATAATGCTCCATAATGATGGAGGCATCAGGATCGTCCTTATATACGAAGTCTTTTACCTCTGCGGAAAAACGTTTGTCAACAACAGCGGTTACGAATGGATCAATGTGGTTAAGCGCATCTATCTCGGCATCGGCAGTTTCTACCACCATGACGGATTTGATGAAACGGCAGTTGCCAAAGGCATGGGGGTTGAACAGTGGCGGCTGAGTGGCATCGAATATAATATATCGCATATCAAGCATATTGAGAGATGGGCAGAAGGCCAGCACAGAATCCATGTCGGCGTATGACTTGGCCTTGCCTAGCGCCTCTATTATCTGAGCATGTTCTTTGTCAAGCCGTCGTTCTATTAGCTCGTTATACCGACGGAGCTTTACGGCGTGGTAGCCGCCTATCGAATGATGGAAGTAAGATACATCCGTGTTTTGCCAGGGATTGTTGAGACCGAAGACGCGGAAGGATGGCGTCGGATCTTTAAGAATGATTTCGTTGGCGACGCCTGCTTTGTAAGTTTGTTCAGGACTCTCCGTCGTATAGCTTTTATCATTTATGTAACGACGATCTATGTTCCACAGGTCTATTAGCATGATTATGGCAATAATGGCACTGATAACCGTGACGGCATTCCTGCTTCCTTTCATCTTCATCCAAAAAAACAGCAGGGCAGCAGCGCCGATGGTGATTATTACCAGAGAGCGGAAGGCGTCTGACGATGCCAAGCCTTTACGATCAGCCATCAACGCATCTACATACCATCCAGGGAAGCTTGCCAGATTACGTGCATCAGCAGGGGAAGTAAAGTCGAGTAACATCGAAGGCAGTATACATACGATAAAGCACAGCCCGCCAGTAATGGCATAAGACCATATCATGGCTTTCTTGAAATGAGCATCGTCCGTCTCGCGCTTCAACACAACGGACAGTCCCCATATTCCGATAATCGGAAAGACCATGCCGGGGATGACCAGAGCCATCTCTACTGTACGGAACTTGTTATATAAAGGAAGGTGATGGAACATCAAGTCGTTAAAGGCGTCGAAATTCCGGCCTAACGCCATGAACGTGAGAAAAACCGCGCCTCCAAACATCCACCACTTCATAGAACTGCGAACAACAAACATTCCCAACACAAAGAGAAAGCAAACCAGAGCACCGAAATACACCGGGCCTGACGTGAATGCTTTGTCTCCCCAATACGTATATGTCTGTACTTCTTTGCCAACCTGCGCTCCCTTACTCTTCAACTCGCGAACTAAATGCGAATCGGCGCCTACTGTTCCACCGGAAGAGCCTCCGCACGCATTGGGAATCATGACCGTCAGCAGCTCCTGCCAACCGTAACTCCATTGGAAAGCATACGTTTTGTCCAGACCGGTAGATACCTTTTCGACTACGCCACTCTCATTCGCCTTGGGGGTTAGCTCCGACTGACCGCGGATGGAGTGTTGACCAAGGTCCCAATTGGAATACATCTGAGAGGCGTTCGGAAGGACAGCGAAGATGACGCAGGCAGCCATGACAATGGTCGTTTTGCACCACTCGCCATAACTCTTCTCTTTGATTATCTTGTTTATCGTATAGCCCAAATAAATGAACAGGGCTAGAAGTACAAGGTAATACGTGATTTGTATATGCCCATTTGCCAGTGAAAGGGCTACACCCAACAGGAATACTACCGAACCCCACAGGTATTTCCGCCGAAACAGCAGCGCCATCCCGGCCAGCGTCAGAGGCATATAACCAATAACGTAGGCTTTAACAATATGGCCTGCCTCTATGATAATAATGTTGTACGAGGCAAAGGCAAAGGCTATCGCGCCGCCAAGAGCCAGCCACCAGTTAACGCCCAGTATACACAGGAAGAGATAAAAACATACCAGGCCGGTGAAAATCATCGCCGCATGGCTGTAACCAGGCATTTTCAATATTCTATCGACTACATAGTAGCCGGGAAGGTCAGGGCCAGGATGGCCGTATCCTTGCACATAAGGCATTCCGGAAAACATCCCGTCAGACCATAAACAGTAGTCGCCTGGGGCTGCCTCGGCAGCATATTTGAGTACCTGGCTGCCACCCATACCTACCGCTTTGATATGATCGCCCTGGGTTAGTACCTTCCCGTTAAATACGGCCGGAGCGAAAAATCCAAGCGAAAGGGCTAGAAATATTGCAATGGCAACGACGTGCTTGCCTGTTTTCTTGATAAGTTCTTGCATAAAAAGTGATTTCATTTATTCTGTTCTTTATTCTATTCTATTCTTGATTATTATTATCCGATAAACTTTTTAGTTTT
This sequence comes from Tannerellaceae bacterium, assembly GCA_031257015.1. Taxonomy (GTDB): domain Bacteria; phylum Bacteroidota; class Bacteroidia; order Bacteroidales; family Tannerellaceae; genus DFXE01. Next base: position 41,188 of record JAIRPK010000059.1, read on the forward strand.
CAGGTTTCTGCTCCGAGAGCCTCGCGTGATTCTCCGAGTGTCACCGTTGATTCTCCGAGAGTCTCGCGTGATTCTCCGAGAGTCACCGTTGATTCTCCGAGAGTCTCGCGTGATTCTCTGAGAGTCACCGTTGATTCTCTGAGAGTCTCGCGTGATTCTCCGAGTATCACCGTTGATTCTCCGAGAGCCTCATAAAATGTTAGGACTTTATTCGTTTGAACAATTCTTTGCTTTCGCAATTTTATGTATATCATTTTAGTATATAAAAGCGAATGGCGAACCATATATGTCTCAATGCAGTAGGCAAGAGGCCGTAGTAGCGGCGCATAATGTCGTACCTCTCCCGCAACGAGGCTTTGCGCTGCCTGTCGCTGACTCCGCCTTCCATGAAACAGGACAGAACGGATTTGGCATTAAGTATGCTGACGGCGGATTTCATGCAGCGGATGCACCAGTCGAAGTCCGACGAGTAACGGTATTGCAAATCAAATTCCGGCGCAATGGCTCGTCTGGTAACGAAGGATTGATGGCATACCAACATTCCCATTCGGAAACTTCGCCAGGAGAGCTTCTGGGGCGATTTCAGCCGGCGATTGCCAAGGGTGGCTCCTGTCTGGTCAATCAACATTGTTTCGCCGTATATAATGTCCGGCGGAGATTGTCGCTTCTGTATTGCTAATGACAGTTGCTGGACGGTGTCGGAGGAGTGGAAACTGTCGCCTGCATTGATGAACCACAAGTAATCGCCGGTCGCTTTGGATATGCCTTTGTTCATGGCATGGTAGATGCCGGCATCCGGCTCGCTTGTCCAGTATGTTATTCCTGATTCGTAAGTTTTGATGACATCTGTTGTCCCGTCAGTCGAAGCCCCGTCGATGATGATATATTCTATTGCCGGGTACGACTGCGCCAGGACGCTGAGAATGGTGCGCTCAATGTATGGCGAGGCATTGCGGGTGACGGTGATTATTGAGAAGGTGGGAGGAGTGGAAGGCATTGATTTTTTTGTGTTTTTTGCTGTGCTATTTGTGTGCATATTATGGATAATTCGGGCGAGAATGAAAAAGCGATTATTGCTTTAAGTATATTGATTCTGCTTGTCGTATTGTTTAATGTCAACGTGGTTTTCCCGTTTCTTTCTGTCTGTAATTGTCTTATATAAGTTAATGTATTGTTGGGCGACCGCTTCTTGGGAATAACAGTCGGCAACTTTACGGACAGCGTTTTTCGACAGTTCTGCATAGTCTGATTCATAGAGCGTCCGGCGTATGCCGCGGGCAAGGTCGGCGACGTCTTTATATTTGGCAAGGTAGCCGTTAATCTTATGATCAATGATGTCCGTCTGTCCGCTGTTGTTGAAACTGACAACAGGACATCCGCAGGCCATTGCTTCTATTAGTGTTTGTCCGAAGGTCTCGAACAGGGATGTGCTGACCGTTACGTCGGCAGCCGCATATACTTGAGCAGCTTGAGAGGAGGAAATGATGCCCAGCCATTTGTGCGGTATGGGAATATCGTCAAGGAAGGCTGGAGCATCCTTTATGCCACCGAATAAAACCAGTAAACAGTCGTCGGGCTTCGGAGTGTCGAGCCGGGATAAGGCTTCACGCAGAAAATTGAAGCCTTTTAGCGGGTCGTTGAGCTTGGCGGCGCCCATGGCGATAATCTTTTTATCTAATGGAAAAGACAGTCTTTTTCGTGCTGCTATCTTATCGCTCGGATGGAACAGCGTGGTGTCTATCGTGTTGGGGATTATGTCAATTGTAGCATCGTGCATTAGTGAACTTTCCTTTGCCTTGGCACGCAACCATGAGCTGACGGCAACGAAGTGGATCTGGCTGGCAAAGTTAGAAGTGCGTTTCTTCATCCATGTGCGGCGTGACAAATCTTGTGAGGCAGGCCGAAGAAGAAGGGGGCAGTCTCCGCATTTATCCATGTAGGCAAGGCAATGCTCGTAATCACGCTTAGACACAGATGAGGGGGGTGAGACTATATGGCAAGCTCCGGTGAATGGCCACATATCGTGCATTGTCCAAATTGTGGGTTTGCCAGTGGCTATTAACCGACGAATGCTTTCCAGGGACAGGAAGCCTTGGTTTATCCAATGTAAATGGATAATGTCTGCCGATTTCACCAATGGGTGTTGACTAACGTCGGCTCCAACGTTGGCAATTGAGACTGCAAAGAGACCTTTCCTGCTAAAGCGGTTATGGACATAAATTATCCATCGCTCATGTGCGAAGCGGAGGAAATTAATCAGACGTCTCAAGCGACTTGTATTGATGGAAACGATGCTGTCGCCGCTCGTCTGTTTGTCACGCACAAGCATTTTTACTTCCACTCCGGATTGTAGCAGGGCTTGCATTAAGCGACCGGCTGCAATGGCTGCACCGCCATTCCGCTCGGAAGTTGAAAGGAATACTACTTTCATACAATGATTAATATTGTCGCATTATGTATCGCAACAGCCTTTTGCAGGAAAAGAACTTTCTGAGGAACGTTAGCCGGTCAATCGTATAATTGGGCAGTAAGCGGCTAGGGTGATTGAGAGGAAACTGAATTTCTGTGGATGGGACGTATAATTTGCGGGCTTTTCCAGAAACGGTATTGGTTGCGTCGGAGGATAACAGTCCGATGTTTGCAACCAGATTGACTGACGGATAGATGGCGAGTTGGTTTTGCGTCCGCAACATATACAGGTATTGCACGTCCCATGTGTCGATTTTACCTTTCAACGTATCGCTGATAAAGGAGGTAAAGTATATTTCTTCCCTGAAATTCTTGAATAACGACTTTCGTTTGTTTTTATCCTTTAGAGCCTCATCCCAGTATGCAAAGCGTACATCGTAGTTCTTCCAGACTCTGCGCCATGACGCCCAGCCCCAAATATGAGACATGGAGCAAAAATCGTAGCTCTGACCGTCGTTTATTATTCCGGGAAGGAAGCAATTGCCGCCGATATGCCCAATCCTTTCATCATCCTTATAGCGGATTAGTAATTCCTCACAGAAGGAGAAGAATGATCTGTCAGGCAGGCAATCGTCTTCCAGAATGACGCCATATTCTTCCTGGTCAAAAAACCAGGTTATTGCTTCTGATACTGCAATTTTGCATCCCTGGTTCTTGTCTCTGTACAGTGTTTTTAATTCGCACGGCCAGTCGATTTGCTCCACGATTCTCCGTGATTCGGCGCAACGGAAGGTATCGTCGGGTCGACCGTCACGGGGGCCGTCAGCTCCGACATATAGCCTGGATGGTTTTATGGCCTTTATTTTCTCAAAAACTTGCGCCGTCGTTTCCGGTCGATTGAAGATTATAAATAAGATTGGGATGCTATACATTGTTCTACATTTATTTATTCGTATAGGCTTTCGCCATATAACGGAAGTAATCGCTGCATGATATGGGGAAATATCCGGCGCGAAGGATAGACAAAATGGTGTTTTTTTCTTCGACGTGAAATATTTTCTTGCGCAACTTCAGGTACATGAATGTTAATTTGATGTAGCTGATTATCCCTCTTTGGGATTGATACTTTACTACTTTCAACGCATCTTTTATTTCTGCGTTCTCCGCCGGCAATGATTGCAGAATTTGGTTTATCATCATGAACCATTGACGTATTTGCGGCCTTATTTCAATATATATACGGAATGTTCTGAAGAAAGATCTCATTATGTTAGGGAGATTTCGATTCCCTTTCCCTGTGGGATTCATTATCGGAACAGTAAATGTTGCCGAAGCATGGTACATTCGATGGTTCACTAATGGTTTGTCTATAAAGATTATCTTCTGATATGAGGCGGCAATAATAGAAATCAGATGATCATAAAGAATGGGCATGTCTCTGAACCTTAATACCAGAGGAAGAATTTCGCGCTTGAACATTTGCGTATGTCCCGGAAGAGCTGAAGAAATATGAATAAGACGCTCAATACTGCAATTGGGTATTCTGTTGTCAAAGCTCCATGCGCCTGTCTCGGAAAAAGGCTTTGAGAAGCAACCGCATAACCAGTTGTTTTCCCCTATATGCTTAACCTGGAGTTCTATCTTTTCCGGTTCCCATTCGTCGTCTTGATCGCAGATGGCGATATAGTCGCCTGTTGCTTTTTCCATTGCCGAGTAGAAGTTTTCGTTTATCCCTTTGCGTGATTCATTCTGAAAGATATGGATGAAAGGGTATTGGCAGGCATATTCTTCTATGATATTGAACGTATTGTCAGTTGATAAATCATCTTGAATAATTAGTTCATATATGGAGTATGTTTGGTTAATGAGAGAATCTAATTGTTTCCCTATAAATTTTTCTCCGTTATAAACGGCCATTATGATTGATACTCTCATATGGGATTATGGAATTATTAGCACTAGCAAACTATTTTATAATCTCCTCTTTCTCCATTTCTTAAACTCTCCAAAAACAGGAGGGATACACAAAGTGATAAATTTATAGAACTTATTTGTTTTAGGTTTTATTCTTATTGCTTCACCATTACAATCATCTTTGAAGGCTTTTTTAGCGTTTTGATACAATTTCATCAGCTTTGATTTTTTTTAGTTTTTATTACTTTAGATATATTTCTTTTATTGTATATGTATAAATATGAACAGTTATTTCATTTTCTCTTCTTCAACAGAAAGTTGACACTCTCCTGAAAAACTGCAGAACCACTGTATTTCATTATCAACAAGTAAATCGCTGCGGCAATTATGATTTTCAAGAAAAAGATTACGTATATGTTTTCTACCGGTAACGTTATCAGCCATGTCAGACCAAAACTGAAAAGGGTGATGAATAAATAGGGGAATATGTCTTTTAAGACGATCGTGAAGCGTAAGGCTATTAACTTCCGGGCAAAATAATGCCAGCCGAATATGCTTGAGGTTAGTATCACGACGTAGGCTACTATTGCAGGGAAAATTCCGTATGGGATTATGAGGAGGATAAAGCAAAGCACGATGGCAGAAATTGTGATATTATACCACATCACTATGCCGGATTTGCCGTAGGCATACAGCAAGTATATGTACAAACTTATCAAATAAAAAAAACCGCCGTACAGACACAGTACTTGCAGGAATGGTATGCAGCCAACCCATTTTTCGCCTGCAAAGATTAATATAAATTCTCGGCTGACAAAGGCTAACCCGAACAGGGATGGAAATGAAATAAATGCGCCGAACCTTATCATCTTGCGAAAAATATGGCACTGGCGTTCTTTATCGTTATTGGTCTCTACAAATACCGGCAGGGCAACGGAGGTTATCATGCCGTAAACCATGAAGTTTACAAGTTGCATCCATTTGCTCCCCTGTGTATAATATCCTACTTGTTCTTCTGTATGATATTTACCAAGTATGACTGACAAGATGTGTATGTTGACATGGGTAAATATGTTTGTGATAAACAAGCGGGAGCCGAATCCGAACATGGTTTTTAATGGTGAGAAATCTATGCGGCCAAGCGTTGGTTTCCACGGAGTATAATGCCAGCGAAGGAGGACAGATATGCCGGATTGAAGAATCGACTGTATCGCTAATGACCAATATGAGAATCCGTTTATGGCTAATACCAGTACCGCTACGCCGGAGATGCTTACCGCGGTTATATCAATTTTGGCGCGTTCTTTGGCCATTAAGGTCTTGAATAAATAAGCGTTGTGAACCAAGCCGAAACTGTTTATCAAAAAGCTGAGGAAGGCCAGTCTTGAAAGGTCGGTAAGCAGCGGCTGATGATAAAAATGTGCGATTAGCGGGGAGGCAAAGAAAAAAATGACATAAAGCGCGGTTCCAGTTATGGCGGAAAACCAAAAAACGGCGTTATAATCCTCATGTCGAATATCTTTTTTATTGATTAATGCCGTCCCGAATCCACTGTCCATAATGCCGGTTGCTATGGCCGTGAATATTGCCAACATTCCCATCAATCCATAATCATCCGGATTGAGAACGTGCAGAGCAAGTATCCCTAATATGGCGCCGATAAATTGCTGGAAAAAAGTATTTACCCCACCCCAGAATAATCCCTTGGCGGCTTTTTCCTTTAACGTCGCAGGGGGAGATTGAGTTGATTTATCCGGGTTCATGATTAGGATATAATGGAGGTTCTTATGCGGAATTTGGCGGACAGCTTGTTCTTTCGTTTTTACTAATGCCAGATTATTTTATTTGGCTTTTGAAATAGGCGATGGTTGGTATTAATCCTTCGTCCAATGTGATTTTAGGAGACCAGTTTAAATGTGTTTTTGCCAAAGTTATGTCCGGTTTGCGCTGTTTGGGATCGTCGGATGGGAGGGGATGGAATGTGATGCGGGAATGGGAACCGGTCAGGTGGATTATTTTCTCGGCCAGTTCCAGCATTGAGAACTCTCCGGGGTTGCCGAGATTGACGGGGCCAATGAAATTATCGACACGCATCATGCGTATTACACCTTCGACCAGATCATCGACGTACTGGAAGCTACGGGTTTGGGAACCGTCCCCATATATGGTTATGTTTTCGCCTTTCAGCGCCTGGACAATGAAATTGGAGACTACACGGCCATCGTCAGGGCGCATATTGGGGCCGTAGGTGTTGAATATGCGGATGATGCGGACTTCGACGTTGTTCTGGCGGTGGTAATCCATAAAAAGGGTCTCGGCGCAGCGTTTCCCTTCGTCGTAGCATGAGCGAATGCCTATCGGATTGACATTGCCCCAATAGGATTCCTGCTGTGGATGAACGAACGGATCGCCATAAACCTCGCTGGTAGAAGCTTGCAAAATGCGGGCTTTGACGCGCTTTGCCAATCCAAGCATGTTTATTGCGCCTATGACGGATGTTTTTACCGTGCTGACGGCATCGAACTGGTAATGAACAGGGGAGGCGGGGCAGGCGAGATTGTATATTTCATCCACTTCGACATAGTATGGAAAGGTTATATCATGACGAACCAATTCAAAATTGGGGTTGTTTAACAGGTGAATTATGTTCTGTTTGCGACCGGTGAAATAGTTATCCATACATATAACTGTATTCCCTTCTTTCAACAGGCGCTCGCATAAGTGAGAGCCGATAAATCCTGCGCCGCCGGTAACTAATATTTGCTTCATGTCTATTGCTTAATGTTTTAATATTGATGTTTGTCACTCGCACATGAGGAATGACAAAAATTCGTGCAAATATAAGATATATAATCGTGGATTTTGCTATTGAATTGAGAATGTATAATGGTGAATAGGGAAGGAAAATATGATTTTGGTTCAGATTATGGTTGTCCACTTTGGCGGGCGATGTGATTTTGGGATGGATTAATATCCCCACCTACTGGTATTATGAGCCAGCTTGGGAGCGGTTGCAAGATAGAGTTCAAAGTCAGTGATAAAAGCCTAGGTTCGCTCTATCAATGCCATATCCGACCGGTTGTACTGTTTTTTGATAAACGCTTCCAGATGTAGGTAAACATCCTTGTATTTTTGAAGCGTAGAATTAGCCCTAAGTCCTGCGTTTTTCATCCCTCAAAATCTTCATTATGCTGTTTGAAAACCTGCAAAATGGTTTCGCTACGCAAATCTATTCCGAAAAAAGAGTTTTTCACCTTTTCGGCGGTAACATACGAATCGCACTCCAATACCTTTTTATAATGCCTGTTAATTCCGGCTTTAATTTCGTACAGCAGGCTGTTGATTTGCCTGACATAATCACTTCGTCCCGTTGCTCTGTTTTACTTGCTCTCCCATAATTCAGGCTTGATGGAAGTCTTGCAACTGAACTTTGCAATCGTTCCGTCGATGGTAATTCGTGTCATCACCGGAGCTTCGCCATACTTAATTCAAATTCTTCTTTTTAAGGTATAACAGCACCTTAAACGTACTTCGCATCTTAACTCTATTTAAGTTTCAGAATTATTTACAGTTGAGTTATTTGTTGCTATGCAAAGTGCAGAAAATCAGCACAAAAGAAACTTTTGACAGCTTTTTTGATTAATTTTATTATCTGCGCTCTCGCAAAGTCAAAAATCTTTCAAATAATCGTATGCAAATCAAGGGAGTCAAGCATCACTTACGCGGTCGATACAGTGAAAAACAGGTAACGTCTAGTAACTGTATCTTCAAATGGGGATTTCCCTGTCTTTTTGAGGCTTTACCGGCCTATTTTATTTTGTGCGAAAGTACTGTAAATCAGTCGGGTTGCTTTAAATTGAGCAAAATTGCTTTGAGGTGTTGTTTTTATATTGCAAGCTACTGTTAAAAATATACAAATATCGGTTTTATTATCATTTTCAAATATAATGTTATAATCTAAACTATTGAAAATTTATTATATTCCTTCGGTAGAACTTATACTTTGCAACGCACACTGTACTGCATTGGAACCCTCGATGATGTTGCCAGCTTCCGGAAAGTATCATGGGAACTGTAAAGGATATTCGGAAGCGTTATTTGAAGCAACACTACTACAATCATGATATAAGCAAGGTGAAATTATTGGCATAGATGAGTTTGCCGTAGCCAAAGGCCATATTTACAAAACAATCGTTGTTGATTTGGACACTAAACGGGTTATTTACACCGCCAGGGTAAAGATGCGGATTCCCTAGACATGTTTTTGGAAAAAGTTTCAAGGGAAGACGTTAAAATAGAAGCTGTTGCTACAGCCCTCTCCCCACGCTTTCATTTCATCCGTGTTGTCCAATGCACCTGATGCCACACCATGGAAAGAAAGATCTCAACATGCGCAAGGTTCTGAAGTAAACCTGTTGGTTGTTGCTATGCAATGGAAAAGATATCTTTGATGCCAAATTCAGGACAAGGCTGGATAATGCTCTCAAATTAAATGAGCCACCGGCTCAAGCATACTAACTGAAAGAGATATGGATGAAAATAAACAAACAGGATGCTCAAACAGTTTTGTATGATTGGATTAAATAGGCTAAAGAATCCAAAAATCCCAAGCTGGCCAAGTTTGCAGCGACACTCACTGCCCGCAAGTTTGGTATTTTAGCCTAGTATGATCATCACATAAAAGATTGAAGGTTTCAACAATAAAATTAAAACAATGAAGAGGCTGCTTACGGATATATGGATCAGGAGTTTTTGAACTTAAAATTCTTGTTCTACATGATAAAAGCTATGCATTCTCCGGAAGAACCAAAATCAAGCCAGAAAACAGCACAGAATACGCATATAAACCACTAAATTTCAAAGAAATATAACCCGCATAAGTGCAGACAAAAAGGGGGCAAAAACAAAGTTCCAAAGGCAGAGCGGCAAATAAACTTAAAATACTTGAATACAAGTTAATTAGAATAAAAACGAAGAAAAATCAATTAACAACAAAAAATAACTTAAAAAAGTCCGAAAAACACACTTGAAAATAGCTAAAATCAAGCCTCGAAACCAATAAAAACACAACTTTACTCCCCAAAAAGAATAAAAATATACCTCAAAAAAAAAAGTCCCCACAAAGCCCCTCTTTCCACGCTTAAATGCCTGTTTTTAAAGGATTTACGCCATTTCAACTGTTAATAACTTTATTTGTTTTTTCTCTGTTTTGTATCAAATTTTAATCATATAATTATGCAAAATTTAGAGATACACAACCCGTATTTTTTAACGTACTCCGATACGCTTTTTGTGATTGACGTTTTGGGCAGAGCAAATTTGCAGCAAATTGAAAAAAATGATTTGCACCCTGCGGGTAACTTACAAAAATTACTCGCCAATGCGCACCACGCTTGACCTGTATACTGACAGCCAAACGGACAAACTTATACGCACTATTTGCGACAAGTACGGCGTTACGCTTTTAGACGTTTCAAAATCAACGCACGAGTTTATAAGGCAACTTGAAATGTACAAATTTGAACGCCTGTATTACCCAAAAGCTGAAAATGAGTTTGAAATGAGTGAGGAAGAAGAAAGCGAGGCGGTAAAATATCTGAAACACACAAATTTAATCAATAATTTGCAGGCAGATATACAGCAAATTGGCATTGGGGGCGAGGCAGAAAACGCTTTTATTTTGTTTTTGGTAATAGCTAGCCACGCAAGCGACAACCCTTTTTAAGTGTTGTGTTTGGCAAAATCAGCTATTGGCAAAAGCTATCTGCCTGTACGCCCCAAAATACATTTTCGTTTCACACGCAAGATATAAACAAAAGTGCAACACGGGTTTAACAAATCAGGCAAAAATAGCCCAAATCACACGCCGTTTGCAGTGCGTAATTGCAAATTGAAAACCGCAAACATAATCTCCTCCCCCCAAAAAACGCTTTTGTTGTTGTTAAATTTTATTGAAACGATAACCTTTTTTTAATCAATATCAGCGTGAAAGTATTGTAAACCAGCAGGCAGGTGAAATTTTTATCAAAACAGTGCCCGCAGATATATAATTGGCTTTTTCATTGCTCAAAAAATCACTTTTTAGGCGAGCAGATATATTAAGTACCAATGCACGATGTTTTTATAACTGACTGTGTGAATTTTTGAAGAACGCAGAAACTAACCAATTTACCGCATTAGATATTAGAAAAGCAAAACTACTGCATCCCTGAACACTAAACCGCTATTTACAGGAACTTTCTTTATTCAATTATCTGCAAATTATGGGAACAAAAACTTCTATGTTTTTTATTTTAGTAATAAAAAAGATTTTTTTTAGTTATTTTGCAGCCGTAACAGAAAGAAAAATGACTACTGTACAGGAATATAACACAATTTTTATGGCAAATCTGACTTTGAGTTATCGTAACTAAAAGATGTGTAGTGTGAATTATTTTGGTATTGTCACAATAATCTTATAAATCGAATGGCTGTGAGATGAGAGATGCACTTAATATACAATCAGGAAACAAGGAAAGTAATGTAATAAAGATTACTCTAAAAGCAATCAAAAAGTAATTAAAGCTGCCCAATGAATGATTTTGCTAATTATGAATATAATACTTAAAAAAGATAGTCCTTTCATTGTCTATATTAGTGTCGTTAGTGCTAGTATTTTACGGATTGTTCTTAATTATCAGTCAAATGACTAATATTGAATATTATTTTGAAGATTGTCTTCCAAACAGCAACAATAAATCCACAATAACGATTTGCAGAAAAGAATTTTTCCAAGAATTAATTTTAGCAAGTAAAATTAATTCTTGGTTATGCTATATCTGCTTTAGTTTTAGCAATCTGTTATTTAAGAAAATGAAAATATTTATCCTTTCAGCCCGCAGTTTTGCGGGCTTTGTTTTTTTTATTGCCGCGAAAGAGGCAATAAAGGAAGATGGGGGATTTTAGCGGCGTTGCCGCTAAAAAAAAGAAATTTGAGCATTTTTTTGCCGTTTTTTGCTTTTTTAAGTTCTCTTTTGGGGTTCATCCGGCGAATGTGCAGTTCGCAGAAAAAAATAAACTGATAATTTCTATATTTGATTCACAAATCATACAAATATGAATATCAGCTTATTGTACCATGCCTTTGGTTTGAGAACTCAAAGGTGTCCATAGTATTAATAGGGAAGATAAGCTACGCTGCTCCAAGTATAACATTAAACATGTTATACGATCAGGATATAATATACGGTTTGATGTTTGCGTTCTGTGCCCCGGCAGGTAACTGAATAATATAAAAAGAAAAAACAGGTGCGCTTTCATTTTATTCTAATCCTGTTTAATAACCGGAATCCATATTTCACTTTTATAATCGGGCGAACTCATATCTCCAAAGGAATACCACTCAATTTACGGTGCATTGGCATGTTGATAACCCGACGATGGAAAACCATTCATTGAATATGTATCGGCATCCGTCCTGTACAGCGTTGGACATCGCGCCGGTTATCTCGAAGACAATCCAGTAGTCAAATCCGTGCATTCCCGCGCATACACATACGCCCAGTACGCCGCCCGACGGCCTCAGATTGGAAAGTCCGCTCAGCTTGTCCATTGTTTCTTCGGGCAAACTTGCCCACATTTACGGAATTTTGATGAAATTCTCGCCGTTTTCGATGGATGTAAAATTCTTTACTCCAATGACGCTGAATGCGTCCAAATTAACTGTTCAATAATTTCATGGACTTCGCTTTCACTCTTTACATTATAAGCCAAAGTAAAACCTCCGAATCCTTTCCCGATTTCGGGAGGATTAGTTTCATTAATATCCTGCACAGCAACTCCAACGGGTATAATTCAAACTTTGTACCTGATATATTAAAGAAAATAGCTTTTGGACTGTATTCTTTCTCATTTGTCCTGAGACCTAATTCGTCGCGGTAAAACAGGATGGACTTTTCCATGTTCCTTACGCCAAGGCAAATTACATTAATTTTATTTTTTATCGTCTTCATTCATTTTATGATTAAACGCGTCTGCCATCGAATCAGGGAACAAAGCCCTGCTATCTTTACGGATTCTGATATTCAGGGAAATGCGGTAATGACTAAATCTGCCCTTTCACAAATTTCTCCATAAAACCGTCCCTGTAATGGCTGCCGATAGCAAGTTCGTGCGTGCCGATATAGATGTCGTTCATATCGAAGGAATCTATTTTTCCCAGATTGACGATATAGGATTTGTTGGTACGCAGGAACATCGATTGAGGCAGCCGTTCCTGAATGGCTTTCAGCGTAGTATTCGTGATGATTTTTTGCTTGTCGGTCTGAATAATGACATAATCTTTTAACCCTTCGATAAAAAGAATGTCGCGGAAAAGGATTTTGAAATACCGCCGGTCTGCCTTTACGAAAATATGTTCCTGTGTAACGGTCTCTATGGCGCTTTTTTGCGATTTGTCCTGCAAAAGTTGCAGGTAATCGGACGCTTTGCTTACGGCTTTTTGAAAACGTGCCGGTTCGATGGGTTTCAACAGATAATCCACAGCATCAAGTTCGTAACTGTCCAC
>JAIRPK010000067.1 GCA_031257015.1 Tannerellaceae bacterium
AACTTTCATTCGACGACAAACCGTGGATAAAAGGCAGACGGCAAAAGACTGATACGGAATACTGTATTCCACTTTTAAACATTCCGAAAATGATTCTGGAAAAGTATGAAAACCGGCAATTTGCTTTTGCCTGTTATAGAGTTATATAAATATAACTCACGATTGAAAAAAAATAGCTGAAATAGCAGGGATTAAAAAGCGAATAACCTCTCACCTCGCCCGTCATTCGTTATGCCACAACCGTAACGCTCTCCAAAGGCGTGGCGATTGAAACAGTATCTAAAATGCTTGGACACACGAGTTTGAAAACAACGAAGGCAAGCCATTTACATTTTACTCAACCGACAACGAGCCGATGTTTGGTTATCAGGGCAAACGGATTATTGTATATCAATTAATCTGTTTATATTTACATCCAAGAAAGCAATTAATAACAATATATGACCCCAACATCTATACATAATGAACCTGACCCGCGTTACGCCCACCTTTTAATGCCACATACATGCCGTTGCAAAACGGGTCGCGGAGTAACCGTTCAATCTTCCATTCGTGGAAAAAGCATTATGCGGAGCCGAACCGCCGATAAAACAGCAGAGGAGAAGAACCCTCTTAAAAAAACAGGCGGCTTAAGTCCTGCGAAAAGCTTTACGAGTAACAGTTTTTTTAATTCATTAATTATTGTCTGTACAAGGAGCGGACGTTAAACTAATTAGAGATGAAAAACATAATAAGCAATCTAAATTTTTTATTTGCAACGGTAGTTATTAGAACATTATTAGCTTTCATGCTTACGACAATTGCCATTGGAGTTTATGCAGAAGATTACCGATTTACGGTAGACCCGAAGTGCGACAGTATTGTTGTTTATGACAAAAACGACAGTGTTGTATTGACATACTCAAAACAGATACTTCTGTTGCATGGAAATCCCATAGCGCAGACAAAGGTCGGCAAAACAGTTGTGTTTTCGGATACACTCGGAGAAATCGGAACTGTACTGTCAAACAAGTACACCAAAATTCAAATGCCGGACGGCAGCCTGTATAAACGCAAGTTCTTCTGGAAGAATAAAGTATCATACAAAAAAGACGGAGAGACTTATGCAACAGCACGTTTCTCTTTCGAGAAAAAACTTATTGATTACTTTGCGTTCTTTCCATCTCGAAACAGGAAGACATTTGTCGAAATGAATATTCAAGATACAAAACTGATTCCCATTCTGTTTTTTTCAACTCTTAAACATATTCAAATGAAAAGAGACGAGGCAGAGCAAATGGCATGGATGAGCTTATATAGTCTGTCTCATGTAACGAGATAATTAGAGAAGTCAGGCACAGGCTGCGACAAAACTTATCGCAGCCTGTTTCTTTTTTATCTGAACTGTAATTGGCATGATATTAATTATATTAATCTAAAAAATTATGTAATTTATTATTTGATAATCTTTTTGCGTCAGTCTATTATGCACTTATATCTTCCGCCGCATTTTTTTTTACCTTGAATGTAATGTCGTCTTCTTTTTCCCACTATCAGCTTACTATGCTGCCTTGTCTGTACATTCTGACTGTTGTTTTAACAAGCAAAAAACGCTTTACTAAATTGAAAATAATAGCATAATGCTTGCGTTAATATTTCACACAGTACCTCCGGTATCTGCACCTTGGCTGCAAAAAAATATTTTGAGAAATATTTGGCAAAAAACCTTTTTCTGAATACCATATTTATCTATCTTATTATATTTTATTATGACGCAAAGCTATATTTTATATTTGTGACGACAAATAATAATCTCCAACAACTTGCTGTTTTATTCTCAAAATACAGATTCTTATTTTCAAAGTTACCTCGTCGATATTTTTCCCGTAGTTAATAAATTTCGCAACTCCGCCGTTTACTCTTTTTGCATAAACATTTATTCTTGTAGAATAGGTTTTGACTCTCTGAGAACCTATTTTGATTCTCCGAGTGTCAACCGTGACTCTCAGAGAATCAAACGTGATGCTCAGAGAATCAACGGAGACTCTCAGAGTGTCAAGCTTGATACTCCGAGAATCAACCATATACTCTCGGAGAATCAACGGAGACTCTCAGAGAATCAAGCGTGATACTCCGAGAATCAACCATATACTCTCGGAGTGTCAAGCGTGATACTCGGAGAATCAACGGAGACTCTCAGAGAATCAAGCGTGATACTCCGAGAATCAACGGGGACTCTCAGAGAATCAAGCGTGATACTCCGAGAATCAACGGAGACTCTCAGAGAATCAAGCGTGATGCTCCGAGAATCAACGGAGACTCTCAGAGAATCAAACGTGATGCTCGGAGAATCAACCAGGCAAGCGCGGGAAGAAAAAAGCGGCTAAAACAAATCCCGCACAACTCAATTTATTTTCTAATCCGACAACACTGGAAAAACATCCGAAACGCCGAAAGTAGCCGATAATTCCCTGAAACACTATGATGAAGTCAAGGCAAAACACCCCGATGCTATTTTGCTTTTACGTTCCGGCGACACATACAGGGTAGTTGTCAAAGACGCAACTGTTGCCTCTCAAATTCTTGGAGCACCGCTGATTAAAGCAGGGACAAAGGAGGAAACAGGTTTCCCCGCCGTTTCGATGGACGCTCACAGGCCTAAATGAGTCAGGGCAGGACATCACGTAGCTATTGTCGATGAATTTGAAACAAAAAGGAAGTGAAACAACAGCGAACTGAACAAACGCCCGATCCGCGCCCCTTTTCCGGCTTTCTGCGGAAAAGAACGGCGGCAGGCTTTCTGTAAGTTCTCATTTCTCAATTCCAAATTCAGAAGAAAACCCTTTCAGCCTCTCTTCAAGAAGAGCATATTGATGCGGCTTGATGAAGGAAGTACATGCACGAAGACCTTCCTGACAGCTTCCAGTTGTTGAAAGAGAAATGGCGCTTATTCCGTAATAGATAAGATTTTCCATTAATTCCCCGCCAGTCATTCCAGGATAGGCAATAGTAAAATAAAATCCGTCAGCGACAGGTTCATCAAGATCAGTGTCATAGACAATATTAAAACCATTGTCGATAAATATTTTTTTCATTTTAGCCGCTCTCAAGCCATATTCCTTTACATCTTCAACGAAGTCAAACTTCCCGTCAATGGCAGCTTTGAACATGGCAGCAAGAGCGAACTGCGCCGAATGACTTGTTCCTGAAGACAGGGCATAGAGAACGCGGTGAATATAAACCGTTCCGAACGTCCCACCATTGTAGCGTTGCGTCAGGCCGTCAAACTTGCGATGATACAACTTGTCGGAAATGACGGCAACAGCAATTCTCTGTCCGGCATAGCTAAAGATTTTTGAACCGGAGATTTGCATGATATAATTGTCCGTATATCGTGCAACGGTTGGCTGAAACGGCTGTCGGAAAGGCTTTCCGAGTTCCTTGCGGAAGTCCATTGCGAAATATGCCAGGTCTTCTATTACTATTACATCGTAGCGATTGGCCGCCTCCCCGATTATCTTCAATTCCTCGTCATTCAGGCAAATCCATGAAGGATTATTTGGATTTGAGAAAATCATGGCAGCAATATTCCCCTGTGCCAGGAATCGGTCAAGAGCATCCCGCAAGCTTTCTCCCCGATGCTCATAAACATCGAATGAAAGATATTTGTATCCCATAACAGTTATCTGCTGCTTCTGCACCGGGAATCCAGGATCAATAAAGAGAACGGTATCCCTCCCCTTCCGGCATTGGCAACAGACAAGGAAAGAAGCAAACGTCCCCTGCATCGAGCCACTTACCGGCACACATCCTTCCTGACTGACATCAATATCGGTAAAAGCCTTGACAAATCCGGCAGCTGCGGTTTTCAATTCCGGCAATCCGTTAATATTGGGATAAACTCCGGCTATACCATTTTGAAGCGCCCGTATTTCCGCTTCGACTCCAACGGCAGCCGGCGGCAATCCAGGCACTCCCATTTCCATACGAATAAACTCCGTGCCCGTTTCAGCTTCAAGCTGTGAAGCTATTGCAACAACTTCGCGGATAGTAGCCTTTCCGAAATCAGGCAAGTTATATTCGGCAATAACACGCCGAACGGTATTAAAATCAACAGGTGTATTTTTCATTCTTTACATATATAATTAATGTATGTTAACTAATCCAAGCGCACAAGATTACACATTTTAGTCTTCACCCGCAAACCCTGAACATCCGCATCCTTGGAAACATTCCCTTCATCCCCCCTCCAATGCCTCCCCCTCGTAGCGATTCTTTCAAAACCATGCACATTGCTGTTATTTATTATAACTTTGCTGTAAATAAAATGAGCTGAAACATTTCAAACAGGGCAAAACTGTAAAGCCACAAGAGCAGATGAAGAAACTATTGAAAAGTCTGAGAAAGGAGCAGACGAAAAGCAAACAAATCAGATGAAAAATAATTTACGGCCATCCATGTTAGCAATCGTATTCCTGCTAAGCCTTATGATGAATTGTGTCGTCGAGACCAAACTCCCGGATTCGAGCGACCTTGTCGGCACATCATGGAAAAGCGAAGAGAACGGCACTGTTCAAATCATCATGTTCATTACCACGTCGCTATGCACCATGTCCTACATAAATCCCGGAATGTCCACCCCAGACATTTCCGAAGCAACCTACGAGTTTCTGGGCGACGAAATCACGATCTCATTAGCCGGCGCCCAGCTGCACGGAACTATTTCCGGAAAAACCATGGCGCTGGGCAACGGCAGTGAAAAGCTCACATTTACCAGACAGTGATACAGCACCATTACGCATCAGCCCCTCTGCCGTCGGGGCAAAAACAGAGGCGGGCATATATAAGTCCCGCTTTTTTCGCGCCCGTCGCCGTAGGAAAATTATCATCCTAAGAGAATCAAATATCCAAATAACCCTAAAATGTCATCAATCCTCTCATCCATGTCCTCCCAAACCACAGCCGAATGGTGCATCCTGTTCATAACCGCGCTGTTTATAGGCATGTCCAAAACAGGCTTTCAAGGCATCAACATGCTTATGATACCGGTCATGGCCGTCGTATTCGGCGCCAAGCCATCCACCGGCGTCATCCTCCCGATGCTCTGCTTTTCCGATTTATTGGCCGTATGGTACTATCGTCGCCAGGCTCAATGGATATATATCTTCAAGCTGCTGCCATACGCTTTGACGGGCTTCATTCTAGCCATAATAGCTGACAGGTTTGTTCCACCGGCTGAATTTAAGCGCCTGCTGGCCAGCTGCCTGTTAATAGGAATCGGCGTAATGCTATGGTCGGAGTTCGCCGGGAAGAAAGCAAGCCTCCCCGTAAGCCGTTGGTGGTACAGCCCTGCATTTGGGCTTATGGGCGGCTTCACGACGATGATAGGGAATGCCGCCGGGCCAGTCATGTCGATATACATGCTATCCGTCCGATTGCCGAAACTGACCTTTGTAGGAACAAGCGCCTGGTTCTTTCTCGTTATCAATTATCTCAAGCTTCCAATACAAATATGGGCATGGCATAATATTACTCCCGCAACATTAATCCTTAATCTATATACAATTCCGTTCATGATAGCAGGAGCGGTTATCGGCATCCTTCTCGTGCGCAAACTTCCAGAAAAAGGCTTCCGAACGGTTGTTACCATAATCACCATCCTCTCTTCACTCATCCTCTTCCTCTGATTCTCCTCCGGGCAAATCCCACTTCCCCCAGCTCCCGGTTCCTACCCCGCCAACAAACTAAACAGCCTTACCGGCATTAACCAGAAACATATAGCCACACATAGGGACACCTCCATGACCTACGAGGAAGACCAAAATGAGGCGGGAGAATATTCCAGTTGTAAATAATTCAAGGCAAATAATATTTTTTTGCTCACCGTAAAAGGCGTATACTTACGATATGTAATATTTAATCGCGCAACAGTTGCCAAACTGTAATCAAAATCAATATTTAAGCTTGGAATTGGTACAGGGCACATAATCTAAAACAAAAAGCAAGCAAAACGTGTTTGATATAATAAAAATGTTCATATATTTGCAGACACATCTCTCATATTAATATCACAACCCTTTAAATAAAAGCAAAATGACAAAAAGATTATTTTCTAAAAAACAGAGAAAGTTAATACTTTCGATTCTTATCATTCCGCTGGTCTCTACAATGGCTTCTGCTGAAACAAGATGGAAAATCACTCCCGGCGCTGATTTGGTCAGCAGCTACGTATGGCGCGGCGTTTACCAGACGGGAGCCTCCGTTCAGCCGTCCCTCACGCTCTCTCACGAAGGCGGCTTAGGCCTTGTCATCTGGGGAAGCACCGACCTGGCAACAGCCGGTCAATCAGGCCTGGGCATAGCAAAAGAGTTCGACTTCACGTTGAGTTACACGATCGGCAGCCTCGGCCTTTCGCTGACGGACTACTGGTGGGCCGGCGAAGGCCAGCGCTACGGAGCATACTCCGCCTCCCACTTCATCGAAGGCTCGATAGCATACAGTTTCGGGCAGCTCGTTCTCAGCTGTAATACGATGCTCCGCGAAGGCGATGGCGGCGACAAGGATTATAAGCAGCTATATTCCACGTATATCCAAGGCGATTACAATTTTAACTTCAGAAATGTTTCCTGCACGTTAAGCGCCGGACTGATACCATTGACGAGCATCTACCATCGTACAAAAACAGCCGGTCTGACCTTTTCGACAATATCGCTGACAGCAACGAAAAAATTACGTATAAGTAACACCTTCTCGCTGCCCGTTTTTACGAGAGCTATCGTTGCCCCTAATCAGGACAATGTGTACTTAGTATTCGGAATTAATTTATGAAATAAAAAAAATCAAATATTTATAGTATATGAAAAAGATTGAAGCAATTATCCGGCGCACCAAGTTTGAGGAAGTCAAAGACGCTCTTCTGGCCGCCGACATCGAATGGTTTTCATACTACGACGTTCGCGGGATAGGCAAAGCCCGTCAAGGGCGGATTTATCGCGGCGTCGTCTATGACACCAGCAGTATTGAACGCATTCTAATTTCGATTATCGTCCGCGACAAAAATGTAGAGAAAACCGTAACAGCCATCCTCCAGTCGGCACAAACCGGCGAGATAGGCGACGGCCGGATATTCGTAATCCCTATCGAGGACGCCATCCGCATCCGCACCGGCGAAAGAGGAGACATTGCATTGTATAACGCTGAAAACGAAAAGTAATATGTTAGACACAGGTAATACCGCATGGCTCATAGTAGCCACGATTTTAGTTCTTTTGATGACCCTTCCTGGTCTTGCATTGTTTTACGGCGGCCTCGTTCGCCAGAAGAATTTCCTGAGCGTCATTATGCAATGTATCTTCATTTCCGGCGTAGTAAGCATCCTCTGGTTCAGCTTCGGATACAGCTGGGTTTTTGGCCAGGGCTTCATGGACGGAAATCCGCTGGGAGCCATTATAGGCGGTTTTGACAAGGCGTTTATGCACGGAATTGGGACGGATAGTATGTACAAGGATACGGGCATACCAGAAGCTCTTTTTGCCCTCTTCCAATGCATGTTTGCCATTATTACACCTGCACTGATAATAGGCGCATTCGCCGAGAGGATGAAATTCGGGGGCTACGTACTGTTTATTTGCTTATGGACAATAGTTGTTTACAATCCAGTTGCCCACTGGGTATGGGGTGATGGCTGGCTAATGCAGCTCGGAGCAATCGACTTCGCGGGGGGGACGGTTGTTCATATCAATGCCGGAATTTCGGCTTTGGTTATAGCTCTGATGCTGGGCAAACGTTCCGACTATAAGCATGGCAGGCCAACGACGCCACATAACGTTCCTTTTGTCTTCATGGGGGCAGCCTTCCTCTGGCTGGGCTGGTTCGGATTTAACGCCGGCAGTGGTCTGGCAGCCGACGGATTAGCCGCCAACGCCTTCCTTGTTACGCACGTAGCTACTGCGGTAGCCATCACGGTCTGGATGCTAATAGACAGGATTCGTAACGGCAAGCCCACAGTCGTAGGTGCAAGCACAGCAGCCGTAGCAGGGCTAGTCGCAATCACTCCTGCATCCGGCACTGTTGATTTCCTTGGTGGCGCAGCCATTGGCGGCATTTCCTCGCTGGTCTGCTACTTCATGGTAGCAGTTGTTAAAGCCCGGTTCAAGTATGACGATTCCCTCGACGCCTTCGGAGTTCACGGCATGGGAGGCATCATCGGCTCGATTCTCACCGGCGTGTTCGCCACACGCTTCATCACCGGCGAAAACGGTCAACAAGGCGCCCTCTACGGAGATTGGAATCAACTGTGGGTGCAGACGGTTGCCACATTGTTCACCATTGCATACAGCGCCATCCTTACGGCCATCCTCTTCTTCATCGTTGATAAAACAATCGGGATGCGCGTTAGCCGCCGCGTAGAGGAAGAAGGCCTTGATATTTACGAGCATGGTGAAACAGCCTACAACAATTAAAGTTTTTTCAAGTCTTAACTCTGTCTTTTATAGGAAAACACAATTTATTTTGGGGGTGAGGTAGCCTAACGTTTGGCTTAATTACCTTTTTGAGTGTCATACATATTATGTATGACACTTAATTTATTTTATATTTGCCGCGACAACAACACCCTGATGATGCAAACAAATCACATAAGTTTTACAATTATACTATTCACGTTCCTGCTTCTTTCCTGTAGCGACAGACAGACACTCACTTCTCTACACTACCTCAAACGTGCAGAGGTTTTAATGGACGAACAACCAGAGAATGCCCTCTCGCTGCTGGAAGACAGCATTCAGCAAAACACGCTGCACGGAAAGACATTGGCAGACTGGCGCCTGCTCGTAACCTACGCACGCGACAAAAATTATATTCCTCATACGTCCGATTCACTCATTCGTCAGGCAGTGGATTACTATGAGCAACATAGCGATTCGGAGCGGTTAATGCTGGCATACTACGTTATAGGGCGAGTCTATCATGATATTGACAGCCTCCCCAAAGCGCAACATTATTTTTTGAAAGCGTTAACGGTTGATGAAAAACATACAGCTAAAGAAAAACTGTCAACACGCATCAATTACAACTTGGGAATATTGTATCTTTTCCAGGAGATGCCAAATAGTGCGTTCCGATATCTGAAGAAAACCGAAGAACACTTTCGCCGGGCAGGAGACACAACGGGCTTATTCTTTTCATTACGCGAGATTGCTCGCGCATACGATGCGTTAGGGCATAAAGACAGTTCAGCGTTATCTTATAGAGAGGTATTATTATATACAGATATTGAAGAACGCCCATTCATGCTGAATGAATTGGCATGGGAGTATCTAGGAATGGAGCAATTGGATTCCGCTTATAAATACGCTTATGAAGCCATGCAGTTTTATAATGAAGACGACAATTTCAGTGCGCTTAATTATGTTATGGGGAATATTTATATGAAGACCGAAAATCTTGATTCGGCCAAACACTATCTTCACAAAGTAATTAACTCACCTGCGTCAGGTTTACTGACGCGTTCCGGAGCGTATAAGAAGTTACATATTATAGCAAAGAACGAGAAACTGTATGAAGAATCCATTTTTTATCTAGACAAATATGAATTGTTGGAAGATTCACTTAAGAAACAAACATACACACAAACTCTTCTTGAAGCGGAAATTTTATACCAACATGAAGAAGCGGAAAAGAAAGCCCCCAAAGACGACTACATCATACTTCATATTATGGCTATATTCGCAACTGCCACAATTGGTGTTAATTTTATTTTTGCTTATCTAGACATAATAAGAAAAGAAAGCGGCTGCCGAAGCTTTAAAACCGCAGAGAAAAAAAATAATGAAGAAGAAAGAAGAATCCGTGAAGAGGAATTGCAACTAAAAATACAGGAAGAAACATTCAAGGCTCAAACCTTAGCAAACAAAAATATCAGAGAGGAAACCTTCGCGTGTCTTCAAAATGAAAGTATTTATAAGAAGTTTCATTCTCCCACTACTAAACGCTTTTCTGAAAAAGACTATAATGAACTGTACGAAGCTATTAGCAAGTTCTATCCCAATTTCTATACTTATTTGAAAAAACGTAAACTAACCTTTGAGAACATCCAGACAGCCTCTTTGCTTAAAATACAATTAGACGCAATTGGTATAAACAAGCTGTTCAATAATCGATCAACCGTAACCGCACGCCTGAACAGCCTGTCAGAGAAACTTTTGGAACAAACTTGCGAAACCAAAGCAGAGCGCATAAAAAGGCTAACCGATTTTCTCGCTGATATATAGCAAATACAAGCCCAATTAAACACATTTTGAACACATATTTAACTAGTATTGAACACATTTTGAACTTGTCTTGAAGCCCAATATTAGCTAATATCAAAACCAGTCCTCACCTTTGCATCCATAATTAAAGACAGAAACTAGACACACACAAGAATAAAATTCTTCAAAAAATAAAAAAAATACATATGACAATGACAAAAATATTTTTTGTTGCGGCTTTAGCCGGATTATTAATTTCTGCAACAGCATTTGGACAAATAGTCCATGTACACGGAAGATGGGGAGAACATACATGCAATAAAAAAGGCATCTACCGCTCGTTTATCTCATTTCCCGCTCACCCCGAAGCATCAATCAACGACAAAATTTTGACCTTGCTCTTTGCGGATGCCATCAGTGAGTTACTGGTAACTATTGCTGATGAAAACGGTGCAGTTGCTTATCAGGAAGTTTTTTCAGGCGAACCTGGAGCCATGATTTCTATACCCCTGGAACTGTCAGCCGGAACTTACCAGCTAATTTTTAGTCACGAACGATATGGTTTGCTGGTCGATTCGTTTGAGATAGAATGATGATATATAAACATTTAACAAATATTGATGCCTATGGGATGATAATTCAGTGAGTATGGATTTGTAGACCAGTCTCCCGGTTGCTCACGCCTATGAAAGAGGGAGCGAAACGACAATATTTATTAAATTTTCATTAATAAGCAATTAATAAAATATAAAACAAATGAAAAAAAGCTTTTTAAAAAAGGTTGCCTTAGGCGTAATTACCTTAATGTTTGTTGCATCTTGTAATGTGAGTGAAATGTCACTTCCAGAGCTGACTGATAACGCTCCACTCAGTAGTGAAAAAAATGATAGTATTTTATCCTTCACAGATAAAAATTCGCTTGTAATGGTTTTACAAGGTGACGAGAGTACAAAAACAAGTTTGTATTCTGTTGATGAAAACGCGAATAGAAAGACTTTGGACAATCTGGTTACGACAGTCCGTCCGGAATTGCCTATTTCCGAAAGTCTTTATGGAAGAAAAGAGTATGCTGATTTCTGGGCGGAATATGTTCCCAATCCCAATTTTGCCAAATTGCTTAATAAAGATGGAGAAATCATAGTTAATGACACTATTTACAAAATTACTCCAAATGGGACGTATTTTTTTCCACGAGCGTACAAACTGGCTTTTACTAGAATTTATGCAGCTGATTCTTCTGCTCAAGGAAATTTAATCGGCGACAAACTCTACATTATAGCTAAAAATATTTATCGGTACGACACTTTTGGAAAAAATACGGAAGATGAATCGGTTGAATATTTTGGAAAATCATCTACTGAACTTATTACAAAAAATATAGGGGCAGAACCAGATTATAAAAATTTTCCAGCTTTCAACTCTGACCGACAGACAGTAATAGGTAAATTAATCCAAAATCTTATTGGAGCAAAAAAAGATTTTACTGTTTATTATGAATTATCAAAAAGCCGAAGAGTAAAAGGGTCTTTTTACTCTTATAATTATGTTGCTTATGCAGAATGTGGAGCTGAAGGATGGACAGATAAAGAGAATTGGATTGGGTGGAGCAAAACGCCTTCTGAAGAACTACGCGTTGGTTGGAATGACGTGGTATTAGTGACTGAACTCACAGATTATAGCAGACAGGCAATGAAAAACATTGCTGCTGTACCAACAATTATGTCACAACCGCAATACCTTGATATTCCCGGTTCAATGTATAAAATGGATGTTCGTACAATGACTATTCGTGATTTCAAAGCTGACCTTTTTGACAAGGCTATTGCGCTTGGGACAACAGCAGTTTTTGACTATTTAAGAAGTAAGTTAGGCTCTAATGCCGACTTAAATAAGAGCACTACATATCTTATACTTACACCCACTCATTTAATTACATATATCCCTAATCAAGATGTGGTGAAATTTAATTGTGAGCGTTATGCCCATGTCTTTGCTTCTCAAATTAAATTTCTAATCGGATGGTCAAGCACCTCGTTTCCTTCTAGTGTCGCACAATATGCAAACATTTTCACGAACGCTATAAGAAACTCTTCTGAAATGAACTATCCGACCTTGGCAGGAGGAACAATTCATGTTGCAGCCAAGTTTGGGCGCGAATGGCAAGGTATGGTTATTAAGAAAGCAAGCAAAGTTGCTGATATAATTAAATAATTATTTTTGCAAGTGATACATATTGATTGTATGGCACTTGCTATTAAATTTCACTCAGATGAATACAAAATATTTGATAACAGCTTTCCTTCTCCTTCTTGCAACCATCGCCGCTGCTCAACGCCCAAACATCCCCAAGATAGCCGTTTATGTAAGTGTCGGCGATGCTTTAGGCTTAACAGAAAAGCACACTGTTCCGAACGTAGCCTCTTCTAAACAGGATATGCAATCACAAGTACTACATATCAAGGGTTTGTATCAGTTAAACACAGCTTTTGCATTCGGTCTAGGCGCTGGATATGAAGTCCCCGGCAGCAGCTCTTATGCAATCTTACCCATATATGCTTCCGCTCATTATCATCCCATACAAAAACATAAGAATTTCTTTTTATATAGCGATTTGGGATATGGAATCAAGCTAAATATTTCTTATCCCGGCTTACATTATGAAATAGGCGTCGGCTATCAACTCATGGTTTTGAGACATTTTGGTTTTGTCTTTAATGCCGGCTATAATTTAAAACAACTGAGGAATCAATATGACGACTATATCGACAGAAATTATAACACTTCTCGCCATTCGCTCACACTTTCTGCGGGAATACTTTTTTAATTCTTATTCCAGCTTAGGTGAATCCTCCTACCCCAAAAAACAAATTAATTATATAAACATTTAATAAATAATGATACCTATGGATGATAATTCAGTGAGTGAGGATTTGTTGACTAGTCTCCCGGTTGCTCACACCTATGAAAGAGGAAGCAAAACGACATTAAAAAAAACAATATAAATTATAAGATATTAAACAGTAGAATCAAATAAAAAAATATTTCAATTTATTTATGCTAAGCGCACTATCGTTAGTTTTAGTTTCTTGCTCACAAGAAGAGACAGGAAAAGACGGGCAGATAGCATTCACGGGCTTTGACGGGAGCAGTTTAACGAAAGACTGAATGCCTCGCTCATGCTGAACGTGGGCTATAACGTCCTCTCGTTCATTCCCGGCAACAGTCGCCACTATCAACGCCCCATGTCGGAGTTGGCTTCAGCGACTATTCCAGAGTCAACTGCGTTCCCGGCAAAGAAGCACGCTTGTCATACGAGCATCACTACGGCGCCGACTTTGCATTAGGCATACGCTATGAATATGCCCTGACCGACAAGCTTCGCCTTGGATTGAATTGGAGCAATTACAACAGAGTTGAGCAGGACATGGCCGGCATTTCTATCTGCCGCACATTCTAAATAAATATTCGATTCAGTTTTAAGTCCGGAAGGGGGAGCTAAATTTAGCTCCCCTTCTTATTTAACGAAGATCTATAGAAGGAAATTTAAGCATAGTGTTAAGAACATCCGGTTAAAATATTTTCAAGTATCCATAAATCAAAACAAAATTCTTACATTTGCACACAAAACAAAGAGATTTTTTTGACAAATTATTAATTATAAACAAATCAGGAAAACAATGAGTTCATTAAGATTCAGAGTAGTTGAAGCCGCTTTTGAAAAGAAAGCCGTCGAAGTGCAAGCCCCTCAAAAAACATCCGAGTTATTCGCATCCAAAGTATTCAATCGCGCAAAAATGTTCAAATATCTGTCAGTCAAAACCTTCAAGAAGGTCGAAGATTCGATAGAGAACGGCGCTTCCCTTGACAGCGAAACCGCCAATGCTGTCGCTGAAGGCATGAAGCAATGGGCATTGGAAATGGGCGCGACCCACTATACACACTGGTTTCACCCTCTGACGGAAGGCACCGCCGAGAAGCACGACGCCTTTGCCGATCCGGATGGCCGCGGCGGCGTCATCGAGAAATTTTCCGGCAAGCTCCTCACGCAGCAGGAACCTGACGCATCCAGCTTCCCAAACGGCGGAATCCGCAGCACATTCGAAGCCCGCGGCTATACCGCTTGGGACCCCTCCTCTCCCGCCTTTATCGTCAACGATACGCTGTGTATCCCTACTGTCTTCATATCCTATACCGGCGAATCACTAGACTACAAGGCTCCCCTTCTCAAGTCCATCAGCGCCGTAAGCAAAGCCGCCATCGGCGTATGCCACTACTTCAATCCGGAAGTAAAGAAAGTCTATTCATACCTGGGATGGGAACAAGAATATTTCCTTGTTGACGAAGGCCTCTACGCCACTCGCCCCGATCTTCTCCTTACCGGCCGCACGCTCATGGGGCATGAAAGCAGCAAGAACCAGCAGCTCGAAGACCACTATTTCGGCGCCATTCCCCTCCGCGTTATGGAATTTATGAAAGACCTTGAAATCGAAGGCTGGAAACTAGGCATCCCCCTCAAAACCCGCCATAACGAAGTTGCCCCGAACCAATTTGAAGTTGCCCCCGTTTACGAAGAATGTAACCTGTCCAACGACCATAACCTTATGACAATGGCGCTGATGCGAAATATAGCCCGCAAACACGGCTTCCGCGTCCTCCTTCACGAAAAGCCCTTCAAAGGCATCAACGGCTCAGGTAAACACAACAACTGGTCTTTAGGCACCGACACCGGCATCGCCCTCATGGCGCCCGGCAAAACCCCAGAGGAGAACCTTCGCTTCATCACCTTCATAGTGAACGTCCTCAAAGCCGTCTTCCGTCACAATGCCCTCCTCAAAGCCAGCATCGCCTCCGCCGGCAACGCCCATCGCCTTGGAGCCAATGAAGCCCCCCCGGCAATCATCTCCAGCTTCCTCGGCAAGCAAATATCCGAGCTTCTCAATAGCTTGGAGAATAGCGAAACAGACAAAATCATCATACAAGACAAGCAAGGCTTTAGCCTCAACATCGACCGCATCCCCGAACTCTTCATCGACAATACAGACCGTAACCGCACTTCCCCGTTCGCCTTCACCGGCAATCGCTTCGAGTTCCGCGCCGTAGGCTCCGAAGCCAACTGCGCCGCCGGCATGTTAGTCCTTAACGCCGCCGTAGCCGAGCAACTCAACATCTTCAAAGAAGAAGTTGACGCCCGTATAGCCAAAGGAAAAGAAAAATACGCCGCCATCCTGGACGTTATCCGCAAAGACATCAAAGAATGTAAAGCCATCCACTTCGACGGCAACGGATATTCGGAAGAATGGAAAGCAGAAGCCAAACGCCTCGGCCTGGACTGCGAAACAAGCGTACCGCTCATGATCGACGCCTACCTCCGCCCCAGCTCCATCAAATTATTCGAGAGCACCGGCGGCGACAAAGGCATCATGACCAGTATCGAACTGAAAGCAAGAAACGAAGTCAAATGGGAGACATACACCAAAAAGATACAAATCGAAGCCCGCGTTCTCGGCGATCTTGCCATGAATCACATCATCCCCATCGCCACCCGCTACCAGTCCTCCCTCATCGACAATGTTTACAAGCTGCGCGACATCTTCCCCGCCGAAAAAGCCGCCTCCATGTCCGTTCACAATCTTGAAATCATTGAGGACATCAGCACCCATATCAGCGCCATCAAAGAAAAAGTAGACGAGATGGTCGAAGCCCGCAAGGTCGCCAACAAGATAGAAGACATCCGCGAAAAAGCCATCGCCTATCACGACACTGTATTCCCCATGTTCGACATAATCCGCTACCACATCGACAAGCTGGAACTCGTCGTTGACGACGAAATGTGGACGCTCCCCAAATACAGGGAACTCCTATTCATCAGATAACTCATTTTGTTGATTGTTTTACAAAGGGGAGAACGTAGCCATCCAGGCAAAACTCTCCCCGCTCTTTTTTTTAGACTTCCCTGCCTTTGAACACAAATTACTCATATTAAAATGTCTTATGCTATGTATAAAGCCGCAATACTCACCCTCTTTCCCTTCCTTTTGTTCCTCCTCCCCTCCCCCCTCCGCGGGCAAAGCGGAGACTGGTTTAACGACCCCGGCGACTACGCCTTCCAAGGCAAAGGCTCCTCCAGCTCGCCCTACCTCATCAGCTCCGTCTCCTCCCTTGTCCACCTTGCCGAGCGCGTCAACAAATGGCACGGCGAGAACTTTAAAGGCATCTGCTTCAAACTAACCGCCAACCTCGACCTGGGCGAACACTACTGGATACCCATCGGCTGCGAAAGCGAACAAACCTTCTGCGGCACCTTCGACGGCAACGGCAAAACCATCCGCAACCTGTACATCGGCGAAGACGACGCTGACAACCCCTTCTCTGCAAGCGCCCTCTTCGGCAATCTCGGCAACGGAGCACAAATAACCAATCTCACCATCGAAGGAGGCCACATCTACGGCGGAGGCCGCGACACCATCTCCCGCGCCGCCTCCCTGGCCGCCCATGTCTACTGCCACGTATCCGAAAATACCGACGATTCCATCATCATCCGCAACTGCCATAACCACAATGTCGATATAACCGGCGGCCACCTCGCCACATCCAT
Source organism: Tannerellaceae bacterium (assembly GCA_031257015.1). Lineage (GTDB taxonomy): Bacteria > Bacteroidota > Bacteroidia > Bacteroidales > Tannerellaceae > DFXE01. The sequence continues at coordinate 16,825 of JAIRPK010000067.1, forward strand.
AGCCGGCGGACTAATCGGCGAAACATACGCCTTCAGCGAAGGCCCCGGTCAAGCCCTCATCCTCATCGACACATGCAGCAACACCGGCATGGTAACAGGCGCAGCCGCCAACCATACCATTGCCGGCGGAATCGCAGGCAAAAGCACAGCATACGCCATCAGCGACCGCCAAAGCCCGGCAAGCGCCGCCTGCCACATACTCTCCTGCTACAACCAAGCCCCCGTCAAGGGAGCAACCGCCCAGCGCCCATCCGCCATCACCGCCGCCGGCGGCATCCTCGGATACAGCAGCGGCAGCGGCAGCAGCAACAACATTGAAGACGACAGCTCCGGCTCCATCACCATCCAATACTGCATGAACACCGGCTCCATCACCGGCGGAGCCGCCCTCGCCCCGAACGCCTCCACCTTTGCCGGCGGCCTCACCGCCTGCGCATACACATACGCTTACGGCAATGCCGGCGGCAAAGGCTTCCTTCAAATAAACGCCTCCGCCAACCGCGGAAGAATAGAAAGCGGCCTGGCCTGTGACCCCGCAGCAACATCCTGCATCGGCGGCCTGGCCGGACTGTGCGCAGCCTCCGTCTCCGGCCCCACCCACGACCCCGCCGATACCGGCAGCCACAGCATCCTCGACGTAGCCGACTGCTACAACTATTCCATCCTGGCCTCCAAAGGCGGCGCCGCAGGCGGATTAATCGGCTGCATCGAAACCACCGGCAACACAATGAACCGCCACGCAACCGCCCTGCTAATCAACAGCTATGCAGCCGGCGCCATCACCAACCACCCCGACGCCCCCGTCCCCTCCCCCGCCGGCGGCCTCGTCGGCCAAGTCAGGCAAGCCAACCCCATCAGCAATCCCCCAACGATAATCAACAACCTCGCCTACCTCCACGCCCTGCGCGGCGACGCCGAGCACACCAACCGCATCGTCGGCGAAATCAAGGACGCCCCCACGTCCGCCATCCAGCAAATACACACCCAAAACTACGCCCACATCCGCCAAAGCCATGCCTCTCCCCCCGACTCCCCCGCCAATGGCCAGGACTGGGCGCAATCCCTGCACCGCCCGCCAATTTCAACCTGGGATTTCAAAAACCACACATGGCTACTCGTTGACGATCCCACAGCCATGCCGCTCCTCAACCACCTCCCCGGACAAACCCTGATAAAAATCGGCTCCACCTATTAATTTTTAGCGTTTTAATATATGATTCAACAACAATTCTGATTCCATCATGTAATTTTATTAAACACAATGCGCCCCATGAAAAACGGCAGCAATAACCGGCTTATCACATCCCCATGTTATTTATCGCCCGGATTCGGTAAAAAAATCACATTCATCACCCTGACCATATTTCCATATTTTTTTAACATCCCCACCCGCTAAACCGGAAAATAAATCACAATTTATTCCGCCCATCTGCCAACCATTCGCCTGATTCCGGACATTCCCCACTCCGGAATTTCCCATCCAACAAGAATTACACGCGAATCCGGAAAAGAATCTCCGAACATTAAAATCCAGACCGTTTCCAATGAATCCGTCGCGTGCGCCGAGAGTTCCGTCGCGTGCGCCCAAGGTTCCGTCGCGTGCGCCGAAAGTTCCGTCGCGTGCGCCGAGAGTTCCGGCGCGTGCGCCGAGAGTTCCGTCGCGTGCGCCAAGAGTTCCGTCGCGTGCGCCGAAAGTTCTGTCGCGTGCGCCGAAAGTTCTGTCGCGTGCGCCGGAGAATCCGTCGCGTATTCCAATGACTTGCGAGCTAGCTCTGAAAGTTCGCGAGCTAGCTCCGGAAATCTGCGAGCTAGCTCTGAAAGTTTGCGAGCTAGCTCCGGAAGTTCGCGAGCTAGCTCTGAAAGTTTGCGAGCTGGTGCCGGAAGTTCGCGCACCGGTGCAGAAAGTTTGCGCACCGGTGCAGAAAGTTCGCGCACCGGTGCAGAAAGTTTGCGCACCGGTGCAGAAAGTTTGCGCACCGGTGCAGAAAGTTCGCGCACCGGTGCAGAAAGTTCGCGCACCGGTGCAGAAAGTTCGCGCACCGGTGACGGAAGAGCCGTTGCACTATTTCCCAACGCCAGTCCGGGCGCTTGTAAATGGAAAATAAAAGGTAAGGCGGGCGACACTTCTGTGATTTATATTAACATCCGTTCTTTCAGAACCGGCGACGTATAAGCCCCATACAATAGTGTTAAAGAAAAACCTCCGCTGTAAAATCTTTATTTACGGCGGAGGTTTGGTAAAGTATCCTGCTCTCCCTCTTGGACTTGAACCAAGGACCCTCTGATTAACAGTCAGATGCT
>JAIRPK010000007.1 GCA_031257015.1 Tannerellaceae bacterium
CTATGCTTTTGTTTTTTTTACGGCACAAAGGTAAAGTGAAACCCAATTAGAAATTTTCACGATCCTCAGCAAAATTTTCATCATATCGCTCACCGCTCCAACTATTTTTTCACCGACAGCCAGGATTTTTCGTCGGTTGAGGTGAGGGGAATTGTGAAGAGGGGAGGAAAAAGGAAGCATGGAGATGTTTTTTGTGGAGAATAGCGAGAAGGAATCTGGCGGATTCACTGCCTTTTTCTGGATAAATATCCGCTGATGTTGCTTATCGTTTAGTTTTATTCTTGCAGCACTATTCTAATTTTTCTGATTTATTTACGAAATAACTGGATGAAATTATTTATTTGATAGGGAAGTGTGTCTTGAGGATTTGTATTTCAGCTTGCCGCATTATTATGTATATCAATTCGGTTGATAGGTTTTAAATTTTGCAGATTTATGGAATGGGATTTTGTTTCTATCAGATTTAAATATATATGATTGCTGATTAAATAATCTCTATTGCAGGATGTATATTCATATACGTCATTTCCCTGATTTGCAAACGCTTCATTACCGGATATAATTCTGTCTTTTTTCGCTTAATGAAATAATAAGGAATTGCAGGAATGTTCGGAAAAAGAAAAACTGCCATCACCTTAAACAAAATGAAGGAGAGCCTTACAATGATGCAAATCAGCTTTACAGCAAGCTAATAGCCGCAAGCATCATCAAATAATATGCGCATTATTACATAATCTCTAAGGCTAGCCATTGCCGAATAAAATCCAGTCGTTATCCATACTTCCTATTCAGCCATATTAATTATCACACTTAATTTGCCTCATTTTTGAACAATGCTGAATTGATTTTTTCAGCCGAGAGTTAGCTAGCATTTGAGAAAAATTAATCCGCCAGAGGTCTCACTATCCCTCGATAAGCAGTTCTTATTGTTAATTTAATTCTTCGGCGTTTTTATTGAATATGAATTTCCACTAAGTGGGAGCTGCGAATTTAAATATCTTTTTAGCGTAATTGAATAAGTCTTATCCGATTACATGTTTTATTTAACCAGGAGTTTTATTTAATTTTGTATTAAATAATTAATGAACATATAGAATGACTAAATACGTCATATTTCTTATTTCACTTATCCTACCCCTCATGACAATGAAGGCGACTGTCGGCAATCCAACCGCAATGTCCGTTGCGGGCGATTCCATAATGCAGCTTGTCATTAACAGCGCTATCAAATACAAAAATATTCTCAAGGCTTACGAGGCCGAGATTTATATTAAAGGCCGAATGAAAATTAATAAGAGAAACTATCTTATGCGATTCGCCCATAATCTTATACCTGTCAACCGCAGTGAATCGGATATGGTTTTTGAAATGATAAATTACTCCCGCTTCGACGCTCCTAATAAATTCTACCACGATTATAAGGCTATTAACGGCAGCAGTATCCCCAACCGCCAAAAGCAAATGGAAATCCTCCGATTCCTTGACCTGAACATATATTCCGCTACTGCCTTCGACGGCGCTATCCTGATGCCGACGACAAGAACAGGGGCCAGGCATTATGAATTTCGTCTTGACAGTATCTTCCGGCAGGACGGGCGAAATGTATATTCCGTCGGATTCCAGCCGAGGCGCCTTAGCCAGAAGCTGATTAAAGGAACGTTTTTCGTGACGGACAGCTCGTGGACGATTAATAAAGTGATTCTGAATGGGAAATATTATTTTTCCGACTTCCATCTGGAAATGACTTTCGGAAGGAACTTCGAGCGCTTCAATTTGCCAGCCACTGTCGATCTGACGCTTACATATAATATGTTGGGGAATGAGGTGGTCAGCCACTATCATTCTCACTTCGCTTATCATTCGGTTTCAAGGGGTTGGGAAAGGTTGTTTTCCAATATGGTTGACAAAAGATCGTATGATTTGACATCATTCTACGGCTCGTCATCCGATTCCGTCAGGATTATTAAAGATTCGACCTTCTGGGCAGTGCGGCGGGACGAACCTCTGTCTAACGATGAACAGAGGCTTTATGCCATGCGTGCCGAGGCCGAACAGCGGGCGGCCACCGCATCTGCCGATACTGCTGCAACACGTATTCCTAACCCTTATCTGAAATTTGCCGAACTAATAGTGAATGACATAAATGCCGGATATAAAAACACTTATATCAGATATTACGGCCTACTCAATCCATCTGAACTCGGATACTCGGAAAGTAGCGGAATCACTTTCCGCCAAAGGATGAGGATAAGAAAAATATACGATAACCAAAAACAGCTAACCTTTGTCCCCGATGCCGGCTTTGCCACGCGCCGAAAAGAAGTCTTTCTCAAAGGCTCCGGGAGATGGGATTACAATCCGGAAAAACTCGCATTCCTTTCCATTTCTGCCGGCAACGGTAATCAAAGCTACTCTGCCGGACTGATGAAAGAAATAAGCGACCGGATAGCCGATTCATCGTTCACTGTTGAAGACCTCAACCTCCAATATTTTCATCACTACTACGGTGAGATTGTAAATCAAATCGAACTTTTCAATGGCTTCACCCTGACAAGCAATCTGACATATAATTATCGACGCCCCGTCAACCGACGTTTCAACATTCCTCTCGGCGATAACATACTTGAAATTGTTAATAGAGACTATAACGATCTGACTGCAACCCTCGGAATCTCATATACCCCACATTCCTACTTCCGAATGAACAAGCGCTGGAAGCAGCATCTCTACTCCAACTATCCAACCTTCGCGCTCGAAATCGGGAAATCATTCCCAGGCGTATGGAAAAGCATCGGCAATTATATGAGAGTCGAGACCGACGTGCATCAAAGCATACCTGTCGGGCTGCTACAAAAGCTCAACTATCATATTAGTGCAGGCCTCTACCTGTTCAAACATTCTGCTTATTTTACCGACTTTCGATATTTTGCTCGACGAAACTTCCCTGACACATGGGACGACCACATAGGCGGAGTTTTCAACCTCCTCGACCGGAAATGGTTCTACGCCTCTGACCAGTATGCGCAGGTACATTTAATGTACGAGTCGCCTTTCCTTATGCTGCCTATCTTTGTTAAAAAGGCAACCAAGTATGTTTTTGCCGAGCGGCTTTATGTCAGTCAATTGTGGATACAGCCGCTGCCATCCTACACGGAGGTTGGATACGGCTTTGGGAATCATCTTTTTGATATAGCTGTCTTTGCCAGCTTTGCCAAATCAAGCTATCAGGCCATAGGGGTGAGATTTGCCTTTGAAATATTCCGATAAAGGGAGGCAGGGGGCGAGCAGTCATTATCCCCGTGCATGTGCGGCTTGCTCGAACGTAATCCGACAAAGTGGTTTGATGAATCATTACTTTTTTTCCTGCCGACGAAGCATGTATAAACGTCAGCTTGCCCGGCAGGCCGGTTATGAAGCCAACATGCGAAACATCCAAGCCTCGCACGGAGGTCAGGAACGCAACCACATCGCCATTTTGCACCTTCCCGGCCAAGGAATCAATTTCTTTTTCAGCGAAATAATAATAGTTGCGCCGGCGGCTAATCACCCTCTCAATCTCGGCCATTGCAATGACTAAAGCCGTATCTGCCGACAGCTGGCGGTAGGCAGATGAATGGGTGGACATGAAATTCAAGTTAAAGGCATAAGGACGACCGCCGGCCTCGGAGCCAACCCTGTGAACAAGGCCGCATCGCTCATTCTCGTACATCCAGTCAGACGTATAGTGAAGCCTCGACACATAGCCGCAGACCTCCCCGTCGCGATAACGCAGCCTCCGCAAATGGGAACAGAAGTCAACGAAACGCCTCTCGCCCAGAAAAAACATCCGCGAAAGAGCTATAACCGTCTCAACAAACGTAAAGCAGTCTAATTGGTGCAGATTAACAACCAAGCCTTCAGGCTCTAGCTCAAGCGTGCCGCCAGCATAAGGTGTCCCGTTGAAAAAGCAGGCTGTCTCCATCAGCACCCAGTCAAACGGCATTCGTCCCTTCCTCTCCATATATTTAATATATCGCTCGAAAACAAGAGTATCCTCCGCGCTGGCATATACTCTTCCGCTCCCTTCCGTACGGGGAATCCCCTGAAGCGATGCAGGTGCAAAAATGATGCAGGCGCAGATGATTGTCAATATGTTTATAACGAATATTTTCATGATTGCAAAGTTAATCTTTTCGACGAACAGACAAACAAAACGCCCAAACAGTGAAATTTTGTTCCGATACATCCTTGTTTTAATTCCTATTTGATATTTGTGGCGTCCCAATGATATTTTCAGCATTGTGATGCTTTGTATTATTATCCGCAATCAAAACGTGGGCAATGAACCGGAAATCAGGGAGGGAAATGAAACGACAAGGGATAGCCTAAAAACAAACGGAGAATAACTGTATGTAAATGAGAGATTTCCCGAAATTCGCATGGAATTACCCACTAGTTGCAGGAAATACCTCATTCATAGCTGTATAGCTCTCGCAGTTTTATATTCAATCCCGTATTCTCATTTCTTCATTAGGATTGTCTCGGCGGAAGAAAGTCTTTGCCGTGCATGTTCAAGATCTTCCGGCGTGTCAATGCCGAACGAATCGGCAGTGGTTATTCCGACCTTGATCTTATAGCCGTGCTCCAGCCAGCGGAGTTGCTCAAGGCTTTCGGAGAGTTCAAGAGGCGACTGTGGTAATCGGGTTATTTCATGCAGTACGTCGGCGCGGCAGGCGTATATTCCTATATGCCTGTAATAGATATGCAAAGATGCCCATTCAGCTGGAGGGACGCCGCGGAAGTACGGGATAGCCGACCGACTGAAATACATGGCCTCATTCAGTTTATTGATAACGACTTTCGGGCTGTTCGGAGATGTGATATCTTCTTCTGGAAGGAAGGGCTTGGCAAGGGTAGCAATCTGGATGTCCGCCCCGGTGAAGCAGGCCTTCAGGGCTTCCAACTGTTCCAGCTGTATGAATGGCTCGTCGCCCTGAATGTTGATGATTATGTTATGGTTGAGACCTAGCTTTTCATAAGCCTCGCGGCATCTGTCCGTACCGCTGCGATGGGCGTCCGACGTGATTACGTAACGGCCTCCGAAGGAAGAGACGGCCTCAGCAATGCGCATGTCGTCCGTTGCGACAAAGACGTCGTCAAGCGCCGGACTGACCTGTTCGTAAACCCTTTGAATCAGTGTTTTCCCGCACAGATCGGCCAATGGTTTGCCGGGCAGGCGGGTGGAAGCGAAGCGTGCCGGAATGATTCCAACAAATGAATTTTGCATAAACAGTTTTTCCTTTTATTAATTTGATACTGATAATGATTCCGACAAAGTTATCCATATTTTTCCAGAAGGCGCGTGACTAGATGCCAGACTGTTGAGCGAGCATGGCGAAGGCAAAGCTATTCTTGGAAGTTTCCCTTATTTTTGTTTCCATATATTTATGAACAAGATGAACGACAGGAAACATCCCATAGAAATACTCATCTCGCAGGGCGAACATCAGTTGCTTGACTTTAAATTTGAAGTGAACGACAGTAAAAAGATAGCACGCACGCTTAGTGCATTTGCGAATACCGACGGGGGGCGCCTGCTTATCGGCGTTAAGGACAACGGCTCTATCTCCGGCATCAGGAGCGAGGAGGAGCTTTATATGATCGAGGCGGCATCAACGATGTACACTCGTCCGGAAGTTCCTTTCCGTGCATCTCTCTGGAATATTCGCGGAAAGAATGTCCTTGAAGTCTATGTTGCTCCCAGTTCTGACAAGCCGCACGCCGCGCCGGACAAGGATGACAAATATCAAGCTTATATAAGAGTAAAGGATGAAAATTTACCTGCAAACGAGATTCTTACGCTTGCTTGGCGAAAGATGTTGAAGCGCGAGGGGACACTGCTGAAAATTAGTCGGCCGGTGGAGAAGCTGCTGGATTATCTGGAGCGCAATGCGTGGATTAGTATTGGTCAATTTTGCCGTATCGCTCATATAAATTACCATGTTGCAAAGAGTATCGTCAGTGATCTTATGGCTATCGACGCGCTGCGTTATGTGGTTGTTGATAAGAGGATTGTTTATGAGTTGGGAGGGATGGGCGACAGCCGGGTGTTATAAAACTGTTTTTGCGCCTCAATGGTTGTTTTTTGAATATATTAACGAGCTATTTTTTTTAGACAAGTGATTACAATTTGTTTGATTCTTACAAAGAAGGAGATGATGTTCCTGCTTATTGATGATGAATTTATCGGTTTGGCCCGCATTTCAAATTATACTGCTGGTGCAGCCACTTTTTATGCTTATCACTATAATGGCAATTCATATTTTAATTTCACTATGAATATATACAGATGAAATATGCACATATGTTGCTTTTAGCGTTTTTTTATCATATAGCGGCATAGTCGTCGCTCAATTCAAATGCGACATTCCTGCATAATGATATTATATGGATGGAAACCGGATTGATATTTCAGTTAAGAAATAGGACTTCATTTGATCCGAATCTGTTATGGTTATATTGATACAGAAAATGCGTCCTATGCTCCTTTTTCTAAATTGGAAATAATAACGAACTCTTTGCAACTTCCGTTATGGCAGGAATTAAAATAAAGGCGACTGAAAATATATCCATTGGCATACAAGTTTGGATTAGTAGCTCGCGAGTATTTTGCCTGTCATCCGAAACGTCGCTCTTTATCCGTTTCACTAGCTTATTATTTCAGGCAATGATGCCAAGCACAGCAACTCAATTATAGCCTTGTTTTTATAATAATAAGAGCCGCCTGTCCATTACGACAATAGCGGCTCTCGATATGTTTATGCGGGCAGGCAGCTTAGAGATACTTACGCCAATAGTGCATGTCCGGCTCGCAGGGGATGAAGCCAAGACTGCGGTATAGCTTTTGGGCGGGCGCGTTGTCGAATCTTACTTCGAGGCTGATGCGGCTGCATCCCCTTTTCCGTCCTTCTTCGATTATTCCGTCCATCAGTTGGCGGCCGAGCCTGAATCCGCGATACTCCGGACGGACATAGACGTCGTGGATATTTATCATTGGAAGGGCGGTGAAAGTGGATATGTTTTCAAATCCTATTAGCAGGCCGGCAAATGTATCATCGGCAATAGCCAGGAGGACGATTGTTTTGGGATGGTTCTCCAGCCTGTCCAGCAGGGTTGATTGCTGCTCGGCAGAAAGGCTTTCGCCTCCGCCCATTTCGTCGGCAATATACATGTTTATCAGTTGGGCTATTGCCTGGCGGTGCTCCTGCACGAAATAATTGCAATGGATAATGTTTGTATTGTTCATTTGCTACTCATTAATATATATATAAATGTATCGGGCGATGGCTTAGTTCAAGACATTGCTTTCGGCTATTCCTCCGGAGAATCCATCCTGAAGCTCGACTATCAGCCGAAGGGCTGTGGTCTTCACGGGCGAGAAGTCGGCTGTGCTGAAGGCGTCCTTGAGGATTTCATAACCATGGGAGGCATCGACGTCCTTCCATGTATTGCCGGCTTTGTATTGCACATGCCAGCTTCGGGGCAGTCGATAGCCACCGTCGTAATGTTCAAATTCCATCCAGTAGACTTGGAGACGACGGACTTCTTCGGCTTCCGGAAAGCAGTATTCGATGGTATATGGCTGCGTCTGTCGCCATAATGACAGGTAAGGCTTGGCATTGTCGGCTGAGCTGTCAACGCTCCATTGGTCGGTCGCTCCGTAAACGGGATATTTCCTGTCTTTCTCCGTATCTGTAACTATGCTGACGGAAGTTCGGGCAATCAGGAGGGAGGTGTCGGGTTGAGGGCGTGCCTTTTCAGCTGATGCCGGGATCCAGACCTCCATTTCGGCATTTCCACGGTTATTCCATGTTGAATAGGGGATGAGCTTTACGGAGGTGTTGCGTTCGGTTATGCCGCCGTCGGCTGTACGGCTGACTTCTCCGGCTGTGGCGGACAGCTCGACTATGCCGTTCAGCGTTTCTGCTTCAAAGGTTGCGGCGAGCGGTGTATTTGTCGGGATGTATTTATTGAACACGTGCCGGTCGTCCGTATCGACGCCTTCCATGCAATAAACAACGGGGCCGCGCTGGATTGCATTGAAGCCGCGGTTGGTGGCGACATGCTCGTTTGCGGTTACGTAACGCGCTTCCATGGGGAGGGTGAGTTGGATGACATCGCCGTCGATCCATTTGCGGTTGATGGTCAGGTAGCCGTCCTTTACGGTTGCGGTGATTGGCCGGTTGTTTACGGTTACTGTGTAAGCGTCTTTCGGTTTTGTTGCGAAGGAGTAGAGGTCGCTGCCGGGCACGGGCGAATCGCCTGCCCAGCTGGGGAGGCGCAGCTTCAGGGTGAATGTTGCCGGGGTTTCAGGCCGGAGCGTGAGGCTTATGTTTCCATCCCATGGATAGTTTGTTGTTTGGGTGAGTTCGAGTTTTGTGCCGTTGATGTCGATGTTGCTGCGGCTGGCGATATAGAGGTTGACGAACAGGTTGCGGCCTTGCGTTGCGTACATGTATTTGGGGACTGATGCTACGAAGCGGGTAATGTTGCCGGGGCAGCAGGCGCAGCCGAACCATGCTTGTCGCGATTCGCGACCTTCTGATGCAAGGACGTTGTCATAGAAGAATCTGTCGCCGCCGAGCGATACTCCGGACATGACTCCGTTGTACAGGGCACGCTCCAGCACATCGGCATATCGGGCGTCTCCGGTGGCCAGGAACATGCGCTGATTCCAGTAGACGTTGGCTATTGAGGCGCATGTTTCGCAATATCCCGTATGGTTGTGTAATTCGTAGTTCGGCCCGAAGCCTTCGCCGTCGCCTCTGGAGCCGATGCCGCCGGTGATATACAGTTTCTTTGAGGCCATATTGTCCCATATGCGTGTGGCTGCCTGCATATATTGGGCATGGTGAAGATGGGAGGCGACGTCGACGACGCCGGAGTAGAGATAGCCTGCGCGAACGGCATGGCCGACGATTTCGTCCTGCTCAAGTATGGGCATGTGGTCCTGGCTGTATTGGCTGAGCTTGTGGCCGTCTGTTCCGCGGCCTGTTTCCTCAACGAAGTAGCGTGCTTCGGACAGGTATTTGTCGTCGCCTGTTACTTCGTAGAGCTTGACGAGGGCCATCTCAATGATCGGATGGCCGGAGGGTGTGTGCTTTTGTCCTTCTCCGGGGCCGAAGACGTTGCAGACCAGGTCGGCGTTCTTTATTGCTACGTCGAGCAGGGTTCGTTTGCCGGTGGATTGATAGTGTGCGACGGCTGCCTCATACAGGTGTCCGCTGTTGTAAAGCTCATGGCTGTTTATCTTTTCCCATCGTCCGCTTCCCCACCATCCTTTCAGGCGTTCGCACTTGTTGGTGACGCAGGTTGTCAGATAGCCGTCCGGTTCCTGGGCGGATGCGATAAGCCCGATAATGCTGTCGAGATAGGCGTCGAGCTTTGCATCGTAGTTGACGGCCAGGGAGTATGAGGCGCCTTCGATTATCTTGTAAGGATCGGTATCGTCAAACGGGAAGTCGCCCTTGTGCTCGCCCTTGATAATTCCGGCTGCAATGGCGAAGTTGTCGAATCGTCCGTTGATTTCGCATTGATGGAATGCCGAGGGGATGGATGTTGTGCGATTGGTTTCGATGCGCGAGGTCCAGAAGTCGTCTGTGAGTTGAATCTGCGTAAAGGGGACTGCTGAAATGCTGGTATCGTCGAGGTTTTTGTCTGCCTGTCGGCAGGATGCGAAGATGAGTGGGGTAAGGATGAATAAAGTGTACTTTTTCATAATGGATCTTATTTAATTGTTACAAATGTAGTACTATTTCTGGAAAGATGTCAAACGCCCGGTATTCAGACCTGCGAGCGCCCGGTCGTTAACTCGCGACTGGTCAGTCGGCAACTCGCGACTGGTCAGTCGGCAACTCACGACTGTGCAGTCGGCAACTTACGACTGGTCAGTCGGCAACTCACGACTGGTCAGTCGGCAACTTACGACTGTGCAGTCGGCAACTTACGACTGAAAACATGCTGCTTCCTTTCTGGCTCCGGCAAGCCTGGGCTATATGCAAAAAGAAAGCGCCTTGCATGGACGCTTTCTTTGGTGAGTGATGCCTGGTATTATCGGCTGTACAGGGGATATTGCCGTTTTATTTCCTGAATGGAGGTTTCGCGACGATTGCCTTAAGGGGTTTGTTGCGGATGACTACGGCTATCTCTGAACCTGGCTGGGCGAACTCCGGTTTGACGTAGCCCATGCCGATGCCTTTCTTGAGGGTAGGCGAGATGGTGCCGGACGTTACTGTGCCGATGATTTGGCCGTCCGGTGATGCCAGTTCATATCCGTGGCGGGGGATGCCTTTGTCGGTTATTTCGAAGGCGACCAGCTTGCGGTTGACGCCTTCTTTCTTTTGTCGTTCCAGCTCGGCGCGGTTGATGAAGTCTTTTCCTTCCGCGAATTTGGTAATCCATCCCAGGCCTGCCTCTATCGGTGATGTTGTATCGTCAAGGTCGTTGCCGTAAAGGCAGTATCCCATTTCGAGGCGGAGCGTATCCCGTGCTCCCAGTCCTATGGGTTTGATGCCTTCCGGCGCTCCGGCGGCGAATATTTTGTGCCATATGTCGAGGGCTGCGTCTGGAGTGAAATATAATTCGAAACCGCCTGCTCCGGTGTAGCCTGTGTTGGATATGATAACGTCCGGATGGCCGGCGAATGTTCCTGTGGCGAATGAATAGTAGGGAATGGCGGACAGGTTGACGTCGGTCAGGCGTTGCAGTACGTCTGTGGCTTTTGGTCCCTGTATGGCAAGCTGGGCAATATTGTCGGAGATGTTCTCCAGTATTGCGCCGGCGCTGTTATGTTCGACGCTCCATTTCCAATCCTTCTCAATATTGGAGGCATTGACGACGAGCAGGTATTTTTCAGCCTCGAAACGGTAAACGAGCAGGTCGTCAACAATGCCGCCTTTGTCGTTTGGGAAGCAGGAGTACTGGGCCTTTCCGTCAGTGAGTGTCGAGGCGTCATTCGATGTGATGCGCTGAATAAATTCGAGGGCTTTTGGGCCTTTTACCCAGAATTCTCCCATGTGCGAGACGTCAAATATGCCGACCGAGCGGCAGACGGTGAGATGCTCGTCGATTATGCCGGATGGATATTCGATAGGCATATTGTAGCCGGCGAACTCGTGCATTTTTGCGCCTGCTGCAATGTGGAGGTCTGTGAATGGAGTATGTTTCATTTCTACTTTATTATATGTGACAATTCTACTATTTTAATAATGGTGTTCATGCTTTTTTCCATGGACAGTACAGGGAGAAATTCATAGCGCCCGTGGAAGTTATGCCCGCCCGCGAAGATGTTCGGACATGGCAGGCCCATGAACGACAGTCGCGCCCCGTCGGTACCTCCCCTGATGGGCTTTATGAGCGGCTTAACCCCGGCGGCACGCATGGCTTCGGCGGCCAGATCGATGATATGCCGGTGGGAGGCGAGGACTTCATACATATTATAATACTGATCAATGATCTGTATTTGGGCACATTCATTATATATACTGTTTATGCCGGCAACGAGGGACAGCAGTAAATCTTTCTTAGCCTCAAACAGCGCCCTGTCATGGTCGCGAATGAGAATGGTCAGCACAGCCAGCTCCACGTCCGCCCGAAGGTCGGTAACATGGAAAAAGCCCTCATAGTTTTCCGTGTTTTCAGGGCGCATCTCCTTTGGCAGCTGCAATACAAATTCGGATGCCAGCAGAGCGGCATTGATCATCTTTCCCTTGGCCATGCCCGGATGAATATTCCGGCCGTTAAAAGACACCTTCGCCACGGCAGCGTTAAAGTTCTCATACTCCAGCTCGCCGATAGCCCCGCCATCAATCGTATAAGCCCAGTCGCACCCGAAGCGTTCGACGTCAAAGCGGTCTGCCCCCCGTCCGATTTCCTCGTCGGGCGTGAATGCAATTCGTATCTTTCCGTGTTTGATTTCCGGATGCTGCACAAGATACTGCATGGCGGAAATTATGGCAGCTATACCGGCTTTATCATCTGCTCCGAGCAGGGTCGTCCCATCTGTTACGATAATATCCTGCCCTTCGTATGCAGCGAGTTCGGGGAATAAATCAGGCGATAGCGTAATCCCATTTTCAGCAGAAAGGACTATGTCGCCCCCTGCCTCATATTTTACAATACGGGCATTAACATTCCGCCCGGACATGTCAGGACTGGTATCCAGATGAGCAATAAAGCCCGTAACAGCTGAATCTCCTTCAGCCGTAGCCGGAAGCGTAGCCATCAGGTAAGCATTCTCATCAAGCGAAATATCGGTTAGCCCAATCTCCTCAAGTTCCTTAGCCAGGGCAGCTGCAAACACCCGTTGGCCGGAAGTGGAAGGACAGGAGGCGGATGCCTCGTCAGACTGCGTATCGAAAGTTATATATTTAAGAAAGCGTTCCGTTATATTCATAATTGTACCATAATGTCACAAAGGTAGGACAAAAACGAATACTTCCAACCGGCTTTGATGACAAAATGAAATCAATATAAGCCCTCCGCGCCGCAGTTAAAAAAGAAAGAAAAGAGATTATTCTGACATCTTTTGACTAAAACAACGAAATGTCTCTACAAATTTAATTTCGCTCGCCGCAAAATTAAAAATGCCAACAAATAACTTGAAATTGAAAAGAATTATCCCGCTTTTAGCCCCTACCTTTGCACCGCTGTTAGAAAAAACAGCATAGCATAAGGGAACAACAAGATTTTAAACAACAAGAATAAAAGCGGTATTAGAAAAGATAATGAAACATGTAAATTACGACATAAACTTCCCCGGACAACTGGCGAAATTTCGCCGCAACATCATCCGGTTAAGACTGAAATTAACAATGAAACGATTAAACAATACAGATACATTTTCGCTTCCCCGCATCGCCGGCTTGGCAATTACCTGAACCGGCTCTGCAACCGCAGCCTCTTTAATTAAGAAGCGTTCCGAAATTCAGCTTGGAAAGACTGGCAACAGGCAAAAATGCGATTAAGACCTGATATATCAGGTTGCCGCAATGCAAAATTGCAGCTAAGACATAAGATATTATGTCTCCGAATGTAAAAAGGCATATTTCGACCTGACGCAAAGAAAAAAAAGCAGATATTGGAAGCCAATAAAATGGAGCGAATGAAAAAGAAATATTATGGACGATGAAACATACAAAAAACATGGACGTGAAGCAATACATTGCAGATATGCAGTATAAACAACCTCTTTACAGCCGTGAATAATGCAGAAAAATATCAACCATTACGCATCCTGCGAAAAAGGCAGCAGAAAAACTCCGGGCGCAAAGCAATTACGCTAACATTCGCCCCAATAAACAGCCAACGTCGGCAACGATATATTGCAAGCTGCAATATCCCCCAAAATAACAGTGCAGCAAAACAGTATTTTTATGAACATAATGAATAACCGTAAACCTGTATATTAGTATTTGTGTAATGTTCTATTTTGCCGGAGAGCAATGCTTCTCCGGCTTCTTTTTTTATCCCCTTTCCGAAGAAAAGATTCTCCGAAGCCTGAACAAAGCCAAAACCAAAGCAAAGAATCAATGCGTAACATCCATATCCATCCCGGCATCTGCGGCCAGGCCAATCGGAACGACAGAAGCTCTCCCGGAAACCAAACTGAAAAAAAACGTGGACGACACTCGCCCTAAATTGAAAATTATAAATCGAAAATGGGCGATTTCGCCTTGTCCTCATCGGGAAAGAAGAAATCATGTATCCCGAACGCTTGCAGGAAGATCGAACGAGCCGAGTGGAAAGCCGAAAAGCTTAAACAGGATAAACTTCAACTCTTCGCGTCACTGAAAGCTCTTGCTTCTCCATTCTTTAACATTTCCAGAACCCCGAAAGTATTTTTCCCGATGTCGCGAAGAATTTCCAGAACCCCGAAAGTATTTTTCTCAACGTCGGGAAGGATTTCCGGAACCCTGAAAGTATTTTTCCAAACGTCGGGAAACGTTTCAGAACCCCGAAAGTATTTTTCCAAACGTCGAGAAACTTTCGTGTCGCCCGAAAGTATTTTTCCGAACGCCGGGAAACTTTCGGGCTGCCCGAAAGTATTTTTACTAGCTTCGGGAAGCTTTCCTGTCGCCCGAAAGTTTCTCGGAAAGCTTCCCGGAGCTTTCGGGGTTCTGAAAATGTTCCGGAAAGATGGGCGCAAGGCATAATTCTGCATGATTATTTCTCGATTTTTCATTCGGAACGAAACGGTGACACGCTTGGCCGGCGACAGTAATCGGCTTGATAATAGACAAAAAATTGATTCCGATAGATTTCAATATATTGCTTTTCCATGGCGAATTTGTTTACTTTGTTAGCAGTTGTTATATTATTATTTTAATTGATAAAAACCATATAATCATGGAAGAAGATTTAAAGAAAATAAAAGACTTTTACAGCTCCCTTGCACATAAAGTTGATCTGGCGCACTCCAAATTGCGTCGCCCGATAACGTTGGCAGAAAAAATCCTTTACGCTCACTTGTTTGACGATAATTTTTCTATCGAAAAGGTTAAGAGAGGCACGAGTTATGTTAATTTCCGTCCCGATCGCGTAGCCATGCAGGATGCGACGGCGCAGATGGCTCTGTTGCAGTTCATGAACGCCGGAAGGAAGCAATCGGCTGTCCCGGCGACCGTCCATTGCGACCATCTTATCCTTGCGGACAGGGGGGCGGCCAAAGATATTGCCGCGGCAATCGAATCGAACAGCGAAGTATATAACTTCCTCCAGTCTGTTGCCGGCAAGTATGGGATTGGTTTCTGGAAGCCCGGCGCGGGCATAATCCATCAGATTGTTCTTGAAAACTATGCCTTTCCGGGCGGAATGATGGTCGGAACCGATTCGCATACGCCGAATGCAGGCGGTTTGGGGATGATTGCTGTTGGAGTTGGCGGGGCTGATGCCGTCGATGTGATGAGCGGCATGGAGTGGGAGCTGAAGATGCCGAAGTTGATCGGGGTTCGCCTCAGCGGGCGGCTCGGCGGCTGGACGTCGCCCAAGGACGTTATCCTCAAGCTGGCGGGAATCCTTACGGTCAAGGGGGGCACTAATTCCATCATCGAATATTTCGGAGATGGGGCTGACAGCCTTCCGGCAACGGGCAAGGCGACCATCTGCAATATGGGAGCGGAAGTGGGCGCAACGACTTCGCTTTTCCCGTTCGACGATAATATGGCGACATATCTCTGCGCCACAGGCCGCGAGGAAATAGCCGAACTGTGCCGGAAGTCAGCCGCTTATCTTCGCGCAGACGCTGAGGCGCTTTCTTCTCCGGAAAAATTTTATGACGAAGTCATCGAAATCGATCTCAACAAGCTTGAACCATACATAAACGGCCCGTTCACCCCCGACGCAGCCACTCCAATATCAGAATTTGCCGAGAAGGTGAGGGCTGAACGCTATCCGCAGCAGGTTGAAGTCGGGCTTATCGGCTCGTGCACAAATTCTTCATATCAGGATTTAAGTCGCGCCGCTTCAATTGCCCGGCAGGCCGATGAGGATAACATCCCCGTGCCCGCGCTCCTCATTATTAATCCCGGCTCGGAGCAAATCCGCCGAACCGCTCAGGCAGCCGGACTGACTGCCGACTTTGAGCGGATTGGCGCCGTGATTATGGCCAACGCCTGCGGCCCCTGCATTGGGCAATGGAGGCGGCATACTGATAACAATACGCGGAAAAACACCATAGTCACGTCCTTTAACCGCAATTTCGCCAAGCGTGCAGACGGAAATCCGAACACTTTCGCTTTCGTCGCCTCGCCCGAACTGACCATGGCTCTGACCCTTGCCGGCGACTTGTGCTTTAATCCAATCACGGACACGTTGAAGACAATCGACGGGAAGGAAGTCAAACTAAAAGCCCCGGTCGGCCACGACCTTCCTCCCGAAGGCTTTATCCCTGCCCGCGACGGCTATGTTCCTCCCGGCGGAGGCGATACGGACGTCCGCATAAGTCCCGATTCCGAGCGCCTGCAGTTGCTTGCTCCATTTCCGGCTGCCGCTGCTTCGGACTTGACGGATATGCCGCTGCTCATCAAGGTGACGGGAAAATGCACGACAGACCATATCTCGATGGCCGGCCCATGGCTGCGTTTTCGCGGACATCTGGCAAATATATCCGACAACATGCTGATGGGAGCCGTCAACTTCTTCAACGGGCAGACCAACTCGACGCTGAACCAAATCACCGGCCGATACGAAGCCGTCTCCGCTGCCGCAAAGGAATATAAAGCCCAGGGGCTTTCCTCCGTCGTCGTTTCGGAAGAAAATTATGGCGAAGGCTCTTCCCGCGAACATGCTGCAATGGAACCGCGCTTCCTTAACGTGAAAGTCATCCTCGCCAAAAGTTTCGCCCGCATTCACGAGACAAATCTGAAAAAGCAGGGCCTGCTGGCTCTGACATTTGCCGACAAGGCCGATTACGATAAAGTTCGCGAAGACGACCGCATCTCAATAGACGGAATGGACAGCTTCAGCCCTGACAAACCCCTGACCGTCGTTCTCCGACACTCGGACGGGACAAAGGATGCCTTCCTTGCGAATCACACATATAATAATGTACAAATACAATGGTACCGCGCCGGGAGCGCATTGAATTATTTGAAAAATCAGAACGCCAAATAACATATTAAAGATGAAAGTCAAAAAAGAAAACAACCTGCTGACTGTTCCGGACATAGTCACAATCCCGTACATCGAAGGCGACGGCGTAGGCGCCGAAATCTCGCCCGTCAGCCAGCGGATAGTCAACGCCGCCCTGTCCAGAGCCTATAACGGCAAGCGAAGCATCGAATGGAAAGAAGTCCTCGCCGGCGAGAAAGCCTTCAACACCGTTGGAACATGGCTGCCGGAGGAAACGATGGAAGCCTTTCGCGAATATATGATCGGGATAAAAGGCCCGCTAACGACGCCTGTCGGCGGGGGAATCCGCTCCCTGAACGTAGCCCTGCGCCAGGAGTTGGACTTATACGTATGCCTGCGCCCCGTGCGCTGGTTTAAAGGAGTGGTATCGCCGGTAAAAGAGCCTCAGAAAGTGGATATGGTAATCTTTCGCGAAAATACTGAGGACATCTACGCCGGAATAGAATGGGAAGCCGGAACGCCCGAAGCCCGGAAGCTTCTCCGGTTCCTGACCGGCGAGATGAATGTCCGCAAAATACGCTTCCCCGAAACATCCTCTTTCGGAATAAAGCCGGTCTCGCGCGAAGGAAGCGAACGCCTTGTCCGGGCAGCCATCGAATATGCACTTGCAAACAATCGTCCCAGCGTAACCCTTGTGCACAAAGGCAATATCATGAAATATACCGAAGGAGGCTTCAAGACCTGGGGCTATGCCCTTGCCGAGCGGGAATATGCCGATGCGATAAAGGACGGGAAGCTGATCGTGAAGGACGTAATCGCCGATGCCTTCCTCCAGAACACGCTCCTCAAGCCGGAGGATTATTCCGTCATTGCGACGCTTAATCTCAACGGCGATTACATATCCGACCAGCTCGCCGCCATGGTCGGGGGAATCGGCATAGCTCCCGGCGCAAACATAAACTATATCAGCGGCCATGCCATCTTTGAAGCCACGCATGGAACGGCTCCGAACATCGCCGGTGCTAACATCGTCAATCCGTCATCGTTAATTCTCTCCGCCGTGATGATGCTCGAATATTTGGGATGGAACGAGGCCGCGGAACTCATAACATCAGCATTGGAAACTGCTTTTGAAAACGGACAGGCCACAGCTGACCTCTCTCGCTTCATGACGAACGGAGAAGCCCTCGGCACAAAGGAGTTTGGAGAAATAATTATTAAATTGTTAAACAGTTAAACACAGTATTATGAAAAAGGAATATCTTATTTACAAATTATCCGAATCGGTTAAAACAACTTGCAGAATAGACAACGAACTCTTTTCTCAATATAATGTTAAGCGCGGTTTGCGCAACGAAGATGGTTCCGGCGTGCTCGTCGGCCTGACACAGATTGGCAACGTCGTCGGCTACGAACGTCTCCCCGAAGGCGGGCTTAAAGCCATCCCCGGCAAGCTCTTCTACCGCGGATATGATGTCGAGGACATTGTCCATGCCCTGATCTCCGAGAAACGCTTCGGATTTGAGGAAGTAGCTTACCTTATGCTTTCAGGAGAACTTCCGGACAGCGGCAGCCTGGCACAATTCAAGGAATTAATAGCCGAACACACTCCCCTTGAGCAGAAAACGAAGATGAATATCATCGACCTGGAAGGGCAGAACATAATGAACATCCTTGCCCGTTGCGTACTGGAGATGTATAACTTTGATGCAAACCCGGATGATACCTCGCCTGAGAATCTCATGCGACAATCGATCGACCTCATCTCTAAGTTCCCGACGATTGTCGCCTACGCCTACAATATATATAGGCACAGCACGCAAGGACGCTCGCTTCATATCCGACATCCAAACGACAGTTATTCCATAGCTGAAAATTTCCTCTTTATGCTCAAGCGATACTTCACGCCGCTCGAAGCACGAACGCTTGACCTCCTCCTCGTCCTCCAGGCAGAACATGGGGGCGGAAACAATTCCACCTTCAGCGTCCGCGTAACAAGCTCTACCGGAACAGATACATACTCGGCCATTGCAGCCGGCATAGGCTCCCTCAAAGGCCCACTCCACGGAGGCGCAAACATACAGGTCGTCGATATGTTTAACCATCTGAAGGACAGCATCTCCAACTGGGAAAGTATCCCTGAAATAGACGCCTACTACATGCGGATGTTAAACAAAGAGGCTTACGACAAAACCGGATTAATCTACGGAATAGGCCATGCCGTCTATACAATCTCCGACCCAAGGGCGGTACTCCTCAAGGAATTGGCACGCGACCTCGCCAATGAAAAAGAGCGGACAAAAGAATTTGACTTCCTTGAATTGCTGGAAGAGCGTGCCATCGAATGTTTTTCCAACTTTAAGGGAAGTAAAAAGAAAGTATCCTCCAACATCGACTTCTATTCCGGCTTTGTATATGAAATGATTGGCTTGCCAAAAGAGATATACACGCCATTGTTCGCCATGGCCCGCATAGTCGGATGGACTGCACATCGCATTGAAGAACTTAACTTCAACAGCAAGCGCATCATCCGGCCTGCATATAGGAATATCCTCGAAGAGCAATTGTATATTCCGATCGCCAAGCGATAACGTATTTTCTTTCCTATTCTCAGGAAGACACGAAGGCGAGGAAAGCCCCTCCCGACGTGTCTTTTTTCTTGCGCTGCCATCTCAAACCGCCCCCCAAGCGCTTCAATTGCCATTTTAGTGGAATACCGAGCATTGACTGTCTGAAAGAGGATTCCACTCGCTTTTTCACAATTCCCCTCACCTCAACCGACGAAAATTCCTGCCTGTCGGTGAAAAAATAGTTGGAGCGGTGAGCGATATGATGAAAATT
>JAIRPK010000033.1 GCA_031257015.1 Tannerellaceae bacterium
GGGAATGGGGGGGAGTGGTTCCGTCGCGTGCGCCGAAGGTTCCGTCGCGTGCGCCGAAGGTTCCGTCGCGTGCGCCGAGGGTTCCGTCGCGTGCGCCGAAGGTTCCGGAGCTAGCTCGCACGGTTCCGGAGCTAGCTCGCACGATTCCGGAGCTAGCTCGCATGGTTCCGGAGCTAGCTCGCATGGTTCCAGAGCTAGCTCGCACGGTTCCAGAGCTAGCTCGCATGGTTCCAGAGCTAGCTCGCACAGTTCCAGAGCTAGCTCGCATGGTTCCGGAGCTAGCTCTGAAATATGTGGCGGCAGGTATGTGCGGACGGTTCCTGTTGGCATTGGCGGCAGGTGTGGCGGCGTGCGTTTATTTGTTTGCGGCGGGTATGGGGTAGGCGTATTGCATGGTTACGTGTCCCGATGTGCCGGTATCGTTTTTAAAGTTTTTGAGATAGATTTTTGCGTATTTCTTTCCTGCTGAGCGGACGATGAAGATTTTTTGCGCGTATTCCCATTTGCCGTTCATCATGTCGGTCAGGACTGCCCATTTCTTTGTGGGCTGCGCCAGTCCGGTTTGTGCATAACCGATTTTCCCTTGCATCATTTGGCTCATGTCGTAGATGACCGAGTCGGCGGCGTCGGCCACGTATCCGTCTTTTGGCGCTTCGAGGACGGCGTCAAAGTTGAAGGTTGCGTCTTTGAAGTCGTATTCGAGTATGCCTCCTCCTCCATTGCCTGATGCTCCGCTGTTGGTTTTTACGTCTTGGCGGTGGAAGGCGATGTCCCAGTCGTTGCGGCTGCCCCAGGTTTGGTTTGCGGCTTGGTCGGCGACGTCGCATGTGCCGACGATTTGTCCTGTTGCGAAGGAGAAGAAGTTCCATTGTGCATAGTTGCTGCAGTCGAGTATGGCGAGGCCTTCTTTGGCTTCTTCTTTCTTGAGGAGGTCGTCCTTGTCGTCGCATGAGGCGATGAAGGCGATGGCTAGCATGGCTGTGAGTGCGGTTTGGATTTTGTTTTTAAGCTTCATATTTATTATTGTTATTAATTAAGGGATAATGTTTGCCGGCGGCTTTCCGGGGCCGGCTTTCCGGGATAGGATTAATATATATGGGGGATAAGTCGCTTTGTTCGCCGCATGTATTCCTTATATTCCTCTGATGTTTTGAACAGGATTTCGTCCATGCTGTATTATGGAATGGCTTTTTCGTTCAGTTTTACCTTCGTCTGGCTGTTTTTTTCTTTTATGCTTTTCCACAGGGTTGTTATGAGCATTGAGTTGACGGCGAGGATGAATGTCAGCAGGCATATTTGCGAGACATCGAACTCCTCTACGAATGTTGCCTCTGCGAGATGTACAATATTGAGGATTAAAAAGAGCAGGCTCCATACCAGTGAAATGAGTCGGAATGTTTTTCCGGAGATATTGAGGGCGAGAAGGGCGAGGAGGAATGTCAGCGTGAAGATGATGGTGTTGAAGACTTGCACTCCCGTCGGAACTGCTCCCGGTGCATCGGGCAAACGAATGTCCGCGCCGTAGAATAGGCCGAACATGTGGAATATTGTATGTGTCAGGAAACATACTGCGATAAGAAGCCAGTAGAAGGCGATTTTAATTTGTGTATTCATCTTTTTAAGGGTTAGAAGTTTATTATTATTTGAATATAGTCATGTCTGTAACCGTGCCGTGGGTATTAAGAAGCGGCGCTGTTCCGGCGAGGCGGTAGCTCTTGCCGTCGCCGTTCGATGTGCCGATTGTGGATAGCCGGCTGTATTTCGAGGCATGGTTTAAGGGTGGATGCGAGTTGTGGAAAAGGATGTTTTTATTCATTTTCCTTTTGTTGTTATTGCGTTAGAATTTCATGCCCAGGCTTACGAACCATGTTCTTCCCGGATTATATGCGGCAAAATCCTTGTTTACATTGTCCAGCAGATTGTTTATTCCTAGTTGGGCATCTCCTTGCAGGTCTTTGTATATTGGAAAGCGTTGGGTATAGACGAAGCTGCTGATATAATAACTTCCGGTGGACATTTCCGTCACTTCTCCGTTATTTTCTGTATAGACTGTTCGTGGCGACATGAATCTGAAGGAGAGGAGCAGGTTGTAAGACCATTGCTTCGTCGCGGGGAGGAAAGGAAGATGCTGTTGCCTGAATTGCACATTGCCGGTCGCCGTATGCTTGCTGTTGCCTGACAGCTGGCGGTTGGTGGATTTGTCGACGGCATTGGCGAATGCGTATCCTCCGCGTATTTGGAAGTATTTCAGGAAGCTGTATTGCAAGGCGGCGTCGAGTCCTGAAATGCGTGCTTCTTCTACATTTTCATATTTCATCTCGGTGCGGTTTTCGGCCTCGTTGAAAACGGTAAGGGTATTTATTTTGTTCCTTATGGAATTGTCGTATATAGTGATGGATGCGTTTAAATCGCTGTCGACGTACTCTGCCGAGATTGCCTTATACCATGATTCTTCAGGCGCAAGTTTGTCGTTGCCGACGACCCAGAAGGGGAGGTTTTCGCCTATGTAGTGAGGAAATTCCATATATAGTTCCTTCAGCGTTGGCGTCTTGAATCCGTTGCTGATATTTCCTCTGAAGCGGAAGCGTTCCATGCGATACATAAGCGAGAGGTTTGGCGAGACGTATCCTCCGAATTGCGAGTGATTAATGTAGCGAGCGCCTAGAAGGGCTTCCAGTCCGTTTTCGGCTTTCAGGTCTCCTTGCGCAAACAGATTCCAGTTTGAGGCATATTTTTTGTCTTGCGAATCAAATTGGTTGTAGCTGAAAACATTTTCAAGGTTTAATTCTGTTCCGCCGACAAGCTGAAAGTTGCCGGTTGCGTTCCATGCGTCGGTTAATCGGAAGGATGAGTACTGCGAGGCATTTGCGCGGACAGTAGAATCGTTGCGGAGTTTATAAACCTGGCTGCCATCGTAATTATCGCTGTTTCCGCTTAAGGTCAGGGTGTTTGCGTCAGAAAGGGCATATTGGAGTTTTGCTCCGAGCGTATAGTTTTCGTCCACTCTCGTCTGGCTCTTTTCGAGCAACCAGTTTTCCTGATTATAATAATTGCCTTTCGCTTCGGCCGAGAGGCGTTCGCCTTTATATTTAAAGGTCTGCGAGATGCTGTAATCCTCGTATGGGTTGGCAACGTAGGATGAGCCTTTAACTTCATAAGAGTTCATGTCTTTTCTGGAAAAGGCTGTTTTGGAGGAGAGGTTTTTTATCATAAAGCCCGCGGAGGCGTCGATAACATTCAGGTAATTGGATTGCCGGACACGGACGTCTCCCTGTAATGGCTTGTTCACGTCACGGGTAATGATATTGACGACCGAGCCAATTGCGCTGGAGCCATATAGCGCAGAGGATGCTCCGTTGATGATTTCCACTTGCTTAACGTCGGCAGTATTGAGACGGGAGAGGTTTACCTTTTCGGTTCTTTCGCCAACGAGGCGTTCGCCATCTATTAATATTAATATGTATTTATTATCCAGTCCTTGAATTTGAACGTTGTCACCCATGGCTTGATTCGGCGTGAAGCTTACTCCGGGAATGAAGTTTTCCAAGGCTTCCACCAAACCGGTAGCTCCCGACGCGGCTATGTCTTTTTCTGATATGACTTTGGTCAGCACCGGTGTGTTTTTCAACGTTCGTGGAGTGAATGTTCCGGTAACGACTACCTCGTTCAGCGCCCAGACTTTTGCAGTATCAACGATGGCTGTGCTCTGTTGCGCTCGGAGCGAGGTGGCAAGGAGGAAGACGGCGGAAGCAAACATGAAATTTTGTTTAATCATAACCTTTTTTGATTTTTTTATTTGACGCTGCAAAATTCCTACTTCCTGAGGCAGGCCGCAATCCTGCTTTTGCGGGATTTTTCATGCTCTCTTCCCTAATAATAGGGAGCGAGCGTTGGTGAAAAGAGGCATATACGGCCTGCTAAAGGCCTCCGTTATTCGTTTTGATTAAAATGTTCTGTTTTTGCTAAGCTCAAAATGCTCAGAGCTTGGATTTTCAAACGTATGTTTGCTTTTCTCTACAAAAACAAAAGAAAAGCAATTGCCTGTAAAAAATTAGCGGGAGGGTAAAACTATCATAATGTCAGCAAAAAGGTCGTGTATTTAATAAAAACAGGGGGCGCAGCTAACATTTTGTCGTAAAATTTTGTAGATTCGGATGTTCTGTTTATATTTGCATCAGAATAAGATGGATCATATTCTCGTAATTAATAATCATATACAATAGATAGTAGTGGCGCAATGCAAAGATGTGAATCTTCGATTGCGCCGATTTTTTTTCGTTTTATCGGAAAGTCTTGATTCAGATTATTTTTTCAAGTCCGTCAATTGTTTTTGCCAGCTCGGCATCCGTCAATTCATAATTGCTAAGGTCGCCGGAGAAATATTGGTCGTAAGCGGCCATGTCAATCAGTCCGTGGCCAGAGAGATTAAAGAGTATGACGCGACTGCGACCTTCTTCTTTAGCTTTTTTGGATTCGTTGATAACGGCGGCTATGGCATGGGCTGATTCCGGGGCAGGAATAATGCCTTCGCTCTGTGCAAAGAGAGTGGCGGCATCGAAAGTTTCCATCTGCGGAATATCGACGGCTTCAAGGAATCCGTCTTGCCTGAGTTGGCTGACAATTGCGCCGGCGCCATGGTAACGGAGGCCTCCGGCATGGATGTGGGCTGGGGCAAAAGCATGTCCGAGTGTGAACATGGGAACGAGTGGAGTATATCCGGCTTCGTCGCCGAAGTCGTACTGGAAGGCGCCGCGCGTAAGTTTGGGGCATGAGGCGGGTTCAGCGGCGAGGACGCGAATGTCTTTTCCGTCCTTGATTTTGTGGCGCAGGAAGGGGAAGGATATTCCGGAGAAGTTGGAACCTCCGCCAAAGCAACTGATGATAACGTCGGGATAGTCGCCGGCCATTTCCATTTGTTTTTCAGCTTCCAGGCCAATGACTGTTTGATGAAGCATGACATGGTTGAGGACACTGCCGAGGGTGTATCTGCAATTAGGGGTTTGCATGGCGAGTTCGACGGCTTCGGAGATGGCCGTACCGAGGCTGCCCTGATAATTGGGATGCTCGGTGAGAATTGCGCGACCGGCTTTGGTGCTCATGCTTGGGGAGGCGATGACCTGAGCGCCGAAGGTTTGCATCATGGAGCGTCGATAGGGCTTTTGGTGATAACTGACTTTGACCATATATACGGCGAGTTCCAGTCCGAAGGCTTTAGCGGCGTAAGAGAGGGCGGCTCCCCATTGTCCTGCTCCGGTTTCGGTTGTAATATTGGTAATGCCTTCTTTTTTACAGTAGTAAGCTTGTGGGATGGCAGAGTTTAGTTTGTGAGAACCGACGGGGCTGACACTTTCGTTTTTGAAATATATGCGTGCAGGGGTGTCGAGGGCTTTTTCCAGACCGTAGGCACGCACGAGCGGCGTTGGTCTCCAAACTTTATAGAGGTCGCGAACTTCTTCCGGAATTTCGATCCAGGCATCTGTTTCGTTCACTTCCTGATGTGCAATGGCTTTGGCGAATAGTGGATAAAGGTCTTCAGCCTTGAGTGGGGTTTTGGTTGCAGGATTGAGCATTGGCCTGGGTTTGTTTTTCATGTCGGCAACAATGTTATACCATGATGCAGGAATATCTTCTTCATTCAATAAAAACTTTTTTGTTTTCATATTGTTCTTTTATTTGCAATTAGTAAGAATTATTCATATATTATTTTACAATATGGAAGCAAAGGAACAAATAAATATTCAATTCTCAAATCCACTTCCCGGCTGGTTTTTCGTGAGTTTCTTTCGTCATCCGCTTTCATTTTCCAGCCTCTCACATTAAGCCTTGAAAAGAACCATGCGTCAACCGTGATACTCGGAGAGTCTCGTGAGACGCTCGGAGCGCTTCGTGAGACACTCGGAGTGTTTCGTGAGACACTCGAAGCACTTCGTGAGACGCTCGGAGTGTTTCGTGAGATTCTCGGAGTGTTTCGTGAGACACTCGGAGCGCTTCGTGAGACGCTCGGAGTGTTTCGTGAGATTCTCGGAAGGTTTCGTGAGACGCTCGGAGAATCACGCGAGACTCTCAGAGAGTCAAACGTGATACTCGGAGAATCAAGCGTGATTCTCGGAGAATCAAGCGTGATACTCGGAGAATCGACCAGATACTCTCTGAGAATCAACGGTGACTCTCCGAGTGTCAAGCGTGATACTCTGAGAATCAAACGTGACTCTCAGAGAATCGACCAGATACTCTCTGAGAATCACGCGAGACTCTCAGAGAATCAACGGTGATTCTCAAAGAATCACGCGAGACACTCGGAGAATCAACGGTGACTCTCAAAGAATCAAGCGCGATTCTCGGAGAATCGACGGTGATGCTCGGAGAGTGTCGCGACATTCTCCAAACAGAAAACTAAAAGCCGGCTTATTCGATTATCTGCTCAAAGTCTTCCCATGTGAAATGGTCAATGGCGTTGCCGACGTTGATAAAAGTATTGTACAGTGCGGTTTTGTTGTGCTGGAGCTGCATCATCTTTTCTTCGACGGTATTGGTGGAGATGAAGCGCAGGGCGATGACTTTTTTGTTTTGGCCGATGCGGTGGGCACGGCTGAGTGCTTGCATTTCGGCGGCGGGATTCCACCATGGGTCCAGGATGAAGACGTAGTCGGCGGCGGTGAGATTGAGACCGGTTGAGCCTGCTTTGAGTGAGATAAAAAAGGCGTGGATGTTGTCGTCGGCCTTGAATTGGTCGATAACTTGTTCGCGATGTCTGGTTTCGCCGGTGAGGATTGCGTATTTCCATCCGCGCTGGTCGAATCGTGCGGCGAGGAGTTTGAGGTGTTTGACGTATGATGAGAAGAGCAGGGCTTTGTGTCCGCTTTGTCGAAGGGAGTCGAAGGCGAGCAGGATTTCTTCCATTTTGCCTGATTCGTCGGCGTAGTCTGGGATGAGCATTGCCGGATGGTTTGCGAGCTGGCGTAGGCGGTGCAGGGCTTCAAGGGCGAGTATTTTGTTGAACGGTGCGTCGGGAGTTTCACGTGCCTGGTCGAGAAGCATGTTGCGGATGCGGTTTTTTTCTGCGTTGTAGAGTTCTGTTTGAGTGTCGGACATGTCGCAGTAGATGATTTCTTCGGTGAGCGGAGGAAGGTCTGGGGTTACTTCCTCTTTGGTGCGGCGAAGGAGAAAGGGTGCGATGATGCGTTTGAGTGCTTCGGCGGGTGCGGTGTTTCCACTTTTCATTGGTTGGACGTATCGTGTGCGGAATGTTTCGAGGCGACCGAGGAGACCTTTGTTGATGAAGTTGAATTGTGCCCAGAGGTCGTCGAGGGAGTTTTCGAGCGGGGTTCCGGTGAGTGTGAGTTTGTGCCGTCCGTTTAGTTTCATGACGGCTTTGTATGTGAGGGAGTCTGGATTTTTGATGTATTGGCTTTCATCGAGGACGATTAGCTGGAATATTTGTTGGGCGAGGGCGTCAATGTCGTTCCTCATGGTTCCGTAGGAGGTGATGATTACGTGATGTGGATGCAGGGAGGATATTGTGCGGTTCCTGTCTGTTCCTGCGTAGAGCAGAGTGTTAAGCTCCGGTGCAAAGCGGGCTATTTCGTTTTTCCAGTTGTGAAGCAGTGAGGTTGGTGCGAGGACGAGGGTTGGAGGCAGCGGGCGCGAATTGTCGGCGTAGATATGTTGCATGAGTGTGATGGTTTGCAGGGTTTTTCCCAGTCCCATGTCGTCAGCCAGACATCCGCCGAAGTTGTGTTTGTAAAGGTGGTGCATCCAGTAGAATCCTTCTTTCTGGTATGGACGTAGCAGTGCGGTGGAAGTATCTGGTATGGCTGGGCGTTCAACGGGGATTTTGAGGATGTCATCTATATGTTGGCGTTTTTCTTCTGTGATGTTCTCAAAGGCATGTGAGAGGATTGGTGCGTGTATTTTTTTTATGCGAATGATGGGGTCATCTTTTTTATCTGTTTCGCCGAATAGCATTATGTCCTGGTATTTTTCAAACCATTCGTCTGGGAGTATGAAAGTAGAGCCGTCCGGCAGGTTGTATTCTTTGTTGCCTTTGAGGATGTGCTGCCTGAATGTAAGTATGGAGTATGTGTATTGGCCTATTGAGACGGCGATATGGACTTCAAACCAGTCGATTTTCATTTCGATGTCCGGCGTTATGGAGATAGTACCGGCATAGTAGTTTTTTTCGAGATTCATTTCCAAGTCGAAGTCGGCAAGACATTCCCTGTTTGCATTTATCCATTCGATGAGGTCATATTCCTTGCCGGCTGTGGTGTAGAAATGGTTTGAGCCTTGCCTGACAAGGCCGTTGTTGAGCAGGATGTCGATCATGCTGTTTTCCCAGTTGCGGTTGCGTCTGTACCACCATATTTGGTTTTTGCCGGCTATGCGTTCGAGGCCGATGTTTTTGTTGTCGGCACTGCCTGGATAGATTATTTTATTGTCTTGATAGCGGAAGGAGATGATGAGGGTAATTTTTTTGTTGAAGTCTCTTTCAAGTGAGAGGATGGCTTTTTTCTCTGGAGTGATTTCTTTCAGCGGAATACCTTTGATATTGACTTCATAGTCCTGCATGGTTTTAAAGACGAATGTTTTCAGGTATGTTTCTTCGAGTTGGGCTGATACGGGGATTGCGGATTTGGTGAAGAATGGTACGAGTTTTTTAGCTTCAATGTCATCAACGTTGTAGATGGTTTTGTCGATGATGACGGAGCATGGTTTTTCGGATATGATTATTCCTGTCGTTGTCAGGAGTGAGATATGTTGTCCGTCTCCGATGATGGAGATGAAGTAGCGGAATCCTTTTTCGTCCTTGACGAAGTTGAAGATACATTTGGCAGGAGGGCTGGAAATGCGGAGGCGATTTGTTTCGTATATGTTTTTGCTTTTAAGGTCTGTTCGGAGATAGACGGGGATGTTTGCGATGTCTGCTATTTGTATGATTTTTCTGTTGAGGTTTTCGATACGTGGGCGGATGTATTTGTCTTTTGTTTCCTGGGAGACTGTATCTCTAAATTCACGGACGGATTTTTGTTTTGAGTAGTCTTTCATCAGTGCCTCGTCAGACATGTCGCGGACAAGTGCGATTATTTGGTGAATATCTTTGTGAGTGTCTTTTTTTGCGTCCGGTTTATTGTCCGGCGCTCCGAGTATTTCTCTCCATCCGCCATGGTCTGGACCTGCAAGATAGGCTGTAAGCTTCCATCCGAAAACTTTATGTTCGGAGAGGACGATGATTAGTTCTTCTTTTTCCATTGTTATATTTTGAAATAAGCAGCATCTCTTCATTTGGGGACAAAAAAGGAGGGAAGCCTGGTAAGCTCCCCCCTGTTTTGATTATGTTGCATCGTTCTGTGCTGCGTATTACTTGCGGATGCCCAACTCTTTGATGATGGCTCGATAGCGCTCGATGTCAATACGTGTAAGATAATCTAATAATCTGCGACGTTTACCGACGAGCATTTTGAGCGCCCTTTCCGTTGCAAAATCTTTGTGATTAACTTTCAAGTGTTCCGTCAAGTGGCTTATGCGAAATGTGAAAAGCGCTATTTGACTTTCGGGAGAACCAGTGTCGGTATTCCCTTTTCCATACTTCTCAAAAAGTTCCTTTTTCTTTTCTGAATCTAAATACATCTTTTATACTTTAATAAATTAATACTATATTATCTAAGCAGGCACAAAGGTATAGATTATTTTGTGATGCGCAAGAGACAGGCGTCGGGAAGGGATTTCTGACTATGGCGCCAATGCCGGAACCTCTCCGGCATCTTAAGCTTACGGTTTGGGCAGCCTTATGCAAACCAGCATTATTGTATAGACCGAGCATTACCTGTCCCCCGCTCGCCTGTTCACAATCAGACATCCTTCACCTTCAAAGGATTATAGGACGCATCATAATCATAAGCATCCACCTTCTCGATTCGCTTCATCCATCTGACGATGCGAATCGTTGCCGGAAGAGCAATAACCTCGTACAGCGTCTTCAACCCAATCTGCGCAATAACCATAGCGACCAGCTCCCGTGCAGGGATCAGTCCGCCGAAGGCAATCGGGAAGAATATAAGTGAATCAACCCCCTCGCCCGCAACCGTGGACAGCATCGCCCGCAACGAAAAATGCCGACCTTCCGAAGCTATCTTCATCCGGCTCATGACATACGCATTAATAAACGACCCGACCAGGAACGCCAGCAAGCTCGCCGCCGCAATACGCGGAGCCAGCCCGAAAACAAACCTGAACGCAGCCTCTCCCTCCCAAAACGGAGCGGCAGGCAAAAGAATAGACAACTGCGCAAAGCCAATCACCAGGAAATTCGACGCGAAGCCGCTCCATATAACCAGCCTAATCTTCCTGTACCCCCAAACTTCAGCAATACAGTCATTAATAATATAGGAAATCGGAAACACCATCAGACCGGCCGTCGCCGTCACTCCTGCAATCTGAATAACCTTCGTCTCCAAAAGGTTTGACGCTACAAGACATACATTAAACAGTATGGCCATAAGCATAAAAGGAATACTAACTTGTTTTTGCATACTTCTTGTTTTTAACGTGGTCGCAAGCACACGAATTAATAATATTATTTGCCGCGAAGATACCAAATCCGCTTTTAAGCCCTACATTTGCTCACATAAAAAAATAATCTTATACATATTGATATGAAAGATATAAGTTTTGAAGCACAAATGCTTCACAGCCCATACCCCAAAGGCGACGCCCACCATGCCCTCGCCATGCCTGTTTATCAAACCGTAGCCTACGAGTTCGACACCGCCGAAGCCATGGAAGAAGCCTTCTGCGGACGTACATCCGACCATGCGTATTCACGCATCACCAACCCTACGGTAGAATACTTCGAGCAGCGCATCAGGCAGGCCGCCGGAGCAACGCATGTCACCGCCCTCAACTCCGGCATGGCCGCCATCAGCTCAGCGCTCATCACCTGCGCCGGAGCCGGAGCCAACATCGTAGCCTCGCCGCATCTCTTCGGCAACACATACGTACTGCTTAAAACAACGCTCGCCAACCTGGGCATAGAAACACGCTTCTGCAACCTCTCCGACCCCGACCAGGCTCGTGCAGCCATCGACTCCCGCACATGCGCCCTCTTCCTCGAAACCATCTCCAACCCGCAGATGGAAGTCGCCGACCTCCGCGCCCTCTCCGCCGTATGCCGCGAGGCTAACATCCCCCTTATCGCAGATACGACCATCGTCCCCTTCCCCATCTTCCGAGCATCCGACTTCGGCATTGACATCGAGCTGGTCTCCTCAACCAAATACATCTCAGGCGGCGCAACCGGCCTGGGCGGCCTGATCATCGACTATGCCACGTTCGACTGGCGCTCCAACCCCATCCTCAAAAACTGGGGAGACACCCCCCGTGACGCCTTCAACACACGCCTGCGCCGCGAAGTGCACCGCAACCTTGGCGCCTACATGACCCCGCAAACAGCCTCCGCACAAATCCTCGGTCTGGAAACACTCAACCTCCGCTTCCAGCGTCAGGCGGCAACAGCCCTCGACCTTGCCCGGCAGCTGCAAAGCCTCCCGCGCATAACCTCCGTCAACTATCCAGGCCTGGAAGGCA
Source organism: Tannerellaceae bacterium (assembly GCA_031257015.1). Lineage (GTDB taxonomy): Bacteria > Bacteroidota > Bacteroidia > Bacteroidales > Tannerellaceae > DFXE01. Next base: position 11,584 of record JAIRPK010000033.1, read on the forward strand.
ACCCCTGCTACGACATCAGCCGCGCACAGTTCGGCCCGCTCCCCGGTGCAATGCTAACCTTCGACATGAGTTCCCGCACAGAATGTTTTAACCTCATCAACAGGCTAAAACTTATACGTCGAGCCACCAACCTCTTCGACAACCGCTCCCTCATCATCCATCCGGCAAGCACCATCTACGGCTCCTTCACCGAAGAGATGCGCCGCAGCATGGACGTCAGGCAGGAAACCATCCGCCTGTCCGTAGGCCTTGAAAACACCGCCGACCTCCTCGCCGACATCAGCCAGGCCATCTCCTGACCATTCACTGCCCATACGCACAGCCCTCCGCCTGGCAAAAAGAACAGCCGGCGCTTCACACCCTGCCGCTAATTCGACCAGCCCAACATAATCCCCGCAGGCAACCAAAGGCATGTCGGCCAAACAACTTCAGCCAGCATTAGTGACGGCATCCCACTAACACAGGTGACGACGTCCCACTAACGCTAGTGATGACATCCCACTAACGTTAGTGATGACATCCCACTAACGTTAGTGACGACATCCCACTAACGTTAGTGACGGTATCTCACTAACATTAATGATGAAGCGCCATTTGAAAATGACAAAACACGGATGCTGAAACAAATGAAGACGGAAACCGCTGAGGCGGGCCGAAGCGCCTCGCCGTTGCTCTCCCCATGCCAGTTACGCTGAAATCCGGGATTTTCGCGTAGCTTTGCCGCATAAATTTATTATAATACTATTATTCATATGAACAAAAAAGTATATTTAATCATCTTTCTGCACGCATTGTGCATGACTTGTTTCGCTGCTCCGGCAAACGAAAAGAAAACGGAAATAAAGGTTACTCCGCGCCCGGCTGTTTTGCACGGCAGCAACTTGCAGCCTGTATATGTCGAAATCCAACATGCCGGGATTCCGGCCGAGGCAACCCTTTCAATTGGGAATACGAAGCGGCAGATAATGCTTAAAGAAGGCGCCAATGCAGTTGAGATGCAGGTCGAGGCTTCGCCGGCAAAGCGGACGCATACGCTGGAATTATCCGTTAACGGTAAGACGGAAAAGCAGAAGTTCACCGTCCTTCCCGTGCGCAAATGGAAGGTCAACTTCGTGCAGCATACGCATACCGACATCGGCTATACACGCTCGCAGACGGAAATCCTCCCGGAGCTAGTCCGCTTTATCGACTATGCCCTGGATTATTGCGATGCGACGGACGAATGGCCTGACGACGCCCGCTTTCGATATACTTGCGAGGCTTCGTGGGCTGTGAGCGAATACTT
>JAIRPK010000048.1 GCA_031257015.1 Tannerellaceae bacterium
CAAAACCATTTTCCGGAGTTGGAAACGGTTCATGATCTCCGACAAAACCATTTTCCGGAGTTGGAAACGGTTCATGATCTCCGACAAAACCATTTTCCGGAGTTGGAAACGGTTCATGATCTCCGACAAAACCATTTTCAGAAGTTGGAAATGGTTCATGATCTCCGACAAAACCGTTTTCCGAAGTTGGAAATGGTTCATGATCTCCGACAAAACCGTTTTCCGAAGTTGGAAATGGTTCATGATCTCCGACAAAACCATTTTCCGAAGTTGGAAACGGTTCATGATCTCCGACAAAACCATTTTCCGAAGTTGGAAATGGTTCATGATCTCGATCAAAACCTTCCCCGGAAGTCGGATGAAGGTTTTGTCATAAAACATGGAGAATAGCGGTTGGAAAATGAGCCGTGCGCTGAACGCCTTTGTGTTCTCGATTTGAAAATTCAGCGGCAGGTTCGCGGACAATTAACTGACTGTTAACAATTTTAACTTCGCTGTCTGCAACAATGTGCTGAATGATTATTAATTATTCTTAAATGTCGAAGACACGTGGAAAGCTGTAATCTTATTTAACATACCTTTGACACACCTGTCAAACAATTAGACAGGTTTTTTAATATTGTTCTTGGGAACGTTAAATACGAACTTTAATTTTTTTGCTTTTATATTAAACATTTGTTTTAATGAGGAGGAGACTGTCATGAAAGTCAAAAAAAAATGTTACCGGATGGGTATAGACGCCGGCTCGACCACGCTAAAGATTGTTATCCTGGAGCCTGCATCGACTGAGGTGGCCTACAAAATCTATCGCAGACATAAAACGAATATCAACGGGGCGCTCGCCGGGATGCTGGCCGATGTCGCGAATGTGTTTCCCGGTGCGGAGTTTGTTTGCGCCGTTACGGGATCGGCGGCGATGGGGCTTGCCGAACGCCTGAATGTCCCGTTTGTGCAGGAAGTCGTCGCCGCGGTGCAAACGGCGGACAGGTTTTATCCCGATGCGCAGACATTAATTGATCTGGGCGGGGAGGATGCCAAAATGGTCTTCATCAAGAAAGGCCGACAGCCGGATATAAGGATGAACGGAAGTTGCGCGGGGGGCACCGGGGCGTTCATAGACCAAATGGCAGACCTCATGAACGTCGAGCCGGAGGAACTGGGGCGCATGGCGCTGAGCGCGGAGAAGGTTTATCCCGTGGCGTCGAGATGCGGAGTGTTCGCGAAGACGGACGTGCAGAATTTGATCTCCAAACATGCGAACGTGGCGGATGTTGCAATGTCTATATTCCATGCGGTGGCGCTGCAGACTGTCTCCTCGCTGGCGAGGGGGATGGAGTTCGATGGCGGGGCTTTGTGCATCGGCGGGCCGATGACTTTTCTGCCTGCCTTGAGAAAGGCTTTTGCTGATTTGTTGAAAATGGAGCTGATCTTGCCGGAGTTCAGCGAGTATTTCTCGGCCTTGGGCGCTGCATTGCAGGACAGGGAGATGGCGCCGTTTGACATTCCGGCGATCATTGCTTTGCTGGCAGTGGAGGCGAACAGCGCGAAGGACACCTTGCCGCCTCTATTTGACGGAAAGGAGGATTACGTGCGATGGCAGGGGCTACGAAACAGGAAAATCCTGAACGAACATCCATACTCTGATTCTGAAACGGAACTGAATTGCTTCCTTGGCATAGACTCCGGCTCAACGACGACAAAAATCCTGGTTATGGACGAAGATGCTCGACTTGTTTATACATTTTACGACAGGAATGATGGGAATCCTTTACGAAAAACCGTCGAAGGGCTTAACCGCTTTTGTAAACAAATGGATGAACGGGGAATCAGGGTGCGCTTCCTCGCTTCAACTGCAACAGGATATGGCGAGGAACTTATCCGCTCCGCACTCGGTTTGGATTACGGAATAGTCGAGACGATGGCGCATCTTTCCGGCGCACAATTTGTCGATCCGGATGCTTCATTTGTGCTCGACATCGGAGGGCAGGACATTAAGGCGATATTCATTGAGAATGGACTTATATCCAATATCGAAATCAATGAGGCTTGCTCGTCGGGATGCGGCTCGTTTTTGCAGAATTTTGCATCAACGATGAACATCGCGACGGAGGATTTCGCACAAAAGGCTTGCATGGCAAAGGCTCCGGCTGACCTTGGATCGCGATGCACCATCTTTATGAACTCCAAGGTCAAGCAGTCATTGAGGGACAATGCCGGGATCGAAAACATTGCTGCCGGACTGGCTTATTCGGTCGTGAAGAACTGTCTCTTCAAGGTTCTCAAAATGTCGAACATAAGAAGGATGGGGGACAATATTATCGTTCAGGGTGGAACATTCCGCAATGACGCTGTATATAGGGCATTGGAACTCCTGTCGGGAAAGACGGTCGCCTCCGCGGACAAGCCGGAGCTTATGGGGGCTTTCGGGGCGGCGCTTTATGCTCGTAAACAATGGAACGCGAACAGCATGGCGGCGGATGTGATAAACATGAGGCCTTTCTTCAACGCCGAGGCATTGCCCGACTGCAACGCCATACTGCCGAAGGAACTTTCCTGCAAGGGATGCGCGAACAAATGTGCCGTCCTGAAGTTTGTGTTCCCGAACGGGAACGCCTGCTACGCCGGAAACAAATGCGAGAAAGTTTTCTTCGGCAAGGATGCGGCGCCGACGAAGGGTTTTAATGCGTTCGAGATGAAGAACGGGGCGCTGTTCAACCGAAAGGCGGACGACGCGGACAATAACCTGCCTTGCATAGGCATCCCGCGGGTGCTCAACATGTTCGAGAACTATCCGTTCTGGCACGCATTGTTTGTCAAATGTGGCTTTCGGGTGATGCTCTCGCCTGAATCGACGATCGATGTTTATAGAAAGGGAGCGGCCTTCGTCATGTCCGACAATATTTGTTTCCCGGCAAAGCTGGTGCAGGGGCATATCGTTGCATTGACGGAAATGGGCGTTGACAGGATATTCTATCCCATAATAATAAAGGAGGCGAAGGAGTTCGCGACCAGCGTTAACTCTTACAATTGCCCCGTCGTCAGCGGCTACCCCGACGTGATCCGCAGCTCTGTCGATACGGAAGGGCGCCTGGGCGTTGCGCTGGACAAGCCGGTTATTAATTTCTCGTCGGATGAGGCCTTGCGTGCCGGATGCCGGGAATATCTAAGGCAGTTTGGTATCGACAGCGGAGTATTTCGCCATGCCTTTCGTTCGGCTATGGATGCCCGCGAGGAATATCTGCGCCAAATATGCGAGCAGCAACTTGAGCGATTCCGACAGACGGTCAAGGCCAATCTGCCTGCATTCATTGTTGCCGGACGCCCATATCATGCAGATCCGCTTATTCATCAAAAGGTCGGGCAAACACTCTCGGACATGGGAGTTAATGTCTTTACCGACGATATTTTTCGTCGGACGGGCGGCGACGGCTTCAACGAATTGAGACTGGTCTCACAGTGGGCATATCCGAACCGCGTTGTCAGGGCGGCAATGGAAGCGGCCGAACTGCCGAACAATGTGCAGCTTGTACAGCTTAATTCCTTTGGATGCGGGCCGGACTCGTTCTTTATCGACGAAGTCGGCGAAATTCTCCGCAAGGCCGGGAAGAACCACACGGTTATCAGGATAGACGAGATTGCCGCCGCGGGATCAGTACGCTTGCGTCTTCGATCGCTGGTTGAATCCTTGCGGGCTAAATCGACGGATAAGAAGGAGGCAGCCAATGTCCGTGCGGAGCAACATGCACAATACACAGAAGCCGACAGACATAAGGTTATACTCATCCCATGGTTCGCCGACCATCTTTCGCCCTTCATCCCCGCACTTGCCGAACATGCGGGATACAGGATGGAGAACTTGCCTAAATCAGGAAAGCAATCGGCGGACAAGGGACTCTGTTACGGGAATAATGAGGTTTGTTTTCCTTCCGTCATTATCCTTGGCGATATAATTGACGCCCTCCAGTCAGGCAGGTATAACGCTGCCGAGGTCGTTGTCGCCATTACGCAAACCGGTGGACAATGCCGCGCAACGAATTATCTTGCCCAGATTAAGGCGGGGATTGTTGCGGCAGGATTCCCTTCTGTGCCGGTTGTGGCTATCTCTTCGGGCAGGGCATTTCAAAATGAACAGGGGGCATTTAAGATTCCGTACATGAAATTCATTAATATATTGCTTTACAGCCTTGCGTATGCTGACGCATTGCAAACAATGTACGCAGCGGCGGTTGTCCGCGAGACTGAGCCGGGAGATGCGAAGGCAATTTTTGACCGCTACATCGGGGAGGGTGTTGAAGCGGTCAGAAGGAAGGATAGCAAAGCTTTGCTCAATCTCCTTCAATCGGCAATCGGCGATTTCAATGTCATACCCATTCAGGACAAAAAGCTTGTGGCCGTAGGCCTCGTCGGGGAGATTTATGTTAAGTATAACGACTACGGCCAGGCGTTTATAACGCAATGGTTACGTTCGCAGAACGTCGAAGTCCTTACGCCTTCCGTCATCGACTTCCTGATGCAATTCTTCGTTAACAGCAGAGTCAACGACCGCAATCGCACGGAGAGCAACAGCTTGCTAATGCGCATCCTCTCCCCGGCCTTCCTCGCTTATGTCGATTCCAAGATGAAGGCTGTGAGTACGTTAATGCGTAACTTCAAGTTCTATCAACCGACCGAAAATATTTTCGAAAAAGCCAAATATGCGGCGGAAATCCTCGACCTCGCCAACCAGTTCGGCGAAGGATGGATGATCGCTGCCGAAATCGCCGCTTACGCTCGAAAAGGGATCTCGCGCATCGTCTGCATACAACCTTTCGGATGTATCGCTAACCATGTCGTCGCCAAGGGAATTGAGAAGCGCATAAGGAAGTTGTATCCCGCCATGAACATCCTGTTCCTCGACGTCGACAGCGGGGTGGCCGAAGTCAATCTACACAATCGTTTGCGTTTCCTGATTGAGAACGCCTGACTTATGTCGGCGGGGAGAGACAGGATGTAAAAGGCAAGGCGCGAAGTTAGGGGTAAACTTCGCGCCTTGTCGGTGGTGGCGTAGGATGCTTTAGACAGACGCGCATCAGGAGTGAGGCTGATTTTTTTTAGCCTGCTCTCCTTGGTTGTTAGGACGTTCCGAACAACTGGAAGGGCTACTAGCCGGAATTTTCCGGGCGTTTAAATGAAATGTGAAGCAATATACCTCCTCATCATCTTGCTAAGTCAGCAAGATGATGAGGAGTAAATTTCGCATATGCTGGAATATCCTCTTCCTCATTTTCCAGAGAGAAGGGAAATGGGTTCTATACAGTTATTTAGAAAGGGGATGCCAAATTCCGTTTTTTTTATTTCCTTCTGTAAATAATTACAATAAGATAAGATCATTGTCTAATAATTTTATACATCATTTTGGATTGACTAATTGCACCCGCTTATAATAATGATGATAAAATTGTAGTCAATATTGTCTAGTTATTTATATATTTATTTATAGAGGTGATTAATTGTTCTGAAAATTTATATATGTCATCTAAGGCCTCTATCTTATATTTGAGAACTTCTTTTTTATCGTCACTGAAAAAAACTATCTGTTTATTTTTATTTGAATTTAAAAATAAGCGACAAACAGGCTTTCTACTATTATTATCTATAAAGATTGAAAAATATGACTGCGAATCTCTATATGTTATTCTTGTAACATCTATAAATTGTCGAAGTATTGAACGAACAATATAAAAAGCTTCTATTTCTTCTTGTGTTGTTACGATTGTCCCGTCTTCACTCATAAAAACTACTCCTGCTGGCAATGCTCTAATTTCATATTCTTGCTGTGAAGAATCAATATTTTCTTTAGATTCTGCTTGCGAATCTTGTTCTATTACAGATTTTAATTTATCTTTTATTTTATCATTTATATAATTCTGCAAAGTTTTTTTTGTTAATTCAGTAAACATATCTAATACCTTCGATGTGACACTTCCTCCATATATTTGTTTTGCAAAATACTTAACAAATTCCGGATTGGGGCTTGTAAATTCTGACGCAAATAATTTTTTTAGTTCATTTGTATATTTTAATTCAGTTGCGACACTCATGATTGTTTCTAAATCAAAATACGATTTATGAAATTTTCTCAACTCTTCAATTACATCATCAGTTAAATTTTCCATATTTATTTCTAAAAATGGGATTTCATCCATTTTATTAGCAATTGATAAATCTGTATAAAAGCGATACAAAACCCCATTTGTTAATATCCCAAATTTTGAATTTGAAACATTAAAATATCTTAACAATTGATTGTCATGTAGATTCAAATTTTGCCCCCAATGTTTACATTCAATTAATATGACGGGCTTTCCGTCTTTAATAATTGCATAATCTATTTTTTCGCCTTTTTTTGTTCCTATATCGCAAATATACTCAGGAACAACTTCAAGTGGGTCAAATACGTCATACCCTAATGCTTGTATAAAAGGCATTATTAGCGCATTTTTTGTCGCCTCTTCTGTATTGAGATTGTTTTTCATTTTCTCAACTCTTTCTGCAACCTGTTTAATAGTATCTTTAAAATCCATTTTACTTATTATTTTTATGATTTATAATTTATAACATTTTACTCAATTAACCTTTTGCAATTATTTTTTTCTCTTTTATAGCGTTCTTATGCGTATATGCCCTTGTCGGGCGGTTACAGCCTGGCTCTGGATGCGGAAAATCCGTCCTGCCTCATCGTTTCCATGATTTCCAGCAACGGCTCATCGGCGATGCCGTTCTTCACAAGCTCGCCACGGTGCGGCAACAGGCGTTCGCACCAGTAAAGAGCGGTGTCGTAATCATGCGGGAAAAATTCGTCGTTTACATACAGTCTGCTAAGGTAATACAGAGACATGGCGTCGTCATTCTTCGCGGCCTTGCGAAACCAGTACATGGCTTTCTCACAGTCGCGAAGCTCGAAGAGATATGTGGAGCCTAACTCAAACTGTGCCTTCGTATAGCCTTGCTCAGCGCTCATGGTGAGCCATTCGACGGACTTGTCGAGGTCGTACTCGCCGTCCTTCTCGTTGCGGTGGAAGACGCCCATGAAGTACTGGGCTATCTTGTGCCCTCCTTCAGCTGCGCGGCGGTACCAGCGGACGCTTTCGGGGCGGTTCTCCGGTATGTTGCCGAGGCCGAGAAAGTGGAAGTGGGCAATGCGCTGAATGGCGTCAAGGTGATTTTTCTGTGCTGCCTTGAGATACCACTTGTAGGCCAGCGGCAGGTTTATCTCTACGCCGGTGCCGTCCTCGTAGAAGCAGCCTAAATAGTATTCGGCAACTGTATTGCCTTGCTCGGCGGCCTTTGTCATCCATTCGATGGATTTCCTGGGATTCTTGGGGACGCCTTCGCCATTCATGTAATATACGCCAAGGAGGGCCTGGGCTATCTCGGAACCGTTTTCGGCGGCTCGACGCGCCCATTTGACGGCTTCAGTGGTGTTTTTTTTTACTGGCTTGCGGCCAAGGGCGTAGAAAAACGCCAGCAGGGCCTGGGAATTGGTGTCGCCATGGTCAGCTGCATAGCGGCGGGCTATGAAATGCTGTTGCGTCTGGATGGCGTTCATGTTCAGATTGTTGCTGGAGGTGAAGAGGGCGTTGAAAAAATTGTCGGATGACTTCTTTTCCATCTTTGCTGGTGCTTTATATTTAACAGTATTGATTTGCTTTTATGTCGTAAAGTTAACCCACGTGGAGGAATAGCCTTCGGACTTTAAGAGTTCCATGAATTTATCGGCGTAAACCAGCGCTATCTCAGGGAGGGCGCCTTCGCAGGAGAGGGCACGCTCCAACCAGTAGAGGGCTGTGTTTCCGTCTGCCATCAGACCGTAAAATCCACGGTAGTAGCATATCGCAAGGTTGAATTGCGCTATCGCATAGTTATATTCCGTCGCAAGGCTTATGATGATGCGGAGGGCTTCGGCCTTGTCTTCATCGGTGCCCATGCCGGCGCTGTAAAATATCGTGAGGCGGTACATGGCGTCAATGTGGCCGCCGGAAGCGGCCTTGGCGAACCAGTTGAAGGCTTCCTTGTAGTCCTTCTTCGTCCCCTCGCCGTTGTAGCAGGCTATGGCAAGGTAGTATTGCGCGTCGGTCAGGCCTTGCTCTGCTGCCTTGCGATACCATTTATAGGCTTCGACAAGGTTGCGCTTCACGCCAAGGCCGCTGCGGTAACAGCTGGCGAGCTGCATTTGCGAAAAGGCGTCGCCACGAATCGCGCCGGGGCGGTAAAAGGATGCGTTCTCGGCTATGTGCGTCATGGGGGCGTTGACATTCTCGCTGTCTGAAAAGCTTTTCTCGATGGAGGTAATTATGTTTTGTGAGTCCATGTTTATTATGTGTATTTTTTGGGGCGGACGGAGGGAGAGGGCTTGGTCGGCGGATGTGTTAATCGTTGCACCGGATTTGTCTGCCCGCTCATGCGGCGGCCGCGGTTGTTTATTCTTTTTCTTTTTACTTTTTCTTTTTATCTACGGCATATCTCCGGATTTTTACTTTTTACCTGCTTACAGATCAAAAAAAAGTTGAAAACCGAAGGCTGGAGCTGACCTTCAATTTTCAACTTATCAGAGATATAAATTAATCACTTATGATATGATGACGCTGTATATCGGACTCCACGGGCCTCGCTCCCCACGGGCGTTTTGCCAGCAGAGGGAGACGTAAACAGTTCTGCCGCCGTTGCTGGCGTCGAACTGAATGGTGAACGGAGTGCGCGTCGCCAGTTCGTGGTGAGACAACTCCTCAGGACTGCCGGGGTGCGAGCCGAGGATGCCGTAAGCGACGACGACGCCAAGCATACCATAGGGCTTGGCGCTGCTGTCGGTGTTGAGATCGTGGTAGTGAACCTCTACGCGGGAGCCGCTGATGCTGATGATGTCTCCCTGAGGAATGTAGTCGGGCTTGTGAATCGTTGAGTGCGTCGTCTTGTGGACGGGGACGCCCAGAGCCTCTCTTTCGCCGTCTGTAATCGCGGGGTTGCGGGCTACATACGAGCCGATGAAGTCGCGAAGGGCCTTTTGGTAGGCTGTCATCGCGTTGTTCTTCTCTACTATCGCGGGCGAAGTGCGCGTCGCCGGATTGGTGGCAATCTCGAACTTGGTGTTGAAGTCCTGCTGGAGGCTCTGCAAGTTGGCGAAGACGCTGTTCGGAGCTACAATGCTGCGGCCTATGCCTCCGCCTCCGCCGGAGCCTTCCGTCATTCCGGGGATGTTCCATTTATAACCATTGGCGACCGTGTCCTCAATAAAATGGTCGCTCCATACTTTGAATTTGGCTTCTGCCAGAGGGAATATGTCCCTTCTGGTCGTTGCGGATAGTTTTTTAGTCATTTATTTAAAGATTTGAAAAACCTGAAAAAAGTAATACTATAAATTATATAAACTGAAAAATATGTAAAATTATTCCACGGATTTGTCAGGACTGTCTCACTGCCTGCCGGGAGGGGCCGGCGACCGGTTGTGAGCGTTTCCCGACATGTTGGCGAGCTTTCCCGACATGTTGGCGAACTTTCCCGACATGTCGGCGAACTTTCCCGACATGTCGGGGGAACCGGCCAACATGTCGGGATGCTCTCACAACATGTCGGGAAGGCTTTCGGGAAAGTAGAAAAAGCCTGACGGCTGCTTCTGCTTTTCGCCTGTAACTCCCTGAATATATGTAAATATGAATACGAACCCATGTTTTTTGTTATTTGCTTTTTATATCATAATTATTATGAGTGCAAATATATAGAATAATTCATATAATGAGAAAATTGAGAATGGAAATGTGTTTTTTGACGATTTCGTACTGTCGGCAAAATTCACAAAAAGGGCGGCAAAGGCGTTCGGAATGGCATCCGGCTAGGTGGATGATTCGCCGGCGTCGGCGGAATGTGCTATATTTGCCGAAAAAAAATATTTATTATGGAAGAAAATAATGTTGGATTAAACAAATGTCGCAAGGATTACTGCCCGGAAATGCACACGGCTGAACATATCCTTAATCAAACCATGGTTCGCATGTTCGGCTGCAGCCGATCGGTCAACGCGCATATCGAAAGGAAAAAGAGCAAGTGCGACTATATCCTTGAAAAGCCTTTGACGGACGGCGAACTGGCCGAGGTTGAACGGACGGTCAACGAGGTTATCGGGAGGAATCTTCCGGTTACTGCTGAAATCGTATCGCGTGAAGAGGCGGCCGCACTGGCTGATTTGTCGAAGCTTCCGGGGGATGCGAGCGAGAATGTCCGTATCGTCAGGGTGGGGGATTATGACGTTTGCGCCTGCATAGGTGAACACGTCGGGAATACGTCTGAAATAGGGCGATTCCGATTCCTTAACTGTGATTTCAGCGATGGCAGGATGAGGGTGAGATTTACGGTGGAAAAATGAAAACAGGAAGGGACGGTTTGCCGGCAGGCGATTGATTGGTAACGATGGACAGGGGGAGGGCCAGCAGGCGCCGGGCAAGGGGGCGGAGCATAAGGGAAACGGCCGGATGGGATTGGGAAAACTGAAAAAAACGTCTTTTACGGTGAACATAATCTTGGGAGTTAATAACAATAAGTGGGGCGCAAAGCCCGTTTTTTATTCGTAAAAGATTTTCATTATTTATACTCAATTAGAAATAAAAATTTATACTTACGCAATGGAATTTTCAACTAAACGGGGGAATTTATTAATCCAATGGCTTGTCGGAGTGGGCGATTTGACGGTGTTGAATCTTCTGCTCCATGCTGTTTACGACGGTTTGGGGGCGGCATACACGGAAGGAATTGCGGGGCATTTGAGGGATATTACGCTGCTGTTTAACTTCTGCTATTTCTTCGCCCTTTACTTTGTGCCGCTGAAGGTTCATGCGTCGGTGGTTTTTATCGACAAGATTGTGCAACGCTCGGCTTTGCTGATTACTTTCTTTACTTTCTTTTTCACCACTTGCCTGATGTTCCTCAACGTCGGCGAGGGACTGGGAGTCTTTATCGCCGTCTTTTATGCCGTCGCCGCTACGGTGTTTACATGCTGGAGAGTGCTGGCAAGAATCCTCATCAAAATGTTCAGGAGCAGAGGCAGGGGGCTGACGAAGGTGGTCATCATCGGAGCAGGGAAAAACGGCCTCGAACTGTACGCAATGATGAAGGAGGAGGAGGCATACGGATTCAAGGTGCTCGGATTCTTTGACGACAACCGGGCGCTCAAGCCGTTGCTGCCAAACTATCTGGGGGCGACGGACGAGGTCAACAGGTTTGTGCTCACCAACGATGTGGACGAAATATACTGCACGTTGCCGGGGACGCAGGACGAGAAAATCAGGCAGATGCTCAACTTTGCGGAAAATAAAATGATTCGGTTTTACATCGTCCCGGAGTTTTACAGGAACGTAAAGAAGAGCTTCGTCATGGACATGATGGGGTCAATACCGCTGCTCTCCGTCAGGAGGGAACCCTTGCAGGCGTCATACAACAGGGCTATAAAGAGAGCGTTTGACATCGTCTTTTCACTTGCCGTGCTCATTTCGCTATATCCTCTAATGTATATCGTGCTGGGAATAATGATAAAAATATCCTCCCCAGGACCGATCCTATTCAGGCAAAAAAGAACCGGACTGTACGGCCACGACTTTGAATGTTTCAAATTCAGAACAATGAAGGTCAACGAAGAGGCTCATACGGCGCAGGCTGTGAAGAATGACCCGCGAAAGACGCGACTGGGCGACTTCCTCCGGAAAACAAACCTCGACGAGTTCCCGCAGTTCGTCAACGTCCTGAAGGGAGACATGTCCGTCGTTGGGCCAAGGCCGCACATGCTGAAGCATACCGAAGAATATTCGGCAAGCATCGACAAATACATGGTCAGGCATCTGGTCAAGCCGGGAGTAACAGGCTGGGCGCAGGTGACAGGATACCGCGGAGAGACGCGGACGCTCGAACAAATGGAAGGAAGAGTCAGAAGGGATGTGTGGTATATCGAAAACTGGTCATTCTTCCTCGACTTGAAGATCATTGCCGTCACAGTCATAAACATGTTCAGAGGCGAAAGGAACGCTTACTAGCCAATGGCGAGAATAATGGCTATCGACTTTGGATTGAAGCGTTCGGGCCTGGCCGTGACTGACCCGCTCCAGATTATCGCCGGAGGCCTCACAACAGTAGAAACCGGACGGCTGACGGCCTTCATCGTCGATTATGTCTCAAAGGAACCAACCGAGTTGCTCGTCGTCGGACTACCAACAAAACTGAACGGCGAGCCATCGGAAATGCTCAAGCACATCGAACTCTTTGTCGGCAACATCCGGAGAGCCATCCCGGACATGCCAATCTGCTACGCCGACGAACGATTCACCTCCGTAATCGCGCATCGAACCATCCTCGACGCAGGATTGTCGAAGCAAAAAAGGAGGGACAAGGCGCTTGTCGATGAGGTTAGCGCAGTCATTATATTACAATCTTACATGGAAAGTAAAAAAAATACATAAAATAATATGATTCTACCTGTTTATTTATACGGACACCCGGTCCTCCGGAAGGAGGCAGAAGACGTACCGGCGGACTACCCCAACATCAGCCAACTCATCGCCAACATGTTTGAAACAATGTACAACGCCGATGGCATAGGGCTGGCAGCCCCGCAAATAGGGCTTTCAATCAAGCTGCTCGTCATCGACGCCGATGGCGTAAGTAAAGACCACAAGGAATGTAAGGACTTCAAACGTGTAATGATTAATCCTGAAATACTGGAAGAAAGCGATGACGACGTAACTCTCGAAGAAGGATGCCTGAGCGTCCCCGGAATCCATGAGAACGTCTCGCGCCCAACGTGGGTACGCATCGCCTACGAGGATGAAAACCGCGTCAGACGGGAAGAAACATTCCAAGGCTTTAACGCACGTGTCGTCCTCCATGAATATGACCACCTCGCCGGGGAAATATTTGTCGATTACATATCGCCTATACGCAAACAACTGAACAAGCGCAAACTCAGCAATATCTCAAAAGGTATCGCCAAATGCTCCTACAAAACAAAAATTGCCGGAGGCCGGTAAAACCTCCAGGCAGAAAACCAGAAAATAATCAACAAACGCAATATTCTTATGTCTAATTTGGAAAAGAACATACAAACACTCCGAGAAAAGAAAGCCGTCGTAGAAATGGGCGGCGGAGAAGCTGCCATCGAAAAGCAGGCCGCAATGGGCAAACTGACAGCACGCGAACGAATCCTTGCCCTCCTCGACGCCAACTCATTCCATGAATACGACATGTTCGTCAAGCATGACGGCAGGGATTTCGGCATGGACAAAAAGGATTATCCCGGCGACGGCGTTGTGACGGGAACGGGAACCATCTTCGGCGCCCCAGTCTGCATATACGCACAGGACTTCACCGTTGCAGGAGGTTCCCTGGGATTGCAACATGCACGCAAAATCACCAAAATAATGGATCATGCCCTTAAAATGAGATGCCCCATCATCGGCATCAACGATTCCGGAGGGGCGAGAATACAGGAAGGAGTGCAGGCGCTTGCCGGATACGGGGAAATATTCTATCGCAATACGATTGCTTCGGGAGTAATCCCGCAAATATCCCTCATACTTGGCCCATGTGCCGGCGGAGCAGTGTATTCGCCTGCACTGACCGACTTTGTTTTCGTCGTCGAGAACATATCAAAGATGTTCATCACAGGGCCGGACGTAATAAAAACCGTGCTCGGCGAAGATATTTCGATGGAAGAACTAGGCAGCGCTCGCGTACATGCTGAAATCACGGGCAATGCCCACTTCTACGCCCGAAGTGAAATGGAATGTTTTGAGCAAATAAAGCATCTCGTGAGTTACATCCCATGGAACAATGCCGAACGTGCCAAATCCATACCGAGCTGCGAGCCGAACGTGGAGTATAACATCGAAAGCATAGTGCCGTCAGACCCGCGAAAGCCCTACGATGTCCGCGACGTTATACGTTGCATCGTCGATAAATCCGATTTCCTGGAAGTTCAGGAATTATGGGCCGCCAATATCGTAATCGGCTTCGGAAGGATGAATGGGGAGACGGTCGGCTTCGTGGCCAATCAGCCGATGGTGCTGGCCGGAGTTCTCGACTGCGACAGTTCCGATAAGGCCGCGCGGTTTATTCGCTTCTGCGATTCCTTTAATATCCCAATCATAACGCTCGAAGACATGCCGGGGTATTTGCCGGGAGTCGATCAGGAACATGCCGGCGTAATCCGTCACGGGGCCAAGGTTCTTTATGCCTACTCGGAAGCAACAGTGCCGAAAATCACTGTCATCTTGCGCAAAGCTTACGGAGGGGGGTATATTGCCATGAACTCCCGTCACCTTGGCGCTGATTTTACCTTTGCATGGCCGAGTGCCGAGATTGCCGTCATGGGGCCAGAGGGGGCAGCCAACATCATCTTTAAAAAAGAAATCATGGAGGCTGAAGATCAGGATGCCATGAGGCAGGAAAAGGTTAAAGAATACATCGAAAAGTTCGCAAATCCCTTCGTCGCTGCCTCAAAGGGCTTCATTGATTCTGTCATCGAGCCTAAGGAAACGCGCTCACTTCTTTTACATGCCCTTGAACTCTCGGCGCTCAAGGAGGAGTTCCGACCGGCAAAGAAACACGGCTTGCCTCCGTTCTAAGTCTTAATATTAATAATGTAAGAGATGGAAAAGAAAGACGACAAGCAGTATGTGGATTTCGTAGTCACTGCAAGAAAATATAAAACACTGTTAACCGACAAGTATCGCAATCGGCCGTTCTGGAACAAGACACAGCCTGGCGAAATATTCTCTGCCCTTCCCGGTACAATCATTGAGGTTGTCGCTCACGAGGGGCAGGATGTTAGTGAAGGCGATTTGCTCCTTGTCCTTGAAGCAATGAAGATGCAGAATCGTATAATAGCTCCTGTTGCTGGCGTCGTCCGTGAAATATTTGTCAAGGAAGGCGACAAAATAGGGAAGCATTGTTTGATGATGAAAATAGGGTAGGGGGGAAGCGATTTCTTTCAAGCTTTCATGGTTTTTATGGCTTTCATCACGGGGATTTTGGGAGTTCCTACAGGAAAGGCTAATGTGCCGACAGGGAATCCTGGAATCTTCGTGATTTTATTGGTTTGTTATGCTTTCGTTTTTAGCATTATATAAGTATAGATTTTTGCGTACGCTTTCTTTTGAAGTATTGGCATAGCAATATATACACAGATGATTGCAGGTGTTATACATGCCAATATCCTTGCTTATTATGCAACCGCAAAGTTTTCGCTGACCCTTGTCTTTAATATTAATTGATTTGCCGGGTAATTCATCGGTGAACAGAGGATTTTTGTCCGGAAGTTTTCCATAAGTAAGGTAATATATTAATTCACTGTCTTCGGGGAAAAGTCGTTTCATTAACTCTCCGTCTATACAGCGATTGTGTTCAATATCATATTCTTTCAAATCAATTTCTTCGGCGCAGGTTGCTAATGAAATATTCCAGCTTTCGGATTTCCAGCGCTCGCGGATTTTGACCAGCCCTTCTGCAATTTCCAATATTTGAGGATTTGTAAATTCTGCATTTTCGATGTTGTTTTTAGTGAAAGATGAGGTTTCCTTAATCAGATTATTTTGAACTTTGCGATAGGCTTTGATGTCTATAAAGCTGAAGACTAATTTGTCTGTATATCCTTTCAGTTGATTTCCTGTAGTCCAAATCTTTTTCAGCAAGTCGCGGGGCGAAAGTTGGGCGGTGAGAATCAGCGGATCGAAACGCCAGATTACTTTTTCCTTTCCGATTTGACGTGATAGTCTTTTGAATGTTTTTATTCGTTCTGTCAATAATGGAACATTCGGCTCAAACTTTTCTTTTTCGTAATCGTTTAATGTGAATTGGAAATAGTAATGGATATTTTTATTATCCAGTTCCTTCAAATAAGGAAGTAATGGCATGGGATTTTTCGTCCAAAAGATAATAACTTTTGTGTTTTTAAACGAAACATACGTCTGCTTTTGATTAAAAGGATTTCGCCAAACTGCGTAACCGTATTTCAGGCGATTAATAAACCATTCGGAATGAAAAGCTGGAATATCGGTTGAACGACTTGCGGAGATAATTACAGGAGCTTGAGCTTCGACTGTTGAACCGGCGTTAGTGATTATTTTCATTATTTATTCATAAAATGGCAGCTTAAATTATATGAGGCCGTCAAGCTCCAAATACGCAAACTGTATTTCATCATCAAGGCTCATAAAGATACGGTTGTTTTTTTCATCATAGCAAAAATCAATTATAGGAAATCCGGTTTCAATGGTTTTAAGATAATCACCATTAATATCGAAAACTATAAACCTAGAAAAAGAATTAATGAGGTTATTATTTTTAATGATGTCTCTTTCGCCTGAGTATAATGCAAATATTTTGTCGGAACAGAAAATAACTTTACTGTATTGACTAATTCTATTTCTGCTAGCGTTTTTCCAATGTTTGCCATAGATATTATATTTTAATTCTCCATCAAGACTGCAAATCGTCATTAAATCATAGTAAGTATGACATTCAACATATATTCCATGTTCTTTTGAAACGGCATAAAAAATGCGTTTATTGTCTATTCCCTGATGAACATATTCCATAATTGAAACATTTCCGGTTTGCATATTACATTTCCCTACCGACTGATTGAATTTGCCTCCTCCAATACGTTCTATAACTATTCCAATGGATAATGTGTCACTTATATATGTATATCTATCTGGAAAAACCGTCTTATTCATTATCATTTTTACTTCCGGCATAAAAGAAGGATTAGAAAGAACGCTATCTAAATTATAGCTGAAAATACATTGCTTTCCGTGATCGGATACATAAAATAATCCTTCTGGTTCATTAATGGCAATATGTCCTACATTTGTAAGCTCTCCAGGCCCCTGTCCCCTCTGTGCTAAACTTGTTATGTGCCTGAATGTTTTCTTGTCGAATATATGAATCAACTTGTCTAATGATCTATAATCAGAGATAAATAAGTAATTGTTCATCACGTACAAAAATGGGAAAGAACCAATTAGAACTTCTCCAGTATTCAGTCCTTTTACTTGCTCATGAACATTAACGATCTTATCTCGTTTATTCTGATGCTTTTCCGTTGGGTTATTTGTGCAGCCAAAACAGACAACAATTATTAATATGTGTAATAATTTATTCATATTTTGATATTGCATTTAGTTTATATAAAGATTAAAAATAAGATTGTACCATTGTAATGGCACCGTCTTATAAACATGATTACTGATTGGCTTCTTTATATGGATGCCATCCATTACAGTCACACTCTCAACATGTAGTGTAGCATCCATTTGGACATTCTTCATTGTTTTCAAATGCTTCAACATTCTCTGACACTACATCCGACAATGTAACCTTACTTTTACTCGATCTTACGCTCCAACTCATTGCTGCAATCGTTGTTATGGCTACAGCACAACATAATAAAAACTTTTTGTTCATAACTGGAAATTTTAAATTAATAATTAATTCTACATATATAATTTTTTATCTTCCTTTTATACGATTAAGATACAGATTTTTTATTCCATCTCCCAATACAGGATTCCCTAATGCGATTACCTTATTTTCTTTATCCAAAAGAAAAGTATGAAAGGATTCTTCTAGCGGAAAATGGTTTAGTTTGTTTAGTTCGTCGTTTGTGTCTATGCAAATTGGATGGTCAAAGTAGCTCACGCGAAAAGCATAATATATTGTTTCTGTATCTTTTGAATTTAAAAAGAAGAGATATGAAATTTGCTCGGCGGCAATGCTGTCTGCCTGCTTCATAAATTTCAGCCATTGTGAGAGCTTTAGCTTGCAATCGGTACATCCGCCTGAATCTACATAGATAGTACCTTATACTCCCCTTGCGGCGGAAATTGACTGTATCAAGCGTAAAAGTGTAAGGATTGGAAGAATCGGCAACGAAATGAGTGAAGGCGATATTGGACGGGAATATAATCTCTCGACCTTGCCAATCATTAATCAGGTTGGAAATCTGTTGTTTATTATCCTTACCTCTGCAAGTGTTTAATAATAATAAGATGATTATGATAATCAATGTTCGTATCATTTTCAGGTTACTTTTGTTGTTTGCAAATTTATTATTATTTACTGCCCAATAAAATTGTCAATGCAAAACTATTTCCTCCGCTGCACTGCGAAATAAGAACAAGGTGGCAAGGTGTATCTATATGTAAATTAGGACTTTACCTTACTTGCGAGGTGTGCTTACGACCTGCGGGGACTTCCCCGTGACTTGTAGGGCGTGCCCCCGTTGGCGCTGAGAATTGCCTCACTTGGGACGTGGGAAATTCGGTAAGTTGTATAATAATCTGTTGGAGTAATTGTTCTATTTCTCATTTTTAATTTTGAAAACTGGTGAGTGTTTGGGATAATTGAAAAAGAGAACGTGATTTAGGTGGGCTACATTTATTCTTGCGTCAAGCCAGACTGTTTTAGCTCTGAAATATTTATGGATTAAATGATAGGATTTCAGAAAGAATATCTACTTTTGCGCCATCATTTGCAATCCAGAGTTTACAAAAATATGTCAAATAGCACCGAATATTACGGAACAATCAAAGAGAAAGCTGGCAACAAAGCTTTCATTGTCATAGAACGAAATGCAGCTTGCGCTTTATGCAGAGCGAGGTCGAGTTGCCTTGCCTCCGCGAAGGCTGAGGAGCTTGTCGAGGCTGTTGTTTTGCCAGGAGATGCGTTCGAGGTTGGTGAGAAAGTTGAGCTCAATTGCGCAAAGGCCATAAGCAGGCGGGCTGTTGTGCTGGTTTTGCTCATACCGTTGGTACTGATTGTTGTCACTGTCGGCATTAGCGTTTTGGCTTTTGATTGTGGCGACAGAATGGGGGCTGTGGTCGGACTTGCATTGGTAGGTTTGTGGTATTTGGCTCTCTACTTGTTCAGGAACATGCTGAACGATGGCGTTGTTTTTACCGTAAGAAAAATAAATATAAAAACTGTATGATAATAATATCAGTTGTAGTACTTGGTGGGATTGGGCTGATTAGTTCCGTTCTGTTATACATTATTTCCAAAAAGTTTGAAATACAGGAAGATCCGCGTATAGGTTTAACTCTCGAAGCGTTGCCTTCGGCTAATTGTGGAGGATGCGGCTATCCGGGGTGTGCGGGCTTTGCGGCGGCTTGCGTCAAGGCCGAATCGCTCGACGAATTGCTATGTCCTGTTGGAGGGAAGGCCGTTATGGACAAAGTAGCGGAAATTCTTGGCAAGAAAGTGACTGAGGTCGAGGCGAGAGTGGCTGTTGTCCGCTGCCAGGGCGATTGCGAGGCCAGGGCGAAGACGAATGTTTATGACGGTTTGAAGGCTTGTGCAGCTGTGTCCAAACTTTATGCCGGCGAAACGGCTTGTGCTTACGGGTGTTTAGCCTATGGCGACTGTGTTAGAGTTTGTTCTTTCGGCGCTATATATATTAATGAGTCCACAGGATTGGCTGAAGTTGACGAGGATAAGTGCACTTCCTGCGGAGCCTGTGTAAAGGCATGTCCGAAAAACCTGATTGAGTTGAGAAAAAAAGGGCCGAAGTCAAGAATGATTTATGTCGGCTGCATGAGCAAGGATAAGGGCGGGGATGCAAAAAAAGCCTGCGCCAGAGCTTGCATCGGTTGCAGCAAATGCGAAAAGGCTTGTGAATTTGGAGCTATAAGTCTAGTGGCTAATCTGGCATACATTGATTTTCAAAAGTGCTGCTTGTGCAGGAAATGTGTATCGGCTTGCCCGACGAATGCCATCATGGAGCTGAACTTCCTGCCTGAACGGGAGGCGACCGAGGCTAAGGCTATGGCTGAATAATTACAATAAATAGTATTAATATATATTATAATGTTAAAAACATTTAGAATTGGGGGAATACATCCTTGCGAAAACAAGTTTTCGGCTGGCGGACAGATACGTCAGGCAATGCTTCCGGAACGGGCAGTTATATTTCTTGCGCAGCATCTCGGCGTGCCGGCTGAAGCGGTTGTAAAGAAGGGTGATATGGTTAAAGTCGGGACTTTAATCGGCAAATCTGCCGGATTTATTTCGGCTAATATTCATTCCTCTGTCTCTGGGAAAGTGGCTAGGGTCGAAGCGATGCCGGATATGTCGGGTTACAGACGTCCGGCAATCGTTGTCGATGTTGAAGGCGATGAATGGGAACCGACCGTTGATTGCAGCGAGGAGCTGACGGTGCATACGGATTTGGATGCTAAGGATATTATTAAGCGTATTGCGGATGCGGGGATTGTCGGCATGGGGGGAGCGACTTTTCCGACGCATGTTAAATTATCACCGCCTCCAGGTTTAAAGGCTGAAATCATTATAATTAATGCAGCCGAATGTGAACCGTATTTAACGTCAGACCATAGTTTAATACTTGAAAAAAGTAAGGAAGTAATTGTCGGGACTGCCTTGCTTATGAAAGCTGTCGGAGTAACCAAAGCGGTTGTCGGTATAGAAAATAACAAGAAGGATGCCATCGAAGCTTTACGGAAAGTTAAAACCGAAGGTATAGAAATTCTCCCGCTTAAAGCGCGTTATCCGCAGGGGGGAGAGAAGCAACTTATTGATGCTGTCATGCGTCGCCAGATTCAAAGTGGGGCATTGCCCGTTTCTGTCGGAGCAATTGTTCAGAATGTCGGGACTGCATTTGCCGTTTATGAGGCTGTAATGAAGAACAAGCCGTTGATTGAACGCATTGTGACTGTCACTGGACGGGGTGTAGTTCAGCCGTCGATCTTCCGCGCACGCATTGGAACATCTGTTCAGTCCCTTATAGAAGATGCCGGAGGCTTTGTGGGCAATCAAGGAAAGGTTATTGCCGGCGGCCCGATGATGGGGAAGGCATTGTCGAGCACCGAAGTTCCTGTTGTTAAAGGCACTTCGGGCATATTGCTGCTTCCTCAAGAAGAGTCTTATCGAAGGAAGTCGAACAATTGTATCCGGTGTGCGAAATGTGTACAGGCTTGTCCGATGGGGTTAAATCCTACGTTGCTGATGATGGCTACGGAGTTCGGTAACTGGCAGCTTGCGGAGGATAATTATATTATTGACTGTATCGACTGTGGTTCGTGCAGCTATACTTGTCCATCCTTCCGTCCGCTTTTGGACAGCATACGTTTGGGAAAAGACAAAGTCGGCACATTGATTCGCGCACGCAAGTAATATATTAATGTATAAGATGAAGAAAGAATTGATTGTATCGCCTTCGCCTCATATTCATGGAGGCGACAGTGTAGAGAAGAATATGTATGGGGTTCTTGTTGCATTAGGGCCTGCATTTCTTTTGTCTCTGTATTATTTTGGTTTGGGGGCTTTGACTGTGACGCTTGTGTCGGTTTCGGCTTGTGTCTTGTTTGAGTTCCTGATTCGGAAATATTTGATGAAGCAACCGCTGAGCATATCTGATGGTTCGGCCATATTAACCGGGGTGTTGCTGGCTTTTAATCTTCCGTCCAATCTTCAGGTATGGATTATTATAGTTGGAGCCTTGTTTGCGGTTGGCGTAGCGAAGATGCCATTCGGTGGATTAGGAAATAATATTTTTAATCCTGCTTTAGCGGGGAGGGTCTTCTTGTTGATTTCTTTTCCGGCGCAGATGACGATTTGGCCTGTTCCTGGTTCATTTCCGCCAACTTATGTTGATGGGGAGACAGGAGCTACGCTCCTCTCTCTCCTGAATGATGGAGCCGGGGCGAAACTTCCTGCTTATAAGGATATGCTGCTGGGAAAAATGGGGGGCAGTTTGGGAGAGGTGAGTGCAATTGCTTTGGTGATTGGCTTTGCGTTTATGCTTTTCAGGAAAATTATCACTTGGCATATACCTGTATCTATTCTTGTTACGGTTTTTGTCTTTACTGGTATCATGTATATTGTCAATCCTGAGACTTATGTTAATCCTGTTATTCATTTGTTATCTGGCGGATTGCTTCTGGGAGCAATTTTCATGGCGACTGATTATGTCACCTCGCCTATGAGCATTAGTGGGATGATTGTCTTTGGTGTTGGCATAGGATTATTGACGAGCGTTATTCGCCTTTTCGGAGCTTATCCGGAGGGAGTCTCGTTTGCTATATTAATAATGAATGCAGTGACACCTCTTATTAACACATATTTCAAACCTAAACATTTCGGAAGTAAATGATATGAAGAAATTGAAATCAACATTACCCAATATGTTTCTCTCTCTATTCTTTACCTGCGTTGCATCAGGCTTGATAGTGACAGGATCTAATCTTTATACGGCGACGCCAATTGCGGAATCAAAGAAAGCTGCCGTAGCTGATGCCATTCGTCGTGTTACTCCTGAATTTGACAATAATCCTGTTGATGAAGTGTATTTTGCTGCAACATCCGACGGCGACTCTCTCCGAATATACCCTGCCAAAAAAGCCGGAGCATTTGTAGGATGTGCTGTTGAAAGCTCGACTAAAAAAGGTTTCAGTGGAGAGATTAAAATAATGGTCGGATTCGATGTTAAAGGGGTGTTAATCAATTATTCAGTTCTCAGTCATGCTGAAACGCCTGGATTAGGCTCAAAGATGGAATCCTGGTTTCGCACAGACAAAAAGAACCAAAGTGTAATCGGCCGTTCGCTTGCAAGCGGTGGCTTCTCTGTATTCAAAGATGGAGGCGATGTCGATGCAATAACGGCCGCAACAATCTCAAGCCGTGCTTTCCTAGATGCTGTTAACAGAGCATATAGCGCCTATGCGCAAACGGATTCCAGTAGCGGAGCTTCGCCTCAGAAAGAAGATGACAATGAAAAATAACAATTGGAGTGTTTTATTTAATGGGATAATAAAGGAAAATCCTGTCTTTGTCCTTCTTTTAGGTATGTGCCCGACGCTTGGCACAACCTCGTCTGCAATGAACGGTATGAGTATGGGGCTGGCAACAACGTTCGTGCTTACTTGTACAAATATGGTGATTTCAGGACTGAAAAAACTGATCCCAGATTCAATTCGCATACCGGCTTATGTAGTCATGATCGCTACATTTGTAACACCATTGCAGATGTTTATAGAGGCCTTCCTTCCGGAACTTTATAAAAGCCTTGGGTTATTCATTCCCCTCATCGTTGTTAATTGTATTGTTTTGGGGCGTGCCGAAGCTTTCGCCGGGAAGAACAAACTTATTCCTTCAGGTCTTGACGGCTTTGGCATAGGTTTGGGCTTCACCCTCGCGCTGACATTGTTGGGAGCGATGCGGGAGTTTTTGGGAACGGGGCGCATCTTTGATTTTGGCATTATGCCGGAGGAATATGGGGCATTAGTCTTTGTTTTAGCTCCTGGTGCATTTATTGCCCTGGGCTTCCTTATTGCTGCAATCAACAAAATTCGCAAATCAATATAAAATAACAATTTTATGGAATATATTTTGATATTTGTTTCCGCGGCTTTCGTCAATAATATTGTCCTCTCGCAATTCCTCGGAATATGTCCTTTCCTTGGCGTATCTCAAAAAGTAGAAACTGCTGGTGGAATGGCTTTGGCTGTAACTTTTGTTATGACAATCGCGACAATTGTTACTTTTCTTGTCCAAACTTATGTGCTTAATGTGTTTGGCTTAGGATTTTTGCAGACGATTATGTTTATTATTGTCATTGCTTCGCTTGTTCAGATGTTGGAAATAATGCTAAAAAAAATTTCGCCAGCCCTTTATCAGGCTTTGGGTGTTTATCTTCCGTTGATAACGACAAATTGTGCTGTGCTTGGTGTGGCGATCCTTGTTATCCAGAAAGAATACCATCTTTTTCAGTCCATTGTGTTCGCCATTTCTACTGCAATAGGTTTCGGTTTGGCCTTGATCATCTTTGCCGGAATAAGAGAGCAATTGTCTATGACGCGATTGCCTGAAACGATGTGTGGAACGCCCATTGCGCTGATAACCGCTGGATTGTTGGCGATGGCCTTCATGGGTTTTTCTGGAATTGTGTAACATACATAATATTAATATAGAATGAAACGAATTTTAGTTACTGGAGGAGCAGGATACATTGGCTCGCATACTGTTGTCGAACTTCTTGACGTGGGGTATGATGTAGTAATAATCGACAATCTCTCCAATTCCAATGAGAAAGTCATTGATGGAATTGAAAAAATAGTAGGCCGACGTCCGGAATTTATTAAAATGGACTGCTTGGACATGGATGGATTGCGAAAAGTTTTTATCAATTATCCAAACATCTGCGGCATAATCCATTTTGCTGCTAGCAAAGCCGTAGGTGAATCCGTCAATATTCCTTTGCATTATTACAAAAATAATATCGTAACACTGCTTAACCTTCTCGAACTAATACCGGAGTTCGGCGTTGAAGGGATCGTCTTTTCCTCTTCTTGCACCGTTTACGGACAGCCTGAAAACCTCCCTGTAACCGAGGATGCGCCTGTTCAGCCGGCAATGTCGCCTTATGGGAACTCGAAGCAAATAAACGAGGAAATCATTCGGGATGCTATTCATGCCGGATTGCCTTTTAAGAGTATTATTCTCCGTTATTTCAATCCCATAGGAGCGCACCCAAGTGCTGAGATCGGTGAATTGCCTAACGGGATTCCTCAAAACCTTGTTCCCTTTATTACGCAAACGGCGATTGGTATTCATCCGGAGGTGAGCGTTTTTGGGAATGATTATAATACACCTGATGGTTCTTGTATCCGAGATTTTATTAATGTAGTCGATCTTTCCAAGGCTCATGTTATCGCTGTCGAACGCATGTTGGAGAACAAAGGTGACAGTTTGGAAATTTTCAATTTAGGAACGGGCAAAGGCTTGTCTGTTTTTGAACTGCTCAACATCTTTGAAAAAAGTACTGGTGTAAGTGTTCCTTACAGAATAGTAGGGCGTCGAGAGGGTGATATTGAAAAAGTTTGGGCAGACCCTGTTCATGCCAATAAAGTTTTAGGCTGGAAATCTGAAAAAACTATTGAGGAAACATTGATTTCTGCATGGGAATGGCAAAAAAAACTGGCTAAAACAAAAAACTAAAATAGGGATATTTAGAATTTTAGATTTTTCGAGGTTTTGTAAGCAGTAATTACCGCCTCGGAAAATCTTTTTTTTGCCATTTTGTATTTTTATTATCTTCTATATATTTCAAACAAATAAAAGCAGTTCTTCATACGGTTTTTCGGATGATAAATATCATTCTAAATGTAGTCTGCAAAACACTTTTGAAAATTGTTATTACCTTTGTAGCTGAGATTAAAATATAAAATAGTGATGTAATGGTACAAACCGAAACTAGAAAAGATTTACGTGCAGCTCCAGTCAATTTACTCATTTCAATATAGTTTATAGATACTAGTTGTTTCACGAATGAAAATTGAATAGACGATTAGGGAATAAAGTTGGTATAACGTGTTAATATGCTTTGATGTCGATAGTCTTGATGTGTCTATTAATGATAATGTATCGGTTTTATCTTGTATTGTTTCTATTTGCGATTAAGCTGTAGTTATAGATTAAAAACAGAGTGCTCGTTTTGTCAAGCATAGTATTCACTGTAATTGCATGACGTATGATATTCCGCATACTTTGAAAGAGGGAGAGTTTTGATTGTTTTTCATCTTTAATCTTGTGGAATAAATACATATATTTTTGAACTTGTAATAGTGATTTATTATAGGTGTTACTCTTTTGTTTTAGTTCTCTTGTTCGGAAGAGTATCCTTCAATTTAACCAGAGAACAGTCGATAATATTTGGCTCTGATGTTCGACCGCTAAATAAGGGTGAATAATTAATTGTTTATTAGAATTAAAATGAAAAAGATTATTTTTATGACGCTAAATGTGTTGGTTTTTATTATCGTCTCTTGTACCCATGAATCGAGTGTGCTAAGCAATATAAAAACGGAAAGCGATGTTTCTACAGAGCCAGCAAAGGAAAATAATAATACCGATTATCGGCTGTCTATTCCTGAAGTAAAAGATGTAATCTCCGATTTCTTTGACAATGAAGAAATAGCCGTTAAAAGTTTATCTGAAAGAATAATTAAGAATGTAGAAGTAGTCTGTTCAACTCCGAAAGAACTTTCTACTCGTAGCTATTCTGAAGATATTACCAGTAAGGATGGAACAAACAATGAGGCAATAAAAGATACATTATCCTACATTGTAAACTTTGAAAATGACAATGGCTTTGCTATTGTTTCTGCTGATAAACGAACAGAACCTGTTTTATTCTTTAGTGAAGACGGAAATTTTTCGTTATCAGAAACTTTGGCAGAGGATAACAAAGCCCCTTTCCTGTATCAAATGGAACTTATTGCAAATTATGTACAGAGTTGTAAATCGGATTTTGAAAACAACCCGATCACAAAGTCTAGAAATTTCCAACCTGTTATTGGCTCTGAGATGAAATTAATGTATGAGGAGACACCGAGGGTAAAAGTTTTTTGGGGACAGAGTGCTCCGTACAATGCTTTTTGTCCAATTAAAAAGAACCAACGAACTCTTGTTGGCTGCGTTGCAGTGGCAATGGGAATGGTTATGTCCGTAACTCAGAATGTGAGATCTTTTAGAGGAGTGGCTTTGAATTGGAATTTAATTAACAGACTGACGAATGCCACTGCCATGTATAATGATAATACTGGGGCGGCAGCCCAGGTTCAAAATTTATTGTACAAACTTGGCGTTTCTGTTAATATGGATTATGGTATAGAGGTAGTGGAGCCAAATCCAGACCGAAAAAAAAAGGATATTTAAAATTCATGCAGGTGATGGTGATTATTTTGGCTGGATTAATATTATACAATCTGCCAAGCCGAATTAAATAAAAAAAGAGAAAGGAAAGACATTATTCCGAAGATGAGAATACAAATTAGTTCCATAGCTTGTTATAAATAAAATGCCCGGAAAGCATGTGCGCTTTCCGGGCATTGCTTGGTTAGCAGAACGGGAGTCGTTTAATATCCCGGATTTTGCTCTAGGAGGTTGTTGCTGCTCATTGCCTCTTCGGATATGGGGAAGCGGTTGAAATGCTTTTTGGCAGCGCCGTCGGCTGGGTGATCCCACCATGCTTCGGTTGTGTATTTGTCCCAGCGGATGAGGTCGGTGCGGCGGCGGCCTTCGCCGAGGAACTCAATCAACCATTCGTCCAACATGCGGTATTCGTCGAGATTGGTAGCGGTGACGGGATTCGGGTCGGCGTCGGTAAAGTAACGCTTCCGTACTGTATTAATTAATGTGGCGGCTGCAGACTTGTCGCCGGAGCGCATCTTACATTCGGCAAGCATATAATAGACTTCTGCCAAGCGGAAGACGGGGATGTCGGGATTGCCTTTCAGCGTCTTTTCGGACAGCCATGGGATGGGGGAGAATTTGGCCAGCCGGACGCCGGAGGCTTCTTCGCCCCAACGGGCGCCTTCTTTGCCGTGGTCGGCTTCGGCGCCAGCTTGAGGGAAGATGCGGGCAATTTGATCGACGATGACTAATGTGTCGGTGGGCTTGACCTGGCGGTTGCCGCCGTGGCATACTTTGCCGGTGACGGGGTTAACCATTTTGCCGAAGTAAAACATCCCGCGCCATTTACCGTCGCCTTCGTAGGCGCGGAGTTGCTTGCGTACGTCGGATTCGTGGAATTTGCCGAATGGACTGCCTAAACGGTATGTGCCATTTGGGCTGGGGGCGCTGCTGCCGAAAATATAGGATTTGCCGTTTATGTCAAGCGAGGGGACGAGGCAATAGCCGTTGTTGCGGTTGCCTATCTCACCGTTGTCCCAGTATTCACCCATTCCGTAATGGTTGGAGTGAGGGCCGACGCTGCGTTCGCTTTGAGCGTTTTGGCTGGGAACAGACCAAATGATTTCCGACGAACGGTCATTATCGAATCCGAAGACTGACCGCCAGTCGTCTTCCAATTGATATGCGCCGTAAGTTCCGTTAATAATGTCCTGGCAGATGGCGGCACATTCGGCGAATTTTTCCTGGCGTATGTATGGAACGGCATTGAAATACAGGCGGGCAAGCATGGTGGCGGCTGCGGCCTGGTTAATGCTTCCTGTCTCCTGCGCTCCGAGCGTGGTTTTCTTCGGAAGTTTGGGCAGCGCTTCTTTTAGGAGCTGTTCGACGAAGTTGAATGTTTCCACGTCGGTCGCTCGTGCCTGCATTTCGCCTTTGTTTGATTCATAAAGCGGGACGCCGCCGAAAAGGTCAAGCCCGTGAAGGTAGAAGAAGGCTGCAAGGGACTGGAGCTGCATCAAGATGGCGTCGCGGCTGCCGGAAGGGAAATTAAGCGCGTCGAAATCGACATACTGGTCAATGTCGTCCTTGGCACTCCATACTTGCGCTACGCCCATGGAAAAGGCGTTCCATGCGTCGTTAACGCCTGGAGTCGTCGGCGTAAAGTCGTGATTGTACATGCGAAGATATGCGCCGCCGTCGTACCAGTCGTTATAGCGCGAGGGTACCAGCATTTCGTCAGTCGTAAATTCCTGAAGGCGGACAAGATTGGAATGGGCCTGGCCGTCAGCCATCGCCCATGCCCAGTGCGTAAAGGGGCGTCCCATGCGCTGGTAAACCTTGGCCTGCGTGTCGAAAAATAGTTCGGGCGTCGATTGAGAGAAGTATTCC
Organism: Tannerellaceae bacterium; assembly: GCA_031257015.1. GTDB lineage: Bacteria > Bacteroidota > Bacteroidia > Bacteroidales > Tannerellaceae > DFXE01. The sequence goes on from JAIRPK010000048.1 coordinate 28,612, forward strand.
GGCTCTACGCTGCATGAGTTGAATCCGGCGAAGAAAACGATTGACGCCAGGGCTAGTATTATTATTTTATGCTTTTTCATCCTGTTTTTCTTTATTGTCATTAGAAGTTCATTTGAAGGCCGAATGTAAACGTGCGTGTTTGAGGATAGATGCCGCCTTTCTTCTCTATGCCGCTGTCCCAGCCGGTAATATCGACTTCGGGATTCAAGCCGGGGTAGCTGCTGAAGGTGTAAAGGTTGTTGCCTGTAAAGTATAGCTTTATGCTCTCTACAAGGCGGGTGTGTTTACGCATCGGCAATGTATAGGCAAGGGTGAGGTTCTGTATCTTCAGGAAAGTTCCGTCATAGAGGAAGTAGTCGCAGGGAGAGGGGCGACCGGTAATCTTCGCGTTCTTCTCAATCGCATCGTAAAGCATGTTGCCCTGAACGACGTTGCGCAATCCGTACTCAAGCTCTATGGCATTGTATATCGAATAGTCGATCCAGCTGGTCAGCGTGGCGTTCAAAGACCAGTTCCTGTATGTTACATTGTGAGACCAACCGGCGATCAGGTTCGGCATGAAGCTTTTCTGATATACTCGATCGTCAACTTTCCCATTGTCGGAGAGGATGATATTATTATCCTTGTCATATATCTGGATTTTCCCGTCTTCGCTGATGCCGGCGTAGCGGTAAAGGAAGAAGCTGCCTACCTCCGTGCCTTCTTCTATGCGGTGAGCGTATTCGACCCAGTTGTTCACATTACCGCCGTTTATGTACGTCTGGTTGCCCCAGAGGGAACCGATGTGCGTCTTGTTATGGCTCAGGTTGAGCGAAGTACTGTACGTCCATTTGCCGGAGCGGACAACGTCGCCGCCGATTTCCAGCTCCCAGCCGTTATTTTCCATCGTTCCTATGTTCTTGTACATCTCCGATTCGGTGTTGGGGGGCTGGGGTACTTTTACATTATATATAAGGCCTTCGATCGAGCGGCGATACAAATCGAATTTGCCGTACAGCCTGTCCTTGAAAATAGAGAAATCAACGCCGAGGTTCCACTCATGCTTCTCTTCCCAACCCAGAACATCGTTAATGTTCTTAGTCACGCCGTAGGAGTAAGCCCAGGAACCGTCAGGAAGCATCCAGCGCGTATCCGAGCCGTACATCCGGGCGGCATAGTCCGCTGGAAATCCCTCATTTCCGGTTTCGCCGTATGCAAGGCGGAGCTTGAGATCATTGACCCATGTGGCATCTTCCATAAACGCCTCCCTGGACAATCGCCAGCCAGCAGAGACAGACCAGAACGTACCCCAGCGATTCTTTGCGGCAAATTTGCTGGAACCTTCGCGGCGAACGGAGGCAGTCGCCATATACGTATCCTTCCAGGAGTAGTTCACGCGGGCAAAGTACGCAAGCAGGCGCTGAGTAATATCCTTGCTTGAACTCATCTCCGCCAAGCCATCCTTCAAGCGGGCGCCTTCGCTAAGGTTCCAGAACTTGACCAAATCATTCGTGAAATGACCGTTCTTGGCCTTAAACTCCTCGGCATTGCGCTCGTAGTAACTATACCCGGCGACGGCATTAACGGCATGACTGCCGAACTCGTTAAGATAAGAAAGGTAGCCGTCGGTATTCAACAGCTCGATCTTGCTGAACTCCATTTCCGCCCAACCCTTGCGACCGGCACGCAATTCCTCGCGCGAGAACATTGAACGATAAAAATGCCGTTCCCACTGCCTGTTCTCGTAGGCCACAGTATGACGATAAGAGAGGCCACTGACCGGCAGTATGTTCACCTTTATCGCAACGTCAGGGCGAAACCACTTGTCCAAACCCTCGTCAGTCTTCAGCGCAGCCTCGCCAATCTCATTCATCTCCGTATTATCGCCAGTCGTCCAAATGTTCCAGCCAGTCTGGCTCGACGGATCGTAAACAGCCTGCGTAGGATTCGCACGCATGATACCCTCCACCGAAGGCTTGCTCTGATTGCGGCTTGCCTGACGGTAATTAACATGCGTCCCAATATCCAACCAGCCGTCAAGAAGCTTGAAATCGGCGTTTATACGACCCGAATAATCCTCACGATTATCTCCACGAAGAACACCACGATTCTCGTCATACATCACAGTAGTGTAAATCCTGGCAGCATCAGAACCGCCCTGAATCGTCAAAACATGCCGGTTCGACGTCGGGTTAGAACTCAGAGCCTCATCCCACCAGTCCGTATCATGACCCTCATCATTCTTCGCACCGGCGTAAGTCTTGATGTAATCCGAAGCGTTCAGCATATTCGGCTTGCCGAAAGACTGCTTGAACATCACCTCACCGGTATAACTCATTTTCAGCGCCCCGGACTGCGCCTGCTTCGTAGTAATCAAAATAACGCCGCCGGTAGCACGTGTACCGTAGATAGCGCCGGCAGACGCATCCTTTAAAACATCAATCGACTGAATGTCCTCCTGCGTAATCGAGCGAATATCGCCGCCAGGCATCCCGTCAATAACAATCAGCGGCGCACGAGACGTATTTATCGACGCCATGCCGCGAAGCTGGAACGTATTGTCAGAATTGGGACTCCCAGTACCGGAAATAATCAAACCACCGACCTTACCCTGCAACGCCGTTGCAATAGAAGAACCACCAACGCCCTGAGGCAAATTCTTCGGCGAAAGCGACGTAATCGAACTCGTCAGCTGCTTCTTCTGCATCGTCCCGTAGCCAACAACAACAACCTCCTCCAAAGTCTTCGTATCCTCCTTCAGCGTCACATCAACAGACGACCGGCCACCAACGGCAACCTCCTGCGGAACATAACCAATAAACGAAAACACCAGCGACGGATTACTCCCGGAAACACGAAGGCTATACCGACCGTCAATATCAGTAATAGCACCGTTAGACGTCCCCTTCTCCAAAACATTCGCACCGATAATCGGCTCACCACCGGCATCGGCAACCGTTCCAACAACAACCCTCTGCCCCTGCGCAAAAACAAGAGCCGGGAACCATAAAACACACAGCAGCAACAACACCGACCTGCGGCCGTCGCCACCAACAAACTTTACTAAACTATTATACATGCAAATGAATGATTGGTTTTTAATACATTAATATATACCTCTCTCAATGGTTTGAATACGCCAAACCGAGCGTTTCTCTTTTCAGATCTCTGGTTATACTTCATAAGCCTACGTTTTTTGAAAAAAATAAATCAATAGAATGTCACATCAACAACCTGCGCAAAACAAACGCCCGTATTAACAGACATGGAACAAAGATAGCCCTAAAAACTTAACGAAACCAAACAAAAGCCAATAAATCAGCACAAACCACCACCCCAACCCCCTCCCGCACAAACACACACACCCACACCCCAACCACCACGCAAAAACACTTGACACACCAAGCACCCACACATAAAAAACAAAAACACAGACCCACAACCATCAACACACACAACCCGCAAAAACAACACACACATTCGCACAAATCTCACACCACTCCCCAACACAACCACCACAAAAGTTTGAAAAATCAAGCAGCGCTGCTTAAAAAAACCAGCAACGCAGTTTGAAAAATCCGGCAACGCTGCTTGAATTTTCAAACAACGCTGCTTAAAAAATCAAACAACAGTGTTTAAACAATTAAACAACGCTGTTTGAAAAATTAAACAACAACACAAAAAAAACAAACAACCCCATTTGAAAAAACAAACAACAAACACACACAAATCCACCACCGCCATCACCCCCAACAAACAAAAGCACCCTCCCCCCACACATCCACACAGAAAGAAAAACAGACAATCTTAACCCAAAACTTGCCCATTCACAGATTTTATCTAACTTTGCGCAGATTTTTAACAAACAGAATCCCTTGGGAAAGTTCGATACATATAAAATAGATTTCAAAACACTGCCGCACGGTATCCACGAACTGGAATACAAGCTAGACAACAAGTTCTTTACCGACATCGACGGCGATGACGTCCAAAAAGGAAAAATGAAAATATTCCTGACCGTCAAGCACTCAAGTCTAATGGCAGAAATGACCTTCCGGCTCGAAGGCACTGTCCAAGTACCCTGCGACAGATGCCTCGACGATGTGGACATACAAATAGAAACACAAAACAGGCTAATAGTCAAATTCGGCAAAGAATACGCCGAAGAAAGCGAAGAGATCGTCACCATTCCAGAAGACGAAGGAGCCATCAACCTCGCCTGGTTTATATACGAATTTATAGCACTCGCCGTCCCCATGAAACACATCCACCCCCCCGGCAAATGCAACAAAACAATGTCCTCAAAGCTCAAAAAACACGCCGCCAAAAACATCCCGACCGACGAAGACAGCGACGAACTGCCGCTGGAAGATGACGACACCATCGACCCCCGCTGGGACGCCCTCAAAGGCATAATAGAAAACGATATAGAGAATGAATAATTAAATAAAACAAAAAATGGCACATCCTAAACGAAGACAAGGAAAAGCAAGAACCGCCAAAAGGCGCTCACACGACAAAGCAAAATTGCCGACAATAGCCGTATGCCCCAATTGCCAGGCATGGCATATATACCATACCGTATGCGGCGAGTGCGGATATTACCGCGGAAAGTTGGCTATTGAAAAAGCAACCGTCTCCTGACGCGCCTCAGGCAGAGAGGACGATAGAGAGTGTCATTAACTTATTATGGCACTCTCCTTTTTGATGAAAAATTCAGCATAATGGAAAAAATAAACGCAATAATAACAGGCATCGGCGGATACGTTCCCGAAGACATTCTGACAAACGAAGACCTTGCAAAAATCGTCGATACAACAGACGAATGGATACTGTCGCGCGTCGGCATAAGCGAAAGGCGAGTCCTGCGCGAAGGCCTGGGCACATCTTTTATGGGAACCAAGGCAGTCGAGCAACTACTCGCCAAAACAAATACGAATCCGGAAGAAATAGAAGCCATCATATGTGCTACCACTACTCCGGATTATTTTTTCCCAACCGCTGCCTCAATGATAGCTCACAACACAGGCTGTGTCAATGCCCTGACATTCGATATGCAAGCCGCCTGCACAGGCTTCCTCTACGCCCTCGAAACGGCAGCAAACTTCATCCGCTCAGGACGCAACCGCAAGCTCATAGTTGTTGCCGGCGACACGATGACTTCCATTACCGATTATACCGACCGGACAACCTGCCCCTTATTCGGTGACGGCTGCGGCGCCGTCCTTGTCGAACCCTCGCACGAAGAATTGGGAATCCTGGACGCCGTATTGAAAACCGACGGCAACGGACTGGACTACCTTAACATGAAAGGAGGAGGCTCCGCCTTCCGCGCCACGCATGACACAGTCGATAAACGGATGCACTTCGTTCGCCAAGACGGCCAAACCGTTTTCAAAAACGCAGTCGTCTTCATGGCCAGCGCTTCCATCGAAATCTGCGAACGCAACGGCCTCCAACGGGAAAATATAACATGGATCGTCCCCCACCAGGCAAACAAACGCATAATAGATGCTACCGCCAAACGCCTCGGCGTAGAAGACAAAGTGATGGTCAATATCCAAAAACGCGGCAATACGAGTGCAGGCACAATTCCACTCTGTCTTTGGGAATTTGAAGACAAGCTGAAGAAAGGCGATACGCTGATTCTGACAGCTTTCGGCGCAGGGTTTACCTGGGGCGCCGTCTATCTCAAATGGGCTTATGACGGTAACGCATAAATCCGGATTCGTCAACATCGTAGGAAATCCTAACGTAGGGAAATCGACCCTCCTAAATCGTTTGGTCGGGCAACGCCTTGCGATCATTACTTCAAAAGCGCAAACCACCCGACATCGCATCATTGGCATAGTCAATACAGATAATATGCAAGTCGTTTATTCCGATACGCCAGGCGTTCTTCGTCCCAATTACAAGCTGCAGGAATCAATGCTCAATTTTTCTGAATTGGCATTGGATGATGCCGACATCCTCCTTTACGTAACTGACGTAGTGGAGACTGCGAATAAAAATGAAGCGTTTCTTGATAAAGTTCGTAAAGTGACTTGTCCGGTACTTCTGCTTATTAATAAAATAGATCTCTGCGATCAAACCAAGCTAGAAACTATCGTTGCATATTGGGAAGAGGTATTGCCTCAGGCAATTCCTATACCCGTTTCTGCTCTCGTCAATTTCAATATCGACAATGTTCGGCGAAGAATAGAATCGCTCCTTCCAGAATCTCCGCCATACTTTGAGAAGGATGCGCTGACCGATAAGCCAGCACGCTTTTTCGTCACTGAAATCATACGCGAGAAAATACTGCTCTACTACCAAAAAGAAATTCCTTACGCATCCGAAGTAGTAGTCGAGCTATTCAAAGAAACCGACAAACAGATACACATAAAAGCGCTGATTATCATAGAGCGCGATTCCCAAAAAGGCATCATCATCGGCCACAAAGGACAAGCCTTGAAGAAGGTAAATATAATGGCGAGGAAAGACATAGAACGCTTTTTTGAGAAAAGCGTCTTTTTGGAGACTTTTGTCAAAGTTGAAAAGGACTGGCGCAATCGCGATACATTGTTAAAAACTTTTGGCTATCGCTTAGATTAACAACTAAATAAACATCATAATGGGAAATATAGTAGCAATTGTAGGCCGCCCTAACGTCGGCAAATCAACATTATTTAATCGTTTAACGCAAACGAGACAAGCAATCGTGGATGAAGAAGCCGGCACTACCCGCGACCGTCAATACGGCAAAGTTGATTGGAATGGACGTGAATTTTCGCTAATTGACACTGGTGGATGGGTAGTAAACTCAGAAGACGTCTTTGAAGAAGAAATAAACAAACAAGTTCAGATAGCCATCGAGGAAGCCGAGCTTATTCTTTTAGTTGTAGATATAATGAATGGATTGACCGACCTTGACAGTGAAGTCGGCAAACGATTGAGAATCTCAAATAAGCAAGTCATTGTCGTAGCAAACAAAGCCGACAACTTCAGACTACATAATTATGCAGCTGAATTTTACTCTCTGGGATTGGGTGACCCCGTATGTATTTCCGCCATCAACGGTTCATGCACCGGCGACCTACTTGACAATATCCTTTCTGCCCTTCCAGAAAAAAAAGCGGAAGACTGGAATGAAGAACTTCCACGTATTGCCATAATCGGTCGTCCTAATGCGGGGAAATCATCTCTTATCAATTCTTTTATAGGTGAGGAGCGACACATTGTTACTGAAATTGCCGGTACAACACGCGATTCCATCTATACTGAATATGACAAATTTGGATTGCACTTCTACTTGGTTGATACTGCCGGGATAAGAAAAAAGGGAAAAGTTAATGAAGACTTGGAATACTATTCTGTGATACGCTCCATACGTGCTATCGAAAACTCGGATGTGTGTATTTTAATGCTTGATGGTACCCGTGGAATAGAAAGCCAGGATATTAACATCTTTTCTATTGTCCAAAAAAACAAAAAAGGTCTAGTTGTATGTGTAAATAAATGGGACTTGGTTGAAGATAAAAGTCAAAGAGCAATTGCCTACTATGAAAGTACCATACGTGAACGTCTTGCTCCATTCTCCGACATTCATATCCTTTTTATCTCTGCAACAACAAAGCAACGTATATTCAAAGTCCTAGAAACAGCCAAAATTGTATATGAAAACCGAAAAAGACGTATTCCTACTCCAAAGCTCAATGAAATCATGCTTCCTATTATTGAAAATACTCCGCCTCCTGCCTGGAAAGGTAAATACATTAAAATAAAATATGTAACACAACTTCCCACGGCCATTATCCCAACATTTGTCTTTTTCTGTAACCTTCCTCAATGGGTCAAAGAGCCTTACAAGCGATTTCTGGAAAACCAACTTCGTGAAAATTGGGAACTAAAAGGTACCCCGATACAAGTATTTATCAGAGAGAAATAAAAATTCACGAACTCTTTTTACGGATCTCTGAGAATACCGTAGCTATTAAATTTTATAGAATAAACCAGTTTCGCACTTAACAGCTTTCAAGACAAGCAAGCGATAGATAATGTTTACAAATGATTTTTGTCTTTTGTAAAACTTATGTATATTTCTTTTTCTATAAAAATTGTTTTGAGAATATTGTGATCTTTTTTTTAATCTTCCAATAAAAAGGCAAAGTGCATTTTTGCCTTTACTATGTAATAGTATATTTTAAAGCTAGTAGTTTCTTGCTATATTTCTTTTGTCTTTACTACACTAAATTTTACGCTTGTTTTAACTAACTTTTGTTACTTGCGTGAAGATTTGCATGTATTTTTTTAGTCTATTTGCAGAAAAACTTCTTGCTGTTGCTTGTTCTGTTGTTTTGGACTTACAAAGACAGATATGTTTTTTTTGTGAAAAATACTGTGTTTGCGCGACGGACGGCGTTGTTGTATTTTGCTTCGTAAAATTGTCCTATCAGTTTAAATAGAATTTAATAAGCGGTATGATAATGTTTTTTATTTTTTATTTATTGATTATATATGTCTGTGAAAAATGTTTTCATACATCTTATAAAACTATCGACTTTGCTGAACTGCAAATCATCTATATTTGGAGTTCGCAAATGTTTGTTATGGTGATATTTTGGGGGGGGGCTTTCTGTTGAGTTGGAATAACATTAATTATTCTTGCCTATGACGGTAAATGATTTTATAAATAAAATAAACCATTCGCGGTGCAAGACTGTGTTTGGAAACAGTGCAAGTAATTCTCGCTTGCTTAATAAACGATGTCCATCAATATGACTTTGAGCTTGTTTTTTATCCGTAGCTTTTAAAAACCATCCCAGATTGAAATGTAATAGCAGCCATATTCGCACTGAAACGGGAAGCCAGTGAAAAAATGGTGTGACAAAATGAGGCTCAACAGGGAACCAAAAATTTGGTGTTTGCAGATAATATGTTTCAGCTACCCGCTTAATCTCATTTGCGAATTTTATTCTGTTCTCATCATTTCCGACATGCTCTATTACAGAATTTGAATGAGCAATATGGAATGATTTGTCAGTAAAATTTGTCAAATTGCAGCCGTCGCCATTATGAAAACTGAAAATATCATCGTTTTCCGGCAATGGCTGGTTAGAAGGCAAATTGACTAAAGCTATTTTTACTTTGTTTTCTATCAAAAAACTTTCGGGAATTATGTTCCAATATAACTTTGTGCCGCCAATATCAATGATATTTACTTTTCCGTATTTTATGAAATATTCCGTTATAAGTTGTTTCAATCTTTCGGCTCTTTTTGCGCGTAACTTAAATGCGAATGATTTTTTTGACTGATAATTAATAAATTTTTTTGCAATGAAATATGTATTTGACATGAGTATTTAAGAGTTTGTGAATTTTTTTACTTTAAATTTCCTGGCAAATGAAAGAAGAGTATAACTGTTTGTTTTTCTTTAATTTTATTCTGAAGCTCTGCTGTTTTTTTTTAGATTCTTAAAGCATACAACCGTGAATAAGAACATTAGTTCAATGATGTTTTGTTATTAGATTACTTTTTGTGTCATTCTTTTTTTTGTTTTTATTCGTACAAATATACTGTTTATTTTGAATCCGGCTATTCTTTTCATTAAGAAATGTTGCTGCGTCTGTTTTGCTGCATATATATTAATGTGTAAAATGGAATTGCTGCTCCTGTTTGATGTTTTTATCATTACTGAAGTGCAAAATTCACGTTTTCTCTTCATTGTGCTGTTACAAAAGTCTGTTGAACGTGTTTTTTGTGCAGTTGTAATGTTACAAAAGTTTGTCGGACGTGTTTTTCGTGCAGTTGTAATGTTACAAAAGTTTGTCGAACGTGTTTTTCATGCAGTTGTAATGTTACAAAAGCTTGCCGGACGTGTTTTTCATGTTGTTGTGACGTTACAAAAGTCTGTCGGACGTGTTTTTCATGCTGTTGTAATGTTGCAAAAGTCTGTCGGACGTGTTTTTTACATTTTTGCAATGTTACAATGATTGGAGGTGCGTGTGGTTAACACTATTTTCCAGATTTGTCTGGCTGCGAAAAAAAAATGATGAAAATTTGCAGTTTAAAAAAATGTATTACCTTTGCATTAATTAAAAACTTAATTAAAAACAGATACTATGGCAGCAAATCTTTTCATTGGATTTAGTACAATTATTGCAAGATTGCATTTAAATTATCATTTTGAATTGTTCTACGACATTATCCGTCGGACAGAACTTGAAGTAGCGAAGATTTCGGCTCTGACAGAGCCGTTTAATAAACTTCGGGCGGCTTTCAGTCATGAAGAAAAAGCGTATAAGCGTCATAAATTGATTGAATCGGACGAGATGAAAGACCTTGATAAATGGAGGTTGGGGCTTGTGTCAACTTTGTCCGGGAATATTAATGTGAGGTTGAAAAGTGTTGACGCTGAAGAGCGAAAGGCGGCGAGATTGTTGAAAACTGAGATACTTCAGGCTTATAAAAAGATTTACAAACTTCCTGCGGAGGAGAAAACGGCGGCGATAACTAACATGATTAATGATTTTCAAAAAACGAAATATCAGTCAGCTGTCGTTAAGCTTCAACTGAATGGAACGATAAATGAACTCATTTCTGCAAATCACGACTATAACCAGAAATTTGACGTGAAAACCGATGAGGATCGTTTGTTAAAAGAGACCGGTTCGCCGACTGACGCCCGTCCGGCGACTAATGATGCTTTCAAAGCGCTGCTCAAATGGATTGAGGCACTTCATGATGTCAACTTGTTGACGACCAAGGATGCTGATTTACATGAAACTATCATGAAAATCGTTTTTACAATTAATGGTCTTCTTGATGAAGCAAAGAAGAGTTATGCTCATCGGAAAAAGAAAAAAAATAAAGATGAATCGGCTGCTTCGATTGATGTCGACAATGTGCAAAAGGATGCTGCGACAGATGCGACTGACTGCATTATGGACAAAAAAGACGAATCAACTGATACGGATGATAATAATAATGAATGAAAGGCGATTTAACCGGTATGAACGTAAATTTAATTTTGAATAGATATTTGAGGTTCATTTTTTTGTGATTTTAAAATTTATGATCAATGGAGCGCTCCTAGTGGGCGCTTTTTTTGTGTAATGATGTTACTAATTTATGTGGTGTATTTGCGGATACAAGGGAGAATTATTCTTTATTCCAGCAAAGGCAAACGGGTTGTGCCTGTAAATATTCAGGTGGGCAAAAATTTATTTTGATGTGCTTCCGGCAAGATGTTGTTTGTCTTGTTAGGTTGACGGGGGCGAATATATTTTCCAACTAATTTTAACACCAATGGCGCATAACGTTTGGCGATATGAAATGTAGCGGATTGCAGCAAACTTATTCCTTGTTGCTGAGATTGCAAATAGCGCTGAAACTGCTATGTTTTATGACTGCGTGTTAGTAGCAGTTATTATTTCTTTGGATTTTTGTGTCAAATATGATTAAACCTTTTATTGCTTTTATTTGGTCTATTGCTATTCTCATTGTATTAGATATTTGTTTAATTGAGATTCATTATTTATATGCAATAATATATTTCCCGTCTGCAATTACTTTATTGTTATCGACAGTCAATTTCGTGCCGGCAGGAAGCTCGATTATAACACGTGCATCACCGGCAGGCATTTTGAATACGCCGCCGGACGATACGTTTTTGGCGACATATTCTTTGCTTATAATATCGAAAAGGTCAACACTGCCTTTTGCAGAATATTTTACCGATTTATTTTTTCACGAGGATTGTAGTACAAATAAACAGGATAGGGGCGCTCGGCGTAGAAGTCTGTCGCATTACAGTTTAATTGAAGTATATCTTAGACATTGGTCTTCTTTATTATAGCTCCGAAAAGTTCCATCGGCGAGGAGCTATATACGCTGAACATGCTTTCGGGCGGATTCCCTTTCGACCATTTAGGCACTTCCCCCAAAGCCACAGGACTTTTTCCTGCGAGTGAAGGCTTTTTGTAATCGTCGTCCACGCGGCGCAGTCCTTCGTAAGAAATAATATTGTTCGCTATATCTTTCATTTCGGGGAACCACTGATGTTCATCGTCAATCTACATCGGGAAGAACAGGCGACATGCGTTTGCATTATTGAGCATCCATTTGCCGATAGCCCTGGCATAATTTCCAAACGGACGAAAAGGGAGTTACGCCTCGACGACGGCAGGGTTTTAACGCCAAATGATTTGTTCCCGCTGAAAAAGAAACTTTTCGTTTGTATTATACCTCGCAATGCACAGACCTGCAAAATTTGGATATTTATATTGAAGATAATTTCGGGCAGGCGGTGCAAAAAAAAACTTAATTTCAGTAATGAAAGCCCTGAAAAACCGGACGAAAAGGTATTGAAATTTGTACAGGAACGCTTTCCCGGGCTGAAACCCGAAAAGGAAAAAACTCAGCAAAAAGCAGATGCGAAAATGAAAATTTAGTCTAAAAAAACGGACGGTTGTTGATACCGTCCGTAATAGAAAACAACTGCCTGCTTTCTCGGTGTTCATATTTACGTGAAATAACTCCATTGACAGGCGGATTCGGGATTGCAGTTGTTCTACTGTAACCGAATTATTTCCTGTAAAGCCATTATTTGATTTCAAGTTCATGACCTGCCAGCAAAGCGCCTTTCCATTTCCCGCGTACAAGTTTAATATTACCTGTGTGTGTTTCTCTCACGGTCAAGATATATGACAAAGAGAACTCTTTGATAATTAACGTTGGGTAGATAAAAATTCTTGTTTGGGGAGGAATGGTTACTTCACTTTTGCTGACTGGCGCAGAAGATTGAATCTGTGTTTGACTGTCGCTGGAAAACAGCCAATCTCTCTTGTCGTCAATATTGATAGCATCCGGCTCTGACAGATACGAAGGTATATTAACCATTATACTGTCCGGCAGCAATGAAAAAATATATGGCTCATCGCTTGTAAAGAAAGAACACTCTTGCATGTTTCTTGATGCGTCGTAGATATATTTTTGCGTTACGGAAGTATTGTTATTGAACTCTATCAATGGTCTTTCCTTTCTGTATTCCTTGATAATGTCCCCTTCATCATATACATATTGTATTTTTTCATACATATATGTTTTAGGAATTTTCTCTTCGGTTTTTTCATTCTCGACAAGATTATCAGGAGTACATGAAATAAGTAATGATAGGATAACCGGTATTAAATGATATGTTTTCATAACTTATTTGTATAAATATTGAATCTATCTTCTCAAAAATTCAGATAAATTACTATGTTTGTCGATTCGTTTATGATGCCAAAACTATAAAGCATATTTTATAAAAACAAGCACAGTTGCTATTTTGGGCATTTTTTAACTATTGCGGCAAATACTACAAGGAAGTGAAAAATCTTAAACATTCAGTCCTCTTTTGAGGGAGATTTATGGATAAAAGGCAAGCGCAAAAAAAACGGAATAGAGTATAAAATTCCACTGCTTAATATTCCCCAAATGATTATGGAAAAATACAGGGGAAAGGCAAAGAATAATCTGGTACTTCCCGTCTATCAGGCAATGATTTATAACAAATATCTCAAGGAAATAGGCAAGATATGCGGCATCGCCACAAGAATGTCGTTTCACACAGCGAGGCATACTTTCGCAACACTTGCCCTGACGAGGGGCGTATCCATTGAAAGTGTCAGCAAGATGCTTGGCCACAGTAATATACAGACACCGCAGAGATATTCCAAGGTAACGGAAAACAAGGTAAGCAACGAGATGAACGCCTTTGTCGAAAGTGTCAAAAAATGGGATATGAAATTTAAGCCGGCATCAGTTATGGAGGAAATAAGGATTGAGAGTGTAACGAAATCGCTCGGAATTTCTACCGGAAAAGCTGCGGACACGCTTTGGGAAAATCTTATCCCAACGGTATTAATCATTATACAGAATACTATTGAGACTATCATCGACAGGCCGGCAAGCAGTACAGCTTCTATTCCGCCATGACCTATACCGTAAGCTAATCCAGTGCCTATACCGTTGTATTTTTTCTTTAATATTTTGAAGGAAATAAAACGGGCTGTTTCCTCGAATAAACCTGCCATTAAAGCACCGTTAAGTTATAAAAATAAGCGGTTTACTCTTTAACGCGAATTTGCCGATAACAATTGAATGGATAGAACTTTCTAGTATCATGGCAAAAATAAAAAAAAACGGCAATGCCGAAAAGCATAGGGACAAGTTTGCCATTGTATTTTTTATAAAAAATGACAAACAAAGCAATTGGCAGTCATATCGAAATAATTGCCGATATTGCCATGCAAATGATTGAAAAAATTGATACCTGCATTGTATTATAACTGTTGCATTAATATTCCGCATAAAACTTCCGGCGTTTGCGCCTTACCTGCAAGTCCTCTATTTAGAGGAATATTTGCTAAAAAACTTTTCTTAAACATTAGAATTATATCTTTATTATTATTTTGTTTGGGCGTAAAGGTATGTTTTATTTTTCAGACAGTGAATAATAATTTTCAATGATTTGTTGTTTTCTTTCAAAACGTTGATTCCTGTTTTCAAAACTCCATTGTTGATATTCGTTTGGTAAATATACCTAAAAAAAGCCTCTGCAGCCAAAGCAGGACAAAAACAGGAAAAAATCTTCATTAACAGCAGATTAACGAGAAAAGACCTTCATTTCTGACTTGAGGTAAAGACATAA
>JAIRPK010000040.1 GCA_031257015.1 Tannerellaceae bacterium
CCGAAACCCAGCGCACCATTTCCGAAACCCAGCGCACCATTTCCGAAAGCCAGCGCACCATTTCCGAAAGTCAGCGCACCATTTCCGAAAGCCAGCGCACCATTTCCGAAAGTCAGCGCACCATTTCCGAAACCCAGCGCACCATTTCCGAAAGCCAGCGCACCATTTCCGAAAGTCAGCGCACCATTTCCGGAAACGTCGGCACCAGCTCCGGAAACGTCGGCACCGGTGCGGGAACAGCCGGAACCAGAGCGGGAACAGCCGGAACCAGAGCCAATATTAGAATCTCCTTTTGTTTTAGGGTTTGGCGGACTGACGGCTGAGGGAATAAATATTGGCCGGAATTTGCATCGTTCGGGAATTCATTTATATTTGCATAAATATTACTTATTTAATCTGTTAGCTTTTAAATTAATATTGTCATGAGAAAAATCGGAGCTTTTTGCTTATTCTGTTTCCTCATTTTATCCTGTTCTACTAAAAAAGATGACGCCGGCGATGAAAATGTTTCTACTGTACTACCTGACGAAATCGACGAAGTCCGCGTATTTCGCCTCGAATACTCCGATTTCAGGCACGAACTTGTTGCTAATGGCTTTGTATCCGCGCAGAACAAGGCGGACTTGAGGTTTCAATCATCGGAAACAGTGACGGACATTTACGTGAAAAACGGCGACCGGGTCGAGAAAGGACAAAAAATAGCCGCTCTCGATGCCTTCAAGCTGAAAAACAGTCTGGCGCAGGCTAAAGACCAGCTTGAACGGGCACGGCTGGATTTGCAGGACGTCCTCATCGGACAGGGGTTTTCGCCTAACGATACGGCAAGCGTTCCCAAGGACGTTATGCGCCTCGCCAAGGTGAAGAGCAATTATGACCAAAGCTTGAACCAATATGCCCTGGCTGAGTATAATCTTTTCAATGCGATTCTCTACGCGCCCTTCAACGGCATAGTTGCCAATCTATTTGCAAAGGCTTTTAACATCCCCGCCGCTACTGAGCCGTTTTGTACGATAATAGACAATAACCGGCTGGAGGTGGAATTTAAGGTGCTGGAAAGTGAAATCGCGATGATTAACATCGGCGACAGGGCTGTAATTTCGCCGTTCTCCATCGTCGGGTTCTCCTGCGAAGGGCGGGTTAGCGAAATAAATCCTGCCGTCGATAAAAACGGGATGACGACGGTTAAGGCTATCGTCGCAGCAGCGCAAAATCGCCTTTATGACGGAATGAACGTCAAGGTTAATCTCCAGCGCTCGCTTGGAAGCCAGCTGGTTATCCCCAAGGATGCCCTCGTACTAAGGACTAACAAGAAGGTTGTCTTTACGCTAAAGGACGGAAGGGCGCAATGGCACTACGTACAGACGACGCTTGAAAACTCTTTCGGTTATGTCGTCTCCGAAGGACTTTCGGAAGGGGACAGCGTCATCTTTGAGGGGAATATCAACCTGGCGCATGAAACGCCGGTCGTGCTTAAACGTTGAGCCTGCGGAATTATGAAAGAACTGACGGTTCGGATTTCGCCGGTGAAGATGATGGGGCGGCAGGGCGAAACACACATTAATATAATACAACAACTGTAAAACTGAATGGTACGTTTTTTAATCAGCCGGCCTATCGCCGTTTTCATGGCGTTCACAGCTTTTTTCATCCTCGGTGTTATTACTTACTTTAATGTCCCGGTTTCTCTTTTGCCGGACATCGCAATTCCGGAAATCGCCGTGCAAATCTCCGGCAAAAACCGATCGGCAAGAGAATTGGAAAATACTGTTGTCGCACCTGTCAGGCAGCAATTACTGCAAATCGGAAAATTACGGGACATTCGCTCTGAAACAAGGGATGGCAACGCGATTGTTAGGCTCGTCTTCGAGTATGGAACGAATACTGACCTTGCTTTTATAGAAGTTAACGAGAAAATCGACGCCGCAATGAATTATATTCCAAGGGACGTCGAGAGGCCACGGGTCGTCAAGGCGAGCGCGACCGACATTCCTGTCTTTAATCTCAATCTCACACTGAAGGACGACATCCGATTCCAGGACAACGAATCTGCTTCAACATTCCTAGACCTTTGCGAATTGTCCGAAACGGTAATCAAACGGCAAATTGAACAATTGCCGCAAATTGCCATGGTGGATGTCACGGGAATTGTTAATAAACAAGTGGACATAATGCCGGACGAAAAGTTGCTTTCCATTACAGGCATTACGCAGGCTGACATCGAAAACGCCCTGAGCAATAATAACATCGAACCGGGCGGAATGATCGTGAGGGACGGTTATTACGAATACAATATTAAATTCTCCGCCGTTCTCAGAACCGTTGAGGACATACAAAATATCTACATCCACAAAAACAACAAACTTTTCCAGCTGAAAGACATCGCCGACGTCTCGCTCGCCCCTGAAAAAGAAAAGGGAATGGCCTTCCACAACGGTAAAAGGGCAGTCACGCTCGCAATTATCAAACAGGCGGGAGAGAATATGTACAATATGCAAAAGTCGCTGGACAAGGTTATCGAGCGTTTCCGAAATGACTACCCGACAATCGAGTTCGCTATCTCACAGAATCAGACAGAGTTGCTGGATTATACCATCTCCAACCTTCAGCAGAACCTCATCCTCGCTTTCTTATTCGTATGCTTCGTCTCGGCGCTGTTTATGAAAGACGTCAAGTCGCCGCTCATCATTGGCATCTGCATGTTTATTTCGTTAATTATAAGTTTGATGTTCTTTTACCTTTGTCACATCTCGCTCAACGTTGTTTCTCTCACAGGTTTAATCCTCGCGCTGGGAATGATGATCGACAATTCAATAATCGTAACTGACAATATAGGCCAATATCGGCAACGCAACTTCTCAATCGACGACGCCTGCATAAAAGGAACCAACGAAGTCCTCGCGCCAATGCTCAGCTCCGTATTTACAACCATTTCCGTCTTCATTCCTCTCATTTTTCTTAGCGGAATTGCCGGAGCTATCTTCTTTGACCAGGCTTTTTCAGTGACGGCGGGGCTGCTCGTCTCATACGCAACGGGGATAATTCTTCTGCCGGTTCTTTACAAATTAACTTTCGGAAAGAAAAACAGGCATGGGAAGAAGGATAATGATATTAATCATTCTCAACACGCAGATTCTGTCCTCGACAAAATATACGACGCTGGAATTAACTGCGTCTTCTCGCATAAAATCATTACTACGGCTATTATGCTTGCTGTTTTTCCTCTCTGCTTCCTCTTTTTCGTTATCATTCCAAAAGAAAAAATGCCAGACATAAGTCAAAACGAACTGATGATCAATGTCGACTGGAACGAAAATGTACACATCGGCGAGAATAAAGCGCGAACGCTGGATTTCCTCAATTTCACCGATTCCCTTACCATCGAACATTCCACTCTCATCGCGCAACAGCAGTTCCTTCTCAATCGAGAAAGAGAAAAAACATCGTCCGAAAGCAGCATTTACGTTAAAACGCCAGAAAAAAAGGACATCAAGCAACTTAAAGCAACGACCGAACAATGGTTCGCAGCTCATTTCCCGCAGGCCGTCGTATCATTCTCGCCGGTAGGCACAATTTTTGAAAAAATATTCACTACCGGCGAGCCGGATCTCGTCGTCGAGTATTATACAAAGAAGCGTGCGCAGGCTCCGGACGCACAATCCATCAGGCAACTGGAGACAGAACTCCACCGCAAAACAGGGGAAGCGCCGTTAGGAATTTCTTTTCAAAAACAACTCAATTTACATATCAACCGAGAGAAATTATTGCTCTACAAAGTCTCATACGACGAGGTCTATCGGGCTTTAAAAACAGGATTCAAGGAAAACGAATTTGCCGTCATGCGCTCATACCGGCAATATTTCCCGATTGTTCTCGGAAGCGAAGAGCAAAGCGTCAGAAGCGTCCTCGACAATACGCTTGTTTACGCAGCGGCAACCGAAAACAACGAACGAATCAGACTGCCACTCAGCGTTTTTATATCTTCAAGCCCGACAGAAGACCTCAAAACCATCGTCGCCGGTAAAAACGGCGAATATATCCCGCTGGAATTTTACAATAATGCCGAGCAAATCATCCCTGTCGCAAAGCAAATGAATATACAAAACGAACAATGGGAAATTGATTTCTCAGGCTCATTCTTCTCCAACCGAAAAATGATTAACGAACTGCTTATCATCCTGCTTATCTCGCTCTTACTCATGTATTTCATCCTCGCAGCGCAGTTTGAAAGCTTCGTCCAACCGTTAATCGTCCTCCTCGAAATCCCCATTGATATTACGGCCTCAATGGCGCTGCTGCTAATCCTCGGACACAATCTCAACCTCATGTCGGCAATCGGAATGGTCGTCACGTGCGGCATCACAATCAACGACAGCATCCTCAAAGTCGATATGATGAACCAATTGCGACGGCAGGGCTTCCCGCTAATGCAAGCAATTCACGAAACCGGACGGAGAAGAATGAAAGCCATCCTTATGACAAGCCTCACATCCATCGTCTGTATGGCACCGCTACTGTTCAGCTACGATATGGGGTCGGAATTGGAAAAGCCGCTAGCAATCGCAACTATCGGAGGCATGATAATCGGAACGCTCGCAAGTCTTTTTATCGTCCCGCTTGCGTATTGGGGCATCTACCGAAATAAAAATGGAAAGCTATTAACGAATAATGTATAACAAATTGTGATGAAACGGATTTTTATGATGATTAAACAGAACAAACAAATGCCTTTTACATGTATAACGGCGTACAGGACTGAATTGAACATGCAACAGAGCAAAATAAAAACTGCTATTGTAAAGACAAAGACTATCGGACGGACGGGGATTTTGTTTAAACTTCTCCCCTTTACCTTTATCCTGACATTGCTCCAGTTTTCTTCAGCTTTCGCCCAACAATTGCGACTATCGCTTGAGAAAACTGTTGAAATAGCAGCGGACAGCTCACTCCAGGCTTTTAGCGCGAGGAACGTTTATCAGGCCAGCTACTGGGAGTTCCAGTCTTTCAGAGCAGCCAGACTGCCTTCGCTAACATTGCAAACGACACCTTTACAATACTACCGCGACATCACCCGGAGATACAACTCGGAAACTAACATGGATGTGTATCGAACACAACAATCTCTTTATTCTACGGCGAATATGTCGATTCGACAAAACCTTGACCTGACCGGAGGTACTTTCTTCATTGACACAGACTTGGGATACATCAGAAACTTCGGCGACCAGGTCTATTCGCAGTTCACAAGCGTGCCGATTCGAGTCGGATACCGGCAGGAACTGTTCGGATTCAACAGCTTCAAGTGGGAAAAACGTATAGAACCGCTTAAATACAATAAGGCGCTCAGAAAATTTATTTATGACAGGGAAGAAATCTCCGAAAAGTCGGCAGAATACTTCTTCGACCTCGCAATGGCGCAGACGGAATACGAAATGGCAACCGAAAACGTGGCATCCGCCGATACGCTTTACCGAATCGGAGAGGAGAGACAAAAAATCGCAGCAATTTCACAAGCCGACCTCCTCACTCTCAAGCTCGACGCCGTAAATGCCAAGAACACCATGAAAAATGCGGAAATAAATCTCAAGCGAGCAGCCTTCGCTTTTGCATCTTATCTCAACCTCGACAAGGAGACAGACGTCAGAATCATACTCCCCGAACGGCCGGCAGAGATGGAAATAGCTCTTGACGAAGCAATTGCACACGCAAAAGACAATAATCCGGAGCTGCTCGGCAACAAACAGGAAATTTTACAGGGGGAACGCGAAGTTGAACGGACAGCGAAAAGCTCAGTCTTCGACGCTTCCTTCTCCATCAGCGTAGGCTTCAACCAGGTCGCGAACAGCCTGGCAGACGTTTATCGAAAACCGTTGCAGCAGGATGTAATTTCGGTAACTTTCTCAATTCCACTGGTCGATTGGGGCGTGCGGAAGGGAAAATTGAATATGGCACGCAATAATTTGAATGTGACGCGCATCTCCGTCAGCCAAAAAGAGCTTTCGCTCGAACAGAATGTAATAATGACAGTGAACGATTTCAATATTCAGCAAAATCTTATACAATCCGCCGAGGAAGCTCTATCGCTCGCCAACATGGCCTACGATAATACACGCGAAAGGTTCATTATCGGCAAGGCGGACATCAACAGTCTCACGCTCTCACTCAACCGGCAAAAGGAAGCGAGGAAAAATTTCATCTCCGCACTCAAAAATTATTGGCTTAGCTTTTACAAAATACGCAAACTTACGCTCTACGATTTCGCATTGAGGCGGGAGTTAAGTATAAACAATTAATGCTTATGAATACAGACTACATCAACGTGCCACTATCAACAATTCCATTCAGCGAATCAACATTTAAACATGGCGAACAGCCAAAAAAACATGTTAAATTGTCAATTAAACATGTTTTTTCGCCGCCGCAACATGTATTCCTCGCGATTGTACATGTTTTCTTGCCTCTACAACATGTTCTCTTGGCGATTGTACATGTTTTTTTACCAATTCAACATGTATTCCTCACGATTGTACATGTTTTTTTACCGATACAACATGTTTTTCTCACGATTGTACATGTTTTGCTCCCGATTAACCATGATATACTACCAGCTAAACATGTACAATTGCCAAAAAAACATGTTGTAGAGACAAAAAAACATGTTCAATCGCCAAGAATACATGTTGCAGAGCCAGGAAAACATGTACAATCGCGAGGAATACATGTTGTAGCGGTAAAAAAACATGTACAAGCATCAAAAAAACATGTTTATTTTTCAGCTAAACATGTTAAATGCCTAATTGGACAGGTGAAATTGTCGATTCGACATATTCAATCGTCAATTTATCATATTGCCTGTCAAGCTTTTCCCTTAATCTATACATAATGCTTATTTTTTTAAGGCCATGAAGATCTCCTCGTTTTCAATCATCCTCATATTCGTTTGCATCACCCTGTCAGGATTGGCATTTTTGCCGATTTTGCCGGTGAAACTCGCACCTTCGCAAACGCTGCCGCAGATAAATGTCAGATTTAACATGCCCGGCAGCGCCTCCCGCGTGGTCGAAATGGAAGTAAGCTCGAAATTGGAAGCAATGTTCAGCAGAATTAAGGGCGTTGAAAATATCACCTCCACTTCGGGCAATGGATGGGGAAATATCAACATTCGTTTTGATAAATATGTAAACGTAGATGCCGCCCGTTTTGAGGTATCAGCTGTCATACGCCAGATTTGGCCACATTTGCCGGCGGAGACGAATTACCCGGTCATTTCGTTGAGCCGTTCCGATGAAAATGCAGACAGGCCATTCCTTAGTTATACGGTCAATGCACCTGCAAATCCGGTCGTAATACGCAGGTTTGCCGAAAATATCATACAGCAAAGGCTTTCGCAAATTGAAGGAGTGAACCGCATCGACGTGCAGGGGGCAATGCCGATGGAATGGAGGCTCGAATATGATTACAAGCAACTGGAAACGCTGAATTTGAGCGTCAGCGACATTCAGGATGCTATCGCAGGACATCTGAACCGGGAGTTCTTCGGTATGGCTTACGGAGATAGCCAGTCGGGCGACAGGCAGTGGATAAGAATTTCCCTTTCTCCCAATGAGGATGCGGAATCAAACTTTAATCCGGCTGATATTTACGTGAAAAATGTTGACGGACGACTGATTTCGCTGGACAAAATCGTATCCGTTGAGCGCCTTGAACAAAACGCGCACAGTTATTACCGCATAAACGGACTAAATTCAATATATCTCTCAATCACCGCCGAGGAAAATGCCAACCAGCTAAAGCTTAGCCGGGAGATTAAAGAGACGCTGAACGAGATGAAACGCTTGTCCTTGTTTCCCGCAGGTTACGAAATGCACCTTAGCTATGACGCAACGGAATATATCGACGAGGAGTTGGATAAAGTTTATTTCCGTTCGGGATTAACGATGGTAATTCTTTTATTATTCGTGTTGATTATTTATCGAAACGCGAAATATTTGTTGTTAATTTCCGCGTCTTTATTCATGAATATAGCGATTGCTCTTATCTTTTATTATTTCGGAGGACTGGAGATTCAACTGTATTCGCTGGCAGGGATTACAATCTCGCTTACGCTGGTTATTGATAACACAATCGTAATGTCCGACCAGCTTATAAGGCGGGGAAATAAAAAGGCCTTTTCGGCAATTCTTGCGGCAACGATTACAACGATTGCGTCACTGATAATTATCTTTTTCATGGATGAAAAAATACGGTTGAACCTGCAGGATTTTGCATTGGTTATAATCATTAATCTGGCAACATCGTTGTTTATTGCATTGTTTCTTGTGCCGGCTTTAATTGAGAAATTAAAAATTGGGGCAAAAAGGAAATTCAGGCGGCGACGGAGGTTTTTTTTAGACCGTATTTATGTGGCTTTTTGCCGATTCATGTGGAGATTTCGTGTTGCTGCCTGCATCTTGCTTCTACTCGTTTTCGGCCTTCCTGTTTTCATGATTCCTGATAAACTGGAGGGCGAAGGACGTTGGCACGACGTGTTTAACAAGACGCTAGGCTCGCAATATTACAAGGGGAAAATCAAGCCGCATGTCGATACATGGATGGGGGGAACGCTGCGCCTTTTTGCACAGAAAGTGTTTGAGGGGAGTTACTTCTCCGACCGCTCGCAGACGTCTGTTTACGTGACGGCAACACTGCCGAACGGGGCTACCGTGACGCACATGAACAATTTAATCCAGCGCATGGAAACGTACATCAGCCAGTTCACTGAAGTGCGGCAATTTCAGACTAATATTCAGAGCGCAAGACGTGCCAGCATCTATATTACATTTACGAAAGAGGGCGAGCGCACGGGTTTTCCATACGTTCTTAAATCTAAATTAATAAGCAAATCTATTGAGCTTGGAGGAGGCTCGTGGACGGTCAGTGGTTTAGGTGACGGATTCAGTAATGAAATTCGCGAATTTGCCGGAAGCTATCAGGTTCTTCTTTATGGCTATAATTATGACGAACTGAGCGAATGGACGGAGCGTTTCAAGCAAAGGCTTTTGGAAAATAGGAGGATAAAGGAAGTGATAATCGCCTCGGAGTTCTCATATTTCAAGGACGATTATCAGGAGTTTGTGTTTAAGCTTAACCGCGAGCGTCTGGCGCAGGAAAATATCCGACCAATCGAGCTTTTTGCAAGCCTTAAACCGACATTCGGACAGGATATTTCCGCTGGTATGTTGGCGGGCGAGTTCGGCATGGAAAGAATCGTTCTTCATTCCCGACAATCGAAGGAATATGACATTTGGAGTCTGGAGAATATTCCGGGAAAAACAGGTGTAAACACTGAGTATAAACTTGCGGAACTTGCCGGGCTGGAAAAGATGCAGGCTCCACAGAATATCGTTAAGGAAAATCAACAATATCGTCTTTGTTTGCAGTTTGAATACATCGGTGCGGGGGCGCAAGGACGAAAGCTTTTGGAACGAAACATCAAGGAGTTTAAAACGCTCCTGCCGATGGGATATACAATCGAGAGCAGGGAACGATATTGGGCTTTCGGGAAGGACGGTGGGAAGCAATATGCGTTGTTGCTGCTGATTTTTGTTATCATTTACTTTATGTGCAGTATATTATTCAATTCGTTAAGGCAGCCGTTTTCTGTAATTTTTGTCATTCCTGTGTCGTTCATTGGTATATTCCTGACCTTTTATTTGTTTAAGCTGAATTTTGACCAGGGGGGCTTTGCATCGTTCATTCTGCTCTGCGGATTGTCGGTCAACGCCAATATTTATATTATTAATGAGTATAACAGCATCCTGCACAAACGGAAAATTTCCCGGCTAAGGGCTTATATTATGGCTTGGAATGCTAAGATTCGGCCTATTTTCCTGACAATCGTTTCGACCGTCCTGGGTTTTATCCCGTTCATGATTGGAGAAACAAAGGAGGCTTTTTGGTTTCCGCTGGCGGCTGGGACAATTGGGGGATTAATTGTTTCGTTTTTTGGGATTTTTTGTTTTCTGCCGCTGTTTATGGGGGTAGCGAAGTGGAGAAAGGATTGATTGCGGCAGTGCATACCTTTGACTTATGTCGTAAACAGGTTTTCATTTATCCCGCTCAAATTGGTTTCACGGCACGAAAAATGCGCCTTCTGTTTTTGTATGAACCGGTTCATTTTTATAATGAAAAAGCGCCCTCCCAAAACAAGAGAGGACGCATTGAACTACGTGGACTTCTGAAAAAATGTTTTTTATTCGTTACGCTCCGCTGGCAAAATGCTTTTTTGCGAAAGTAAACTCTGCTTTTTCATTTATTGCCGGCATGGAAAAATCTAATTTTCAGGAGTATCTTCGGTTTCTCCGCTTTGTTTTCTGTTTGCTATCGGCAATGCGACAATCCCGAACAGGCCGCACAGGATTGTCCACACGGATTGAAGGGAATAGACGACAAAAGCAAAGGCGGCAGCTTCGCTTTCAAGGACGCCGAAGCAAAGCAAGGTGGAAATTACCATAAAATGCCATGCGCCGATGCCTCCCTGCACTGGCGCGGCAACGCCAATACTGCTCATCGTAAAGGCAATAAAGCCTTTTCCATAGCCTAAATTGGAAGTGAAGTCAAATGCGTAGAATGTGGTGTAAAAGTAAAGGTAGTAGAGTGTCCAGAGCATGAGTGTCTGCAAAAGGAACAGCCATTTGCGCTCCATACGCCATACGCTTTTGATTCCTTCCCAGATGTTTAACAAAATGCCCTTTATTTTTTGCACAATCGACAAGTGCCCGAGGCGGGCAAAGGCGAACCATACTGCCGCAATCATAATCGCGCCGACCAAAAGAAGCCATAATACCGACGAACTTTCCGGAAAACTAATCGCCACACTCGGATTATGGGCTATGTACGTTTCGACGAAGCCGAAATTGATGGCTACGAATGAAAGCGCCATCAATCCAACGGTCAATGTATCTGCAACGCGATCAACAAGCAGTGTACCGAGCAATTTTGCAAACAATATCTTCTCGTATTTAGCAATTATCCCGCAACGCCATACTTCACCGACGCGAGGTAAGGCATAATTGATGGCATAATTGCCTAGAACTGCAAAGATTAAATTCTTAGTTCGATAACGCTCGCCGAGCGCATCGATCAATATCCCCCAACGAAAGGCGCGAATTGTGTTGGCTGTTACTCCGAACAGGAGGGACAGAAGCAATATGCCGTAATTTGCGCTGCGGGCACTTTCCCATATTTTACTAAAATTCATGTCTCGATACAAATACCACAGTAAGGCGAAGCCGAGGGCGAGCGGAAGGAAAATTTTGATGGTTGTATTAAGAATCTTCTTATAAAGCATCTTTTTGAATAAATATTCGTTATTTTATTATACTTTTGTCGGCCGCAAATATACGTAATTCCCCGAATTAATATATTAATTAATAATCGTCTAACTCTTTGATTGGATATGAATAATTTCAAGGTTAAACCGAAAAAAGCCCTGGGGCAACATTTCCTTAAAGACTTGAATATCGCAGAGCGTATCGCCGGAACGCTCGATGGTTTTAAGCATTTGCCAACGTTGGAAGTTGGGCCTGGAACGGGTGTTTTGACGCAATTTTTGCTAAAGGCCGGGCATCAACTTACGGTTGTAGAAATTGATCGAGAATCGGTTGCCTGCCTGAAAGAGAGGTTCCCGAATTTGTCGGAGGAGAGAATAATTATGGGGGATTTTCTGCGGCTTAATCTTTCAGAAATGTTCACTACACCTTTTTGCATCACAGGCAATTATCCTTATAATATTTCCAGCCAAATTTTTTTTAAGATTCTTGAATATCGGGAGTTGATTCCTTGCTGCACGGGGATGTTGCAAAAGGAAGTGGCCGAACGACTTGCATCGCCGCCGGGGAATAAGGCGTGCGGAATATTGAGCGTGCTTTTGCAAACGTGGTATGACGTTGAGTATCTTTTTACAGTTGATGAGAATGTTTTTGATCCGCCTCCGAAAGTCAAAAGCGCTGTTGTTCGCGTTGTCAGAAATGGGCGAACAGCATTGGATTGTGATGAGGCTATGTTTAAAACTGTTGTGAAAACAGCTTTTAATCAGCGACGCAAAACGCTTCGTAATTCAATGAGGTCGCTTCTCGGTAAAGACCTGCCACCGAACCATGTTTTTAGCCTTCGACCTGAACAGATTTCTATCGAACATTTTGTTGAGCTTGCACAAATGGCAAGTAAAATGTCTATTATATAATTGGAGGTACTGAAAATTAGATTTCCAGCACCTACTTTATTTTAACGGCTTCCTAAAAATGATTTTTTCCTCGCTTAGGCTGTGGATTTCCGGAGGAAATGTGATGAGCGGCGGGTGATTAGTTTATAGGATTTCTCAGGATTTC
Organism: Tannerellaceae bacterium; assembly: GCA_031257015.1. Taxonomy (GTDB): domain Bacteria; phylum Bacteroidota; class Bacteroidia; order Bacteroidales; family Tannerellaceae; genus DFXE01. The sequence goes on from JAIRPK010000040.1 coordinate 12,366, forward strand.
CTTTAATGGTATGTTTTTTTCTTTGGCCAGGCGACAGGCATCTTCATATTCGATAGAGATACGTGTTGCGCCGTTGAAATTCGTCTCTTTTGCCTGCACTTTGCCGTAAGCGGTAGCAACGGTTATGGGTTTTCGGGGCAGGCATGTCCGCTCGACCTGGGATTTGCGCAGTCCGATGGTCGTTGTTTCCGTAAACAGGATGCGTTCCATTGCGGGACAGTCGGCCTCGTTGCACAGGACGGCGAGGAGGGTGGCTGGGCGGCATTTTTTCATATAGATTGGGGTGAAATAAACGTCTTTTGCACCGGCTTCAAAGAGTTTTTCCATTGTGTAGGCCAAAACTTCGGGGGTGGTGTCGTCGATATTTGTTTCGATAAGGATTGTCCGACTGTTTTGTGCGTCTTTTTCGTCAATCGGTTTGTCAATTGTCTCGCCATAAATGAGACGGAGGAGGTTAGGAATATTAAATGATTTGGTTCCGGCTCCGTAAGCTGTTTTTAGCACGTTCATTTCCGGCATTGGCACGAATGCTTCGGCTAATTCGGCTATGATGGCGGCTCCGGTTGGCGTCATCATTTCTCCTTCAACATCTATTTGCTTGACGCTTGCGCCTTTTGCAGCTAAAACTTCGACGACTGCTGGAACGGGAACGGGTATTGTTCCGTGCTGACAGTTTACAAATCCGTGGCCATCGCATAGCGTCGAGGCTATAATTCGAGCGGGCGAGAGGATGTCGATACAAATAGCCGTGCCAACAATGTCTATGATCGAATCGACGGCGCCGACTTCGTGGAAATGTACATTGTCGGGCGTCGAGCCGTGTATTTTGGCTTCGGCAACAGCCAGGCGCATAAAGATGCGATGGGCAAGGCCTTTTACATTTTGGGAAAGGGAGCTAGCATTAATGAGCCTTGTGATGTCGGCCATTGTTCGGTGAACGTGTGAATGTGCGTGTGAATGAGAATGGGTGTGGAAAAAGTGGAACGCTTTATGCGAATGGGAATGTTTTTCACTTTCTGTGATAACATCAACATGCTTCGCAGCTATTCCATGCTTGAATACGTCCGACACTTTTATTTCCCAACCTGGAAGGTCGAGTTTTTTTAATTCGTTAATGAGTTGTTCGGTGCTGACACCCAGGTCAATAAAGGCTGCAAGCGTCATGTCGCCGCTAATGCCTGCAAAGCAATCAAAATACAGTGTTTTCATCTCGTCGTTAGATTATAATTTGTTTATACTGCTTGCAATATAGCCCGCACCGAAGCCATTGTCGATATTTACAACTGAAACGCCGTTGGCGCATGAATTGAGCATGGATAGTAATGCCGAAACGCCGCCGAAGCTTGCTCCGTATCCCACGCCGGCAGGAACGGCTATAACGGGCTTATCTGTCAGACCACCGACAACGCTGGCCAAGGCGCCTTCCATTCCGGCTACAACGATAATTACTCTTGCTGAGGCAATTATGTCCAATTTTGAGAGCAAACGATGGAGACCAGCCACGCCTACATCGCATAGCAATTCAGTGTCGTTACCCAGAAATTCAGCTGTTACAATTGCTTCGTCAGCGACAGGAAGATCTGAGGTTCCGGCGGTTATTACAAGGATTTTGCCCTTGCCGTTTTTTTCTGTCGGATAGCGACGCACTACTATGGTTCGTGCTGATGAATTCCATTCGGCATCGGGATATTGCTTTAGAATTGCTTGAGCGGCCTCGGCTGTGACGCGAGTTGCCAGGACATTGGATTTTCCGTTTTCAAGCATGTTTTTCATGATGCCGTTTATTTGCGCAACGGTCTTCCCTGCGCAATATATGACTTCGGGACAGCCGCTGCGCAACTTTCGATGGTGGTCTATCAGGGCGTAGCCTAAATCGTCGAACGGCTGGGTCTTTAATTGCAGGGCGGCATCTTCAATCGGCAGAGCGCCAGACTTTACGGCTTCTAGCAGTTTTATGACATCCATGGTTTTAATTCATGCTGCCGCTTCGGAAGCCTTCTATGTCTAGGGTGACATATTTAAATCCCTGGGATTTGATTTCTTCCATGATTTCGTGCGTATTCAATATTTTATCGAAAAGGCTGCGAGGGGCTTCTATTCTGGCGATTTCGCCGTGCCAGCGAACGCGACAACCTTCCATGCCACGTTTGCGAAGGGATTCTTCGGCGGCTTCAACCGTTGCAAGCCTGTCGGCAGTGATGGATACACCGTAAGGAATCCGGGACGAAAGGCAGGCGTTGGCAGGTTTGTTCCATGTTGACACGCCAAGCATTTTGCTGTATCGGCGAATGTCGTCTTTTGTTAACCCACATTCTATCAGAGGGCTGACAACGCCCATCTCCCTGCCGGCTTTAACGCCAGGGCGATGTTCAGACAATGCGTCGTCGGCATTTTGGCCATCGGCAACGTAGCGGATGTCATATTTACGGGCTATGTTTAATATTAATGTGTAATTGTTCTTTTTACAATAGTAACAACGCATTCGGCTATTTTGAGAAAAATCTTCCGATTCAAAAGGATTCTCTTCTGCAACTTCATAATGTATTCCAATCCGTTCCAGCAATTCGATTGCGTCGGATTTATCCCGGCGGGCTAACACTGCTGAATCGACAAGTACGGCCAAGGAGTTTTCGCCCAAAACTTCGTAAGCGACATGCGTCAAAAACGAGGAATCAACGCCTCCGGAATAAGCTATGCAGAGCTTGCCGTATGATGCAATCGTCTGGCGTAAAGAATTTAGTTTGTCCATAATTATAAAGATTTTAAATTGTCATAAATCACATAACAGCCATAAGCAAAACACAAAACGGAAGACACCAGCGCTAAGCCCATACGAAGCCAGGTTGAATTTATCAACTTCTTTGAAAAGGGAATACTGAAAACTCCTGCAACAAGCATCATGCCGACTATCGAACCGACGCCAAACAGAACCAAGTACAGTAAACTGTCACTAATCGCCTGGATGCGCGTCATGACCAGAACGGCCAAGGCTCCGCTTCCGGCTAATCCGTGAACCAGACCTATGCCATAAGAGGCACCGTGAAAGCTTTTCCCATCAGGGTGAAGATGAATGTGTGGCTGCCGGTTTTCGCCTGCGTGTTCAGGATTATGCGCATGAAACGTGATTTGGCGCTCGTCTCTGAAAAATACAAATAATCGCCAGGAAGAGACTAAAATCAGCATCAGCCCAACGGCTGCCTCAAAATATGAAAACGAATTTTCGGGAATGTTAACCTTAAACAGAATCATAATTATGCCAACCAGAAAAATCGTTGATGTATGTCCCAATCCCCAAAACAACCCGTCCTTCAGCGCAGGGACAATTTTGGTGCGCCGGGATACAATATTCGTGACCGCTAATATGTGGTCGGCCTCAAAGGCATGAAGCGCACCTTCATACAGGGCATAAAGCAATAAAATAAACAATGGAATAGTATTCATTACATTTTGATTTGACGACAAAAATAGCATTTAACTTTAAAAACGTGTTACTTTTGGAGCAAAATGAAATTATATCAATATGTTATCTCCTTTTTTATCTCCAAACAGACTGGAAGCCGGATGCGATGAAGCCGGACGTGGATGCCTGGCAGGAATCGTCGTGGCTGCCGCGGTCATCCTCAAGCCGGCCAATATGTTAAATGACTTGTATATGTTGAAGGACAGCAAGCAGTTAAGCGAAAAGCAACGATTGGAACTTTTTCCCATAATTATGGATAATTCCATCGCGGCGGCTGTCGGTTCTGCTACGGTGGAGGAAATCGACAAGCTTAATATTCTGAAGGCTTCGTTTCTCGCAATGCACCGTGCTATTGACAAACTTGACAAGAAACCTGAACATTTATTAATCGACGGCAACAGATTTAATCCCTATCCGAATATTTCCCATACGACAATTGTAAAAGGAGACGCTACTTATTTAAGTATTGCCGCTGCTTCAGTAGTGGCCAAAGTAACACGAGACAACATTATGCTGGAGCTGCACGCCGAATTTCCCGCCTATCGCTGGAATGAAAATAAGGGCTATCCTACTAAACATCATCGAGAAGCTATTATTAAGCACGGCCCCTGCATCCATCACCGGAAAAGCTTTCGTCTTGTTTAATTTGATATTATATTGATCTCAAACAAAAATGGCAATCGCCGCCGCGGAAATGTCAAACATCTCCGTGGATATATCCATAACCGTCGAAAAAGAAGCAACTGCCTCCGAGGGGGAAACAATTCTCTGGGCAGGAATATCCAAAATCATTGCGAAGGAAGCAACTGCCTTCGCGGAAAGGACTAATATTTTCATGAAAATGTTGAACTGCACTGCGGAAATCGCAGAGGTATTCGCGGAAGAAACAACTGGCTCTACGGAGAAATCGAAAAATTTCACGGAAATTCCGAATTTCTCCATGGAAATTTTGGACATTTCCGTGGAAAAGTCGAAAATCTCCACGGAAATTCCGAAAAATCCCGCGGAAAAACTGCACATTTCCGTGGAAATTCCGGAAATCTCCATGGAAAAATTGAAAATTTCCGCGGAGGAATCGGATTTTTCCGCGGGGAAAACGAAAATCTCCATGGAATTTTGGGGCATTGAGATGCTTATTTTATTGATTATCATGCAGTTGGCGGTTATTACTATGGGGAAGGCCGTTAAGGCTGCAGGCACGTTCTTTAGTGTCGCAGCGATGGGCTTTAGGGCGGTCGGGAAATAATAATTGCCCGCTTTTGACGTTATTTAGGAAGTGAAGAAAGTTTTCCATCATATTGTTTTTCTGATACTCCTCGGCTTGTTGGGCGCTTGCGGCACGACTAAAAATACCAAAACGAGGAGGCTTTATCATTCCCTGAACTCGCGATATAATATTTATTTTAATGGGAAAACTTCTTTCGACGAGGCTCTCGATGCGATGCAAAAAGGATACAAGGAAAGCTATACGGAACGGATTTTAATGTATCCCGTGAGTGCGCTGCCAAAGGAGAAAACAACCACCGGAGGGCCTTTTGACCGCGCTATTGAGAAGGGCAACAAGGCTATCAAACTTCATTCTATTCAGGCCAAGCCGGCAAAAAAAAGCGGATGGCGAAACAATCCTAAAATGGTCGCTTTTATGGAGCAGGAGGAATATAATCCGTTCCTCAAATTCTGCTGGTTAATCGTCGGCGAAGGACAGTTCTATAATGCTGATTTTCTGCAGGCTTCCGCTACATTTTCTTATATCGCGAAGCATTATGCGCACGATGAAATCATGGCGGCGGACGCACGGCTATGGCAGGCGCGATGCTATTCCGAAATGGGGTGGCTATACGAGGCGGAGGATATTTTGGGAAAGCTCAATACTCGTGGTATTCCTAAGGAAAGCCGCGACAGATACGCCGCTGTTTATGCTGATTATCTGATTAAGAATCAACAATTTGCGGAAGCAATTCCTTATTTGCAAACGGCTGTTAAAACGGAGAAGGACAAGCTTCAAAAAAATAGAATGAAATATCTTCTGGGGCAACTGTATTCCGGCGATGGCCAGAACGAGCTGGCTTACAGGATGTTCGGGGCTGTTGCAGCTGCCAGTCCGCCTTATGAGCTTGAATTTGCAGCCAGAATCCGTCAAACGGAGGTTTTTCCGGGGGCGAATCCGCGTAAGATGGTCGGAATGTTGGAAGGTATGGCCAAAAGTGAGAAAAATAAGGATTATCTGGATCAGATATATTATGCTCTGGGGAATATATATATGGCCGGGAGAGATACTGTGCAGGCGATAAAATATTATGAAAAAGGGGTGGAAATGAGTACGCAGAATGGAATGGATAAGGCTATTCTCCAGATTCGGCTCGGAGACCTCTATTTCGGAATGAAAAATTACATAAAAGCTCAACCGTGTTTCAGCGGAGCGGTTGGAATTATAAAAAAAGAATATAAGGATTACGAAAGAATTGCTACCCTCTCGGCTGTTCTGGATGAATTGGTCATACATGCCGAAGCGATTCATTTGCAGGACAGTCTCCAAAAGGTTGCACGTATGCCTGAAGCGGAACGTTTAGCCTTGATAGACAAGAAAATAGAGCAGGTCATCAAGGATGAAAAAGAGGCTAAAAAGCAAGCTGAAAAGGATGCGATGATGGCCGAACGCGAGGGAATGGGAACGGGTATCGACCGGCCGGGAATGGAGATTGTGACGCCGACTATGCCCGGCGCCAGCGGAGGGAGCGGTTTTTATTTCTATAACCCTCAAATGGTCTCGCAAGGAAAGGCGCAATTCCAGCGGAAATGGGGACGCCGCCCATTAGAGGATGACTGGAGGAGGAAGAACAAGAAAGTCACTACGTTTGACGAGACGGCTGCTGCACTGGAAACACCTGTTGCTCAGAGAGATAAGCCTCTTCCTGCCGATTCTGCAAATGTTGCTGAAGCGGACAGCATTGCCGACAATCCCAAGTCCCGCGAATATTATTTGCAGCAGCTTCCTTCCACAGAGGAGGAGTTTGAGGCTTCAAACACGATTATTATTGACGGCATGTACAATATCGGCTTGATTTACAAGGATAAACTGGACGATATGTCCTTGTCGATCGAGGCGTTGGAGGAGCTTGAAAAACGCTTCCCGGACAATGAGCATCGACAGGATTGTTATTACCAGATTTATCTGATGGCTTTGCGAATGAAGGATGCCGGGCTAGCCGAAAAGTATAAGGACAAGATGATGGCGGAGTTTCCTGATGACGACCATACTATTGCTATCTCAGACCCTGATTATGAGTACAATATGCGGTCGATGGACAGTATCCAGACGGCTGTGTATGATGCTACTTACGCGGCTTATCTGGCTGAAGACACGGCCGCAGTTCACAATAATTACAATGAAATCAGCGCTAAGTATCCCCTGGCCGATCTGCTGCCGAAGTTCATGTTTTTACATGCTCTAAGTTATGTTCAGCAGGATGATGCAGAGGGGTTCAAAAATACACTTAAAGCTTTGATAGAGAAGTATCCTAAAGCCGATGTTACAGAACTTGCGGGAGAAATGTTGAAAGGAGTTCTCCGTGGACGGGAACTTGCCCAGGGGAGTTTTAAAGGTATGATTTGGAACATGAGGTTCGGTGGCGACGGGATGCTATCGGCTGAAGATTCGGCTCGTGTTTTCTCGGCGGAGAGGAACATGCCCTGCCGCGTGATCATGATGTATCCGGAAGGAAATATTGATCGGAACTCTTTATTATATATTGTGGCCGCTTATAATTTCTCTAATTTCCTGGTTAAAGAGCTTGATTTGACCTTTGAGGATGCGGGTGGAGCAAGGATGCTTTCTGTTAGTGGATTTGTACATTTTGACGAAGCAATGCAGTATTATAAAATGATTTACGGAAGTAACGGCTACGCATCCAAACTTAGCAGCGAAATAGCAATAATCCCGATTAGCGATGAGAACTATGAAACTCTCATGCGCGGCAAAACTTTGGACGAATATTTAGACTTCCTTGAAGAGGCTTACGGCGAGGCTGCATCAATCTTAACCGCCCGCTTGAGAGCCAGAATTGACGTCGCACGGAAGGATGAAGAAAAGATCGAGGACGCCAAGTATGAACCCATAAATGAACCTGCTGAAATACAGACAGATGAACCGGAATTGCCAACAATTATCTCAACGATCGCACCAGACAATAATCCCGCAGACACAATCGCTTTTGCCGACGACATACCTGTTTCTCCAATAAAATCAGACACCATTCCCGCCGCAATCGTCCTTCCTGATACAGCGACAAAATCCCCTGCCGCAGTAATTAATCCTGCTGAAAAGACAGAAAAGCCTAAAACTCCTGCACAGATCAGAAAAGAAAAAGAGCGCGAATACAAAAAACGCCAGCAGGAAAAAGAAAATGCGAGAAAAGAAAAGGAAAAGGCCTATAAAATGAAACAGAGGGAGAAGAAAAAGGCGGCGAGAAAGAAATAACGATTAGATTCCTTTACAACTGAACTTTTGCATATTAAAATAATGAAACAATATTTGGATTTACTGGATAAAACACTCACCAATGGAACGCTAAAAAGCGACCGGACTGGTACAGGTGCATTAAGCATATTCGGCCATCAAATGCGATTTGACCTCAACGATGGATTCCCGGCGATTACGACCAAAAGACTGCATCTGAAATCTATTATTTACGAATTACTTTGGTTTTTGAAGGGTGATACCAATGTGCGATTCCTTAATGAAAATGGAGTAAGTATATGGAATGAATGGGCGGATGCTGACGGTAACTTGGGGCATATCTATGGATACCAATGGCGTTCATGGCCAGATTATTCCGGGAGGACGATAGACCAGATTAGCAAGGCAGTTGAGTTGATTAAGCATGAGCCTGATTCGCGGCGTATCATTGTTAGCGCATGGAATGTTGCGGATTTGGAGAATATGAAGCTGCTGCCGTGCCATGTATTATTCCAATTCTATGTGGCGGACGGGAAACTGAGTTTGCATATGTATCAGAGGAGCGCGGATATTTTCCTCGGCGTTCCGTTCAATATTGCTTCTTATGCACTACTGTTGCAGATGACAGCGCATGTGACTGGCTTGACACCAGGCGAATTTGTCCATACGCTGGGAGATGCTCACATTTACAAAAATCATCTGGAGCAGGTAAAACTTCAACTGGCCAGGACGCCGAAAGAACTTCCGCGAATGGAAATTAATACGGAGGTGAAATCTATTTTTGATTTCACATTCACGGATTTCCGCCTGGTTGGTTATGAACCGTATCCTCATATTAAAGGTGAGGTGGCGGTTTGATGTTTGTCTGACTTGTTTAATGCTAAAAAAAATCTTTTTTATGAGTATTATTTCTGTTATTACGGCTGTTGATGAAAAAAATGCTATTGGGAAGAAAAATCAACTGCTTTGGAACCTACCCTTCGATATGCAACGTTTCAAGGGCGCAACTACGGGACATGCCGTCATTATGGGGCGGCGAACTTTTGAATCTCTGCCGAAAGGAGCTTTGCCGAATCGAAAGAATATCGTGCTGACGACCTTGCCGCCAGAGAGTTTTGTTAACGTTTTTGTATGCAACTCCATGCAGGATGCACTTGAATTGTGCGAGAAAGAGGAGGAGATTTTCATGATTGGCGGAGCAATGGTCTATAAGGCTGCAATGGAAATTGCCGACAAGCTTTATCTCACCCGCGTGCACCATGTCTTTGAGGATGCGGATATATTTTTCCCTGACATCAATTTTGACGAATGGGAGGAGACGGAGTGCGACCCGCGGCCTGCGGATGATAAACATGTTTATGCTTATACATTTCATACGTATGTGAGGAAAGCGAGGCGTTAGCTTTCCGGCTTTTAAACATTTAAGGCGCGAAGGGGAAATTGTGTGTTTCTTTCCTTCGAGCCTTTATTTTTTTACAGACGGCCTGAAAATTTGATTTCGACAGAAGCACATTGAGAGAGAACTGCCCAGGGGGAGAATTTCCTGGTTTACAGGACATTGCCTCGGCAGGAATATTGCCGGCTTTTGACAGGAAACGTGAAAAATAAGTGTGCGTCACCAGGGAAATTGTTTAAATCGAGCGTTTGCCGATCTGCTTCCTTCTGCCGGAACAAGCTGAGGCAGGCGGCAGACAAATTAAACAGAGGTGTTTGATTTTTCAAACAATATTGTTTGAATTATTCGGCACCGCTGTTTGAATTATTAAGCAGCGGTGTTTAATTTTTCAAACACCGCTGCTTGAATTATTCGGCAACGCTGTTTGAAAAATCAAGCAGCGGTGTTTAACTTTTTAAACAATATCTTTCCGTAAATGAATCGCGGCGCTTGATGGTTTTTCTACCGCTTTTGTAGAGTGTTAACAGATGCAGGCTTACCGGCTTACCCTTTTTTCGCTTATTCTGAACTCGGAGGAAACGGTTATGAGCCAGCACGCTCCAATTCTTCGCTTAGGCTGGTCCATTTATCAATTACCTCGTCCAGACGGCTTTTCATCTTGCCGTGCTCGGCGTAGAGAGTTGCGTCGGCAGCGCCTTCGGAGGTGGAGAGGCGAGATTCCAGGGCGGCGATGGCGGCTTCCAGCGATTCTATTTCGGCTTCGGCTTCGGCGATGGATTTCTCGACTCTTCTCAATGCTTTGCTTTGTTCCTTACGGGCTTCGTAGGATGTTTTGCCGGCGGCGGGCTGCTCGGCTGATGCAGAGGAGGAGGGGGCGATGGTTTTGCGCTCCAGCTCGTTGAGATTTTCAATCTTCTTGCGCTCCAAAAATTCGTATATCCCGCCGAGATGTTCGACAACGCGGCCTCCGCCAAATTCATATACTTTTTCAACAAGGCCATCGAGAAAGTCGCGGTCGTGGGAGACGACGATTATCGCTCCTTCAAAGTCTTTCAGTGCATTTTTCAGCACATCTTTTGAGCGCATGTCGAGATGGTTGGTCGGCTCGTCAAGAATGAGCAGGTTGACAGGGTTGAGCAGCAGGCGAATCATCGCCAGGCGGCTGCGCTCACCTCCGGACAGGACGCCGACGCGCTTCTCTGCCGCTTCGCCTCCGAACATGAATGCGCCCAGGATGTCGCGGATTTTTGTTCGTATGTCTCCTTGTGCAACGTAGTCGATGGTGTCGAAAACGGTGAGGTTTTCGTCCAGGCGCTGGGATTCATTTTGCGCAAAGTAGCCGATGCGGACGTTGTGCCCAAGGGTGAGTTTGCCGGCGTATTCTATCTCTCCTGTTATACACTTGATGAGTGTTGATTTGCCTTCGCCATTTTTGCCGACGAAGGCGACTTTTTCACCGCGGCGGATGCTTAGGTTTACGTTGCTAAAGACAAGATGGCGGTCGTATTGTTTAGCAACATCTTCCAGAACCAGCGGGTATGTGCCTGAACGGGGGGCGGGGGGAAATTTCAGATTAATGGCAGAATTATCTATTTGGTCTATTTCGATACGCTCAATCTTGTTCAGCTGTTTGATGCGCGATTGGACTTGCACGGCTTTAGTCGCTTTATAACGGAAGCGCTCGATGAATAGCTCTGTCTCGGCAAGCTTCTTTTTCTGGTTTTCGTAGGCGCGTTGCTGCTGTTCGAGGCGTTCGCGGCGAAGCTCTACATATTCGGAATATTTTACCTTATAATCATATATCTTCCCAAGTTCAATCTCAATTGTGCGGAATGTTGTGCGATTTATAAACTCACGGTCGTGAGATACGACAACAACGGCGTTGGCATGAGTGGCGATGAACGTCTCCAGCCATTGGATTGATTCGATGTCAAGATGATTCGTCGGCTCGTCCAAAAGAAGAATGTCCGGCTTGGTCAGCAGCAGACGGGCGAGTTCGATTCTCATACGCCAACCGCCGCTGAACTCCGACGTAGGGCGGTCAAAGTCGCTCCTGCTAAAGCCCAAGCCGAGCAGCGTCCGTTCGACTTCGGCCAGATATGTGTTCCCGCCCATCAGCATGAAGCGTTCCGAACTTTGGGCGGACTGCTCAATGAGGCGGTGGTAGGCGTCGGAATCGTAGTCCTCTCGACTTGACAATTCTTTATTGAGGCGGTCGATTTCTCTCTCCAGCTCATGAATATGTTCAAAAGCGCGTTCCGCTTCGGCTCTGACAGAGCGGGTGTCTTCGAGTTGCATCTGTTGAGGCAGATAGCCGACTGTTAAATCTTTCGGTATGGAGATTGTGCCGGATGTGGCGCCGCGAAGGCCGGCCAGAATGGAGAGCAGCGTTGTTTTTCCTGCACCGTTGCGGCCAACAAGAGCTATACGATCCTTTTTATTGATAACGAAGGATATGTCGTCGAAAAGATTGAAGCCGCCAAAATCTACTGTTAATGAATCTATTGAAATCATCTTATATATTTTTGAAAGACAAAGATATAGCGTTTAGAATAATCCTCAACAGGGTCGGAATGCGTCCCGGAATCCTGAGTTCAGGATTGAAGGAAAAGCTCTAAAGCGCGTGGAAGAGGGGGGATGGAGCATATCAAAGATTACTTTTCGGTGAAAAAAGAAGGGGATTATCTTAATACCTATTGCAAGTATTCTTTGGAGTTTATATCTTTGTGCCCATATCCAATCCTAAGTTTCAGAGCTGGATATACAATTTAATAATTAAGTAGTATTTTTTACATTGGTCTAAAGAATTGAGAATTAAGAACACAACTAAGGAAACGGTGGCTTGAGAAAGTCGCCGTTTTTGATTTGCCAAGACCAAACTTTCCTGCATCTCCATATAATATTCTCCCTTCCCTTAATTTTTGAAGATTAAGATAAGCAGTCCAACGATCAGCTTCAGCAGTCATCTGTCACCTAGTATTTTTTGCCTGTTTGATAAATAAAATTTGGAAAGGGAAGATAGTTGTTAGCAGTTAAAACGTTCGTTTTTTTTGCCAATTCGATGGACAAAAGTAATTGATTTTTCTCACCACGCAAATTTTCACGATTATTTTTTTTCAACAGCCTGTATTTCTCTGATATACAACTATCTGCCGACATGCCGCAATGCCTTTCCTGATTGTAAATCATGCTAAAAAAGCGCATTGGTTCGGGCGAATAAAAGGGGCATTACAATTGGCAGTAAAAACGAACGTTTTCGCTGACAATTCTTTTGAGGGAGAGGCTGAAGAAGAGGTGATGAATGATTATTGAAGGATGTAGCCATAATAAATGGCGTTTTTTATCAACATATTTATTCATTCTCTGCATTTTGCCATAAAAAAAATAAAAAAGAATCATACTGATGGGAGTGATGAGCTTTTTTTGTATTTAGACAGTTCATCCCTGCTGTCCTTAATGATGTCAATCTATATAAAAATCGTACTCTATTTGAATTCTGTGATCAATGAGATTAATCCTAAGGTTTATGGTATCAATACTAATGACTATTGCGTTAACCACAACATATATTGGTATTAATAACAAGGTTATTGCGTTGATTGCAACATATCAAAAATGAACATTATAGTATATAGTGAGTCTATAAAGCTCATATTGAGCAGTCTTTAATTTAAGGAGGAAAATATCAAAAACTCTAAAAAAAATATAATATTTACAGGAATAACATATTTTGCTTTTGCAAAATATGGGGGAATGATTGTATCCTTGTGCATCACTATGATATTATCAAGAATATTAACACCATCTGATTTTGCTATAATTGTTCTGGCAAATATTGTTATCAATTTCTTTTCAGTAGTTAGTACAGTTGGAATAGGTCCAGCAATTATTCAAAATAAAACTCTTTCAGATAAAAATATTGAAGATATTTTCAGTTTTACATTATACTTAGCATTAATATTATCGGCAATTTATATCTTTTTTATTCCTCTCTTAGTCGAATTTTATGGTCGAAATAGGCTTCTGGAAAATATATTTTATCTGTTATCCTTTAATGTCTTTTTTGCTCTCGTAACAATAGTGCCTAATGCATTAATATTAAAACAAAAGAAGTTCCAGTTTCTTGCTCTACGTACTATTTTTATTCATATTATTACGGGGGTAATTTCGATTCTTACGGCATTGAAAGGATTAGGGATATATGCACTTTTAATTACTCCAATATTTGGCAGTATTTTACTGTTTACAACCAGCTATATATATGTCCCAGTAAAAATCAGATGTGATTTTTCAATTGTGTCCATAAAAAAAATATTATCATTCTCATTTTATCAGATATTATTTAATATAGTATATATACTTTATAGAGCCATTGATAAGATTTTAATAGGACGTTATTTTAGCATGGATATTTTGGGATATTATGAAAAATCTTATCGTTTAATGATGCTACCTCTTGAAAATGTATCTAATGTTATAAACCCTGTTTTACATCCGATATTAAGTGATTATCAAAATGAAAAAAAAATCATTCTTAACGCCTATTCTAAAATGATAACACTCCTTGCATATTTAGGCTTTTCTTTGTCTGTTTTTATTTTTTTTACCTCAAGTGAATTAATTGTTTTAATCTTTGGAGAACAATGGCTCCCATCAGTACCTGTATTTAAAATATTATCATTAAGTATTGGTCCTCAAATAATTCAATCTCCGATAGGGGCTGTTTTTCAAGCTATTAACCAAGTGAAAAGCCTATTTTATGCATCTATTATTGTAATGATAACGACCATTTTAGCTGTAATAATAGGAATCTATCAACATTCAGTAGAAAAATTAGCACTATATTTAGTGCTCACAATGTTTGTCGCAAATTTTATATATAATATTTACTTGTGCCGACATTTAAAATGTAAACTTTTATTTATATTTACATTATTATTCAAACCATTATTCTATACAATTGTATTGGCTAGTATTTTTTATATTTATTCGATTTTATGTCCTATCAAAGCTATTTTCTTTTCTTTTTCAATAAAAGGGTTAATATTTATGTTATACATGCTTATTTGTGTTTATGCCGGGTGTTTTGATGAACTTCCAGCAGCAAAACGGATAAGCGTTTTTATAAAAAGAATATGTTGAAAAAAAACATCCTCAAACTTATTAGAATAATTAGTGATTTTTTTCAAGCTGAATTGAATTACAGGACTAAACCAAGAGTTCTACAATTACCAATCACCAGTAAATGTAATTCGAGATGTGTTACTTGCAATGTATGGAAAAACAAAACTCCAATAGATATTGAACCTGATAAATTAAAAGATATTTTAGGAGATCCATACTTTAATGAAGTAACAACTGTCGGAATAAATGGTGGAGAACCGACACTTCATCTTCGTTTTGAAGATGTAGTTAACGCTGTTTTGTCTTTGCCCAAGATAAAAAACATACATTTAATTTCCAATGCTATTTTAACAAAACGTTTATTATCTTTAATGAAATCATGTAAACAATTATGTTCTGCAAGTGGGTGTGTTTTCAATTATACAATATCAATAGACGGTATTAGTCAGACGCATAATACTGTAAGAGGAGTAAGTACAGCGTTCAATAAAACCATTGAAAGTCTTGAAGAGATAATGAAGGACAAAAACTCTTATTGCGACAATATAGATATCGGATGTACTATTTCTAAGTACAATGTTTATAATTTAGTTGAATTTGAAACATATTTTTCCAACTACGAAATAAATATTAATTACCATCTAGCTGTTCCGAATAAACGAATTGGAACTTTTTATAATGCTGACTATTCGGTTCTCTCAGATAAAAGAGCCAAACTTATGGCAGAAGAATTTTTTCTTGTCAAATATAAAGAAGCAAATCAAATAAAGAATAAAATCAAATATTTCATGAATTTTTATTATCTTAATAAAGGAGGAAAAGGTCGTTTAGCCACATGCCATTATTTGCATCAAGATATTACAATAGATGAAAAATTAGATGTATTTTTATGTGCAACCGCAAGTGATAAAATAGGAAATTTGACTGTAAATACATTTAATTCACTTATCAAGAGTGGTAAAGTTAATGAAATAGAAAAAAATATATCAGAACTATGTGATACATGTATTCATTATTGTGATTTTCCGTCCTTAAAAGGATTATTCATTATGTTTAAATACTTCATAGCGAATAGAATCAGATACATGTTTTTAATTAAAAATTTATCAAAATGGTTAGAATAGTAATTATCGGTTGGTATGGTACAGAAACAATAGGAGATAGGGCTATCCTTGCAGGAATAATAAGTATAATTGCTAATATATATATGGATTTTGAAATAAAATTAGGAAGTTTATATCCCACTTTATCAGAAAGAACAATATTGGAAGATTATATTTTTTTATGTACTTCAGGATCTAAAAAAAATATATCTATATCTATTTTTAATAGTTCTAAAGTGGCCGAATTGGATTCGGCAATAAAATGGTCGGATATACTTGTCATGGGAGGTGGGCCTTTTATGGATAGCATTGTAGAGTTATATATGATTGATTATGCATTTAAAAGAGCTAAAAAGAAAAATAAAAAAACGGCTATTCTCGGTTGTGGCATAAGTTCTTTATGGCATTCCAAATTAATTAAACCAGCATTATCAGTAATATCAAACAGTGATATTACTATTTTCAGAGATAATAAATCATTAACCACTTACAACAAATTTATAAAAAAAGACATATTCCAATGTGTGGCGAGCATAGACCCTGCTATATTTGCAGCTGACATTTTTAATAAACGTCATTTTAAAGCAGGAGAAAAATCGAAAATTATTTCTGTAAATTTCAGAGAAATTTTGGATGATACATATATCGGAGTTTCCACATCTCAAATGTTCCCTATTTTATCACATTTATTAATTAGACTGTCAGAGCAAGAATCAACTCGCGAAATACATCTAATTCCAATGCATACATTTGGAATTGGCGGCGACGATAGATATTTACTAAATAAGTTATCTAATGCAATTAAAAAGAAGAATATTCATGTGCAAAATAATCCTTTGTCATTAGAAGAAACAATGAAGATATATTCGGATTCTTTTTTTTGTATTGGGATGAGATTTCATTCAATATTGTTGCAAACAGTACTGAATGGAAAAAATTATATAGTTGATTACACTAATCCGAAAAGTGGAAAAATAGTTAACTTATTACATCAACTTAACGCGTCTGGTATATATAAATCCAGATATTATTCTTTGTTGCAACCAGGCGAACAAATATTTGACATATCAAATGATATAGTTTGTTATTCTGTACCAGAGTTTCAAATTAATTCTTTTCGCAAAATATATTTGGATAAGTTGAACGAACTACATATTTAAAGGAAAAACATGAAAATTGTCCACATAAGTAATAGTGATATTGAGGGAGGTGCTGCTCGTGCTGCTTGGAGATTACACCAAGAAATGATGAAATTTGGTATTGAAACTTATATGTTTGTTTTAAAGCAAACAATAAAAGAAAATACTATTCATACCGTTTCTCGTTTTGATAAATATATACTCTCTGTGTTGAGGACTTCTATAAACACTATATTTTCTCGTTTTATGAATAAATCCGAATGGATTTTCTCTAACGATTTATGGGGTATTAATATTAGCAAATTTAGACTTGTAAAAGCAGCTGATACAATAATAATCCATTGGGTTAATGGTGGGTTTATGACTATTAAAAACATAGAACAATTATTAAAACTAAAAAAGAAGACCATTTTTGTACTACATGATATGTGGGCTTTAACCGGAGGCTGCCATTACAGTTTAGAATGTAATTCCTATCGTGAACAGTCATGTAAGCATTGCTCACAAGTATCTTCAACTTTAAGGAAGTTCATAATTTCGTATTTTTACAGTAAAAAATCAACTGTATTTCATAAGTATAATAATTATTCAGTTGTTGCCCCTAGCGTATGGCTGAAATATTGTGCCATATCTACGCCATTTTTTGCAAAAGGCAGTGTCCATAGAATAGCAAATCCAATAGACAGAACTATATTCAAAAAAATAGATAAAAACATAACTAGGAAAATATTAAATATTTCCAAAGATGTGAAACTTCTATTATTTGCAGCTGATACTGGGACAAAAAATCCGTATAAAGGCTATAAATTTTTAGAAGAAGCATTATTAAATTTAAATTCAATGAATAAAAGTAAATTTGAATTTGAACTCTTAATTGTAGGTATGGCTAAAAATGAAGAAATAGAAAAAATATCGCCATATAAAATACACTTTACAGGACGACTTTATGACGAATATTCTTTATCATTAGTCTATAATGCCTCAGATGTATTTGTAACTCCTTCATTAGCCGATAATTTACCTAGCACAGTGCTTGAAAGTATTGCATGTGGCACTCCAGCTGTCGGTTTTGATATCGGGGGGATACCCGATATGATAGTTCACAAAAAAAATGGTTATTTAGCTCGTTATAAAGACGTTAATGATTTACTTGAAGGGATATTATATTGTTGTGAAAATCTTACAAATGTATCATCATCTAGCAATTTTGAGACAGATTTGATTATAAAACAATATTTAAGTCTCATCTTAAATTGAATATCAATCAATTGCTGATTTGGAGCCATAAAAATACATTACAAAAAATGATTAAACATAGAATGAATCCACCTCTTATTAGTATTATAACAGCTGTTTATAATGGCGTCTCCACGTTGGAAGCAACAATATTGAGTGTAATCAATCAAACATACAAAAACATTGAATATATTATCATTGATGGAGGTTCAAGCGATGGCACGATCAATATTATTGAAAAATATGAAAATAAAATCACTTATTGGGTAAGCGAGCCTGATAAAGGAATTTATGATGCTTGGAATAAAGGTTTAAAAATTGCATCTGGAGAATGGATCTGTTTTGTAGGTTCAGATGATATCTTATATCCTTATCATGCGAAAACATATATTGATTATATCCGATCCTTAGACCAACGCAGAGATTATATATATGCGAAAGTTGATATTGTTGATATTCATGGTAATTATATTAGATATAATATAGGAAAACCGTATGAATGGAATTCTTTTAAAAAAAGAATGCAAAACATACATGTTGGTTCAATGCACTCTAGTGAATATTTTAGACAATATGGTTTCTTTGATACTCAATATAAAATTATAGGAGATTATGAAATTTTATTACGGGCAAAAAATAAATTAAAAGTGGGATTTATCAATAAAACTACTCTTAAAATGTCTTTAGGAGGAATAAGTTCTAACATAAAGACGCTATTAAATGAAAGTGAAATGGCAAAAATTAAAACAGCGGGAAGAAATAAATTTATTTGTTTTATAGAAAAATATTGGTATTATTTGAGAATATTTTTAATGAAATTAGTATATGGATATTAAAGAATATAATAAAAATACTTTAGCTAACTTTTTACTTTTATAGCTTTATAAAATATTAGGAAGGTACAACACAAATGGAAATAACTTTTTCTGGATATTTTTTTTTGATTGTTTATTTTATTGCTATATTTTTCCCTGTAAAATATTTATTTGCAATTACTCTATATTCTTCAATATTTGGAGCAATGGCGGTTTTTAATTTAAATTATAAAGGTATAACGCCCTTTATAGTGGGTCTTATTTTTTTTAATTTAAAATCAATTTTCCTACCTACCAAGTTGAGGCATAATAACTTTCCAAATAGCTATCTAGTATGTTTATTCTTGTTATATTCAATTTTATATTCAATTGTTATTCCTATTATAGGCTCTGAAAATAGACAATTAAGCCTAAAAAATTATACTCAACTTGTATATATAATTATTTATACAATAACACTTTATTCCGCTTATAAAATACAGAATAAAGTCGATGCTTCTTTTTTAATAAAACTTTTTAAGTTTATGATAATATCAGTTGTGGCTATTGGATTATGGGAGTTTTTTGCTAAATCAACTAATATGATATCATTTCCGAATTCATTTTTTTTTAATAATAAAGGCTACTCATTATTATATGATCAGGAGCTTGCTATAGGAGGACAGAAGCGTTTAAATTCCACATTTATAGAACCATCGTATGCGGGCTCTTTTTTGGCTGCTTCATTTTGTATGGTTGTGATACTAGGAATTAAAAAAAACATATTATTCCTATTGTTAATACTCACAGCTTTAGTATTTAATTTATCAGCAACAGGAATGTTGTCTACTATTTTTGGGGTACTGTTTTGTATGTTTATAAATATAAAGAATTGGAAACAAATATTAGCATTAAATATTTTATTACTGCTTACTCTTTATATAGTATATAAGACGGATTATTTTACTTTTTTTATCGAAATCCTTTTAAGAAAAAAGGACAGTCTATCTGGAGAATCACGGTTAGAAAGCACTGTCCGTGCAATTAACTTATTTAAGGAGAGTGGTGGTATAGGCTTGGGACTGGGAGTATATAGAAGCGCAAGCTTTATTAGTGATATAATAGTTAGTTATGGCATTATTGGAACCTTTTTATTTTGTAAACTGTATTATACTTTTATAAGGACTATCGTCAGCAGGAATACTTGGTTGTTTGTTTTTGCTATTGTTTTATTATGTGCTCAATGTATTGCAATTCCAGACATTTCCAATCAAATTATGTGGATGTGGATATTCATGTCTGTATCTTTAAATCATTATAATAAATAAATATTAAATGAAAATATTTATAAATTCTCGTTTTCTCACTCAGCCTATCACTGGCGTTCAACGCTTTGCAATTGAAATTTCCAAGCAATTGAAAATATTGTATGGGGATAGAATAGAATTTATCTCTCCTTATAATGTAATGCATCATCGGTTAGCAAAGGAATTTAATGTGAAAACTATTGGAATTTTAACTAATCACTTATGGGAACAAATAGATTTGCCTAGATATTTAAAAAAGCAAGGTAGTCCAATATTGTTGAATCTGGCAAATACTGCACCGTTTACCTACAAAAATAAATTAACTGCTATACATGATATTGCATTCAAAATTTATCCACAAACATATACTAAATCATTTTTATCTTACTATAATTTATTATTCTCTAAGATACTTGAAACATCGGAACATATAATTACTGTTAGTCATTTTTCTAAAGAAGAGATTATGCGTTTTTATAATATTAGAAAGGATAAAATTTCAGTTGTTTATAATGCAGTTAATGCTAATTTTAAGCAGATACATAATGATGATTTACAAAAAAGAAACTATTTTCTAATCGTTTCTTCATTGAATTATAGGAAAAATCTAATAAGAATATTAGAGGCATTTGAAAATATTTCTGCCAAGGACAAAAAGCTAAAACTATATTTGATAGGAGATCTAAATATAAAAAGTTTCAAGAAAATAGATATAAGTAAATACATATATAATAAAAAAATTGAAATTTTAGGTCGTGTTAATGACGCCGAATTAGTTGAATATTACTCTAATGCTCGCGGATTTATTTATCCTTCATTATATGAAGGCTTTGGCATTCCTCCATTGGAAGCGCAAGCTTGTAATTGCCCTGTTTTGCTATCTAATGGTTGCTGTTTTCCCGAAGTTTTTGGAGATTCTGCATTGTATTGCGATCCATTCTCAATTAATTCAATACAAATTGGTATGCAACAACTATTAGATAAAGAGATACGAGATATTCTAATAAAAAAAGGAGACGTTAACACCAAACGTTTTTCATGGGAAATTAGTGCTAAGAAAATAAGTGAAATATTAGAAAAATATATGTGACTAATTATATATAATTAATCATCATGAAAATCGCATTAATCCATGACTGGCTCACTGAATATGGCGGCGGAGAAAAAGTCTTTGCTGTAATCTGTTCTTTATACCCTGATGCAGATGTTTTTACCCTTACCTACAATGTAAAATCATTAAGAAAATTAAAGATAGAAAACAAAAATATAACACCTTCCTTTATTCAATCATTACCATTTGGCAAAACAAAATATCGTTATTATTTGCCGTTTTTCACAAAAGCTATCGAAAGTTTTGATTTAACTAAGTATGATTTAATTATTTCTTCTTCTTCATGTGTTGCAAAGGGCGTTCTTACTCATATTAATCAAATACATATTTGCTATTGTCATTCTCCGGTCAGATATGCATGGGATTTATATTTTCAATATTTGAATCTGTCTGTATATAATAAATTCAAACCATTGATGCTTTATATCAAGCACGTTCTACATAAGTTAAGATTATGGGATGTAATATCGTCTAATAGAGTCGATTATTTTATCTGCAATAGCAATTATATTCAAAAACGTATTTGGAAAGTATATCGGAGAGTCTCACAAACAATTTATCCTCCTATATCAACACATGAATTTACATGCGTTTCTTCTAAAGACGATTATTATTTTGTTTGTTCCAGATTAGTTTCATATAAAAAAATTGATTTAATTGTCAAAGCATTTAGAGAAATGTCTGATAAAAAATTAATCGTTATTGGCAATGGTCCGGAGAAAAAGACATTGTTAAAGCTTAAAACATCAAATATTGAAATTTTGGGATTTCAACCATTTCATATTTTAAAGGCATATATGGAGAAAGCGAAAGCCTTTGTTTTTGCTGCCGATGAGGATTTTGGAATGGTTTGCATAGAAGCCCAAGCCTGTGGAACTCCAGTAATTGCGTTCGGAAAAGGAGGCTCTCTGGAAACAGTAAAAGAGAATTTGACCGGAGTTTTTTTCTATCAACAGACAGCAGAAGCCATTATTGAAAGTGTGCATAAATTTGAAACTTTAAAATTTGATTATAATATAATCTGCAAACATGCGGAACAATTTTCCGAAGAGAGATTTAAAAGAGAGTTTAAAGATTTTATCGAAGGCAAGGTGAAAAAGAAATATGGAACAACAACGCTATAAATGGATTGATATAGCTAAAGGTATTGGCATTATATTAGTAGTTTATGGGCATGTTATGCGAGGATTAAATAGTGCATCATTAATAGACAAAGATTTCTTTATTTATAGTGATCTAATAGTTTATAGTTTTCACATGCCTTTATTTTTCTTCATATCAGGTTTATTTTTCATGAAAAGTATCGAAAGATATAAACTTAAACAATTTCTCGTCGAGAAATGCAAAACCTTATTATATCCTTATACTATCTATTCATTATTTCAGATGGGCGTTATGGTATTATTATCTAATTATACAAATGGAGAAGAAGATATAAATTCTCTTTATACATGTTTATTGGTTCCCAAAGCACAATTTTGGTTTTTGTTTGCTCTTTTTTTTATTAATTTGCTAAATGCCCTTATGTTGTCTATTAATAAAAAAAGATGCTTGTGGCTGTCTATAATCATTGGGTTTATATATTATCTATTTCCTGTTGACTTATTTATGTTCTCTGAAACATTTAAATATTTAATATTTTTCAACATGGGAATTTTAGCTAAATATGTTTTAGAGATAAAATTAACTTTTAAGCATAAATATTTCATTGTGCTATGTACTTTTATTCTTGTTTTGGAATATTTTTACATCTTCAAAATATCAGAAAATCCCTTTCTTCCATTTATCATTTCTATGGTAGGAACGATCATGGTTTTATATCTAGCTCTGTCTAGGTTGCAAAACAATTTATTGTTATTCCTAATAGGAAAACACTCTTTAGAAATATATCTTTTACATATTTTATTTTTAGCAGGATGCAGAATATTATTAAATAATATTTTCAACATACAAAATTCATTAATTCATATTGCTCTAGGAACATTATGCGGACTATTTTTTCCATTATTCATCTCAGTATTCATAAATAAAAAATATTCAACCTATTTATTTCGTATTCAATAAATAAATTTACACTTTAAAATTATTTAGATGATGCTACTCACCACACAAAAACCTTTGTC
Source organism: Tannerellaceae bacterium (assembly GCA_031257015.1). Classification (GTDB taxonomy): domain Bacteria; phylum Bacteroidota; class Bacteroidia; order Bacteroidales; family Tannerellaceae; genus DFXE01. The sequence continues at coordinate 35,615 of JAIRPK010000040.1, forward strand.
TAAAGAACAGATTATATTAATAATTCCATTAAACAAAAAAAGCAATATCGTTATAAAACGAAGTTTTGATATTATATTCTCCTTAACATTTTTAATACTGTTTTTTCCTTTAGTTTATTTATTAGTTGGACTGGCTATAAAATTGGACTCGCACGGACCTATCCTCTTTATCCAGAAACGGAAAGGATTAAATGGACAGTATTTTAGTTGCTACAAGTTTAGAAGTATGTATAAAAATCTAGCCTGCAAACAGGCTAGCAAAAAAGATCCGCGAATTACGCGAATAGGGAAATTAATCCGTAAAACAAATATAGATGAGTTACCACAGTTCATAAATGTTCTTTCAGGAAATATGTCCTTAGTTGGCCCTCGCCCTCATCCACAATGGTTAAACGAGCAAGTTTCTGATAAAATCCCAAACTATAATATGCGGAGCCTCATCAAACCCGGCATCACCGGCTTGGCACAAATCAGCGGATTTCGCGGAGAGACATCGACTCTGGACAAAATGGAAGGCCGCGTCGAACGCGACCTCTGGTACATTGAAAACTGGTCAATGTGGCTTGACATAAAAATAATTTGGCGTACCGTGATCCTCTTGTTTAAAGGAGATAAAAACGCTTACTGACGTTTCTGCCTATTCTACAAAACTATTGAACTTCTTTCGTATCCGGCTAATGTGAGTCCCTCTCTATCTCACATTAGCCGGATTTCTTTTTGCCTGCAATATCGGACTAATCCTGCCGGACATATACGAATGAGAACAGTGGCCGCCGCCAATTTATGAACGGCTGGTCTGCAATCCATGCCTGGATATGCTCATTTCGACAAAGCGGGCGTTCGGATGAGGTGGTTTGTCCGCAAGAATTTGTCGGATGCGGGCGGCAGCCTGAGGGTCTTTCGCAACAATATACATATAGCCGCCTCCGCCAGCGCCGGGCAGTTTGTAGCCTAATGTGTAATCTTGGATGAGATCGATGATCTTCGCCTGAATGATCGGCGGATTGGCGCCGGGGTCGAGAGCTTGGTTTTGTTCCCACGTCTTTAGAATCATTTGACCGAAAGCGTTGAAGTTGCCGTATTGGATGACGTCGAAGAGGCGCAGTGCATGTTCCTTCATCTCTCTGAGAATACGTAAATGGCGGTTGCTGTTAAGAAACATGCCACGGACAATGCCAGTGAGGATCTCTTTCGCCGTGCGGGTTATGCCGGTATAGTAGAGTAGATGGCATGAACGATAAATGGGGTCAGTGAACAGCGTGTCGGGCAGCCAGCGGACAATCGGACTTTGCATGAGGCCATCGCCGGTCTGAAGCAGTTTAAGGCCATGAAGGATTCCGCCGTATTGATCTTGCCATCCGCCACCGGTGGTAAGAAGCTGTTCGAGGATGAGCGTGCGGTCGCCTATCCTGTTCTTGTCCCATTCCAAACCGCAGAAGTCGGACAACGCCGCGAGGACTGTCGCCGCTAGAATGGAACTCGTGCCCAACCCCGAACCGGCCGGGATAGCCGAAAGGAGAGTAATTTCAATGCCCGCACCGAAGGCTTTCAACTGCTCGTGCAGCGATGGACAGGTATTCGTGCGTGCGAATTGCGGGGAGAAGCCGGCTAGAGCTAACGCCGCTTTGGGGATGGAAAACGGCGAGCCTACTTTATTGTAATGGCATAGCTCCTCGTAAGTATTGATGATCTCGATCGCGCCCAAGTCGATAGACCGAAGCGTAACAACGTACTCTTTCGCAGGCTTAATGTAAACCTGCAAAGGGGGCTGTGAATTGAGTTCTATCGCAACGTTCAGCACAGTCCCGCCGGAGTAGAGGCAATGCGGCGGAGTGTCTGTCCAGCCGCCGGCAAGGTCGATGCGGACAGGACTGCGGCTCCAAACAATCTGATCGCGATATACATTAATATATGGCTCTTCCTTTCGTTCGATTGTATTGACGAGGGCTTCGCGCAAAAGGGAGAATGCCTGATGCTCCTCGTCGGCGAATTTTGCATCGTTGACGAGGCGGAGAACCTGGGCACGGAAGGCATGATTGCGAATCCGGTTCATAACAGGCTCATCGTATAGCGGAGGGGGAAGCTCTATTCCTGCGTCGGCATATTCATGAGCGGCATCATCAAGATCTATCTGATAAAAAACACTTTTACGGTGATTAGCAGCAAGCACCGGCCAGTTCCTGGTGCGGAACATTCGGCGCTGGTCGGCAAGGACACGCAAATCGCAACGGTTAAGGAGGTCGGCGGCGGAATGTTTGCGGGACGATTCCCATATACGTTTGCCTTCAGCATCGTCATGGCACGCTATCATCCATTGAAGAACGCGACAAAGTTTGTCCATATCGGCGGATTCGGGGAATAGCGGTGCATGGAATATATCCTGCCCGCCGTCCGGAAGGGCTATGCGTCTTTCAGCAAGCCATTGGTGCAACGGGCGGTTAAGATAAATCGTTTGCGGATCGCTTACGGCGCCCTTGAAGCAATCGTTTATCCCGTAAGGACGGGCTACGCGGACGGAGGAATTAATCGGTACAATGTCAATGCAAGTGCAGGGGGGCAGCGTCAACTGCCAGTCGTTGTGCGGTATCCCCGTCAGGATATGGTTATTGGACAAATGCCAGCGCTTGCCGATATGGCTGTTCTCGATCCACAAGTCGTTGTTGGCCGACAGCAGCGGGACATCAACAGTGGCGTTCTGGACGAACATCGCAGGATGCGGCTTGACGGAATGGTGCATAATGGCACGCTGATCGTGTATCTGATTCTGTATCATCAGCGTCGAGCGAATCAACTCCGGGCTGGTGCCGTAATGGTAGAACTTACCGTTGGGCAGCGGGACGATCTTTACGCTCAGGCTGTTCAACTCGTCATCGGCTATCGAAGGCTGACGGCCTAGCGAACGGCCAAAGCTGTCGTACAAATCGTAATATGCAAACTCGCCATCTGCGTTGCGGGAGCGACTGACGAGCATCTCTACCGCTCTGGCGCTCAATATCCACAAACCGATGTCCATCAGGAAGAAATGCGAGCGAGAGAGGTCGGACAATTGTTCCATCGTAGGCTTCTGAAGCATGTAGTCTAATTCATCGGGTTGCTCGTGGGCGGAAAGAAAGACGCCGTGCCGGGTGGCCGTTACGGAATCGCCCCAAAGACCGAAACATACGACGTCGGCAACAGGAACGTCAGGCAACTGGCCATCATGATGGATATACACATCACCGCTGGCTATCAGCAGACGGAAGATGTCGGGGGATTGGCGTAAAATGGTTTCATAAAGAGGCTGCTGCAACGAAAGGAGATTCTGGCTGAGCCGCTGACCGCGTTCCCAGCGGAAGACGGGGACAGGGATGAGCGCCTTGCCGGAGGATGCGTATGACGGCAAGCGTCTGCTTTGGCCTCCGGCATGGAGGATGATCCGCTTCTCGATTGCCAACCAGTCAGCGAAGGGCTGATGAGCCTCCTCTGCATTGTAGCATCGATCGAGAAGCCAGGCCGCGCCACCGCCGGAACCTAACTGACGGCCGACGGGGTCGCTGGCGCAGAAGAACTCGTCTTTCGACAGATTCTCCATGTAATGAAAACTATTAACAAGATTGTTCGGGAGAGAAAGCAGCTTTTTCATGCGGAAGGATGTTTTGTATTTTATTAATGTTAAATGCAATGCGTTATTAAATCCGATGCTCTTTTGTTTTATTGCCTAAGTCGTGATGTTGACCAATGGGATTCCGCATAAATCAGGAAGGCGTTCGTTCTATCGCTTTATCATCGTCCGGGCGCTCCGATTAATGACAATCAACATGTTCTTCTTAAAAAAAGCGCCCCGATTATCAACAATCGGCGACGCCCTCTTAATTATGATAACTTAGTTAAAAAAACAATTTTTCACATCACAAAGCTAGTAAATTATCATTGAAAAATGCAAACATTTTTATAAGAATTGATAATTGAAATAAAAAAAATTATCCGACGGCGATTTCAATGGGGCAATGGGGATGTTTTCTACATGCAACAAAATATTCATTTGCTTGAGATACACATTATATATATGTGTATTACAGTTCGCAATGAATCTCTTTTACAGCTTTTCAATCTTTCCGGAGAATAAAATCTGGCCGGTATTGTTCTCCTGAATGAAAAACAGGAACGGACGGTTGACAAAGAAGTTCACGTGCGGATAACTTGTCCCGGCGCTCTCGGTAAACATCGAAACGGCAGTGGCGGAAGTGGCCTCCGTGCCGTTCTCGTCTATTGAGGCGAAGGCCTTTTGGATGACTTTCAAACCGCTTAGAACAAAGCTCTTCTCACTCAAGGCCGACAGATCGGGGGAGGAGAACATGGTCGGCATCCCAAGGCCGGCCAGAATGTCGGTAAGCTCACTGCCGTAGCTCACAGTGAATTTGGGAAGCTTGACGGTCGCGTCGTACAGCGCCATTTTTGACTGCACAATATTGAAAGCTTCAGGGGTCAGCGCATCCAACACTGATGAAAGCGGGACATTATCGTTGGGCAGGATGAGCATCATGCTGTAATTCGGCCTCTTGTCAGAGACGCTAAGCGCAGCGGCATAGCAAAGCTCCAGCATGGAAAAGCTCGTGCCGCGATACACAAATGTGATTTGACGGGACTGCATGGTCGGCGTCGATGTCTTAGTCCCGTCGGCGTTGATGAAGGCTTCGCTCGCCGTCATTTCCGGCCGGAACGGAGTTGCCCATTTGCCGTTGAAATAAAGAGTGTTGACGATGCAGCCGACCATGTCCTGACTGAACTCGACTATGCGGGGGATGCGCCCGCGGGTCTTGTCGCTCGTCCATTTGTTAATGGCCTCAAAAGTGGCCAGATCGGCGAAAACCACGTTTTCCGGCTCGGCTTGATAATATGTCTTGATTGCTTCCGTGAAGCCCGGCTTGAGCGGAAGAGTATGGTCGAACCATATCCCGCCGGCAAAATCGACGACCGGATCATCCTTGTCGGACGGCAATGGCGTCGACTGAACACCGGACAAATATTCGTTCATCTCCGTGACGCTCAAATCGCCATAGCCCAAGGCTGATTTCGACTCCGTCAACGTCTGTCCGCCAGCGCCGTTAGTCAAAATAGAGAGCGCAATGTTCGCGCTAATCGGGGAGATGAAAAGGTTCGCGCCATTTTCCTCCACGGCAATATTCTTCAAAAGGTTGAACGCGAACTCCGCGTTCGGCAGTAAAGGCAGAGGCTTGCCGCCATTGCGCAGGTAGTACTCGCCCTGCCACTCCGGATCGTTGGCGGCGACTTCCTCCCATGCCTCGCCGACAGAATCCTCGTTGCATCCCGACAAGCTGATCAAAAAAACAATGGCCAGAGATACGTAAATGATCTTAATAAATTTTTCCATTATAATCTTTTGTTAGTAATAAATAAAAATATTCGTTGAATCCAGTTTCTACAAAATGTTTCGGCGCAAATATAGCTGAAAAAACCGACAAGACTTCTTGACCGGAAACATCAATTAAAACCTCACTGAACTAACGCCGACGGCCTCCAACATTCATTACTCCGCGCCGGCAGGCAGGCGCAGAGCGGAGGACGCGGCTCCCCTACCCTGTCCGGAAACTTCAACGGCGTCAAACTTTTTGTTCATTTTACATCTTTCATTTATCATGATTTATGACAAAAGCATAATTCCGTTTCGCCGAAAGCTTTTGTTCTCGATCAAAACCTTCGCGGAAACCCGGAAAATGGTTTTGTCATAGATCAAAACCATTTTCTGAAACCGAAAAATGGTCTTGTCATAGATCAAAACCATTTCCGGAAACCGAAAAACGGTTTTGTCGCAGATCAATATCATTCCGGGAACCAGGAAAATGGTTTTGTCGCAGATCAATATCATTCCCGGAATCCGGAAAATGGTCTTGTCGCAGATCAAAACCATTTTCTGAACCCGGAAAACGGTTTTGTCACAGATCATGACCATTTTCTGAACCTGAATGATGGTTTTGTCATAAAACATGGCTAATCGAGGCTAAAAAATGAACAGAAAGTTAAACAACTTCGTGCTCCATGAAAATTGGAGGATGCCCGCGTGCACGGCGCTGCACTTGCCGGCCTGTTCGGGATTATGAATGTTGGAGGCTTTCGACATCCGGGGGAACGGGGAGAGAGCCATGATGCGTGACGCCGTATACTCGTGTTGAAATTTGAGCAGGAAGTTCAACGACAAGGATGCCATGTTAAAAAGCGTTATACGCTTGATGGGGAACGACGATTCGACGGAAAAACGGCTTTTAGCGTTGTCAAAAAGATATGTTTTCGCTATTTTTGCACTTGAATGTCTATTATAAATAATGAAAAACAAATCAGGACGAATACAATAAGCGTCTCAAATAATGAAAAACAAACTTGGACTAATACAAGGAGATCCTTGGCTCGAACCATTCGAGGAGGCAATAAAAGGCCGCTATACCTATTTCATCAATAAGGAGAAAGAACTGACGAACAACGGAGCACGCAACTTGAGCGACTTTGCATCCGGTCATTTATATTTCGGCTTGCACAAACAGTCCGACGGACGCTGGATATTCCGCGAGTGGGCGCCCAACGCTACCGCCATATATCTGATTGGAGACTTTAACAACTGGACGAAGAACGAAACGTTCCGGCTGAGACCGCTGTCCAACGGCGTATGGGAAATCAGCCTTGACGGCAACCTCCTGCATCACGGCAATCTCTATAAACTGAGAATGGAATGGAACGGGGGCAGCGACGAACGTATCCCAGCATGGTGCAGGAGAGTCGTGCAGGACGCCACGACCAATATCTTCAGCGCACAGGTGTGGAATCCGCAGCATCCATACAAGTTCAAAAACGAATCATTCGTCCCGCTGACAAAACCGCTGCTGATCTACGAATGTCACATAGGAATGAGTTCCAACGAGGAAAAAGTCAGCTCTTATGCCGAGTTCCGCACACAAATATTGCCGAGAATCATCAACGCCGGCTACAACGCGATCCAGATCATGGCTATCCAGGAACATCCATACTACGGCTCGTTCGGCTATCACGTGAGCAGCTTCTTCGCACCCTCATCAAGGTTCGGCAACCCGGAGGAACTGAAGGAACTGATTGACGAAGCGCACTCGAACGGCATAGCCGTTATAATGGACATAGTGCACAGTCACGCCGTCAAAAACGAAGTTGAAGGGCTGGGCAGGTTCGACGGCTCGTATCATCTATATTTCCATGACGGCGAGAGACGGGAACACCCTGCATGGGATTCTCTCTGCTTCGACTACGGAAAGAATGAGACGCTGCATTTCCTTCTCTCCAACTGCAAATACTGGCTTGACGAATATCGCTTCGACGGATTCCGGTTCGACGGGGTCACGTCAATGATATATTACAGCCACGGCCTCGGAGAGGCTTTCACGAGCTATGACAACTATTATAACGGAAATCAGGACGGCGACGCGATCATGTACCTCACGCTCGCCAACAAACTCATACATGAAGTGAACCCCAACGCAATCACCATCGCCGAAGAAGTGAGCGGAATGCCGGGCATCGCGGTCAAGCCTGAAAAAGGAGGATACGGATTCGACTATCGCATGGCCATGAACATCCCTGACTTCTGGATCAAGACAATAAAGGAGAAGAAGGACGAGGACTGGCTTCCATCGGCGATATGGTGGGAAACAACCAACCGGCGGGCAGACGAAAAAACGATCAGCTACGCCGAAAGCCATGACCAGGCGCTGGTAGGCGACAAGACGATCATCTTCCGCCTGGTCGATGCAGACATGTACTGGTTCATGCGCAAGGATGACCACAATATTAATATAGACCGGGGCATCGCTCTGCACAAAATGATTCGCCTCATAACGGCCTCAACGATCAATGGCGGGTACCTCAATTTTATGGGCAACGAGTTCGGGCATCCCGAATGGATTGATTTCCCGCGAGACGGGAACGGATGGTCATACAAATATGCTCGCCGGCAATGGCCGCTGGTGGACGATCCCAACCTCAAGTATAACTCCCTCGGCAATTTTGACGCAGCGATGCTCGCTCTTATCAAAAGCCAGACGGGGTTCTCAACGCTTCCCATTAACAAGATATGGGACAGCGACGGCGACCAGGTGCTTGCCTTTATGCGCGGCTCTCTCGTCTTCGTATTTAACTTCAGCCCCGTCAAATCATTTAATGGCTACGGTTTCCTTGTTCCCCCAGGCGCATATCGCGCAGAACTGAACACGGACGACGTAGCCTTCGGCGGATACGGCCTGGCCGACGACAAAGTCATCCATCATACGCAGCATGATCCTTTATATGCCGGAGAAAAAAAGGAATGGCTCAAGCTCTATCTTCCAGCCCGTGCCGCAGTCGTTCTCGGCAAACAATAATACATTAATCAATAAACATACACGCATGAGATATAACGCATTGTATAAAACCAAACCTGAAACAGAACAGAAATCCGCAGCGCTGCCTGTTATCAAATCCCAGCCACAGGATAAGGCTGTGCTTTGGGGAGGCAACAAGATTCACAAATTCAAATACAACACATCCAGCATGGAGCGTATCGGCGAGAGCTGGGAAATATTTCCGATAAACGACTATATTCCAGGCAAGGAAAAGGCGGACGCGGCAACCTCCGCCAAAGGCATGAAGCCGGAAGAACTGAAAAACAAATTCCTTGACGAACTCCTCGGCGCCTCCGTGAGGAAGGCATTTGGAGACAACTTTCCTCTCCTCATAAAATTCATAGACGCAACCGACAAGCTCTCCATACAGGTACATCCCAACGATGAGCTTGCGCACAAACGCCATAAATCTCCCGGAAAAACCGAAATGTGGTATGTCATCGAAGCAGAAGATGGGGCATTCGTCCATGTAGGCTTCAACAAAAGCATCGACAAAGACGAGTTCCGCCGCAGAGTAGAAGACAACACTCTTGAAGAAGTCCTGAAACGTCACCCAGCAAAAGCCGGTGACGTTTTCTTTGTTCCGGCAGGCCAGGTACACGGCATCGGAAGCGGTTGCCTCATCGCCGAAATCCAGCAAGCCTCCGACATAACATATCGCATATATGATTATGGTCGCAAAGATGCTGACGGGAACACTCGCGAACTCCATCTCGAAGATGCACTGAATGCTATTGACTTCAATGCTGATTTCGACTCCGGACAGAAATACGAGCTGAAAGGAGGCGTTATCGCCGCCCTCGTCAAATGCAGGTACTTCAACACTAATATTATTCAAGTGTCAAAGGAATATCACAGGGACGCCCGCGAACTTGATTCCTTCATAGTTTATATCTGCATCGGAGGACAATTTGAAATCAGCTATAACAACGTACCAAAAGTCGAAGCACGCAAGGGTGAAGTTATCCTCATCCCTGCCAGTGCCGGGAATGTAATCATCCGCCCGTTGAATGGCGAAGTCAAGCTCATTGAAACATACGTTCCGATTAATACAGGAAAGTAATTATCTTTGGCACAAATAATTTAAAGGATATACAACATTAAGTATGAACGATAACAAAAGTATTTTCAGCTTGGCTCCATTCAACAAAACGAACGCTCCCATAAGCATATTTGAACAGAGAGTACCTGTTGAGGTGCAAATGGAATATTTCAGCTACTCAAACAAACTCCGAAACGAAAAGGTTCAAATCTCCGACGAAGATTGCCAATCCTTCGGCGAACAAATACGGGATGAGGAAAAGACGCTCGAACAAAAAAGATACATGCTTTCCGCTCTTGCCGTAAGCGGCAAACCGCAAGCCTTCCGCATACTCGAAGAATACACTTCGCTGAACCTTGCTCCCGAAATAGCCAACTGGGCTTACATGGCATTTATGGAAAGCCGCATCACACTCGAATCTGAACTTCTCGAAGAGAGACATATATACATATCAACAGGCTTAGGAGGAAAAGATAACAAGCTGCGCTTCTTCGTACTTCTTCTTTCCAAAGACCGCCAACCTTTCCTCGACTTCCAAAAACAAATTATTCAAACCGAATTTGAATACAACCTCACGCAAAAAGATTGTGAACTCGAACGAATAGATATATCTGACACATACGTCGAGCTTCTCGTACTTATACCCTTAAACATTGACATAAAAGACATTCTTGATAACATCATCATCGAATGTAACCAATACGGCAATTTCATCTCCGATACAATCACTATAACCAATGTAAAAGAACTTGATCAGGAAGAAATCCTCAAAATATGTCAAAAAGCTTAATCATGACCCCTTTCATCAAGCAAGCTATAAAATACGGCGTCGTAGGAGCCTCTAATACTATACTCACTTTTATTATCTACTATATACTGACAGAATATCTAGACTATTCCAAAAATATATCCAACACCATCGGCTATATCGCCGGTATCATCAACGGTTTTATATGGAACAAGCAATGGACATTTCAAAAATCAGGGGCATGGTTAAGGCCTGCAATCATCTACATCCTCATGTTTGCCGCATGTTACTCGCTCCAAATATTACTCTTCAATCTGCTTAATGCTCGATTCCCTGATTCGCACATCGTTAACTTCATAATTGCCATGCTGCTCTATAATGTCCTATTCTTTCTTGCCAACAAATTCATAATTTTCAAAAGCAATATTAAAGTAAACCTCAACAAATGAAGCACCTCTCTATCATCGTCCCCTGTTACAACGAACAAGAAGTTATCCGAGAATCCTATCGCCGTACCGTCCTTGTAATGAATGCCCTGGACATTCCGTCACAAATTATATACATCAACGACGGTAGCCATGACAATACACGTCAAATCCTCAACGAAATAGCGGACAACGACAGCCGGGTAAAAGTCCTCCATTTCTCTCGAAACTTCGGGCACCAGCCCGCTGTTGCCGCAGGTATAAACAAATGTAATACCGACCTCGCCGTCATTATGGATGCCGACCTCCAAGACCCTCCTGAACTCATTCCGCAAATACTTGAACTGCAGGAAAGGGAAAACGCCAACGTCGTTTATTGTGTCAGACGCTCCCGCGAAGGCGATAATTTCTTCAAGAGGATTACAGCGAAAATCTTCTATCGAATGATGAACTCCATGAGCGAAGTAAAATTCCCTCTCGATACAGGCGACTTCCGACTTATCGACCGCAAAATAATGAACCAGTTCAATCAATTCCACGAACGGAGCAAATACATCAGAGGACTAATCTCATGGATCGGATTCAAACAAGTCCCGTTCTATTATCGCCACGAAAATCGCGTTGCTGGAAAAACAAAATATCCGCTCAACAAATTGTTCCAATTAGCAGCCATCGCATTCATATATTTTTCCAACAAACCGCTAAGGCTCGCCATCAATCTCGGATTCACAGCTGTAATCGTAGGCATTGTCCTTGCCGCATGGTTCACGCTGGGCAAAATATATGGCTTTAGCAACGCCGAACCAGGATGGACAGCCATAATAACAGTGATAACCTTCTTCGGCGGCGTACAACTACTCACCCTCGGCATCCTCGGCCACTATATCGGCGTCCTCTTCGACGAAACCAAAGCTAGACCGGAATATATCATCGACGAAGAGCGGAACTTCCAATAAAAGACAAGTCTCTCCCATCTCTGATAAACAATGTCAAACACGTCACGCATGACCGTCAACGTCATATCTCTAAACACCCCTTTCCCTCCAAACTACGGCGGCGTCATCGACATTTTCTACCTCATCAAAGCCCTAAAACGCCTTGGTGTAAAAATCATCCTCCACAGTTTTGAATACGAACGTCCGAGAGCGTCCGAACTTCAAAGCCTCTGCGCAGAAACATACTATTACAAACGCCAAACAGGTATCGCTGCAAATCTCTCCCTACTCCCATACAACGTCGTCGGTCGCCGAGACCCACAACTCCTAAAACACCTCCTCGAAAACGAGCATCCCATCATATTTGAAAGTCTCCACTCATGCTATTTCATGAACGCTCCACAACTGAATGGACGACTGAAAATATTCAGGCCTGGCAATATCGAACATGATTACTATCAATTTCTCGCCAAAGCATGTCGAAACCCCATCTCGAAAACATTCCACCGTCTCGAAGCATGGAAATTCAAACAATACGAACATGTCCTCAAATCTGCAAATATCATCGTCCCTATATCCGAAACAGACACTGCCTACATGCAAACAGCCTTCCCTAATTCAACCATTCAATTCATCCCCGCCTTTCACGCCAACGAATCTGTCAAATCCTGTCCCGGAATTGGCAACTTCATCCTATATCATGCAAAACTCTCTGTTCACGAAAATGAACAAATTGCACTGTTTCTAACCGAGAAAATCTTTAGTAAACTCCGCGAAACATGCGTAATCGCAGGAATGAATCCCTCGCAACGCATTCGGCAAGCTATTTCCACATACCCGAACATTCAACTCGAAGCTAACCCAGACTCCGACCGCATGGAAAAACTCATCAAAGAAGCCCACATCCACATCCTCCCAACATTTCAACCAACTGGATTAAAACTAAAACTTCTCAACAGTCTATTCGAGGGTCGCCACATCATCGCCAACCGCCCTATGCTCGCCGGAAGCGGCCTTGATGAACTATGCCATATCGCCGACACGTCACAGGAAATCCTCCATGTCTGCCGCCAACTAATGCAACAACCTTTCAGTACTGAAGAAATCGAACAGCGCCGACAACGCCTCATCCCATTCTATACATCCTCCTTCCAAGCCAGAGAACTCATCCGACTTATCTCCGTGCACACTTCGGCCTGACCATCTATTCCTCCTAAACAAGAGATTAAAGACCTTCGCGCTGCCCCTTCAATTTATTCCATCCCGCCCTTCGCGAATTTTCAAAACAAAAACATCGTTCTGCTCTCGGAGAAGCTTTGAAACTGGAGTAGGATCATTATTGTCTGCTAAACCTAAAAACAAACCTGAATCGTCTCCAAACTATCAGCCTGTATTCGGGAAAATCCCGTTATTTATGTCGTCCCACAAATCGCTCCGTCGGAGCTTGTTGACTAATTATATGCACATATCTTCCGGAGACATGAATAAAATTATTGCGCCCCAGCACAAAATAATGCTATTCTGTAAAAACTTTTAACAGGTTAGGTGATAGCAACAAAAAGAAAGAGGCTTGCATTTTCTTTTTGTTCAAAAAACTCCGGACATCAAGTTTGACATTCCAAATATATCAACCGTGATCGCTGGAAGACTCCGAACATATTTGTGCTGATAACAAAGTTGTCGGCTTATACCAGACTGCCCACTAAAATACTTTTGTTTATATACGCAGGCAATTGCCATTGGCGTCTCTCCGGCTTATATCCTCCTGGACGACAGAACTGGAACTCTTACTTGTGCATTGCGACTTTGGCATAACAGTAAATCCGACAACGGGATGTGCACAACGGAGCGGACACGGAATACACGCAAACTTTATTACCTTTACCTTCTAATAATATTTAAAAACCATACAATAATGAAATCTTTATCTGTATTTACACTTATGGCCACAGTCGCCCTTCAGGCGCAGACCGTAACATTCAACCAGCCCACTTACGTGTGTCATCGAATCCCGCATCCGATTGCTATCGACGGAATCATTTCCGAAGATGAATGGGGGAAAGTTCGCTCGCTTGGCGAGTTTAAGGATATATATGAAAATGGGCCAAAGCCTGCGTTGCGGACGATGACGAAAATGGCCTACGACGACGAAGGCCTTTACATCGCCGCGCACTTGGAGGAGCCGCATCTGTGGGCAACGCTCGATGCACACGATGCCCCTCTCTATCAGGAAAATGCCTTTGAGTTCTTCATCGATCCGTCCAACAGCACGCATAACTATCTTGAATATGAAGTGAACGCCATGGGGACGGAGTGGGATCTCTTCTTAAGTAAGCCCTACCGCGATGCTCCGATGATCGCTATTAGCAATTGGGAGTTTATGGGGATGAAGTCGAAAGTCCATCTATCGGGGACGTTGAACAATCCGACGGACAGGGATGAATATTGGAGCGTTGAGATATTCATCCCCTGGAACTCCATCTACCAAGTTACTAACGTTCGTAAACGCAAGCCTGCGGCTGGTGATCGGATGCGAATGAATTTCCAGCGTGTCGAGTGGGATTTGTCTGTTCGTGACGGCAAGTATGTCAAGGCTGTCGCTTCTGGAACCGAACGTCCTCAACCGCATTACTGGCTGTGGGCATCACAGGGCAATACGGGAACTTCTCATGCGCCGGAATATTGGGGCTATGTGCAATTCGCCGGGACGGTTGCTGGCGTTGCCGATACCCCATTCATTCCAGACCCGGACGATACGGTACGCCATTATTTGCGAAATCTTTATTATCGCCAGAAGGAGTATTATCGAACGAACAAAACATACGCCCGCTCGCTGAACGAACTGAAAGTAGGGGAGAACATTCCTGTCGGCATTGCAGATATGAAGATTCACAATACTCCATCGTTCTACGAGATTACCTGCACATATAAGAATAAAGTATGGCATCTCTCGCAAGATGGACTGATTTGGTGAGCGTCCGCAGTGGACTGCATCAAGTTTGCTTTTTAATAATATAATATATAAGGTATGAAACGAATACATTTTTATCTCCTATCCTTCCTCATTGCCTTCTCCATGCCGAGCTGCACACCGCTCGCCAGCAACACGGGCGAATACCCTCTCTTCTGGACCTGGCTTGACTATCGCCCAACGATGAACTTTGATTCTGTATGCAAGGTGATGAGTGAGACTGGCATCGACGGTGTTATGCTGAACGCTCCTACACCCGACGACTACCGGAAGGCTATATCTGTCGCCGGCAAATATGGTATCGAAGTTTATGCGTGGCTATGGACAATGAATCTCGAACATGACCGGGACAGCATAGTGAAAGCTCACCCCGAATGGCTGAGCGTGAATCGCAAGGGAGAGAGCCTTGTCGACAGCCGCGCTTACGTGGATTACTACAAGTTTCTCTGTCCCGCCTTGCCTGAAGTGCGTGATTATCTCAAGACGAAAGTTGAGGCTTTCTGCAAAGTAGAGGGCTTGAACGGCATAGCAATAGACTATCACCGCCTGGTGGATGTCATTCTCCCTACTACACTATGGCCGCGCTACGGAATCGTACAGGATAAGGAATATCCCGAATGGGACTACGGCTATCATCCGGCCATGATTGCCAAGTTCCGTGACATATACGGGTATGACCCTAGAGAACTGGATGATCCTGCGGCAGATGAACAATGGTTGCAGTTCCGATGCGATCAGATTACGGAGATAGCCAACGAACTTGCCGAGATCGTTCATGCACATGGTAAAAAGATGGCTGCTTCGCCGTTCCCGACTCCCGCAATGGCACGTAGTATGGTACGACAGGACTGGGGGAAATGGAATCTTGACATTGTGTTCCCAATGGTCTATCACAATTTCTATACTGGCGACGTGAGCTTCATATCTGACTGCACAATAGACAACGTTAAGCAAAAGAATCCGGCAACAACGCTCTACTGTGGCATGATGGCATCCGACGGCGAAGCAATGTTCGACTGCATGAATGCAGCCTTAAACAACGGAGCCGAAGGTATTGCCATTTTTACCGTCAACTCTTTCCGCTCGGATGGCGTTCGCACTCGCTTCAAGGCTTATGCCGACAGCGTTCGCAGTCTGCGTGCCCGAACGAAAGAGAATCCTGCGGCAACGGGAGTGACAACCGTTAACACCAATCCGTTCGACAAACCCTTCATCATGGACGCTATCCGTATGCGCATCTCGGCCTGTGTCGGCATTGTGGAAACAGTCGCATCGTCGCCGGCTCTTAAAGATACCGCATGGATGCGCATCGAAGCTGCAACGGCAAATGCCTTTCGCACAAACACTACCACCGATTTTGAGGCTGCACTGAAGTCTGTCCCGCGCCGAGGTGGAGATGCAAGCCTGCAATCGCTCAGGAATATCCTTGCGCAAAAACCTTTTGCCGAGATCAATTTGGGTGAATACACATTGGTGGAAGAATATGGAACAACAAAGCGCTACTGCGTCGAAGAGGCAAACAGCGGTGTACGATTCAACGTTACCTTCTATCTCTACGGCGGTCTCCTCTCCGGCTGGGATGTCGCGCCTGACAAGGCCTCTTATGATGATTTCAGAAAAAGAATGGGAATCAAAGCCTCTGCCGGAATATAACCCGAAAAATCTGTTAGACATTTCACCCCGCCTGCCGGTTGAACAGCATCCCGGCAGGCTTTTTTATTTCCTTATCCCGCATCTGATACCGGCAATGAACTATTCACATATATCCCGTTTGAACAATTGTTTGAGGTTCTCTCCGCATAGCTTGATAAACTAAAGGGGACTACTTAAAAAATACTGTTTTTTAAGTAATCCCCTGATAAATACGAACTCCGTCCACTTTCAGCCGCATGAGCCGCTGCTCATGAAAGAGCCGTTTTCTATAAATATGCAGTTGTTATCGTGCTGGTTTATCTGCAAGAAAATTGATCATCTGCGTAATTGCCCTTGAACATGCAGGACAAAATGGAGCGTAATCACGCATCATACAATGTTGCTTCGGTCTATATATCCCTTTGGCAAGATAGCCCCCTCCTTCGTAAACTCCCGTTTTGTCAGCATTGGAATCATTCGTGGGGGTGGGAACAGGCGTATCGCTCTCCAAAAGGTCTTTCCACTTACGGTTGAAATCAACCAGCGTGGTTATGTTCGGCTCCCACGGCTCGACGGACGTATGATAAAAAGACTCGTCGTATGCCACCTCCGAGGAGAAGTATTCGTCGGCCAGGCCTGCAAAACTATGGCCGAACTCATGGACGAAGACGACCGGAGTGCGGGGATGGTTTGCCGTACCCATGGCATAGAAATTATACATCCCGCCACCACCATAGGTATCGGCGTTTACAAGGATGAAAATGGCGTCGCAAGGAACGTTCCATACGGCATCTCTTATTGACTTCATGTCCGGCGTGGTCAGGTAGCGGTCGAGGCCGAAAGTGTAATAGCCGGAATTTAAGGCTGTATGCTTGAAAATCCCTTTCCCGGATACGTCCGTTCCGGATTCCTCAGACACGAGGCCAACGCCCCATACGTTAAAATCGGAGCGGCGTGCATCGAAGGGCGGCGTGTTGAACAGCGATTCGGTGAATTTCTCCACGTCGGCCTTGAACTTTTCCTGCTCCAATGCAGTATATCCTTCAGCGAGGAAGACGAGATCTACCTTTTCATCAGGGGCGCCCATGTATTGGGCTTTGATGATATTATTGTTTTTCAACTTGCCCCTGTCGATGAATATACTCTTCGGATCGACGGCCAGCTCCAGCAGAGGGGAGAATTTCATACTCGCACGATTGCGACCGCTAATGACAACGCGCACTTCTTTCCTGGGAAACGGCACGGAGATACTGTTCGACCATGATTGAGTTTCCTTGCCGGCCTGCGCCGTCGTTCGCCACTCTTCAAACAATGTATTGAAGCTGCGAGAATAGATTAGCCGACCGCCGGCGTCATCATATACTTCCACGCGGTAGCCGCCGTAGTCGAACGGTTCTGTCATGTTTTTCACCGGACCGCCCCAGACCGGCTCCTCTCTCAACTGCTGCAAGGCGGCTTGCTGGTTCTCCGCATTGCCGCTAAGTGCAAAATCTATGCGAAGCGACTTTTTCTCGAACCATGTATCGAACGAACTCTGTGCGGATGCGCATGATAGCCCTGCGCATAATAGTAAAAATGATATGACGTTGCGTTTTATCATTACTCGAACATGTTTTTGAACCGGCTGAATATCCTGTCCTTCGCCGCTTTCCCTGCATGAAAGTTCTGAGATTCATCCAGCCCCTTAAGGATTTTCTTCTCCGAGTCTGATAATTTTTCCGGGATATAGACGCTGACGTTCACGAGCAGATCGCCGGTTCCATATCCGTTTATGTTGGGCAAGCCTTTGTTGCGTAGCCGAAGGACTTTCCCCGGCTGAGTGCCTGGTTCGATGGTGACTTTTGCTTTACCGTCGATGGTGGGGACTTCCACGCTTGTGCCCAGAGCCGCTTGCGACACGGTCAGCACCAGACTGTACAGCAGGTCGTTTTCGTCACGTATCAGTTCGGGATGGTTCTCCTCTTCGATAACGACAAGCATGTCGCCGTTGACGCCTCCATGTCTGGCGGCGTTACCCTTGCCGCTCATCGAGAGCTGCATACCTTCGCCGACACCGGCTGGGATTTGGATGCTTATTACATCATCGTCTTTCACGATTCCTTCGCCGGCGCATACCATACATTTCTTGGTGATTATCTTCCCCTCGCCCTGGCATGTTGGGCAAACAACTGTGGCCTGCATAACGCCGAAGAGCGTCTGCGTAGGCTGCGTAACTGTTCCGCGTCCGCGGCAGGCATCGCACGTCTTGTGGCTGTTCGGGCCGTCAGCTCCGCTACCGTGGCACGCCTTGCAGGGAATAAGCTTCTTGACCTTTATCTTCTTTTCCACGCCCTTGGCTATCTCGGCTAAATTCAGTTTCACCTTGACGCGCAGGTCTGTTCCACGATTCGTTCGCCGTCCGCCGCTTGTTCCTCCTCCGAAGCCGCCAAAGCCGCCCATCGAGAAATGGCCGCCGAAGATGTCGCCAAAGCGCGAGAAGATGTCCTCGATGTTGAAATCGGCATTGAATCCTCCTCCTGCTGCGCCGGTGGCCGCATGACCAAACTGGTCGTAACGCTGGCGCTTCTGCGGATCGCTAAGGACGTCATAGGCCTCTGCTGCTTCTTTGAATTTTTCCTCGGCTTCCTTGTTGCCCGGATTCTTATCGGGATGATATTCGATGGCTTTCTTACGGTATGCTTTCTTGATTTCGTCTGTCGAGGCATTTCGTCCTACGCCCAGCACTTCATAGTAATCTCTTTTCGACATTATAGTTCTCCTTTGTTTACTTTATTGTTATTCTCCGACAACCACTTTCGCATGACGGATAATCTTATCGTATAATGTATATCCGGGTTGAACGCAGTCGATGACTTTGCCTTTCTGCTCTTCGCTTGGGGCGGGAACGGTGGCGATTGCTTCAAACATTTCCGCGTCGAACGGCTGTCCGATGGCTTCGACAGGCTTGACGCCCTGCTGGGCAAGATAGTTTCCGAACTTGTTGTATATCAGCTCGACGCCTTCTTTAATGGCCTCTATGTCGTCAGTCTTGCGGATGTTCTGGATGGCTCGCTCCAGGTCGTCGATTATGGGGAGCAGAGCTGCCAGCGCTGATTCCCCGCCTGAACGAATCAATTCGGCCTTTTCTTTTAGCGTCCGCTTACGGTAGTTGTCAAACTCGGCTCGCAGCCGGAGATGAGCGTCGTTCAGCTCGTCCAGTTTTTTTTGAAGTTCCGGTTCTTTTTCGTCGGTCAGATTGTCAGTCGCGTCTGTAACGGATGACTGTTCTTCCGCTCCGTGCTGCAATTCTGTCGCATTGTCCTGGAGTTGTTTTTCGTCCTTGTCATTCATTTCTTTATTCTTGTTCATGCTCGTATCCTTTGATTGTATTGATGAAACTGATTTGTTTTAAGCGTTCTCTCTTTGCGCTTTGTTCTTTTGGTATCAAATATATTGCCAAAGTGTTGCGGAGGCTGGTTTGGTTGTGCCGTCGGGCAGGTTTGCTACGGTCTTTGGAGGGCAAAAAAAATTAGGAGTTCTTTTGGAACTCCTAACTGAACAATAATGATTCTTCAATTTATCCGATTCCCCCTCCACCGGTACCACCGCCGCCGTTGCCGGAACCATCCTCGCCGCCTTCTCCCCCGTCGCCGGGAGAGGGTTTGTGAGGTTTGTTCTTGAGGTGGCGATGTGAGAGTACGTCGATGTACGCCGTAATCTCGGCATTGAGGAAGTCGATCATTTCGCCCAGCAGCTTTTGCATCGCTTCGGGCAGGAGGTTGGAGTTGTAGAGCGCTTCAATGAAGTCTGTCAGTTCGCCTAGCTGCTCGTCTGTTTTTGCGCGAGCTTCCTTGACGGTACCATGTTGCCGCTTTGCCTCGGCGCCTTGTGCACGTTCGTCCCAAAGGCTTTTGAAGGTGTTGTTGGCTGTTCTCAGGTCTTCGACGACCGATTGTATATTGAGTGTGGCCAGCGCCGCTTTGGCGGCAGGTTTGTCGAGGTCTTCGAGCAGGTTGGTGACCAGGCCGGTCTCGTCCGTCAGGTTCTTGTTTTTTATGTTCTTATAATTGGCAAGAATGGGCATGAGGACGTGGGCGGCTTTTTGTTCATTGGGGAGCTTGCTGTATCCGTAGGCGACTGTTACGGTTGATTCGATATACGTCATCGCATCGCTTCTGTCAAGGTCTGCTTCATGGATGAGGGGAGTTTCCTTGGCTGCTCTGAAGGGCTTCATCACCATGTCTTCATGGGTGTATGCGGCTTTGTACGCAGTGGTATGGGCGGTAAGCTTGGCGTTCCCGATTTGGGGTTCGTATGTTTCCATACGGCTGACGATGGATTCGTTCATTGTGGCATGGTCGCCGTTCTTCAGGTCTTTTACGATTTTTTTGTATGCGAAGATTTGCTTCTTCATAAAATTAACTACTTAAATGATTGAACTGTTCTGCTTATATATTAGTATTATTTGCTGCGGAGGCATTTTGTCTTGTTTCCCACGGTGGAATAATGTAAATCGTGGCGGGGAAATTGTCTCCTACGTTGGGGGACGATATGATCTGCAGTTGGATTGAGTTGGCCCACTTTGTGGGAGGGTACGATCTGGGGTCGATTTGAGTTGTCCCCCCTGGTGGGAGGATTAGTTCCGTGTGCGGATCGAGTTGTCCTCCATGGGGGGAGGATATGATCTGCGTCCGGATTGTGTTGTCCTCCATGGGGGGACGATGCGTTTCAGTGTCGGATCGTGTTGTTCCACCTGGTGGGACAATACGATTCGTTTTGGGATCAGGTTGTCCCACCTGGTGGGACGACGAGATTGACATCTGGCTAGGCTTTTCAGCGTTTGCGACCAAGTCTGTTTTCATTAAATTTAGAATATTCGAATCGTTAGGTTTCATTATTGTTCTTTGCAACTAAGTTTATTTATGTTGTACTCTGTGTTGCCGCTTGTGGGGATTGTATCGGACAACACTGCAAATATATATATAATTGTTTTGTAACAAGTCATCCTTTGTTTTTTACAATGCTATTTTTCTTTGTCACCGTTTTATTCTTATATGTGAAAATGTTTCCGCTGGTGTTATAAAGAAGGAGTAGTGGTTATGTAAAGGGCTTATTTTTTATTTGCTCAACCATGATTATTGGCGAGGCGGAGTTGATTTTTGTGGTTCTGGCATCTGTTGCTTGCTTTTGCCTGTACAATGGTTTTGTTTCAAAATATTTCACAGTTGCGGTATGCTGGTAATTTTTTGGGGGGATGTATATTTTTCTGTTCTGATCTGTTTAATTTTTGAAAAGCAGCGGGTATATCTGTCTGGCAGGCGTGTTTGATATTGGGGACTATCGCTTCGGTCTTTTTAATTGCATGGTGATTGTGCTTGCCGCGAAGCTTTTTTTTCATTCTTCTGCTATGGTTTTGAGGATGCGAATGAACATGAAAAAGGGCAAACGCATCTGTTGATTTATCGTTTCCGTTATTTGCCGATTGCCGTTTCTGTCTTTTGATGCGCGATAAGCGCAGAAGATTCGGTGTGAGGCGGTAGGGAATCTGGATGCGTTTGCCCTGTATTAAAAATGAATTTTATTCTTTTTTTTCTTTCTTTTTATTAGTCGAGGTGGTTATAAGCCCTGACCGTGGCAATTTTTATATTTTTTGCCGCTGCCGCAAGGGCAGGGATCGTTACGTCCGACTTTTTTCTCGGCCTTGACCGGTGTTTGCTGTTTCGGAGGTGTCGGTCCTGTCGGGGGTAGTCCGGCGCCGTTGTTTGCTCCGGCGGCTACTCCTGTGGCGATGTCGCTTTTTTCCATGCGATAGCGGCTCATGTCCTGCTTCTGTACTCTTGTTGCTTGTTGGACGTTGAGGTTTCGCCCGCCTTCCTGTCCGGGGACTTCTCCTCTTATTGGAATTTGTCCTCGCATGAGTACTCCGGCGGTTTTACGGTTCATTGTATCGACCATGTTTTTGAACAGGTTATAGGATTCGAGCTTATAGATGAGCAGCGGGTCTTTGTTCTCGTAACTGGCGTTTTGCACTGAGTGGCGGAGTTCGTCCATTTCCCTGAGATGCTCTTTCCATGCTTCGTCAATGGTATGGAGAAGGATTGATTTTTGGAAGGCTTTGGGTATGTTCCGTCCTTCGTTTTCGTAAGTTTCCTTCAGGTTGCATGAGATGTTGTACATGCGCTTGCCGTCGGTGACGGGGATCATGATGTTTTCGTATATCGTCCCTTGATTCTCATAAATTTGTTTGATAACCGGCGCTGCGGTTTGAATCATGCGTTCCATTCTGCGTTTAAAGAGTTGCAGGGCTTCATCAAACAGATCTTCCGACAGGGCTTTGGCACTTTTAGACTTAAATGTTCCTTCTTCAAAAGGACATTCCATTGCAAAGGTTCGGAAAAGGTCGATTTTGAAGCCATCGTAGTCGCTCTGTTCGGCGTACTGCTCAACTATGGAGTTGGAGTTGTCGCATATTGTATGCAGAACATCCAATCCGATGCGTTCTCCGATTAGTGCATGATGCCGACGTGTGTAAATGACTTTGCGCTGGATGTTCATCACATCGTCAAATTCCAGAAGGCGTTTGCGGATGCCGAAGTTGTTTTCTTCGACTTTCTTCTGCGCCCGTTCAACGGCATTGCTCAGCATTTTGTGCTCCAGTACTTCGCCTTCCTTGAATCCCATTCTGTCCATGAGGCTGGCGATACGGTCGGATGCAAATAATCGCATGAGGTCGTCTTCAAGAGAGACGAAGAATACTGACGAACCGGGGTCGCCCTGACGCCCTGCACGTCCGCGCAACTGTCGGTCCACTCGCCGGCTTTCATGACGTTCGGTGCCGATGATTGCCAATCCTCCCGCTGCTTTTACTTCCTGAGACAGTTTGATGTCTGTTCCGCGACCGGCCATGTTAGTGGCGATGGTTACGGTTCCGCGCTGTCCTGCCTGCGCTACTATTTCAGCTTCACGCTGGTGCAGCTTTGCATTTAATACGTTATGAGGAATGTGACGCATGTTTAGCATACGACTAAGGAGTTCGGATATTTCGACTGAGGTTGTTCCGACCAGTACGGGGCGTCCGGCGTTAACAAGCGTGTTTATTTCCTCAATCACCGCATTGTATTTCTCTCGTTTCGTCTTGTAAATCCGATCGTTCATATCTGTTCTGGCAATCGAGCGATTTGTCGGGATAACTACGACGTCGAGGCGGTAAATGTCCCATAACTCACCGGCCTCTGTTTCAGCCGTACCGGTCATACCTGCAAGTTTGTGATACATGCGGAAGTAGTTTTGCAAGGTTATTGTGGCGAAGGTCTGAGTGGCGGCTTCCACCTTTACGCGCTCTTTTGCTTCTATCGCCTGATGCAGTCCGTCAGAGTAGCGTCGGCCTTCCATTATACGCCCGGTTTGTTCGTCCACGATCATGACCTTATTGTCAATCACGACATATTCGTCGTCCTTTTCAAACAAAGTGTATGCTTTCAGCAGTTGGTTGACTGTATGCACTCGTTCACTCTTTATCGAATAGTTAGCCAGAAGTTCATCTTTCCTGGTTTGCCTGTCAGCCTCGCTACCTTCAAAGTTTTCGACTTGTGAGAGTTCGGATGCAATGTCCGGGAGGACGAAGAACTGCGGGTCGTCCGATTTGCCGGTGAGGAGGTCGATGCCTTTGTCCGTTAGTTCTATTGTGTTGTTTTTCTCGTCAATTACATAGAACAGCTCCTCGGTCACGATGTGCATATTGCGCATGTTATCGGCCAGGTAGGTTGCTTCCGTTTTTAGCATTGAGGCCTTAATGCCTGGCTCGCTAAGGAACTTTATCAGCGCTTTGTTGCGAGGGTTTCCCTTGAATGAGCGGTAGAGGAGGAGGTTGCCTTCTTCAACTTCCTTGGTATTGTTGCTGCTTATCTTCTGCTTGGCTTCGGTGAGCAATTTGGTGGAAAGATTTCGTTGAGCGTTCACAACGACCTCTACATTCGGTCTGAACTGTTCAAACAATTGCTCTTCGCCTCTGGGAATAGGGCCGGAAATAATCAGCGGAGTGCGTGCATCGTCAATCAAAACGGAATCTACCTCGTCTACGATAGCGTAATTATGCTTGCGCTGCACTAAATCATCCTGACTAATTGCCATATTGTCGCGCAGATAGTCAAATCCAAACTCATTATTTGTTCCAAAGGTGATGTCAGCGCAGTAAGCCTTACGTCTGGCATCTGAGTTTGGTTGATGCTTATCTATGCAATCAACGGAAAGGCAGTGAAACATGTAAAGAGGTCCCATCCACTCCGAGTCGCGCTTGGAGAGATAATCATTAACAGTTACTACATGCACGCCTCTCCCTGTCAAAGCGTTAAGGAAAACAGGGAGTGTGGCAACTAGAGTTTTTCCTTCGCCGGTAGCCATTTCAGCAATGTAACCCTTAACCCGTTTGCTTAGCTTGAAGTCTTCAGAATCTTTTTCGTATTTCTTGGGGCTGGGATTATGCAAGACTACACCGCCTAACAATTGCACGTCGAAGTGAATCATATCCCATGTAATTTCATTTCCACCAGCTACCCAATGATTCGTGTAGATAGCTTTATCTCCGTCGATGGTTACGAAGTCATGTGTCGTAGCCAGTTCCCGGTCGAAATCGGATGCGGCAACTACGATTTGTTCATTCTGTACGAATCGTCGGGCGGTATCTTTTACGATTGCGAAAACTTCCGGAAGGACTTCATCCAGTATTTTTTCCTGAATCTGTAATATTTCTTTCTCTGTCTCGTCTATCTCTGCCCATACTTTTTCGCGTTCTTCCAGTTCGATGGTTTCGATAGAAGCTCTTAATTCTTCTACTTTCCCTCTCTCACTGGCTACTGCATCAATAATCTTCTGCCTGATTTGTGCAGAAAGAGCACGCAGTTCATCGTTCGAGAGTTTCTCTATATCGGGATAAACTGCCTTGATTTTGTCCACATAAGGCAGAATGTCCCGCAAGTCGCGTTGTGATTTGTTGCCGAATAGTTTCGACATAAATTCATTAAATCCCATATACTATAATATATGTATTACTAAATTAATAAAACGTGAATAAACTATAAATGGAAAAACAAGCAGTCGCTTACTGAAGCGTCAGCTCGTACAGTGGCAATTCCTCCGTTGCATTCGGAGGCCTTATCCTTAGTATGTAAGTAATGGTTGGCGCTATTGCTTCCGCTTTGACTTCCCTGTAAATATGTTGAGGCTTTAAGCCGTTTCCCATAAAAACTAGCGGGGTAATTACCGCATTGTTCCGTATCAGCTTTGCCTTCTCGCCCGGTATTTCGGTATTTACTTTCCATCCCGGTTGCAGCTCAATTACCAGATCGCCACGCCCAATGTAATGTGTTCCCTTATACAGTTTAGCGTTGCCTTCATACCAATTGCCGTTCCTTAGATCGAGATCGGTGATTACACTTTGTACTCCCGAAAACTCGGAGACGAAGGCAGCTGCTTTTTTCTGCATTTCCTCTAATGATAATTGCGCATCTTCAACGGCTTTTCGGTTGAGATGTATTTGATTGTTATAATAGCCCGTCACCCAGTTCTTTTGTCCGTACAGCTGCATTAAATACATGTTCAACAATGCTACGCAACGCTTGGGGTAGAAATCCCCGCCGCCAAGCTTAATATCTTCAGGCAATTCTTCCTTGCTCCTGAAGTAGCCCGTTCCCATGAACACCACCAGAGTATTAGACAGCCCTACTTGCTTGTCTATCGTATTAAGCAATTGCTCCAAACACTTGTCCAAGACGCAGTAAGTATCTTGTATTTCTAACGTATAATCCTTGTCGCTCTTACGGTTGAAACTGCCGGCATAATATGTAACTGACAGCATGTCGGGACATGAGCGCGTGCCGAACGCCGCATACTCAAGAAAATTAAGTGCCAGGCGATTCACTTCAACATTGACCAATCCGGACGTCTTAAAATCCGGATAACACTCCTTTGCTCTCTCCTCAAACGTATGCTTGAACGTCCGATTATCCAGCATGTATGGGAAGGCTGCATAACGGTTTGTCGGCAACATTGGCTCCCAAACCATCCGGCTGATGCGAGCAGAGAGAGATTCGCTGCCATTGTTATACCGATCAACGTACCACGGCACTCCTTTATAATATGTCGTAGTAGCCCATTTCCCATTAATATTATCAATCCAGAACGCCCCGTTGGCAGCATGGCCGGCAGAGATTATGGCCGCACTGGCATCGGGAGCTATGGAATAAACGTCGCTTTTCCCCTGCGAGGCAATCTTAAGCTCGTCGCCGATAGTTGAAGCCAATAGTTTTTGAGGCGAATAATTATCGCGAGTATAATTACCAAGGAAGTTGGGGTCGTACAATGCAGGCATTTCACGGTTATTCGCAAAGTCAAACCGCTTGTTGTGGCTAATACCATGAAAACACGGGTTTGTACCAGTAAACAGTGTAGCAAAGGCAGTAGCTCCGTCGATATTTGAAAATTCAAAGCCCACATTGCCGTAAGTAACGCCCTCGTTCAGCAATCTTCTGAATCCATGCTCGCCAAACGTACTTTGAAAATAATCAACATAGTCTCCACGCAACTGATCAACTGCGATACAGACTACCAACTTCGGAACACGTTGCTGCGCATCCATGTTCGTAAAAGCCATAATTGCCATCAATGAAGTAAGTATTTTTCTCATACGGCTCCAAAAGTACGTTTTTTTTTGACATTCTGTTGCGAGAGACAAGAAAAGCACTATCTTTGCAATCGTAAATTATGCGGCTGTGGTGTAATTGGCAGCCACGCCAGACTTAGGATCTGGTGCTTCACAGCGTAAGGGTTCGAGTCCCTTCAGCCGCACCGAAAATAAACAAATAAAAACTCAAATTTTTTGATTAAGCTCCGAACGTCGTGATGATGTTCGGAGTTTTTTGTCTGCTTTCCAGTTGTGTTTTTTACAATAGATTTAAATGTAAAAAAGCGCTCTATGCACAAGGCAAATGAGCGCTTAGTGAAAAACGTAAACTACGTTAAGGTTTAAAATAAAACAGTATTTTTAATTTTGTATCAATTAATGTTTCGCTTTTAAATTTAATCTTTATGTCGATGCAAAGATAGGGGCATTATCGCTCATGATTATTTTCAATATTTATATTTCAATTGTAGATTTCTCCAAAAACGAATAAAAGTTTTTAGATTCATAATCCTCCGCCACCAAATGTTTGGATTTTTATGTTGTTTTTTGCAAAAACGGTTCTTGATACGAACTTTCTGTTGCTTTCTTTAGGCTCAAGAGCAATGCAAAAACAGACATCACTTGCGAAAAATCGTCCTATAAGCCCTGGAAGTGTTTTTAAGCGTGGGACTGCTTCCTTAATTGCCGATACAAATGAAGTTGTCAATGAATTGTTCAGAGTGAGAATTTGTTTAACAAATAACTGCAATGCAAAGCGAGCATCCGCAGGTGAAGGATAATGAATAGACAAATATTTTATTTGCTTTTTCAAGTAAATAGACAATCTAAATATAAATATTGAAAATAATCATTACCAATAAAGCACCTACCTTTGCATTGTCATAAAGATTAAATTCAAATGGATTAAACATTAATTAATACTAAAGTAAACAAAGTATTTAACTTGAAAACCTTAACTATTTCACGTTTTTATTAAAGCGCTTTTGCCTTGTGCATTAAGCGCTTTTTTGTATTCGAAATTATTTAAAAATATGGCAAGACGAGCAACGAACTCGGCAGTTGAAGAACTTCCGTGCGAAAAGTTCGGAATTAAAAAGCGGAAATACTATCTTTGCGTCGATGAAAAATAATTACTAATCAAAAATTCAATACCGTTATGCAAAAAACTGTTCAGTTTATCATCTCCGGAATATTTCTGTTTGCCCTCAACTGCTGCAAGACAGACGGTAATAGAGACGTTGCAGTCAGGAGTAATCCTTTTGTGGAAGCCTTTACGTCGGGCAACATCTCCAGATTTGCCCCCATTTATCTCATCTTTGCCTATGATGCTGCCGAGGAAAAACTTACGCCCGACTATCTGAAGAAACATATACGCATCCGCCCAGAGACGAAGGGGGAATTTGTTCGTCAGAACGCCTCAATGGTTATGTTCAAACCAGAAGATTCTTTTGAAAGAGACACGCGATACGATGTTATGGTTGACATTGGCGCATGGTTCGACGCCGGAAAGGAGGACGCTTCTTTCAAATTCTCATTCACTACGCTGCCTATCCGGCTGAACGTCGAGGAGGAAATGCTGGAGAAGGTCGAGGACAAGGATGGCATATACAACATCATTTACAATCTTTCCACCACGGACAAGGAATCCTCGCAAACGATCGAGCCTCTCATCAAAGTTTCCGAGAAATGCGATATTGAATGGCTGCATAATGCCGACGAACAGAATCATACATTTATATTAAAGAACATCAAGGCAGACAAAGACAAGAGGAAGAATATAGTCGTCTCAGTAGCCCCGAACAAAGTAGGTTTGCCGGAAAAGGAACTTGCAACAACTGTCATCCCGGGCGCGAACGAATTCTGCGTGCATAGCATCAACTATGTCGAAGAGCCGGAGCGCTATGTTGAAATCTCCTTCTCGCAGCCTTTGAACGCCAAGCAGGACATGGAAGGCCTGGCTTATATCGAGGATAACACTTCGCGCATAGTGACCGTGGCAGGGAACAGGCTCCGGCTGTATCCCGACATGAATTGCTCAGGAAAGAGAAATGTTGTCCTCAGCTACTTGATTACTGATAAACGCGGCCAACGGCTTAATACCAGTTCGGATGAGGATATTATCCTTGAAGTTGAAGTCTCTGCGCTTTTGCCGGACATTCGGTTCACAGGCGAAGGGAATATTATTCCCAAAGCTGCTGACCTTGTCCTTCCCTTCCAGGCTGTATGTCTTCGCGGAGTTACGGTGACGATTATCAAAATATTTGAACGGAATGTCGGGCAGTTTCTACAAACATGCGAACTAAGCGACAACTCCTCCAGCCTGACGCAAGTCGGTCGCCCTGTCGCCCGCAAAACAATCTTCCTTGACGAAAAAGGCTCCAGGCTTAGTCGCTGGAACACATTCGCCATTCGCCTCAATGATCTCATTGACCCAGAGCCGGGAGCCGTTTATCGCATAACGCTTTCTGCGAATCCCGATCTGGCTGCACTTCCATGTGATACATTTAATGCAAAGCTAACCAAAGATCAAATCATGGCTAACGATGAGGAGATGTTCAAGCGCGAGGTTGCCGCTTATGATAACGTACATGCCCAATATTGGTATTACTATAATGAAGAGTTTGATTATGATAATTATTATGAAAACCGCAACAACCCATGCTCAACGCACTACTATAAAAATATCGCAAAGTCAAAAAACATACTCGCCACCAACCTCGGCCTTATCGCAAAAGCAGGACAGGACGGCGATATGCTCTTCCTCGTCCACAACCTGCTAACCACCGCGCCGGAAAAGGAGGTCAATATCACGCTTTACAATTATCAGCATCAAATCACAGGCTCGGCGACGACAAATGAGAAAGGACAAGCGCATATTACTGTTAATGCAGCAAGAGGTCTTCCATTTTATGCCGTTGCTTCTCAAGGAAAGCAGTGTGCCTACCTTCGCATAGACGATGCCTCTGCTCTTTCGCTCAGTTCTTTTAACGTGTCCGGCGAGGCCGTACAGAAAGGCATCAAGGGATTTATTTACGGAGAGCGTGGCGTCTGGCGTCCGGGAGATACGCTTCATCTCGCTTTCATGCTAAGCGACCGGAACCGAACTTTGCCGGCGAACCATCCTGTCATCATGGAATTATTCACTCCTGCCGGTCAGGTCTATACAAGAAAGACTTTAACCAAAGGACAACCAGGATTATATGTCTTCGATATGCCAACAGAACCGGACGCTCCAACCGGGGCATGGAACGCAAAAGTGCAAGTAGGCGGAATCACATTCGATAAAAAGATACGCATCGAATCCATAAAGCCCAATCGACTGAAAATACAATTGCAACTACCTGACAAGCCGCTGGGGAAATATGCCGGCGCCGGCTCTGAAATTCCTATTCATACAGAATGGCTGCAGGGCGCCGTAGCCCACAATCTGAAATATGACGTCAAGGCAATATTCACCGCAATGCCTACTACCTTTAAGAACTATCCCAACTATAAATTCGACGATCCCGCAAAAACATTCCAAAGCGAAGAAATGGATCTAATCGAAGGGAAAACAGACAGGGAAGGGAATGCCGTAATCAATGCCGATTTCAAGATTGATAACGCACCTCTGGGAATGCTCGCTGCTAATATCACTACGCGCGTCTTTGAAGAATCGGGAGACTTCAGCATCGACGGAGTTAGCATCCCCTACTCTCCCTACCCCGTTTACATTGGCATAAAATCTCCGCAGACAGGTGAAGAACCTTTGGTTACAGACGCTGAACACAGCTTTGAAATTATCAGCCTGAACGGCGAAGGCAAACCTGTATCGACGCATATAAAAATGGAAATAATTAAGGTCGCATGGTATTGGTGGTGGAATGTACCTGCCGGCGAGACTGTCGCCGAATATATATCCGACTATGAGCATCGGGTCGTGGAAAGAAAGACAATCACCACCAATGCGGAGGGGAAAGCCTCGTTCAAATACAAAACTCCACATGATTCATGGGGTACCTACATCTTCCACCTCCGAGACATGGAAGGCGGACACTCCACCGGCATTTTTGCATTCTTCGACTGGCCAAACTATGGCGGTCAACGGCGCAATCAGGCAAGAAGCGAAGCCGCAACCGTACTGAACATTAAAACTGATAAAGCATCTTATTCACCGGGAGAGAAAATGCTTGTCACATTACCTTCGATGGCTGGAAGCCGTGCTATTGTCAGCATCGAAAACGGAACAAAAATTATATCCGTCAACGAATACAACTGCAAGGCCGACGAAACATCCATCCCAATTGATGTAACAGCTGACATGCAACCTAATGCCTACATCCACGTTACTCTTATCCAGCCTTATCGACATGCTGGAAACGATCTCCCCATCCGCCTATACGGCATCTCCCCCGTTGAAGTTTCATCCGACGATACCCGCCTCCGTCCCGTCATCTCAACTGCCGGAGAATACAAGCCCGAAAATCCGTACAGCATAACCATATCCGAAGAGAAGGGGAAAAGCATGGCCTACACCATTGCTATCGTGGATGAAGGCCTGCTCGATCTAACTCGTTTCAAAACGCCAGACCCATGGGCTGTCTTTAACGCAAAAGAAGCTCTGGGCATAAACACTTGGGATTTGTACAATCATATACTAGGCGCTTACGGCGGACGGATAGAGCAAATATTCAGCATCGGCGGCGACAACGCCATCGACAAAGGCCCCAAAGCCGTCGTCAATCGCTTCAAGCCCGTCGTCAGGTTTGCAGGCCCCTTCACTCTGAATAAAGGAGAAAAGAAAACGCATACGTATGCCATGCCTAACTACAACGGTCGCGTCAGGATAATGGTAGTAGCAGGCGACGGATACGCCTACGGCAGCGCGGAAAAGAGCGTCCCCGTTCGCAAGCCGGTCATGCTACTCGGAACTCTGCCACGCATAATCGGAATGGAAGAGGAAATACTTGTGCCGGCTACGGTATTCGCGACCGAAGAGAATATCGGCAATGTCAAAGTGAGCATCTCATGTTCAAACAACATCAGCGTCGTCGGGCAGGCCTCGAAGGATTTGCTTATTAACAGGAAGGAGGACAAAACTGTCGCCTTCCGAATCCGCACCGGCAATCGTCCTGGAGCAGCAAAAGTAACCATCACTGCCACAGCCAAAGGAGAAAAATCTACTTACGAAACCGACTTGGAAATTCGCTCAACAGATCATCTCCAGAAAACAATCGAAGCGCTAACAATCGAACCTGGCAAGACATGGAAGGGCAACCACTCTATGCCCGGAATTGACGCCACCAACTCCCTCACTTTGGAAGTTAGCACAATCCCGCCCATCAACCTTGCCTCACGTCTTTCCGACCTCCTCGGCTATCCACATGGTTGCATTGAACAAATTACCTCTAAGGCTTTCCCGCAGCTTTATATTAAAGATTTTGCGACATTAAGCGCCGAGCAGGAATCGTCCGTCTCTACGGCCATACAGTCCACCCTCAACCGCTATCGCTCATATTTCACAAATGGCGCATTTGCCTATTGGCCTGGAACATCAGACACATATCCGTGGGGAACCATCTACGCCGTTCACTTCATGATTGAAGCCGGAAATAAAGGATATGTCATACCTGAAGGAATGAAAAATTCAGCCCTGAGCGCCATGCGCAAAACTGCTAATGAATGGAAAAGCGAACAGCATAAATACAGCGAAATAACGCAAGCATATCGCCTCTATGTCCTCGCCCTCGCTCAACAGGCTGAAACGGGAGCCATGAACCGGATGCGCGAAAATAAATCTCTGGCCTCCACCAGCAGGGTTTTGCTCGCCGCTGCTTACGCTCTGCTCGGAAGGAATGACGTTGCAGCCCAACTTCTCGCACACACGGACGAGCAAACTGTTTACGATGCCTACGACAATACATTCGGAAGCTCTTTCCGAGACATGGCTTTGTACCTTCAAACACTTGTACTCCTGAACAAAGAACAGGAGGCCGCCGCAACAGCCCGGAGCATATCCGACAAGCTCGGCGGAAACGATTGGCTCAGCACTCAGGAAACCGCCTGGGCGCTCAACGCTCTTTCGGCATGGATAAAGAAATACAACACTTCGCGGAAGCTCGACTTCGCATATACAGTAAACGGACAATCACGCAACATCAACTCCGCAAAAAGCATCTGGACCGAAAAAATCATCAACAACGCATCCTCCCCCGCCAGAATGGAAATAAAGAATAATCTAAATTCAACCCTC
Organism: Tannerellaceae bacterium; assembly: GCA_031257015.1. Lineage (GTDB taxonomy): Bacteria > Bacteroidota > Bacteroidia > Bacteroidales > Tannerellaceae > DFXE01. The sequence goes on from JAIRPK010000040.1 coordinate 68,653, forward strand.
TTCGTCCGCATCCTTAGCGAAGGCGTTCCGGGTAAAAACAACATTCATGCGCAAGCCGCCGGCGTCGAACTGTCCATAGCTTACGAAGACGAGAACAATCGCCCCGTCGAACCGGCCACAATGAAGCGGGGCACGAACTTCACTGCCGTCGTCACTGTAAAAAATCCAAAAGCCGAGCCGCTGACCAATCTGGTCGTCTCACAAATCTTTCCCGCCGGATGGGAAATACTTAATACGCGCTTTATCAACGATAAAAACATCGGAAGCGCTGATGCCATCAGCTATCAGGACATACGCGACGACCGCGTCCTCTCCTATATTAATACGCTAAGCGGCAACAAGCGAATAACTTTCCGCATCCGCCTCACATCCGTTTATGCCGGACGATATTATCTTCCGCCCGCTTACTGCGAAGCCATGTACAACCGCTTTGTTCAGGCGAATACCGAAGGAATGGAAATCAACATCGGGGAATAAGCGAAGGTTCTCAACATATATCACGCTAATAATAGATTTATTCTCGTAATACAAATTATAATCACTTATTAAAAATGAAGAAAGTAATCATCTCAATGTTTATCCTTTGTGCCGCACTGGTATCATCCTCTGCACAGGATACAAAGGCCGAACGCAAAATGTTTGGCAAAAAATATATCGCCGAAACCATGCAATCCGTATTGAAATGGCAATTGGCACATCCCAAATATGATGTGCGCGAGTGGACGAACGGCGCCTTCTATGCCGGCGTATATGCAGCTTATGAAACAACCGGCTCCAAGTCAATATACAAGGCCATGCTCGACACCTTTGCTACCGTCGGATGGACGCCTTTCAAACGATGGTACCACGCCGATGACATCGCAATCTGCCAGACATATCTCGACATGTACGCCAGCGAGCGCCGCCCGGAAATGATAAAGCCGCTCATCGACACGCTGGACAAGCTAATCGCTCAGCCTTACCCCGTCAGGGGCGTTGAAGTCATCAAATGGTGGTGGTGCGATGCGTTGTTTATGGCGCCACCAACGCTTGTGAAAGCCGGCGTCATTACAGGCAAGCAGGAATATCTGGCAAAAAACGACGAATATTTCAAGGAATGTTACGCACTTCTTTACAATAACGATGAACACCTGTTCGCCCGCGACTTGAATTTTGTCATCAAAAACGATGGAAATGACCGTTATGAATCCAATGGCCGGAAAATATTCTGGTCGCGCGGAAACGGATGGGTAATGGGGGGACTGACACGCATACTCAAAGTTCTCCCGGCAGACTATCCCGAACGACCGTTTTACGAAAATCTTTTCAGGGAAATGGCTGAAAAAATCGCATCCATACAGCAAGCCGACGGACTTTGGCGGGCAAGCTTGCTCGACCCTGACGCATATCCAGGCGGCGAAGTAAGTGGCTCAGGCTTCTTCTGCTATGCACTGGCATACGGAATCAACAGCGGACTGCTAGACCGTTCCTACCTGAAAACAGTAGAAAAGGCATGGCTGGGACTTAACCGATGTATCGGCGCTGACGGCCGCATGGGATGGGTGCAACCGGTCGGCGTTGACCCTCGTAAAAACTTCAGCGCCGATAGCTGGGAAGTCTATGGTACCGGCGCTTTCCTACTCGCAGGCAGCGAAGTCGTCAAACTAAAACGATAATCCTCGCACGCAAAAAATCAATCTCGCCGCCGAACGCGCGGTTGAAACATAAACGAAAAGGCACGAAGCATAAATAAAAAGAGCTTCGTGCCTTTGTGTCTTTGTGCAGCACATCCGAATGGAAAATGTAGCCATGCTAAAATTACCCCCCCCCTAACAAACATTGGAGACGAGGTTGCCCCCGTCTCCACAAACCAAACTAAAATAAATTATATAACAGAGAAATCAAATTAATAAATTAATAAAACAAGTCTTCTATTCTCCAATTTTTCGCGTCTCTCTTTCAGTCCTCATCATCTTCCATCTTATTGTCCGGAAGCTCCGGAGGCTCGCTGTCGGATGACTGACGGCGATGGGTGACCACTTTCTTCGCCTGTCGGACTAACGAATTAAACATCTCCTCAATCTTATTGAGATGCCCGCGGAGCGTAGCGTCTTTGGCGTCAAGCTCATTCACTTCGTCGAGCGAGACCAGCGCCCTGAGCAGATTTTTCAGAGCCGTGTCACTCCTCTGCCGCGCTTCGGCTATCGTCCCCAAACCGTCATTCTGCTGGTATTCTTCGGAGCGGAGATTGTAGATGGCTCGGAACCGTTCATTGGCCGTATCCAGCTCATTGACCCGGTCTGTAAGCTTTAGGGCTGTAACGGCCGTTTTGAAACGCGGCTTGTTAAAGTCCTGAATCATGTTGTAGATATTGGCGGTCGTCGTTTCATACTCCTGAGCAGTGATATTGCCGTAGGTCTGAAGAACTTCATCCCGCAGCAGCCTGGCAGCTTTATGTACGTCCGGCTCATTGCGCTCCTCACGTTTTTTGATTGTTGTAATCAATTCACTTGCTATAACTCTGCGTTCCTTGTTCAATTCAACCAGCTCAACAGATTCGTCAAGCTTCCGGGGACGCTTATATACGGTATTTTCCTGCGTAAACGCATCATAAAGTTCATTCCACTTGGGGGCAACCGAAGAAATCTGTGAAACTTCCGCTCCCAATATGTCAACAACGTCGCGGATGAACTCAAAGTGTACCGCCGACGTCATTCTTTTTAATAAAGTAATATGTGAGATTAATTCCATCTGAAAAAAGTTCTTATTCGATGCAAACATACGAAAAAATCCCATGCAGTACTGCTCAAAAGCATTTCAGAACCTTGATGAAACACTTGCAAAAAAATTAGCGACCGCATCGTAATGTTCTGATAAATCTTGTAGTGAAGGAATGGCTACAATGAGACGCGAGGTTTTCCAGGAAGAAATTGTTGCGATACAATGGGGTGCGAGATTTTCTCGGAAGAGATTGTTGCGATACAATGAAGTGCGAGGTTTTCCCGGAAAAGATTGTTGCGACACAATGAGGCGCGGGGATTTCAAGGAATATATTGCTGTGCTACAATGAGGCGCGAGGTTTTCCCGGAAGAGATTGTTGCGATACAATGATATGCGGGAGTTTCTCGCGAGATTTTTCGGGAATCAAATCTGACGGAAGCGAGGTGGAGATAAAAAGAAATCGGGAAGCGGAAGGTGTTTTACTTTTCCGTTTCCCGATTGTAGATGATATGGCTACTGAAATAAATGCTTTTTGAGGCTTGCGGAGTATGAATTTGCTCGACGGCTCAGCTGTTGAACGCTAAAAATGTCAAGGCTCCGGCCAAGTAGCCGCTAAAGGCCAGCAAACTGAATTTTTTTGCATAGTATGTAAATTCAATCTTTTCCATTCCCATGACAATGACGCCAGTGGCTGAGCCGATGATGAGAAGGCTGCCGCCGGTCACGCCGCAATATGTCAGGAATGTCCAGAAACCGCCGTCGGCAACGAAGTATTGGGCATTTGCCGCGACTGAATCGACTGCTTGAATGGGGTACATGCCTATCGTGGCTGCAACCAGAGCGACGTTGTCCACGCAGGAGGAAAGGATGCCGATAAGGAAACTGGTCAGGTAAGGCGCGTGAATGTGTGCGTCAAGGAAGTTGGACATTAGCGACAGGTGACCTGATGTTTCGAGTGCGCCAACGCTCATCAAAATGCCAAGGAAGAAGAAGATGGTTGCCAAATCGACATTGGGAAGGAGCGTTATCACGCGCATTTTTCGCGATTCGCGCATGTGCCTCATACGGCTGTACATAATGTCTGTATAGAACCAAAGGACGGCCAGCCCCATGAGCACGCCAAGAAAGGGAGGCAAGGCGGTCAGGTTTTGGAACACGGGAACGAGTGCGAGGGAAAGGACGCCGATTATAAGTATTATTCTGCGTGCCGAGGCGGGGATCGTCGGTACGACTTCATTCACGACTCGTTCTTCGGGAGTTGGCTTGCGCATGGTTTCGCTTTTTTTGAAGAGGATGAAAGTGGCGATGGTCAGCGGGATGAGCAGATGTGCAAGCGCTGGGAGGAAGACGTGGGTTATCTGGTGCAGAGGGGTGATGTTCTTACCGACCCAGAGGAGAATGGTTGTGACGTCGCCTATGGGTGAAAAGCTTCCACCTGCATTGGCGGCGATGATGATCATGCAGGCATATTTCAGTCTGTCGGCACGGTCGAATACCAGCTTCCGCAATACGGCCATCAGAACGATGGCGGCGGCCATGTTGTCAAGTAACGGGGCGAGGAAGAAGGCGGTCAGGCAGATCCACCAGAGGAGCTTGCGCTTGTTCGTCGTCGCGATGAAGTCTGAAATAGACAGGAAGCCGCCGTGCTTGTCAACGAGATCGACAATCAGAATGGCGCCCATGACGAAGAATAGCGTTTCGGTTACGTTGCCAAGATTGAAGATTATCGCCCGGTTGGTAATGAAATTAATGAACTGCTCATGGTAGGGAAGGAGTTCCATGCCGGGGTTGTACTTGAGAAATTCTTGAAAGATGTGGTTGGGACGTGCTACGAAAATGTTGTACGCATCGAGCATTAAAATTATCCACAAAATGATGGCCATCACCAGCGCTACTGCTGCCTTGTTGACGTTCAGCTTGTCTTCCAAAGCGATTGCTATAATACCTAAAATAAAAATAACAGGGATAACGATAAACATAATATTTGCCTTTTGTTTAATTAATTAAAACCGCTCAAATATAGTAAAAATCAAGGTTTGTAACGCTCCAAAATGAATGGCGCGAAGCGTATTGAATATGCTTCGCGCCTTCTTTTTCAGGCATTGAACGCGGAGGTTCGGGGGTACTGTCCTGCTTATTCGAGAACTGCCGCAAAGCCGCCGTTGCGGGCAAGTCGGACATGTATTTTATCGCCGCGTTTTACGTCCTTACGGTTGACGTCGTAGTCCATAGCCTGGCGTTCGGCGTTCGGGCCATCTTCAAAGGCTGTCATGCGGAATGTTTTTCCCTGGGGGAGGAAGTCGAGAGCGAGGTCGAACTCGCGTATTTTCTCGGCATTGTTGGCGATGCCGCCGATCCACCATTTGTCTCCGTGCCTCTTGGCAACAATAGCGTATTGTCCGGCTTCGGCTGCGAGGGCATGTGTTTCGTCCCACGTGACGGGCGTGCTGAAGATAAAGGATGCGCAATCAGGATTCTGGTCAAATTGCCTCGGACTGTCGGCTATCATTTGGAGGCCGCTTTCAAAGAGTATGTAGTAAGCGATATGGTGAACGCGGGTTCCTACGGTCACGAGGTTTGAGCCTAATCCGTTGCGAGCATTTTCCGGCTGGACATTGAGCATCGAACCCGGAGTGAAGGACATTGGCCCCATTACGCCACGCATGAACGGGAAGAAAAGACTGTTGTCCGGCGTAGCGCGAAGACCGTTCTCCAATCCCATTACGCCTTCATAGGAGAGAATGTTCGGGTAGCGGTATTCCAGTCCGGTCGGTTTGTATGAGCCATGCAGTTCGACCAGCAGTTTGTATTTGGCGGCTTCCTTGGCGGCACGTTCGTAGAAGTGGGTGATCACCTGGTCGCTCCTGTCCATGAAGTCTATCTTGAAACCTTTGATGCCCATGTTGGCGAAATGCTCAAACAGGTTGAAGCTGTCGTCGTCAAAATCTTCGTTTATGCCGGCATAGGTAATCCACAGGATAAGGCCAACATTTTTTTCGTTTCCATAGCGGATGAGTTCGGGCATATCGACTTCGGGAATGATTTCCTTCGGGTGCGCCCTGTTCTTTGACCAGCCTTCGTCGAGGATGAGGTAGGGGATTTTGTTGCGGGAGGCGAAGTCAATATAGTGCTTGTAAGCAGCGGTATTGACGCCGGCTTTATAGTTCACTTCCGGACCATAATCCACCCATCGGTTAATCCAGTCCCACATCACCAGGCCGGGTTTAATCCACGAAACGTCGTTGAGGGTGTTCTGAGGCGAGAGGCGGCAAACCATAGTGCTCTCAATCAGCTGTCCATCACGTTTGGCAATAATGAACCAGCGCCAGGGGAAATCGCGGGTTCCTGCTGTGCGGGCGATATAATCGGCTTCCTTCGTAACGATGAGGCTCATGCCTCGCTCGTCGTAAGCTGTTTCCACAGGAACGCGGGGATAGATGGAGCGCACGCCGTTCCTGGCTCCGATACCTTTAACAAACGTATGTGGATAATCATCGACATTGGTTTCAGATACAAGTATTTTCACGCCTTTGCGAGTATCTATGAGGACTGGCAGGACGGACATGTCGTCTTTTACCTGCCATTTTTTCGATTCGACTTGCGAATAAGGATCCTCGTATACGGATGCGAAGCCGCGTTTGCCCGGACATTGCAGTTGCAACAGATAATCGCCGGGGAAATACATGTTGAAGTCCTCGTTCATTACATCAATGGTTTCTTTCTTGCTGGTGATGAAGCGATAGGCAACACCATCGTCAAAGGCGCGGAACTCAACCGAGTAATCGCCTTTAAAATTCAGCTTCAACTGGTTGTATTTATTCTCGACAGTTGAAAATTTAAAGGGGACAACAGGTTTGACAGTCGTATTGACCGAAGAATGTTTCTGCCCTGTCAGGCGAGGGTTTAATCCCAGCGTTTCGTTGCGAAGCTGGAGTTGCATTTCATTGTTTTGCAGCACAGGCTCATTATTGTTATAAACAGTATAACTGATTCTGTCGCCCAGGGATACCTCCACGCGGATACTTCCGTCAGGAGAGGTCAGATCGATTGTTTTTTGTTGTGCCTGCATCCCTGTTCCATTTAACAGGATGAAGGCAATCAGTAAGGTAAAAACTTTATTTCTCATTATATATAAGTTATTTAAATTATTATAATCGCAAAGATAGCATACATTGTTCTCAGGGCAAACGCATTAAAAGTCGCACATATAATATTCCGAAAACAATTGTGTTTTTTGCGGGGGAGTGGGTTATCCGAAAGAAAAAAGCCGAATCGGTTTACCTTGTCTTGCGGGGAGAGAGCGAAGGTAAACCGATTCGACTTGTATGAAATTATGGAATAGGGATGGGGAATTTATGCGTCTTGAGGCGTATTGAGATATTCGACAATGTGGGCAATATGGTTCGCCAGGCTTGGCATGTCATGGTAAAGGACGTCAGCGCCGGCCTCAAAAAGCATGTCGTCCGGCAGCGGGCCGGTGTTTACTGCAATGGTGTATATGCCGGCGGCTACGGCGGACTGAACTCCGAGCGGGGCGTTTTCAACAACGATGGCTTCGCAGGCTTCTACTCCAGCTTTTCGCAACGCAGTGAGGTAAGGTTCGGGATGGGGCTTGCCGACTTTTACGTCAAAGCTTGTGATCATTTTAGTGCGATTGAAATAGCCGTCGAAGTCGGCTGTGACTTTATCTATGAGGCCATGTTGGCCGGAGCCGGTTACGATGAGCATGTCCAAGTTGAGTTTTTTGACATTTTCGAGCACGTCGCGGATGCCTTCTATGATTTGGCCGTTGAAATACTTGGAGAAAAGCCTGGCTTTTTCGGCATACAAGTCGTTTATCTCCTGTTGGGTAGCATCATGGCCGTATGTTGCCTGATAGAGCTTGTTGATTATGCTGCTGCCTATACGCCCTTCCCAAAGGTAGATGTCATTGGGGGCTAGAACGAGATCGTACTTTTGCGCCATTTCGCTCCAAGCGCGGACGTGTGACGGCAATGAATCATATATTACTCCGTCCATGTCAAAAAGTACAGCTTTTATCATTGCGCGAGGCGTTTTTTGATAATCTCTGCTTCGGTTTCGTAGCCTGGTTTGTTCAGCAGTGCGAACATGTTGTTTTTGTAAGCCTCAACGCCTGGCTGATCGAATGGATTGACGTCGAGGATATATCCACTTATGGCGCAGGCTTTCTCAAAGAAGAAGAGAAGCTGGCCGATGTAGTACGGCGTGAGGGCGGGGAGTGAGATATTTATTACAGGGACACCGCCGTCAACGTGCGCCAGCCTGGTTCCGAGTTCGGCCATGCGGTTAACGTCGCTTATGCGTTTGCCGGCAATGAAGTTCATGCCATCGAGATCGTTTTTGTCTTTGGGAATGAGGACTCTTTTGGCGGGGCGTTCGATGGATATTACAGTCTCAAATATGGAACGTTCGCCTTGCTGTATCCATTGCCCCATGGAGTGGAGGTCGGTGGTGAGATCTACGGAAGCTGGGAATATGCCTTTTCCGTCTTTTCCTTCACTTTCGCCGTATAGTTGTTTCCACCATTCGGCTATGTAATGCAGGCGTGGTTCAAAGTTTGCGAGTATTTCGGTTTTCTTTCCGGAGCGATACAGGTGGTTTCTGACAGCGGCGTATTGAAGAGCTATGTTATCCTCGAAACCTACTGTTTTTCCAAGCCGCAGCGCCATGCTTTTTGCTCCGGACATGAGTTCGCGAATGTTTATTCCTGCAGCGGCTATGGGGAGAAGGCCTACGGGGGTAAAGACGGAGAAGCGGCCTCCAACGTTGCCCGGTATGGCGAAACTGCGGTAGCCTTCACGCTCGGTCATGGTACGGAGAGCGCCATTGCGTGCGTCGGTTATCGTGATTATCCGCTCGCGGGCTTGCGTTACTCCGATGCTGGCCTCCAACATTTTTTTCAGGATGCGGAAGGATACGGCCGGTTCGGTGGTTGTGCCCGATTTGGATATGCTGATTATTCCGAAGGATATACCTTGGAGAATTTCGGTCAAGTCTGCCAGATAGTCTTCGCTCAGGTTGTTTCCTGCATAGAGAATGAGGGGATTGCCGTTACGGTTGAGGAGGTTGTCGAAGTGGTGGTTTATACCGTCGATTACGGCTTTGGCGCCGAGGTAGCTCCCGCCGATTCCGACGACAACAATTACTTTGCATTGTTCACGGAGGACAGCGGCGGCGTGCTCAATTTCATCCAGGTCGCCTTCTGTGGTTGTGGTGGGGAGGCGTAGCCAGCCGAGCCATTCGCTGCCTTTGCCTTTTGACAGGTGCAAGTTTTCGAGGGCTTCTTCTGTGATTTTGCGCCATGCTGCAATCTCTTCCTCGCTCATGGATTGCATGATTTCGGCGGCGTTGAAACTAATAGATTTCATTTGAAAGTTTCTGTTAGGTTACGTATAATTATGGTTGATGATTTTTTGTTGTAGAGGATGTCGTAAAGGGCATTGAGTATAGGCATGTACACTTTGTATTTTTCATTGATTTCGTGTATGCACTTTGTCCCGAAATATCCTTCGGCTATCATTTCCATTTCGAGCTGGGCAATTTGAACCGAGTAGCCTTTGCCAATCATGGTACCGAAGATGCGGTTCCGGCTGAAGCGGGAGTAGGCAGTTACGAGCAAATCGCCGAGATAGACGGAGCTGTCTATGTCGCGGGGAATGTCACTTACGGCGTCGATGAATCGGCGCATTTCCTGCACGGCGTTGGAGAGGAATACAGCCTGGAAATTGTCTCCGTATTTCATACCGTGGCATATTCCGGCAACGATTGAATAGACGTTCTTCAATACGGAGGCGTATTCTATTCCGGTTACGTCGCGGCAGATTGTGTTTTTCAAGTATGTATTTCTGAATACGCCGGCAAGAGGTTCTATTCTGGCGGGGTCGGTGCAGGCGAGGGTGATGAAGGAAAGCCGTTCGAGGGCTATTTCTTCCGCATGGCAAGGACCGCCGACAACGGCTATGTTCTCAGGAGGGACGTCATAGTATTCGGTGAAGTAATTCGTGATTAGCATGTTTTCGTCCGGAACCAGGCCTTTGACTGCCGATATGATGAATTTGTCTTTGAGGGGGGCTTTTATCTTTTCAAGGTGTTGCTTGAGGAATGGGGAAGGGATGGCAAAAATAAGCGTATCCGATTCGGTTATCGCCTGGTTGATGTTTGAATAGAAGTCTATTTTGTTGATGTCAAATTGTATGCCTGTCAGATAACCGGGGTTATGCCCTGCGGCTTTAAAATCATCTATTTGGTCGGGGCGTCTCATGTACCAGTTGAGGCTTTTCTGCGTAGATAGAATGATTTTGGCCAGGGCGGTCGCCCAGCTGCCGCCTCCCATTATGGCTATTTTACCCGGCATGTTCATCGTCGTCTGGCTCTGAGGGGTTGTCGGTGGAGGTGCGTTCGGGGCGCATCTGGGGGAAGAGGAGGACTTCTTGGATACTTTCCTGGCCGGTGAGGAACATTACCAGGCGATCCATGCCGATGCCCATCCCGCTTGTGGGGGGCATCCCGTATTCGAGGGCGCGAAGGAAATCGCTGTCTATGTACATGGCTTCGTCGTCGCCTTTTTCGGTTAAGGCCAGTTGCTCTTCAAAGCGGGAACGCTGGTCGACAGGATCGTTTAGTTCCGAATAGGCGTTGGCTATTTCTTTTCCGCAAATCATGAGTTCAAAGCGTTCGGTGAGCTGGGGGTTCGTGCGGTGGCGCTTGGTGAGAGGGGACATTTCGACCGGATAATCGGTGATGAAGGTGGGCTGAATATAGTTTGATTCGCATTTTTCGCCGAAGATGGCATCTATCAGCTTGCCTTTGCCCATTGTCGGGTCTTGCTCGACGCCTAAAGAGCGACATGCTTCTCTTAATTGTGCTTCGCTCATGCCGGATATGTCAATGCCGGTGTGCTCCTTGATGGAGTCTGTCATTGAGATGCGTTTGTAGGGGGCGGCGAAGCTGATTTCTTTGTCGGCGAAGCGGACTGTGGTTGTGCCGTGAACGTCGAGGCATATTTTTTCGAGGAGTTTTTCGGTGAAGCTCATCATCCAGTTATAATCCTTGTAGGCTACGTATATTTCCATGCACGTAAATTCAGGATTATGGGTGCGGTCCATGCCTTCGTTGCGGAAGTTGCGACTAAATTCATAGACGCCTTCAAAGCCTCCGACAATGAGGCGTTTTAGATATAGTTCGTTGGCGATGCGAAGGTAGAGGTCGATGTCGAGAGCGTTGTGGTGAGTGATGAACGGGCGGGCGGCGGCTCCTCCGGGGATGCTCTGAAGGACAGGGGTATCGACTTCCAGGTAACCATGGGTGTTGAAGTATTCGCGCATGGAATTGAAGATTTTCGTCCGCTTGAGGAATACGTCTTTTACGCCTTCGTTGACGATTAAATCGACGTAGCGCCGGCGGTAGCGCTGTTCGGGGTCGTTGAATCCGTCGTAAACGATTCCGTCTTTCTTTTTCACTATCGGAAGCGGACGGAGGGCTTTGGACAAAAGTGTGAGTTCTTGAGCGTGAATGGAGATTTCGCCCATTTGCGTCCGGAATACATAACCTTTTATGCCGATAATGTCGCCTATATCCAATAATTTTTTGAATACGGTATTGTAGGCTTCCTTGTCTTCGCCGGGGCAAATGTCGTCGCGGGTGATATAGATTTGGATGCGGCCATGGGCGTCGAGGAGTTCGACGAACGAGGCTTTGCCCATGATGCGGCGGCTCATTATGCGACCGGCAACGGAGACTTGCATGGCGTCCGGACCTGTTGCCTGGTCATTGAAGCTGGATTTTATCTCGGCAGAGTATGCGGTTATTTTGTATTCGGCGGCGGGATAGGGTTCTATGCCTGCTTGCCGCAATTGTTCGAGGCTGTTGCGCCTGAATATTTCCTGTTCACTTAGTCCGATTGGATTCATTTCTTTTTATTATTTATATTAATGAGTGGCAAAGATACGGTTTTTAGATTTTAGAGCTTTGCTTTTGGGGCTTGGAGTTTAGTTTTTGTTTTCTGCCACGGGCTTCAATTTGAAACAGGAAGAGGCGGAAGAGTTGAGAAATTCCTTTTTGCCGCGCATTTAGATATTAAAAGCGGGATATTTTCCGGAGCTGGCGCACATACTCCTGGAGCTGGTGCCGACACTTCCGGAGCTGGTGCCCACGCTTCCGGAAATGATGCGGATTCTAATGTTCGTAGTTTCTTTTTTCTGTTCGCTTGTGTTTCTCTTTTGGGAGGAAAGGCATAAGCTTTGAAGATTTGAGTTTGCGCTAATGGTTGTCAAATATTCTGAAGTTTTTCCGGGGGCGAGAGCAATATTATTGCCTGGGGGAAAAGATGCCGCCCACGTTTTTTTTGTTTCTACTACGCAAGCGGTTAAAAGAGGGCTTTGTCTAATCATTATTTTAATGATGGAACAAAAAAGACACGGAGGAAAAAATGATAAACCTCCGTGTCTGCCGCGACTGAACTGTATGAACAATTATGGTTGCAGGCCTTGCTCTTTCAAGAGTTGGATGCCTTGGTCGCGGAGTTTGAATTTCCGTATTTTGCCGCTGCCGGTGAGGGGGAAGCTGTTGACGAAAAATATGTACTTGGGGATTTTATGACGGGCTATTTGGCCGCGGCAGTAGTCTCGAACTTCATCGTCGGTCATTTTAACTCCGTCGTGGAGGATGATGAAGGCGCCGACTTCTTCGCCGTATTTTTTGGAGGGGATGCCGACGACTTGAATGTCTTTTATGCCGTCTTTTTTATAGAGGAAGTCTTCTATTTCGCGGGGATAGATGTTTTCGCCTCCGCGGATAATCATGTCCTTGATGCGGCTGGTGATGCGGTAGTTGCCGTTGGCGTCCTTGATGCCGAGGTCGCCGCTGTGGAGCCAGCCGTTGGCGTCGATGACTTCGGCTGTCTCGACGGGGCGTTTGTAATATCCTTTCATGACGAGGTAGCCGCGGCAGCACATTTCGCCTTGCTCGCCGTCGGGACATTCTTTGCCGGTTTCGGGATTGATGACTTTAACTTCGGTGAAGGGATATTCGTGGCCTACGGTGGTGCATCGGGTCTCGAAGCTGTCGGCGAGGGTGGAGTGTGTCATGCCGGGAGAGCTTTCGGTGAGGCCATAGACGCTTGTGATATATGTGATGTGCATCCGCTCGGTTACTGCTCGCATGACTTCTTCGGGGCAGAGCGAGCCGGCCATGATGCCGGTGCGGAGGGAGGAGAGGTCGAACATGTCGAACATGGGGTGGTTCAGCTCGGCGATAAACATGGTGGGGACGCCGTATAGCGCGGTGCAGCGCTCTTTATGTATGGAGGCGAGGACGACGAGCGGGTCGAAGCGTTCGACCATAACCTGGACGCATCCGTGGGTGAGTACGTTCATGCTGGCCAGCACGACGCCGAAGCAATGGAAGAGTGGGACGCAGCAGCAGAGCTTGTCGTCAGCCGTGAAGCCCATTCCTTCGCCGGTGAAATATCCATTGTTGGTAATGTTATGATGGGTGAGCATGACGCCTTTGGGGAAGCCTGTTGTGCCGGAGGTGTACTGCATGTTGACTACGTCGTGGCAGTCGATGTTTTGTTTGGCTTTGTCGAGGGCTGCATCGTCAATGTTTTCGCCCAGGAGGAGGAGTTCGGCGGTGTTGTACATGCCGCGGTGTTTTTCCTGACCGATATAGACGATGTTCTTCATCTTGGGGAAGCGGTTGCTGCGGAGGTATCCTCTTTGCTGTTCTTTCAATTCGGGGAGCATGGCGTAGACCATGTCAATGTAGCTTCCGTCGAATACGCCTTCAGTGATGCAGAGCGTGTGCAAATCAGCGTCCTGGACGAGATATTCCAGTTCGCTCTGCTTGTAATTCGTATTGACGGTGACGAGCACGGCTCCTATCTTGGCTCCGGCATAGAGGAAGGTGAGCCAGTCGGGGACGTTGGTCGCCCATATCCCGACATGGGTTCCTTTGCGTATGCCGATGGACAACATGCCTTTGGCCATACGGTCAACGCGCTCGTTGAAGACTTTCCAGGTGAAGCGAAGGTTGCGGTCGGAATATACGATGTATTCCTTGTCGGGCGTTTGCTTTGCCCAGTGTTCAAGCCATTGTCCAAGGGTGCGTTCTTGCAGTTCCATATTTTATTAATAGGGGGTATAAATAACGCCGAGGATGCGTGCAGGATTGCCGTTGTAGGCATGTACGTGGTGAGCGACAATGGAATCGTAGTATATGCTGTCGCCTTCTTCGAGCACGTAGGTGTTCTTGCCGTAGTTGATTTCTACCAGGCCGTTGAGGACGAAGATAAATTCTTCGCCTTCGTGCGTTGAGAGGATGAAGTTGGCGTCATGCGCATGTTCGATGTCGATAAGGAAAGGCTCCATGTGGCGACCGGTTTTGGACTGCGAGAGTGAGAAATATTCCATGTGCTTGTGCGAAACGGTTGCGCTGTTGGAAAAGCTGATGCCGTTGGCATCACGGCTGTCGTTCTTTCTGCAAATAACGGGGCCTAGCTCCGACTGGTCGTCGAGAAATGTTCCGAGACGTACGCCGAGCGCTCGCGCAATCTTGATGAGCGGAGACAGCGAAGGCAGAACGTTGTTTTCTTCTATGCTTTTTATTTGTTCGGCGCTCAGGCCGGTTCTTTCGGATACGTCTTCCAGGCTTAGATGTTGAGATTCGCGGATGTATCGGATGTTAGAGCCGATGATTTTGTTTGTGCCCATACTTTAGTAATTGGTTTTTTTGTCATTAATTATTATTCTTAATCAAACGGCGCAAATTTACATGAATATTTTACTCTCGCAACTGCTAATGTGTGATTCTGTCGCTTCATGCCCCTTTTTACTTGCTTAATGATTAAACTCGCTGCTTGAACCGCAAGTATGGCTTCCATCTTCGCCTGCATTCTTGCGGATGGTTTTTCATGCGGATGGCTCACAGCCGGCGTTCCGCAAGCATTCTACTCCCCGCAATCATATAAATATGCACGCACGCCCTTGTTCCTGTATTCATCCAGTTTTTTCATCCCCAGGGAATCAAGCTTATTCAGGATCTCGGCCGTAGACGTCGGTTCAAGGTTGGAAAGCATAAACCAGGTTTTGCCTTTGAAGGAATATACATAATCGGGAATATTAAAGGGGCGGTGCGACATTAACAGTATCAGATCTGACAGATATTGATAATCCAGGTCGGAACTGTTAATGATATTTATTCGCTCGTTTACATGGCCAGTATCCATATAATACCGCGTGGAATGAAGATGCGTATTTAGCATATATACACTGGATTTATCGCCCTTTTCAGTCTTGCTTTCAATATATTCAAGACATGCTTTGGTTTCTACATGTTTTAACGGAAATTTTACGACGCCTGCAAGGCCAAGTATTAAAAGCATAATGATACAAAACATTTCGCGTTGCCGGATTCTTTCCAGAATATATCCTATACCCATGGAGCAAAGGAATATAATACCTGGAAATGTATATAGCATTAATCTACGGTCAACCGGATATAATTGCAATGCTGACATCGCCAGATGAATAATAACAGGCGCACAAAACAGAATGAGCAAGCTTGCTTTTTTCAGTTTTATTATCCGAATAATACCCAGCACATATAATCCGGCGAATGCGCAAACAAGACACATTAATACAGTCTTTCCTGATGGATAAACCGTAAATTGTTCGAGTGAAAAATGCACTGAAAATATAGACGACAGAGCCTTAGTTACAACATCCGCAAACCCGGAATTAAACGGATTAAGGATAAGGAAACCGTGATCCCTAATCCAAAAATCCTTCATAAATTCTTTCAGCGGATTCCCATGAACAAAAAGCAAATAATACGTTGCTGCAGCGACTGCCCAACTGCAAAAAACGAATAGCAAAGGCCTTAGCGCTGCAGCAAGACTGCCATTTGGCCGTTCATTGCAGGCAAATATTTTATAGAGCAGAAACATGCCTGATGAGGCCAGAATGAAAGGAGAGGCGTTGACAAGGAATACGGCGATAATTCCCGCTATTCCCAACGCTAAATATTTCGCCCGCTCTATCCTGAAATCTTTGACTGTTAACCAAAATATTCCCAAAAGCATGAACATTTCAGTCATGTATGGTTTCACTTCATTTGAATATCTGTAAAATGTCCGGCTGCTGCAAAAAATGGTAAGCGCAATGATTACACTCCATTTATCATTTACTGTTTTACGAACGAGGCAAACAAACAGCAATAACGATGCCCAGAAAGATAATAAAGGAAATAAACGAAGCCCATATTCGGAGTTCGGAATAAGCGTCGAAAAAAACTTTTCTATCAGCAGAAAAAGCGGCGGGGCTGTTTGTGCATAATCAAGAGGTTTCAAGAGTTCTAATGCACTTCGGTGCATTATATTCAGTGCAAGCGCCGCTTCATCAATACACAGACCTCGGTTATAAAAGAATTGGGCTAGCGAGATAATTATGCCATAGATGACGATAATTTTAATGATTTTTCTTTCCGCAATAAAGCTTTCCAGCCAAGAGTTTTTAAGATATTTATTCATATTTGACAATATTATTTAGATAATAATTTTCACAGGAGTACATATTAATTACAAAGCTCGTAAATATATTAATATGAACAATAAGCCGGTGGCCGCGCGGGGATTTTCTTCCCACGCTTGCAGAATAGTCCGCATCAGCGCAATTTCCAATTTTCAAAGTTTGGGCATGTCGCTCTAAAAGAAAATCACAAGCGAATCCCAAAAAGAAATCCTGAACAGCTCTCCACAATCTCCGAACATTTGAATCTGCGCCATTTCTGACGGTCAGCGCGTCATTTCCGGAAACATCGGCACCAGCGCCGAAACTGTCGGCACCAGCGCCGGAAACGTCGGCACCAGCGCCGAAACTGTCGGCACCGGTGCGGGAAACGTCGGCACCGGTGCGGGAAGAGCGGAATCTGCGAGAATGGGTGATTGCGGAAGATCGCATGTCGGGCTATTCGCTGCGGAGAGACATGGAGGTGCATCTCGAATGTCTGGATCTGGGGGAACTTGTCTGGAGCGAATCGCTCTTAATCGACGGTGGGGAAAAGAATATCCGGCAGGAAAAATTGTTTTATTTTCCTGCCGGATGTAAAATACGGGAATACTAAAAACACTGATTTTTTAGTCCCTTAATATTAGTGTATCAGTAAGTATGTTCATTCTCCTTCATCTCTTTTTCGTCAATCTTGCGCAAGTCCAGCGCTCTCCATGCGTAGACGATGTAGGCAAGGACGAAGGGGATGAGGATGGAGCAAATGCTCATGGCTTTTAGGGTGAAGAGGCTTGAACAGCTGTTTTCCATCGTAAGCGAGCTTTTGGCATCGACCAGGGACGGATAGTAGGCGGTGTGGTTCCAGCCGGCGATCAGCAGCAGGGCAAGGACGGTGAACACTGTTCCTGTACCGGCAAACCAGATGCCTTTGTTCCATGTGCCCGAGAGTATCGTTTTTATGATTCCGAACAGGACGCCGACTACGCCAATAAGCAGAATGGCAAGTACTGCGGGCATTTCTATCAGGTTGAACAGGTATTTGTAATCGACCCAGGCCATTTCTTTGCTGTCGAATCCTTTCTGCAAAACGAGGTGGACAAGGAATGTCAGGAAGCAAACCAGGAACAGGCCGGTCTCGATAATCAGCTGCTTGCGCGAACGTTTTTGTATATCGGCGTCGGCAATATTGTTGATGAAATACAGCAGGGCGAGCACTCTGGCAAGGAAGAATACTGCGAGGCCAAGCGCCAGGTTCCATGGATTGAAGGCGGCTTCAAGTCCGTGCAGCTGAACTCCGTGATATTCAACCCAACTGGATATGACCGGCATTCCGAGGTCGGTAAGGTTGGCTTTGTTGACAATGAAGTTGGCGCCGTTGTAAAATGTCCCTACGGCTGTTCCGATCAGGACGGGGCCAAGGATGCCGTTGATGATGAGGAATATTTGGTAGGTCTTTTTCCCCAGCAGATTTCCTTTCTTGGCTTGATATTCATACGAGACGGCTTGCAAGACGAAGCAAAAGAGTATGAGCAACCATACCCAGTATGCGCCGCCGAAGCTTGTTGAATAGAATAGCGGGAAGGATGCGAAGAAGGCGCCGCCGAATGTTACCAGCGTTGTGAAGGTAAATTCCCATTTGCGCCCGGTGGAGTTGATGAGCATCTTTTGTTGCATTTCGTTTTTGCCGATGGTGAAAAGGAGCGATTGTCCGCCCTGGACGAAGAGCAGGAAGACGAGTAAGGCTCCTAATAATGATACAAGAAACCACCAGTAATGCTGTAATAATATATATGTATCCATAATTTGTCTTTTGAATTATTCGGTTGTTGAGACGGCCGGGCCTTTCTTTATTGTTTTAAACATAATGCTCAATTCTGCAATCAGGAGGATTGTAAACAGAATGAGGAAGAGGAAGAAGGTTATTTGTACTGATGATGGGGCGAGCTTGGAGACGGCGGCGTTCAGCGGCAGCGTGTCCTGTATAGCCCAGGGCTGTCTGCCGAGTTCGGCCACGGCCCATCCGCACTGGCTTGCAATATAGACGATTGGAATTGACCAGACGCAAATGTTTTGCAGCCATCGCATGTTTTCAAACTTGCCTTTAACGGATGCCCAGACGGCGACGATAAATAGCACAAGGAAGAGTCCGCCGAAGATGACCATAACCCTGAAGGCGTAGAACGTTGGGGCAACGGGGGGGATGAGGTCTGTCGGATTTTTGATATAGCCGTATCCGAAATATTGGAAATTGGCTTTGAGTGTGGCGTCGGCTTGTTTCATGGCTTCAACGTCACGTTCGGACTGGGGTTTGTCCAGCTCCTTTCTGTATTCGCCGAAAGCGGCGATTGCCTGTTTACCGCGTTCGATTTTTTCTTGAGCGGAAAGTGCGATTTGTCCGTCGGGCATGGTGTAGCCTCCTTTTATAAGTTCCTCTATGCCGGGAACGTATCCGTTCAAATCGCGCTGGGCGAAGAAGGATAACAGTTTGGGGAGTTCAATTTTGAATACAAACGGATCGGTTGCATCATCGTAGGCATCTTTATGGGATAATACGCCTACGCCTACGAGGCCTACGCCGTTGCCGCCCTTATACAGACTTTCCATTGCGGCGAGCTTCATAGGCTGCTTCTGCGCCACTTGGTATGCGGAGCCGTCGCCCGTCCATGCGGTCAGCACAGTCGCTACCAGGCCGAATATTGCGGAGACCTTGATGCTGGCGAGAGCAAATTCTCTGTGCCGCTTTTTCAGCAAATACCAGCTGCTTATGCCAAGCACTACGATAGCGCCAAGAATCCAGGCGGACAGCACGGTGTGGAGGAATTTGTTGACGGCTACGGGTGAAAGTGCTACGGCGAAGAAGTCAACCATTTCGCTGCGCCCCGTGTCGGGATTGAACTCCATTCCGACAGGATTCTGCATCCAGGCATTGGCGACCAGAATCCAGAGTGCGGAGATGGTTGCCCCTGCAATAGTTAGCCAAGTCGATGCCAAGTGGAATTTCTTACTCACTTTGTTCCATCCGAAGAACATAACGGCAATAAACGTTGCTTCCATAAAGAAAGCCAGTACGCCTTCGATGGCTAATGGGGCGCCGAAGATGTCGCCAACGAACCAGCTGTAATTTGACCAGTTTGTTCCAAATTCAAATTCGAGTATAAGACCTGTTGCTACGCCGATGGCGAAGTTTATGCCAAATATTCTCATCCAGAATTGAGCCGTAGTTTTCCAAAACTCTTTTCCTGTCCTGTAATAAATGGTTTCCATTATCGCCTGGATGATGCCGAGGCCTAAAGTAAGGGGTACGAATAGCCAATGGTAAATGGCTGTGAGGGCAAACTGTGCCCTTGACCAATCAATTAAAGAAGTGTCAATACTTGCGATCATAATATTAATTTGTTTTAAGGATTAATAGCTCGTTTAATCAGCTCATCGGATACATACTCCTGCTTGAGCGTTTCGTCTTTGAACTGCCCAAGAAAGCGGGGGAAGAAAATAGGTTTCAGAATGCAAAACATAATCATCAGCTTTATAATTATAATTAGCCATAATGTTCTGCCTATCGTCATGCTTCGGAATCCCTCGGCATAGAATTTAATAACCCTCATGGGTATTGTCTCATTTTTCATAATAATACAATTTGATGTTTAGGCAACGTGCTCTAAAACTTGGAAACAAATATAAGAAGTATTTTTAAATCTTTATGTTTGCAGACAAATATAAATCATAAAGATTGTGAAAATACTTCTTTTAGTTACCATGCAATCTGATTGTACAAATGTGGTTTAATAAATAACTACGGGGTTAACTCCGTAGTTGGAAGCTTTACTTCTTCTCTGCTACGGAGCCGGGATAGTTATAGGTGATACGCCCATGCTGATTCGTCTTTTTGGAATTATTAAACTTAACCTTGCGAGCTGCTTCGAGTGCACTTTTGCGCATGTTCTCATCGGCTATATCAGTCCCGTCGCCTATCTTGGCGTCGATAACATTTCCCTTAGAATCAATGGTTATATCAACATTTATCCGGCCTCCTTCCTTTCCGGTATATACCGGCTTCGGCAGGATTGGCTCTTTCGTATAGCGCCCATCGTTATCCGACTGTTCCGGTTTTGAAACCGGGGCTACGGTGGATGGGGAAGTAGTCGTCGGCCTGGCGGTTGAGGCGGATGGCCTGGCTATCGGAGTGGACGGTTTCGCTGCTGCGGTATCGCCGATTAGCACTCGTTTAGCCTCCCGGTTCTCGGTCGGAGGAGCAATCTTTTGAGAGCCTGTTCCGCCGGCAGCGATGAACGGAGTGTAGCCTTGAGATTCGGCTGTGCCGGCTGGAGGATATACCCGGCGTTCGCCGGCGCCGGCCTTCGGAGCAGGTGTTACATTATTATTAGTCTGGGGGTACACTCTCCGCTCAACAGGGCGAGGCTGTACGATTACAACTATTTCATCGTCAAGCGTGCCTTGCGTCGGGGGGACTTCACGATCAAGCTCGTCGCTAACTTCCGGGCGCCTTGTCTGCGGGCGCGGGGGGATGGGGCGGCTCTCTACGCGGGTATTGCTTGCCAGCAGCGGGGCGGCGGGGGCTTGTGTTGCCGACATTCTGTGGCGAACGGCGAACAGTCCGTATTTGGCATAAGCATAGTTGGGGTCTATTTTCAAGGCTTGCTCAAACAATGAAATGGCTTCGGTATAGTCGCCTCTCTCGTCGTATATGCTGCCAAGGTTACAGTACGCCTCAACAAAGTCCGGCTTTAGGCTTATGGCCTTGCGATATGCCGTGATGGCCTGGGCGTACATGGCTTGGTCGTCGTATGCGTCGCCCAGGTTATTGTAGGCTCTCGCGAATGTCGGGGCGGCTTGTATTGCCTTGCGGTATGCGCTGACTGCTTGTGAATAGCTGCCTTGCCTTCTGTATGTATTGCCCATGGAGAAATAGGCTTCGGCGTCGGACGGATCTGCTTCTACGGCTAGCTTGAATGCGTTTGCGGCTAGCCGGTAATTTCCTCTGTTATAGTATGCTTCGCCGAGGCTGAAGTGGTCGCTTCCCTGGGCGGAGGCTGTGGCTGATGCCAGGAGGAGGCAGGCGGCGGTAATAATCCTTTTCATTGTTGTTTTGCGAGTTATTGTTATGTCTTAATATTTGTCGCGGCAGAGGGGCGCATAGTCGGGGCATAGCTTTACTGCCGTCTTGTAGGCCTTGCACGCATCGCCGTGGCAATCCTGGTTGTCGTATGCAAGGCCGAGGTTGTAATATATGTCGGCGCCGTAGGGATCCAGACGGGCGGCGACGTTGAAGGCGCGTATGGCCTGGGAGTATATGCCTTCGCTGTTATAGGCGAGACCCAGGTTATAGTATATGTCGGAGACGTAGGGTTCGAGCTTGGCTGCTTCGTTGAAGGAGCGGATTGCCATTGAGTATATGCCGGAGCTGTTATAGGCCAGGCCGAGGTTGTAGTGGATGTCCGCATCGTTTGGCTCCAGGCGCAGGGCTTCGCGGTAGGCTCTTATGGCTCTTTCGTAGCTTCCCATGTTGAAGTATGCCAGGCCTAGATTGTAATAGCCTTCGGACATCTCCGGCTGGAAGAGCAGGGCTTGCCTGTATGCTTCGGCGGCTTTGTCCATTTTCGATAAACGGGCGTAGGACAGCCCAAGGTTGAAGTATAGCGACGCATCGGAGGGCTTCAGCTTGATGGCTTGTTGATAGGCTTCGGATGCTTGCTCGTAGGCGCCTCGGCGAAAGTAGGAGTCGGCCATGCCGATGAACGCTTCGGGGTAGTTCGGCTTAACGCGGATGGCCTGCTGATAATATTGTATGGCCGAGACGTAGTTGCTGCGCTCGTAGGCTGCATTGCCTTTGCTGAAATATGACCATGCCGATTGAGAAAAACTCGTCACTGCGAATAGCAGCAACGCAACGACTGATAAAATTATTCTTTTCATGTCCATATACATTTTAGAAGATAATGAATTTATTTATTCGCAAAATTAATGAAATATTAATATATACAACCATTTAGCATTGAATTAGTGCCTTATTCGTGTGAACATTGTCAACTTTTGTGGGAAATGGTTATAATTCTTAACGGTTAATACATGTATATATTAATGTGTTGGGGATGGGGGGCTGCTTGTCTTTCGGGAATGCGGGCGGGCGGGGGGTGAGGTATGGCGCTGGCGGTTGCTGGGGGCTTTGGTGCGTGGTTGCAGCTCTGTCGGATGCTCATGTGCATGGGCGCCAACCGGCGAGTTGGCGGTGCGCAAACCGGTGGGTTGGCGGTGTGCCGACTGGCGGGTTGGCGATGCGCAAACTGGCGGGTTGGCGGTGTTGATACTGGTCATGTGAATGGAGTGCGCATGGGTGGGCGGGGGGGGCTTGCATGGGCGGGTGAGTTTTTTTTTGATGGTCGTGGAAGTATCCGGTTAATTTCCATACCTTTGCGCTTGAACAGTTTAATTCAGTTAGTGTATCAAATTTATGGTTAATGGCAGAAAAGAGTATGTGCGAAGGTGGGTTATTGCCGGGTATGTGGCGGTTTTCCTGCTGGTAGCGGTAACGTTTGTATATGTTGCGGAGCTGTTGCTACGGGTGTCGCAGGAGGGGCGGGATGTTAATGTTCCGCATGAGAAGGCGCGTATTATTACGGGTACGCTGCTGCAGTTGTACGAGTATGAGACGGAGGTTTTGTTTGCTTTAACTGCGGGGGATGTGAGAACTGTTTCGGGCAATTTGTCGCATAAGTTTAACGAGGTTTTTGATCTTTTAAACCGCTTGAGGGAGTTCCCTACTGATTCGGTTGCGTGCGAGGGGATTGACCGTATTCAGGGGTTGCTGCTGATGAAGGAGAGGAATATTTACCGGCTGATGGAGGTGCGGAAAGATATGGATGTGTTTTATGCTCAGTCGTTTGAGGATGAGCTGAAGCGCAAGCGGAAGGCGATTGTGACGCCGAGCGTGATTAAGGAGGAGACGCGGGCGACGACGGATACGCTTGTTATTCATCGACCGAAGAAGGGCTTTTTCAAGCGGCTGGCTGAGGTGTTTACGCCTGTGAAGGAGGATACGGCTACGTTGACGAATACGATTGTGTCGCAGAAGATTGATTCGACCATGAATGTTTATGATCCGAACCTGGCTGTGGCGGAGGCGCTTATCAAGCTGCAGAACTGCATTGCCGTCAGGCGGGATACGAATAATGTGCAGTTCAGGCTGCAGGCGGCTGAATTGCTGCATAATAATAATGTTATAACGGCGGAAATCAGTCGCATCCTTGTGTCTATAAAGGAGGAGGAAAGCCGTCTGGGGGATGAGAGGGAGCTGCAGAAGCGGGGGTTTGTTGCCCGTAGCGTCTGTGAGCTTTCGGTCATCGCGGCGGTGTGCTTCGGGGTTATTATCTTTTTTCTCATTATCATATTAACGGAAATATCAAAGGCGCGGAGGCTTCGGCATGAAGTGGATATGGCGCGGCGCATTGCGGAGGACTTGCTGTACGCACGCGAGCGCATAATGCTGATGATTAGTCATGATATTCGTGCGCCGCTTGCGTCAATACTAAGTTCGATAGATATGTTGAAGCAGGAGGCGATGACGGCGGTTCAGGCGGAGCATGTTGAGAATATGCTGACGTCGTCAAGGCATACTCTGCTGCTGGTCAACGAGCTGCTGGACTTCCACTGCCTGGATTCGGGAAAGATGGAGATTCGGCCGTCGGCCTTCAACGCTGTTGAGCTGTTTGAGGAAATTCATGCGAGCTACAAGCCGCTGGCTGATGCCAAGAAGCTTCGTCTCACGCTCTCGATCGAGGGGGCGGAGGATGAGGAGGTGCGGTATATTGGCGATACTGTTCGCATCAAGCAGGCTGCGGGGAATTTGCTGTCTAATGCGATTAAGTTTACGCCGCGTGGAAATGTATGTTTAGGAGTGAGAATTGTTCATGAGCAGGTGGGGAAATTGATTTACATATCTGTTAAAGATGAAGGGCCTGGAATATCATCGTCCGACCGCGACCGTATCTTTCACGAGTTCGCACGCCTGGAGGGCGCACAGTCGGAAAAGGGCTTCGGCCTCGGCCTGTCAATCGCTGCCAAGCTGGTTGAACTGATGCACGGCACCATATCGCTGACGAGCGAGCCTGGCAAGGGAGCGGAGTTTGTCATCTGCCTGCCGCTGGAGGTTGCACCGCCTGTGGAGACGGTGAATGTGCCGGCAGGCATGACTGTGGATATTGATGGGCGAAAAGTGAACAGCATGGTTATCGACGACGATGTTGTTCAGTTGAAATATATCGAATCACTGCTGCGCCGCAATCATATCAATGTGATTACGACGGCTGACCCGAACGAGGCGCTGTCGCTGTTGCGCGTGGCTGCAATCGACGTTGTATTCATAGATATAATCAACCCGGTAATGGACGGCATTGAGCTTATCAAGTGCATACGGACGTCGGGGATTCCTTCGGCGGCGACGCTGCCGGTGGTGGCCATGTCAGCCGGCCTTGCCAAACAGGAGATACATTATATTAAGGAGGGTTTTACTGCCTTCCTTGGCAAGCCGATAACGCCCGACAGCCTGTCGAAGATACTGAACGGCATATTTCCACATTCAGGCAGGACGAACGGTATTGGCGGCGCATATAACTTTTCGTCGCTCACCTCCTTTGCCGCCGATGCCGATGCTGCACGCACGATTCTGTTCACGTTCATCGAGCAGTCGCAGGCGAGCATGTCGGTCTTGCGCTCGGCTTCAACCAGGCACGACAGGGCATCAGCCTCACGCGCCGCACACAAGCTTACGCCGACGATGGAGATGCTTGGCGCAAGCGAGCTTACCGCCCTTCTAAGTACGATAGAGAATAACGATGCTGCGCTTTCGGAGGATGAATGGGCGGCTACGGTTAATCGCTGTGCACAGATGATTGAGGATATTATTGCCGAGGCTCAGAGTGTGGAATAAATCCACAACAGTAGCAGGGATTTCCACACGGGCTGCCGGTCATTCGACGAGCAGCCTTTTATATTTATCTGATTTACAAGAGTTTTATAAAGATGAGTGGAGACGTGAGGTTTTGGCACGCTATTCGCATATATATAGACAAATAGCTTTTCTGCATTTAACCGTTTTTGAAGCCAACCTTAGATATGATAATTTAGCGTCGCATGATTTTTAGAGTTCGATTGAAAGAGTCCTCCTCAAAAAGGAGGGCTTTTTTTTGTGTTTGTCCGGCACGAACTGCATGGCAAACAAGGCTGCCATTGGGCGCCAATACTATCAGCAGTTGGGGGATGGCCGTGATTTCATATGTATATATTTGGTCCTTGCACAAAGGATAAATAATTGATAATAAGGACAGAATAAAGACTTGTATCCTTGAAAAAGTAATTATCTTTGTCTTTAAAGTTTTATGCAGTCCAAGAGGCATGACAGAGGCGGGTCAGAACAGACATCAAGAACAAGCGCTAAATCGTACCGCAATTAGACTGAAATACAAGTAAATTCGCTGTTTAATAGGACTTCTTGAAAGACTAATCATCAGTTCTAAATATCTTTATACAAAAATTATTTAAGAATATGAATTGCACAGTAATATTTCCATTTCCTGAGAGGTTGTGTGAGGTGAAGATTGACTTGCCGGCCTCTAAAAGTATTAGCAACAGGGCGCTGCTCCTTAATTCCATGTGCGGGATGGGTGCCGAAATGTCGAACTTGTCAGACTGTGACGATACGATGGTTTTGAAGGCAGCGCTGGAATCGGATGGCACAACCTTCGACATCGGCCTGTCGGGAACAGCTATGCGCTTCCTTGCAGCATTTCTCGCACAAAAGCCTGGCGTATGGACTCTGACGGGCAACGAGCGGATGAAGAACCGCCCGATTGGTGCGCTCGTAGATGCGTTAAACTCGCTGGGGGCGAATATTGAGTATGTTGAGCATCCTGGCTTCCCTCCATTGCACATTTCTGGACGCAAACTGTCTGGCGGCATGGCGACATTAACCGGGAGCATCAGCTCGCAGTTCGTCTCAGCCTTGATGATGATTGCGCCCGCGATGGAGAAAGGCCTTATCCTTAACCTTGAGGGCGATATAACATCCAAGCCTTACATTAATCTTACGATGGAGATGATGCGACAGTTCAACGCCAATGTCGAATGGGAAGGCGAGCGACGAATACGCATCATGCCAGTAAAATACGCCCCAACGCCTATCACGGTAGAGGCTGACTGGAGCGCTGCTTCCTACTGGTATTCGGCTGTTTCACTTACAATAAACAGGAAGTTGGAATTGACTGGCTTGTCAGCAAACAGCTTTCAGGGCGATTCTATCGTAGCAAAGATGTATGAACGCCTGGGGGTACAGACAACATTCACACCCTCAGGTGCAATCATCAAGCAAGAAGGGCGCCCATGCGAGAGGATGGAGTACGACTTCGCCGATACTCCTGATTTGGCGCAGACGCTAGCGGTAGGATGTTGCCTGCTCGACGTACCCTTCAAGTTTACAGGGCTGCGCACGCTTAGAATAAAAGAGACTGACCGCATAGCGGCATTAATCGCCGAGCTGGCCAAGCTAGGCTATATCCTGAAAGCGAGTGACGACGAGACCCTCGTATGGAACGGAGCGCGATGTCCGGCGGATGCCAATCCAATCATTCAAACATACGATGACCATCGCATGGCCATGGCTTTTACACCCGCCGCACTAAAAAGGGGAACGATAGAGATTGCCTATCCGCTGGTTGTATCCAAAAGCTATCCCTCTTTTTGGCAAGATATTGTCAAGGCCGGAGGGAACATAATATAACCTATTGCAATTAAAAGAAGCGTCCATAAATTCATAAACCCTTTATAAACGATGAAAAGAATCATATTATCTCTTGTCACTTTGAGCATCCTGCTGTACGCCGGATGCACGCCCTCGCAAGGGCATTTTATAAAAGACACAACCCAGCGAGCACTGGTTGCCGGTGATTTTGAACAAAAGAAGCAGGACTTACCGGAAGGGAACCTCTTTGCGGACTTTGATACTGCTGAACTGACAAATGCCGAACGCGAGGCTATGATGTTTCTCTACGCCTATATGCCAATTGGCGACGCGACGGACTACAATTTTGAGTTCTACCTTAATAATGTGCGCTCGACGTTTCGCACATTGGAAGAAGTCCCATGGGGTAAGGATATACCGGACGATGTAGTTCGCCATTTTGTCCTCCCAGTAAGAGTGAACAATGAAAACCTTGACGACAGCCGAATGGTTTTCTACGAGGAGCTGAAAGAGAGAGTGAAACACCTTTCCCTCCACGAGGCTGTA
This sequence comes from Tannerellaceae bacterium, assembly GCA_031257015.1. Classification (GTDB taxonomy): domain Bacteria; phylum Bacteroidota; class Bacteroidia; order Bacteroidales; family Tannerellaceae; genus DFXE01. The sequence continues at coordinate 96,172 of JAIRPK010000040.1, forward strand.
CTCGAAGTAAACCACTGGTGCCACGAGAAAGTGATTTACTCTCCTTCCGACTCTCGCACCAGCTCCCCACTCGCCTCCGTCAAAACGGCTTATGGGCGGTGCGGCGAAGAATCCGTGTTCGCTGTGGCAGCCCTGCGCTCCGCCGGAATCCCAGCCAGACAGGTTTATACTCCGCGATGGGCGCATACGGATGATAATCATGCGTGGGTGGAAGCATGGATAGACGGCAAATGGCATTTCATGGGAGCATGTGAGCCAGAACCGGTTCTCAACATGGCATGGTTCAACAGTCCGGCAAGAAGAAGTATGCTCATGCACTCCAAAGTGTTCGGACGATACGGAGGAGCGGAGGAGGTAATGGAGCAAACAGCCTGCTACACGGAAATTAACGTCACTGCCAACTATGCACCAACGGCAACACTAAGCGTGAATGTCATCGACGAGGCCGGCAAAACTGTCGAAGGCGCCGATGTGGAGTTCAAGCTTTATAACTATGCCGAGTTCTACACCGTCTCACGAAAAAAGAGCGACAAATCAGGTTCGGCATCCCTGTCGGCAGGCAAGGGAGACATGCTCGTATGGGCCTCAGACAATGGTAAATATGGCTTTGCCAAAGCATCCTTCGGAAAGGACGAAACAGTGACGATCATCTTGAATAAACAGCATGGCGACACATTCGACCTGCCGCTCGACATCATCCCCCCAGTCGAAGGAACCATCCCCGCCGAAGCCACGGACGAGCAGAAAGCAGCCAACGCCCTCCGACTGCTGCACGAGGACAGCATCCGGAACACCTACGCCTCAACCTTCTATGCTGCCGACAAGGAAATACCAACATTCGACAAGCTGGACAAAACTACTACCGACCGACTGCTAATAGCAGCCAGAGGCAACCACAGAACAATCGAGACGTTCCTCCGCAACGCCACAGACAAGCAGGCAGCGCTATCACTCCTTGACGCCATATCGTCAAAAGATTTGAGAGACATCACCGCCGAGGTGCTCGAAGACCATCTGCGCAACAGCACATATAGCAATAATACGCCGGAGACGTTCGCGCACCATGTCCGCAACCCACGTGTAAGCAACGAGATGCTCACACCGTACAAATCCTTCTTCCAAACAAGCATGCCGGAAGACCTGGCCTCCAAAATAAAGGCCAACCCGCAAACATGGGTAACATGGGTCGCGGACAGCATCAGCCTTGCCGACCGCCTCAACCCGCAGCGCATCCCCGTCAGCCCGGCAGGAGTATGGAAAAGCAGGAGAGCAGACGCCCATTCACGCGACATATTCTTCGTATCCGTCTTGCGCAGCCTCGGCGTACCATCACGAATCGAGCAGGTGGCAGGAAAAGTACAGTACGCCTCCGACAACAAATGGATGGACGTGGATTTCAATGCCGCATCGCCAGTTACGCCAGCCACCGGGACAGTGAGCGCCGGCTACACTCCTGGCGCAATAGCCGACCCGGAATACTACTCACACTTTACCATTGCCAGAATACTCCCCGAAGGACGACTGCGCACACTTAACTTTGAAACTCACGGACAGGTAGATATGGGATGGGGCGATACATGGAGCCGACTGCTCAAAAAACCGCTCACTCTAGAAGCTGGAGACTATCTGCTCGTCACCGGCAGCCGCATGGCCAAAGGAAACGTGCTAGCCCAGCTGACGGCCTTCCATGTCGAAGCAGGCAAAGCAACAAGCATACAAATGAACCTCCGCGAGAACGCCGAAGAAATACAAGTCGTCGGCAGCATAGACGCCGAAGCACGCTTCAAACCCGTCACAGCAGCAGACGAGGCTAGCATACTCAGCATTACCGGACGCGGATATTTCGTCTTAGCCCTGCTCACGCCCAACCACGAACCGACGAACCATGCACTGCACGACATCTCCAGCCTTGCCGCCGAGTTCGACAAATGGGGACGCCCGATGCTCCTCATCTTCAAAGACCGCAAAGCATACGAACTCTTCAACGCCGGCGATTTCGCCCCACTACCATCAGCCATTACCTACGGCACTGACGAGGCCGGAGCCATCGGCAAGATGCTGACCGACGTAGTCGAGCAAACAGACGACCTCCCCATGTTCGTAATCGCCGACACCTTCGGGCGCGTCGTCTTCGCCTCCCACGGATACACCATCGGCCTCGGCGCACAAATGATGCAAATTATTAACAAGCTATAAATCGCAGGCTTCCACTGCCTGCTAGCCGGCAACACTGACGGCAGATGAACGGCAAGGCGCCAGACAGGATGGTCGGGCGCCTTGCTTTTTATTAATATTAGCCATAACACAAAGGCCATGTTAACAAAACAACTGCAACAGATTTGAACAAACAACACATTATTCTCCTCTTGACCGAAAAGGTAAAGACGCTCCGGCACCACTACAGTAAAGAATCCAAACATAAAAGTATATACATAAAAGGCAGACACATCCACATTTACAACTCATGCCATACAAAACGTCAACAAATGCAGCACCCGTTTCCGGCAGGCTGCCTGCCCCCATCATGCCCAGCCTCGACATCAGCAGATCCCCCTTTCCGAATATCCCACATCGCCCCAGACCACTGTTGACACTGACGGAACATCTCACTAACAGCAGTGATGGCATCCCACTAACACTAGTGACGATGTCTCACTAACGCCAGTGATGACATCCCACTAACGTTAGTGACGACACCTCACTAACGCCAGTGACGACATCTCACTAACGTTAGTGACCCCTTCCCACTAACACTAATGATGAAAGACCATCTAAAAATGACAAAACACGGATGCTGAAACATGCGAACGATACAATCATCAAAAATCGCATAGCCTGCCTTTACGGAAATACAGAATGAAGCTTGTCATGCCCATTCACCTGTTATCTCCCCCCGTCGCTGCATTAAGCCATTCAAAGGCAAACATATAATTAGCCCTTATGAAATTGGCTGTCGGCCCCATCCCGAACTCTTTCAGCGTATCAATAAAATGCTTCACGGCAATTATCCTGTCCTGGCAAATCTCCCTTAGCCTTGTCCCGCCGCTTGGCTTCCTGTTTAAAGATGCACGCGCCCTGTCAGTAATGTCGGCTTCCGTAAGGGGGCAGGGTTTGAAACCCGCCCCTGCAACACCTGCCCCTGCAAAAGACGCACATGCTGGAAAAATACTTTCTATTGAGGAATTTCAGTCCAGGCGCGTTGCCGATTATGCGCGTGAAAACAATGTTGATTTTGGCGCTGAAGAAAACAGGGAACTGTATGATGATATTTTAACGCAGGCGAAAGCTGATTATCCGCTTTACATTAAAGAGCTTCAGGGAAGTGGAGAATTGCAGAGAATGTATGACCGGGCCAATCCAAAGGAACAAAAGAAAATCCGGGGTGCTACTGAAGAAGGAGGGCTTGATGTTAAGGATGTATTAAATACATCGGCCAAACAGGTGCGCTTTCAGACAGATGAGGCGCTAGAGAGGGTGAATGACAGGTTTAACGAGGAACTGGAAGGGCTTACGGCAGAGAAGGCAGGAGCAAAGGATTATACAGTCCAACTTGAATGAGAGGCAGTGGCAGCAAGTGAGGACAGGAACGTTTAAGCAATGGTTTGGGGACTGGGAGAGCGCCGCAAAATATAATATTATATTTGAAGGAATGCCTGTATCTAATCTTACCGGTAATGAATTTGCAAAAGATGAAAACGGTGAGCCGCTTGTAAACAAAGAAAAATACGACGGACAAATAGAACGTGACAATTTGGGCGTTGTTGAATTGAGGCATCGCGAAGTACAGTACAGCTATTATCATGGGATAAACAGGAGTAAAAGCATTGCTTTTGCTGCCGTGCCTGATATAATTCTAAAAGGGATATTAATTAGTGAAACGAAAAACCATAAAGGACGCGGGTATGAGACTTATACTTTTGCCGCGTCAACATAAGTAGAGACAGACATATTGGATTTGTAACCGTAACAAGAAAAGGAGAGACAAACAGGTTTTATCTGCATGGAGTAGTATTACAAAAACAAAACAGATTCGAGACCGGTCAAGCCGGAAGTCCGCTCGGAGACGCGGAAAACATAAGGAAATTTGAGGAGAAGATAGAAAAGGCAGAGCAGGACGGCTTTGCAACCCGCGCAAAGAGCCGCCTCATTAATATTAGTGGGAAGCCATCACCAGCATTAGTGAGACATCACCACTAACATTAGTGGGACATCGTCACTAACGTTAGTGGGACATCGTCACCAGCATTAGTGAGACATCATCACTAACATTAGTGAGACATCATCACCAGCGTTAGTGAGATGCCGTCACTAACATTAGTGAGAAGCCGTCACCAGCGCAAGCGCCGAAGCCAGGCTGGATAAAGGCAGGCAATGCGATGATGATTAGAGAGAATCCAAAGCGAGCCGCCATTGCGAGCGTTGCCTCATCCCTGCCTGCTGCCGCCGGGCCTGGAGGGGAGGATGAGTACTTTAAGCTTGGCGAGTGGGACAGGAAGAATAAAATGCTATTGACGTTAAAGCAACGTCAGAATGTTCATATTAATGACTGTGATGAAATCAATCGTGTTCATTCTCAATTTGGAGACATGCGGCAAAAAGCTCGCTTCAAAGCATAAAGATTGACATTTTCACACTATTTAATTACATATCCGTTTTTTTGCACAGCTACTTGCGGAGGAGACTATTTTTTATCTATGTTTGCAGCAAATAAAATACATATCGACATGAAGCAGTTTTTTAAAATGATGTTTGCCTCAGCCTTGGGAGCGGTTGTCGCATTCGGCTTAATAGTAGTTCTGACCACATTAGTATTTGCGGGAATTATAGCAACAATGAGCAACAAGCCCGCTTACTTTCCCAAAGAAAATACGGTGTTCAAACTCTCTCTGAACGGAGCCGTACACGAAAATCTGGAGGCGAATCCTTTTTCGGAGCTGTTCGGCGGCAACGAGCTGGGCATTTCGCTAAAAGATATTGTTCGGGCCATTCGCATTGCGAAAACAAATGATAATATAAAAGGTGTTTACCTTGAAGCCGGAGCCATGTTTGCCGCTGGAACACCTGTAATAGACGTTATCCGCAGCGAGCTGGCGGCTTTAAAGGAGCAAGGAAAGTTCGTCGTGGCCTACGCAGACAATTATACGCAAGGAGCATACTACCTATGTTCCGTTGCAAACAAAGTGTTCATGAATCCCGCCGGCATGGCTCTTGTTACAGGTCGTTCGGCTCAATACGAGTTCTACAAAGGCCTTGGAGAAAAGATTGGATTGGAATTTATGATCTTCAAGGTTGGCACGCACAAAGGCGCGGTCGAACCGTACATGCTTAACAAACTAAGTGAGGAGAATCGCAATCAGATAACATCCTATCAGACGGAAATTTGGAACGCCGTAACCAAAAACATTGCCGCTGCACGAAACATATCCCCTGAAACCATTAACGAATACGCCAACAAAGGATACTTCCTCTCCTCCAAGTCCCAAGCTGTCGAAATGGGTATCGTAGATGAACTCAGATACAAGAGCGACGTCGAGGACTACATAAAAAGACTGGCTGAACAAACAGGGGAACGCCTCCATACTGTAAGCCTCTCCAAGATGAACTCCATAAAAGAGAGTGCTGGAATCAACAAGAACAAGATCGCCATCCTTTACGCCGAGGGCGAAATTTCCACCAAAGTCGTCTCCTCCATTCCGCAAAGCGGTGGTATAAATGAGGACATTCTAGACGCCATTATCAAGCTAAAGAACGACAACATGGTTAAGGCTGTTGTCATGCGCGTCAATTCGCGGGGAGGCAGCGCTTACATATCTGAACAAATCTGGCATGAGATAGAGGAACTTAAGAAGGAAAAGCCTGTCGTCGTTTCCATGTCTGACATTGCTGCTTCGGGAGGGTACTATATATCCTGCGGCGCATCGAAAATATTTGCTGAGCCGACCACACTCACCGGTTCAATAGGAGTATTTGCAATGATACCCAACTTTGCCGGCCTGTATCGCAAACTTGACATGACTACTGATGTTGTAAAAACAAATAGGTTCAGTGACTTGGGTGACGCTTCCCGCCCGTGGCGCGAAGACGAAAAAGCGCTCTTCCAAGCCTTGGTGGAGGATGGCTACGACCTTTTTCTGACCAGATGTGCCGAAGGACGCAAGATGAGTAAGGAAGCGATAGATGCCATTGCACAAGGACGGGTATGGACAGGCTCTCAAGCTCTGGAGAATGGTCTGATAGATGCCCTCGGAGGATTGGATGATGCCGTTGCCGCAGCAGCGGAGCTGGCCGACCTCAGTGAAGGAGATTACGACATTTCTTACTCATCCGGAGCCAAAGACTTCCTGCTGGACTTCATTGAGAAGCAAATCGGCAATATAAAGGCATCCGTGGTTGAGAGCATCATCGGCGAGGAGGAATATAAAATATTAAATAACGCCCACCGGCTGAAAGCGCAGAGCGGCCTCATGGCCCGCCTTCCCTTTGAGATTGATGCGGCGCTGTAAATCAATAAACAGACTACATTAATTATATGAGAGAGAACGATGACATAAAACTGAACTACCTTCTATCGCCCGTTGCCCTCCTTTACGGGCTGGGGATAAGCGTCAGAAATCTGTTGTTCAACAGCGGAATCTTTCCCGCCGTCGAGTTTCCCGTTCCGGTCATCAGTATCGGCAACCTGGCCATCGGCGGAACAGGCAAAACCCCACATACAGAATACCTCATTAAATCCTTAATGAACGACTATCGCATTGCCGTTCTAAGCAGAGGTTACAAGCGATGCTCGAAAGGCTTCCTGCTCGCCGGCGAAAGCGACCGCGCCATGACCTTGGGCGATGAGGCTTACCAGATGAAACGCAAATATCCGGATGTGCATGTAGCTGTTGACGGGAATCGTCGCAGAGGCATATCGAATCTGCTGCAGATGAAGGATAAACCCGCAGTAGTTCTGCTTGATGACGCTTACCAGCATCGTTATGTTACGCCCTCGCTTTCAATCCTTCTCACCGATTATCATCGCCTTTTCTACCGCGACCGGGTTCTTCCCTTTGGACTGCTGCGCGAGCCAAGGAGCGCGATGCACCGTGCGGACGGAATAATAGTGACAAAATGCGATGAGAACCTGCGCCCGATCGACTATCGGATTATTGAGCAGGAAATGAACGTCCTCGGCCACCAGCAGTTGTTTTTCACCCGCATCGTTTACGAACCCGTGAAGCCGGTTTTCCCTATCCTTTCGGGGATGAGCGCAAACCTTAACGTATCGGACAACGAAGTATTGGTGTTGACCGGCGTCGCATCCCCTTCTCCTTTCATCCGCGAGGCGGAGAGGCGGTTCGGCCGCGTGACAACCATGACTTATCCCGACCATCACAATTTCGGAAAGCAGGACATCACAAGAATCAACGAAGTATTCGCTCGCCTCAACTCTCCGGACAAGTTCATCCTGACGACAGAGAAAGATGCCGTGCGGCTGCTTAACAATCCTTTTGTTCCACAGGCGTGGAAAGACATACTGTACTATCTCCCCATACGCATAGATTTTTGCACAGAAACGTCAACACGATTCAACGACTGGGTTAAAAATCACATCATAACCTTTCAACGCAACAACATCTTACGATAATATTATGCGAACTGAAATCTCCTCTCTTGGCGAATTTGGCCTAATACGCCGCCTGACGCAAGGCATCACAGGCAAACATGACAGCACCCGGACGGGTATCGGCGACGATGCTGCCGTTCTTGACTACGGCGGAGACAAGCTAATACTGGTTACAACTGACCTTTTGCTGGAAGGCATCCATTTCGACTTGTCATATACGCCTCTGAAGCATATCGGCTACAAGGCTGCCGTTGTCAACCTCTCGGACATATATGCAATGAACGGCTATCCGAAGCAAATCACTGTTTCTATCGGAATATCCAAGCGATTCAGCGTTGAGGATATTGAGGTGCTGTACGGCGGCCTGAAGCTGGCATGCGAAATTTATGGCGTGGACATCGTCGGGGGTGACACTTCCGCTTCACTCACCGGCCTGACTATAAGCATCACTTGCATAGGCGAGGTGGACAGGGATAAAGTCGTATATCGCAACGGAGCGAAGAAGAACGACGTTATATGCGTCTCCGGCGATTTAGGCGCGGCATACATGGGGCTGCAGCTATTGGAAAGGGAAAAGACGGTCTTTGCCGGAGAGAAAGACTTTACGCCTGACTTCGGAGGCAAGGAATATCTCCTCGAACGACAGTTAAAGCCAGAGGCTCGCAGGGATGTCATACTCATGCTGGCAGAGAAGAACATCGTTCCAACGGCCATGATCGACGTATCGGACGGCCTCTCCTCAGAGCTGCTTCATCTTGCATACGAGAGCAAAGCGGGCTGCCGCATTTACGAAAACAAAATCCCTATCGACTATCAGACGGCAGCCATGGCGGAAGAATTTAACATGAACCTGGTTACGGCGGCCATGAACGGAGGGGAGGACTACGAACTCCTGTTTACCGTTCCGCTCGCACAGCATGAGGCGGTAGAAACTCTCAACGGTGTCCACATCATCGGCTATATCACTGAGCCGGAGCTGGGGAACTATCTCGTCGGGCGAGACGGCGGGGAAGTCGAACTAAAGGCACAGGGCTGGAATCCGCTAAAGGAAGAATCCCAACCGGACTCCGACGAATCAGGCGCCGAGCCATTATATATATAGGCATATTACTGATCTCAGCAAATAAAAACAGAAGGGCGGGCGTTCCGCTCTTTTTTTGTGCAGGGGCTAAACGCCAGGTTCACTTCTTACGGGCATCGACTTTTGACCTGATGATCTTCAGAGCCTTGTACAGCTGCGCCTCGACGGTTCGCTTGGATATGTTCAGCAACGAGGCTATCTCGGAGGCCTTCCGGTCCTCAATATAAGCCATGGTGAAAATCTCACGGCATTTTTGTGGAAGATTCTCAATCTCACGGTAAACAAGCGTCAGGCGAGTATCCTCCTGCCATAACGGATTAGAGGACTCGGCATAGTAGAGTTCCTCTATTTTAAGGCGCAACAAGGCATTGTTTTCAACATTATCCCTTATCTCCCGGTGCTTCAAACAGTCGAGACAGGCGTGGCGAACGGCGTGGTACAGATATGTTTTCATGCCATCCTCCCAATAGAGGAACGCCCGCTTGTTCCAAAGCTTGAGGAAAACGTCATGGACGAAATCTTCAGCCGAACTTATGTCTACGAATTTCGCCGCGAAGAGGATCAACTCCGGCGCATACTGCTTGTACAAAGTCTGGAATTTCGCCAGCAACTCATGTTCTTTAAGTGGTTCATTCATATTCTTCCGGAACTTCTTTGTCTGAATTTAATCCCTGCAAATATAAGCGATTAAGATGTTAAAAACACCTATGCGCGAATGGCAAAAAACACAGGCGGATAATGTAAAACCGGCTCGCCCAAAGCTCCTGAACAATAACATCCGGATTAGGCGAAGCCCTGCCTGCCACAGGGGAGAGAGCCGAGACGAAGTTCGCAAGCCGGCGACGCCCTTATTCACTTTCCGCCTCATTAATATTAGTGGAAGGCCATCACCAGCGTTAGTGAGATGTCATCACTAACGTTAGTGGGACATCGTCACCAGCGTTAGTGAGACATCATCACTAACGTTAGTGGGATGTCATCACCAGTGTTAGTGGGATGTCATCACTAATGTTAGTGGGACATCGTCACCAGCGTTAGTGGGATGCAGCCACTAACTATTAGTGGGATGTCGTGGCTGGATGAGGGCAGGCAAGCGGTCAAAAACGGGTGGAGCGGATGGGGCTGCACCTGCCCTCAGTCAAGGGAGCTTTTGCATTAGTCGGGCGCTAATTCTATCTTTGCATGTATATTATTATTAACAATGTAATGCTTATATGTACATATTCAGATTTAAAAGACGAAAGACTAAGCCGGCTTCGGAGGGGGAGGTTCCTGAATCCGAGGCCGCTTCTGTTCTTCCTCCCATGCACGAATCGCTTCCGGAACAGGAGGAGGCTCTGACGCCGCAGCCTGAACATCTCACGGCGCCGGAAGAGGCTCCGACACAGCAGGCTGAATCGACGAAGCTTCATCCAGAACTCTTCCTGCCAATGAATGGCGAGGAGGCCGAAGAGCCAAAGGCGACGGGCAATGGGCATGGCATAGGCGATTTTTTCAAGGTGGACATATACGACATATTCCGGTATGATATGGAATATCGCGGGCGGAAGGCTCCGAGAAACGGTCGGCAGGCGGAATATTTCGACATGGGGCTGGAGCAGCTCGAACTGGGATGCTTCTGCAAAGTGGAAGCGGCTCGCTATGAAAACGGGCTTTACGACCTGATTTTCCGGAGCCGCACGCGGGTGATTAACGAGGAGGTGCAGAGCCTGATGGCTTTCTGCCTGGAGAATTACGGTAAGGACTTCATGCGGAAGGGCATGTTGGTCAAGGCTGACTGGAACGACTTGCGACTGGGCGCTTTCTCGCGCTTCTGGATTGACCGGGTGAGGCTCGAAAACATATATTTTCATGTCAACCTTACATTGTACAATATAAACGCAAACGAGAATATTCATCAACAGAAATAACATTATTCATGGGAAAAATGATTCCTTTTACCAAGATGCACGGAGCCGGTAATGATTACATCTATGTCGATACGACCGGCGGCGCATTGGAAAACCCCGCAGCGCTGGCCGTCGCATGGAGCGATCGCCACAAGGGCATAGGGGCGGACGGGCTAGTGCTGATAGGACGGTCGGACAAGGCTGACTTCAGCATGAGAATCTTTAACGCTGACGGCTCGGAGGCGCTCATGTGCGGAAACGCTTCGCGGTGCATCGCTAAATATGTATATGATAAGGGGCTGACAAAGAAGACGACCATTACGCTCGATACGCTTTCAGGAGTGAAAGAGCTGCGAATGGCGATAGAGAACGGCCTTGTCAGTGAAGTTACCGTCGATATGGGCGCACCTGCCGTGGGTAACTTAAACTTCAGCCTGGATGCGGCTGGGAGGATTTGGACGGGTGCAATCGTCTCGATGGGCAATCCGCACTTCGTCGTGTTTACGGACGATTTGCACTCGGTTGATTTGAGCGCCGTCGGGCCGGAACTGGAGAACCATTATACGTTCATGCCCGAACGGACGAACGTCGAGTTTGTAGAAATATGCAGCCGTGACGAGATGCGGATGCGCGTCTGGGAGCGCGGCTCCGGCATAACGCTGGCCTGCGGAACGGGCGCCTGCGCTTCAGTGGTTGCAGCAGCGGCAACAGGCCGGACAGATGCTGCGGCACGGGTGCTGATGGACGGCGGGATGGTATCCATCCGCTGGGACAAGACCGTCGGGCGGGTGTTTAAGACCGGGCCGGCTGTGACGGTCTTTGAAGGTGAAATTTTAATTAACTAATAAGAAAACATAACTGTTATGGCACTGGTAAACGAGCAGTTCTTGAAACTGCAAGCCAATTATTTATTCGCTGACATTGCGAAGAAGGTCAATTCATTTAAGCTTTCCAATCCACAGGATAAAATCATCCGCCTGGGCATCGGCGATGTTACACAACCATTGCCGCAAGCCGTCCGCAAGGCAATGCACGCCGCGATAGACGAAATGGGCGAGAGGGATAGCTTCCGGGGCTATGCTCCAGACCAGGGATACCCGTTCCTGCTCGAAGCTATCGCAAAAAACGATTATGCTTCGAGAGGCGTAAGCATTGAGACGTCGGAAATATTTGTCAGCGACGGGGCGAAATGCGATACGGGAAACATCGGAGATATTCTCAGGAAGGAGAATATTATAGGTGTAACGGATCCGGTATATCCCGTCTATATCGACTCCAACGTTATGGCGGGACGCGCCGGGAAGTTTATCGACGGGAAATGGAGCGACATAGTTTATATCCCATGCACGAGCGAGAATGATTTTATTCCCGAATTGCCGGAGAGGCGAGTCGATGTGCTCTATCTCTGCTATCCCAACAATCCGACGGGGACGACGCTGTCGAAAGAGCAACTGAACAAGTGGGTGAACTATGCGCTGGAGAATAATGTTCTTATTATGTACGACGCTGCCTACGAGGCATACATCCAGGACCCTGACGTCCCTCATTCCATTTACGAGATAAAGGACGCGAAGAAGGTGGCCATTGAGTTCCGCAGCTTCTCCAAGACTGCAGGCTTTACGGGCGTAAGATGCGCATATACAGTCGTGCCCAAAGAATTAAACGGATTCGTTGCGGCTGACGGAGCATCCGTTTCTCTCAACGCCTTGTGGAACCGCCGCACGGCCACAAAGTTTAACGGGACAAGCTATATCACCCAGCGCGGAGCTGAAGCGGTCTATTCTCCGGAAGGAAAAGAGCAGGTTAAAGAGATTATTGATTATTATATGACCAATGCGAAGATAATGAGGGACTGCCTGCTACAATGCGGCCTGCAGGTTTATGGGGGAAAGAATGCTCCATACATTTGGCTAAAGACACCTCATGGTTTGACTTCCTGGCAATTCTTTGACAAGCTTCTTTATGAACTGAAGATTGTCGGGACGCCGGGCGTTGGTTTCGGCCCCAGCGGAGAGGGTTATTTGCGGCTGACAGCCTTCGGCAATCGCGAGGATACGATTGAGGCTACGGAACGGCTTCGAGCATGGCTGTAAGGACTGTTTTTTTCAATATAAAAGAAGAGGCGCAAGGTTTTTGCGTCTCTTCTTTTATTGGGGAGAATGAATCAAGCTTTTATTTCCCTGTTATTATCTTTTTTATCTCATTCAGCTTGTTCAGTGCTTCCAGAGGCGTAAGGCTGTCAATGTCCGTGTTCTTTATTTCATCGCGAATGCGGCTGAGGGCGGGATCGTCCAGCTGGAAGAAGCTTAGCTGGTATCCTTCTGCGGCGGAGGCTATGTTTTTTATCGACTTGCCGGTTATGTCTTCTTGCCGGTTTTCGGCTTCGAGTTGCTTGAGTATCTCACCGGCACGCTTGACTATGCTTTTAGGCATTCCGGCCATCTTGGCAACATGGATGCCGAAGCTGTGCTCGCTCCCTCCACGGACAAGCTTGCGGAGGAATATCACTTTATTCTCCATTTCCTTGATTGAGACATTGTAGTTCTTAATCCTCTTGAAGGAGTTTTCCATCTCGTTAAGCTCATGATAGTGCGTTGCGAACAAGGTCTTCGGACGGAAGAAGGCGTGCTCGTGCATATATTCCACAATTGCCCAGGCGATGGAAATTCCATCATAAGTGCTCGTCCCGCGACCTAATTCATCGAATAGCACAAGGCTGCGCTCTGATAAATTATTAAGGATGCCGGCAGCTTCGTTCATCTCCAGCATGAACGTCGATTCGCCCAGAGAGATATTGTCGGAGGCGCCCACACGAGTGAAGATTTTGTCAACGACGCCTATTACGGCGCTGTCGACCGGCACAAAGCTTCCTATTTGGGCCATTATGGATATAAGGGCTGTCTGTCGCAGAAGGGCAGATTTGCCGGCCATGTTCGGACCGGTTATAATCATGATTTGTTGGGTTTCGCCGTCGAGATATACGTCGTTGGCAATATATGATTCGCCGGGCGGCAACTGTTTTTCTATCACGGGATGGCGACCTCCTTTGATGTCGATTATCTCGCCTTCATTAACGACCGGGCGAACATAACCGTTCTGCATTGCAATCTTGGCGAAAGACAAGAGGCAGTCGATGTGGCCGACCAGGGAGGCGTTGAGCTGGATAGACGGGATGTATTCGACCATCGCTTGAACAAGCTCGTTGAAGAGCGTTGTCTCCAGAGCCAGAGCTTTATCCTCGGCGCCGAGGACTTTTTCTTCGTACTCCTTCAGCTCCGCAGTCGTGTAGCGTTCGGCATTGGCGAGGGTCTGCCGTCTGCTCCATTCGGCTGGGACTTTGTCTTTGTGCATATTGCGAACTTCTATATAATAGCCGAAGACATTGTTGAACGCAATCTTTAAACTGCTGATTCCAGTGCGCTCAATTTCCCGCTGTTGTATTTGACGGATATAATCCTTCCCGGAATATGCCAGCGCTCGCAGTTCGTCAAGCTCGGCACTCACTCCTGCTGCTATCACTTCGCCTTTGGCAACAAGCGCGGGAGGATTCTCGGCTATCTCCCGACCAATCCGGCTACTGATACCGGTGCAGGGAGCTAATTGTTCGCCTGTCCGGTTGAGCGCAGGTTCACCGCTTTGTATGCACAAACGTTTAATTGGCTCGATGGCTTCAAGGGAGTGTTTCAGTTGCAGAACCTCGCGGGGAGAGATACGACCGACGGCAATCTTCGATGTCAGACGTTCAAGGTCGCCTATCAGCCTGATGTTCCTTTCCAGTTCATCACGCTCCGAATCATGTTGGACGAGGTAGGTCACGGCATTCTGCCGGTCTTCGATTGGCTTCACTTCCTTCAAAGGGAAATGCAGCCAGCGGCGGAGCATTCGCGTTCCCATCGGCGAGGCTGTTCTGTCAATGATGTCGAGCAGGCTTGTGCCTCCTTCGTTCATTGATGTGGTAAGTTCCAGGTTCTTTGTCGTAAACCGGTCGAGGCGAACATGACGGTCTTCTTCTATGCGGGAAATACAGCGGATATGCGACGTCCGGTTATGTTGAGTAAGGTCCAGATAGTGCATAATCGCTCCTGCCGCAGTTATACCGAGCATAAGCTGGTCAATGCCGAAACCTTTTAGTGACTGTGTCTCGAAATGCTTCAACAATCGCTCCGTTCCCATTTCCGGATTGAACGCCCACTCTTCAAGCTCGGATGTCAGGAAGCGGAGGCCAAACCTCTCCTCGAACGTTTTGCGGCTCTTTCGCTCCAGCAATACTTCCTTGGGAGAGAAGTTGCCAAGAAGCTTGTCTATATAATCCAGCGTGCCCTCGGCTACCAGAAACTCCCCAGTGGAAATGTCCAAAAAAGACACGCCTGCGCCTTCCCTGGCGATATACACAGATGCCAGGAAATTATTCTCCTTGCAATTCAATAAATTATCGTTGAGCGAGACCCCAGGAGTGACCAGCTCTGTGACCCCTCTTTTAACAAGCTTCTTTGCATATTTCGGATCCTCAAGCTGGTCGCATACGGCAACTTTCTTGCCCGCCTGAACGAGACGGGGCATATACAAGTCAAGCGCATGATATGGGAAGCCGGCCATTTCAATGTCTTTCCCCCCGTTATTTCGCCTTGTTTGTGTGATGCCGAGAATTGCGGCGCCTGTTACTGCGTCTTCGCCGTACATTTCGTAAAAGTCGCCGACGCGAAACAGCAGTATAGCTTCCCGATACCGGGATTTAATATCAAAATACTGCTTTATCAATGGAGTATCAATAATGTTGTTTCCCATTAGTTTAAACTATGATTTTCTACTTAATGCGCAAATGTACGAAGGAATAAGGAGAACGGGGCGTAAGAATCACTTCACTATAATCCCTCCCCGTTTGATTTTGCATCATTGTCTGATGCTTTGAATACAGTTGTTTTTGTTCTTCCGCGGCGCCTTCCTGCGGTGTTGAAATGAATCAATGACATGCTTCGGGACTGGTTTGCAAGAATATATCAGGCGCAGAATCTTCACATGGAAGAGACGCGGGAATTTCGTTTCTGCATAGATTGAACGAGGCGCTTGCGAGGTTCAAATCAGCGCCTGCAAATTCTCGGAATCTTCCCTCCGTGAAGATGAAAACGAACACACAAAGACGCGAAACATGAATTTCAATCCTTAGCGCCTTTGTCGCTTCGTGTTTCATTTTTACAAAATGCAAACAGATAATTGGTTCGCTGGAAATAAGGGACAGCATCGCCGACGAGCAGACAAATACAATGCCCGCCTTGAAAAAAAGCCCGGACAGGACGACAGTTCCATCGCATCCGTATTCCAAATACCCGTATTTGTAAAAAAACTTCGCTCCGACTGCACCATGCACCCTGCCGGCGACGGTTATTATATGTGCGAGGCTGTCCGGCGAAGCTTTCGGGATACTTTCATCAACTCGAATTTTGAACAGGCTGGCAAATTTGATTCTCCGAGAGTCGCCGTTGATTCTCCGAGCATCACGCTTGATTCTCCGAGAGTCACCGTTGATTCTCCGAGTATCACGCTTGATTCTCCGAGAGTCGCCGTTGATTCTCCGAGTATCACGCTTGACTCTCCGAGAGTCTCATGTTGATTCTCCGAGCATCACGCTTGATTCTCGGAAAGTCACGCGAGACGCTCCGAACGTCTCAAGAGACGCTCCGAACGTTTCACGAGACACTCCGAACGTTTCAAGAGATGCTCCGAGCGTTTCAAGAGACGCTCCAAGCGTTTCAAGAGACACTCCGAGCGTTTCAAGAGACGCTCCGAACGTTTCAAGAGGCACTCCGAGCATTTCAAGAGACACTCCGAACGTTTCAAGAGATGCTCCGAGCGTTTCAAGAGACACTCCGAACGTTTCAAGAGACGCTCCGAGCGTTTCAAGAGATGCTCCGAACGATTCAAGAGATGCTCCAAGCGTTTCAAGAGACACTCCAAGCGTTTCACGAGACGCTCCGAGCGTTTCAAGAGACGCTCGGAACGTTTCAAGAGATGCTCCGAGCGTTTCAAGAGACGCTCCGAACGTTTCAAGAGACACTCCGAGCATTTCAAGAGACACTCTGAGCGTTTCAAGAGACACTCTGAGCATTTCAAGAGACACTCCGAACGTTTCAAGAGACGCTCAAAGCGTTTCAAGAGACGCTCCGAGAGTTTCAAGAGACACTCCGAGAGTTTCAAGAGACGCTCCGAACGTCAACCAAAACAGTAGGCAGTCGTTTAGTGGGCAACAAAAATGTATTATATGTGAAAAAATATTCGGCTGTATCTTCCACGCCGAAGGTGACGCGTTCTTTTACATTTTGCGCGAGTTAGACCTGATGCCTTATGCCAATAATTTAAATGGGAGTTCTGTCCTTTGTTTCGCACTGTAAATTTGAACGTGGGATGGAGAGGAGTTGTCAATTTTCAGATGAAAAAGAAACTCTGCCGGGAGCTTGTTTCAGGAAAGCTCATATTCTTCCGGAGAGTCTGGACATTCCCGGAAGCGCTCTCGATATTCTCTGGCAATGTCAGTCTATTTCCCCAAAACCACACAATGTGCTACAAAAACCAAGCTATATCCGAGCAAATCTCTCTAAATTCAACCTAACATGCTGCAAAATTCTAAAAATATACAATATCAGTAGCTAAGCATAAAAAAAACGTGCGAACAGGTTCAAAAATTGTCGAAATTCATTTTCATTAGCTGCCAGGCAGGGAAAACTTGCATAAAAAGAATAGCTGAATTTTGGCTGAATGTCAGACATTGTTTTAATAATGTAACAGGTCGTAAAATTCATCGTCTTGCATGAAAAAAAGACAACTAAAAAGATGTTTTCTCATAATTTAAAAGATTCCGAAAGATGCACAAAGGCTATAAGTTGAATCCTTACAGGCTCAAAACAGCGACATCAAAGCTATTCGAGAATGAATTGAAACTGTCCATACAGGCTGGTTCTTTCTATCAACTCATCCAGCGCCGGTTTAATTTCGTGCAGATAACAGTGATTTCCTGCTTTTGGTAATGATAAAGTCAAATGCAATTCATAAAGGTCGGGCGGATAGAGAGATTTGGTCGTTTCTTCTTTTGCGACTGATAAATGTGACGATATTTTCAACTTTATCGTGTTTGTTGTTTTGTTTTTACAAAACGTTCCCTTCTTTTTTAGTGTTTAATAAATTATTGAGGTATTAGAGTCTGTAAACAGTTTAGATGATTTCAATGACTTCAAATATTGTTTTTTTTATCAGAAGAGCGATGTAAAAATTATCGAGAAACTAATTTTACGCACACGGGCATTTCCACATTTGTAATATCCTGATCCAACTTGCTAAGCAGGCCGCTTTGCTCGTCTATTGCATAAATTTCCACCACATCGCTGTCCTTACAAGCGGCGATAAGAAAGCTACCGTTGGGAGATATGGTAAAATTACGCGGATGGAGGCTGGTATGCTGATATGCGACTTTCGTCAAATTTCCGTTATCCGGATTTATGGAGAAGATGGCAATCCCATCGTTTTTGTTGCGGTTGGAAGCATAGAGAAATTTTCCGTCAGGCCTTATGGCGATGTCAGCGCTTGCACGTCCGCCTTCAGTGTCAGCCTTGACAGTTTGAAACTCCGACAAATCCCCGTTATTATAATTAAATCCAACGACCGTTCCTGCAAGTTCATTAATAATATAAAGGTACTTGCCATTAGGATGGAAAGTTAAATGGCGCGGCCCCGATTCGCTGGCCAATTTAAAGGATTTCAGACTTTCCTCTTTGAGGAATAAGGAATCGGCCATGCGATTTATCTCGTAGCGATATATCATATCCGAACCCAAGTCTGCGGCAAAGAGGAAATTTCCGTCGGGCGATATTTTAACGCAATGCAAATGCGGCATATCCTGCCTCGTCGTGTCAGGCCCTGAACCGTCGAAGAGTACAAGTTGCATAACCGGCATCAAAGTATCCGCATGGGTAGGAAAAACAGAAAGGCTCCCACCGGCATAGTTTGCCGTGATGACATGCTTGCTTTGCGGGTCGGCGACTATATAACATGGGCTTGCGGCAAATGTTTCCTGGCTGTTGAGCAGCGTCAATTCGCCCTTAGTCTTATCAAAGCGCAAAGTGTTTGCATAGCAGGATTCTTCCTCATCCTGGTTTTCACTGACTGCATACATAAATTCGCCGTTACCAGTCTCAATGTACGAAGGATTGTCAACTGTCACCTGGCTCACATATGTTGCCTGCCCAGTATTCATATCAAATTTGTAAACATAAATTCCGTCGCTGATACCTAATGTGTAAGCTCCAATTAACAGATATAAAACACTATCCATAATATTTAATCATTTATTCGTTTATGCTATTTGTGTACGTTCCAAAACAGCCGCAAAGATAATTATTTTTTAATAACCTGAGTTTGGTTTAAGCCGATAAAATAAACAGAAAGCAAAGGAGTAAAATTCAAATATTTGTATTATAATTTATATATGATCAACAATATGTTAATATCAAACATTATAAACTTTATCTCAAAGATAAATTACTGAAACATACTGCATTTCCGACGATTTTGTTTTTCATGAAATTGATTTGCCATGGAGAATGTCAGGCATTAAAAGCAACATAAAAAAAATTGTTTTATGAGCTTGAGAGACAGAATATAGTGGCGGAAAAAATCTGTGACAGAGGGGCGAAAGTTGTTTCTGCTTCGCTTGCACGGACTTAGGCGTAAGTATATTCGTCTATTTAATCGTGTATATTAAAAGGAGCAATACTAAATGAATAATCAGGAGTTGGAACAGGAGACAGGTGAACGTATGGTTCGTTATTTCAATAACGAGGCCTCGGCGGAGGATGTGAAGGATTTGTATGAATGGTTACAGTCGTCGCCGAAAAACAGGGATTTGCTTTTTCAATTGAAGGATATTTACGATTTGATACAGCGCAACAAGTCAGATGCCGCTGAAAATGTCGATGCAAGCTGGGCAAAATTGTTGAGCCGCATCAAAGCCTCGCATACACATGAAGCTCCATGCCGGAAAATAAACAAACGTGCGCCGATGCGCTGGCTAAGCTATGCGGCTGTTGCTGCGGCCGCAGCCATGCTGGGATTCTGGAGCAATTATCATCCGGAAACGACAACTTTCAATGAAGTGAGCGTCGGCAGAGGCGGAACGTCGAACCGCATCGTGCTGGCCGACGGTTCATGCGTGCATCTGAACGCCGGAAGCGAACTCCGCTATCCGACAGTCTTTGCGGAGGAAAGCAGGGAAGTTATGCTGAATGGCGAAGCATGGTTTGAGATAACCGGCAACGAAACGAAGCCTTTCGTCGTACGCCTGCAACAACAGACGGTTACGGTTCGTGGCACAAGCTTCAACGTCGAGGCTTATGCCGATGAATCCGTTAATGTCGTCACCCTTGCGAGCGGAAGAATCTCTCTTGAATCATGCGACAGGGAAGGGAAACGCATTAGCCTTATTGACATGAATCCCGGCGACAGGGCGCATTTCGACCGTGCAAGAGAGACTGTTGCCATTGAAAAGGTAGATTCGGCAACGGCTAATGTCTGGATGAACGGAGAATACAAATTCCGCGACGAGCCGATGGAATTAATCCTCAAACGGCTGGCTAATCACTACGGCGTAATGATTTTACCGGACGACAGCCTAAAGCACATCCGCTATACAGGAACGTTTTCATTCGCCCAAACAGTTGAGCAATCCCTGCAACTTATCAATTACGACAATCAATTCCGTTTGCGAAAAGAAGGAGATACGATTTATCTCATGAGAAAAGAATAGTGCAGGGCGAGATGCCTTAATCGCTCCGCATAACCCACATACGCTCGCTTACCGTCAATCCTCCGAATGATGAAAATCCAGCGGCTCGACATGAATCGTTGCGATAATGCCGAACCGTTCGCGTATCATCCGTTCTATTTCAGTGGCAATACGGTGCCCTTCGAGGATGCTCAAGTTATTGTCCAGCTTGATATGAAAGGTCAGCTCGCGATGGCGCACGTAATTATGGATATGAAAATGATGCAGGCGGAGATCTCCACCATAGAGCGTTTTCACCGCATCAGTTATCCGCTCGGTCAACGCCGCATCCGGCTCTTCGCCAAGAAGCTTCACAATAGATTCCATCGCTATCCTGTATGCAGCATAAAATAATGTAAGAGCGATTAGCCCACCCAGCACGCTGTCTATCCACCAAAAGCGACCGGCCAACAAAATACCGGCCAAAACAACAACAGACGAAAGCGCATCCGTCCGATGATGCCATCCGTCGGCAATAACACTGGCATTGCCCGTCGCACGCCCTGTACGGAAGGCATACTGCGCAAGAGCTTCCTTAACAACGACAGAGACGACGGTGACGACGATCGCCGGCACGCCAAACACAGCAGCTTCACCATCAACAAACTCCACAATCGAATCGCGCAGAAAATCATACGCAATAACACCCAAAAGAAACGCTATAAAAAGGGCAGCAATTTGCTCCCAGCGACCATGACCAAATGGATGCTCCTTGTCAGCCTTCTGCGACGACAGCCTGGTAGCAATAATCACAACCACCGAGCTAAGAGAATCGGATAGCGTATGCCATGCGTCAGCAGTCAAAGCAATAGAGCCGGTAACTATCCCCACCCACATCTTTAATACAAACAGAATCGTGTTGACGGCGACGGAAGCAATCCCCTCCACATAGCCCGCCTTTAGTTTATCCATATACGTTTTTACTCATTAAAATTATACAACCAAAGATATGATATTTCCATCTGCCGCCTGACCGCATATTCAATTCACCGAAGGAAAACACAATAATTACACATATCTTTGTGAATCATCATTTACATTAATCACGATTATGAACGCAAATTATCTAGCAACGCTACGCAAAAACCCCACAGTTTACGCCATCAAAAATGACATTTCCGTAAAATCAGACAAACAACCGCCAGCAACTCACACGGCAGCCCTCACAGACACACCCACACGCTAACACACCATTACCATGCTAAACAGATTCATAAAATACTTCCTGTACAACCGCCCCATCGCCATCATGGCTTTAATGCTCATCATCCTCTGGGGCATCGCCGTAGCGCCCTTCGACTGGCACGGCGGACTACTACCGGCCGACCCAGTCCCCGTTGACGCAATCCCGGACATCGGCGAGAACCAGCAGATAATCGCTACCGAATGGATGGGGCGCTCGCCGAAAGATATTCAGGAACAAATCGCCTACCCGCTCGCCGCATCGCTCCAGGGAATCCCAGGAGTGCGGACAATTAGAAGCTCATCAATGTTCGGCATGTCATTCATATACATCATCTTCGACGAAGGAACAGAGTTTTACTGGTCGCGCTCACGTATCCTCGAAAAACTAAACTCGCTACCCGAAGGACTGCTGCCGCAGGGAGTAAAACCAGCGCTGGGGCCAGACGCAACCGCACTCGGACAAGTCTTCTGGTACACACTCGAAGGACGAAACCCAACAACAGGCAAACCCGCCGGAGGATGGAATCCTGACGAACTCCGAAGCATACAGGACTTTTACGTAAAATACGCGCTTTCCGCCGCAGCAGGCGTCGCCGAAGTCGCATCCGTCGGCGGTTTCGTAAAGGAATACCAGGTCGAAATCCATCCGGACGCAATGCGAGCCTACGGAGTATCAACTATGGACGTCATGAACGCAGTGCAGAAAAGCAATCTAGACATCGGAGCAGAAACCATCGAAATGAACATGGCAGAATACCTCATCCGCGGCCTGGGATACATCAAAAACATCGCAGACATAGAAGAATCAGTCATCACATCCCGCAACGGAAGCCCCGTAAGAATCAAGGACATTGCAACAGTAAACTCAGGACCGGCGACGCGGCGCGGCGGACTTGACAAAGAAGGAGCCGAAGCCGCAGGAGGAGTCGTCGTCGCACGCTACGGCTCAAACCCCATGGACGTAATTAATAATGTAAAAACCAAAATCGAAGAAATCTCCCCAAGCCTGCCACAAAAAACACTCCCGGACGGCTCCATCTCAAAAGTTACACTCGTCCCCTTCTACGACCGTTCGGGGCTGATTCGCGAAACTATCGGAACACTCGAAACCGCACTAAGGCACGAAATCCTGATCTGCATCATCGTCGTCATCGTCCTGGTCTTCAGACTACGCGCATCAATCGTCATCGCCGGACTACTCCCAGCAGCCGTCCTCTCGGCATTTATCATCATGAAATACACAGGCGTTGACGCAAACATCGTCGCCCTCTCCGGAATAGCAATAGCAATAGGCGTAATGGTCGATGTCGGCATTGTCATTGTCGAAAACATCATCCGCCGGACCGATGCGAGCACCGAATCTGTAAAGCGCGGCAAAGCTTTTGTCGATCTCGTACACGCAAGCGTTACAGAAGTCTCCGGCGCCATCTCAACAGGAATGTTAACGACGATAATCAGCTTCCTACCCGTGTTTGTCATGCAAGCACAAGAAGGCAAGCTCTTTCGACCGCTCGCCTGCACAAAAACATTCGCGCTGCTATCCGCCTTCCTCCTCGGATTCGCACTTCTACCAACAGTCGCTTATTACATTTTATCATTCCGCTTAAATCTAAAAGCAACATGGCTTAAAAAATCAGGCAAAATCGTCGGAAAAATCCCGATACGCCGCATAAAAAATGCCGACACGTATCGGAACAAACGCCGATACGTACCGGAACAAAAGCCGATACGCATCGGAACAAATGCCGATACGTATCGGCGCATATTACGCAGCCTGTCGGATTTTATTATGCAACGTACCGGATTTTATCAAGCAGAAGAGCCAGGGGAAGCCCACCGCACAGATCTCCGCAGCAGGAAACGCATCGCGAAGCCGGCGAAAGCGCTGCTGCGCCTGGCAACCCTTGCAGCTGCCATCACCTACCTGACCTCCGAATGGCTTCCGGCAGGAACAGGAGCAGGATTCGGCATAAATCTCGCCTTCGTCATCATTTCTATTGGAATAATACTCGGCGCACTGTGGACTTTGGTCGCATATTATGAGAAAATATTGCGCTGGAGCCTGGCGCACCGCTGGCTGTTTATGCTTCTCCCAGCCGCCACACTTGCCTGCGGCACATGGATATGGAGAGGGATGGGCGCGGAATTTATGCCATCTCTCGACGAAGGCTCGTTTCTGCTAATGCCAACAACTGCCCCGCACACGGGCATCGAGCAGAATCTGCGCCTGATCGAGGCGATTGACAAACGCATCTCCGCTATCCCGGAAGTCGAAACAAGCGTCGGGAAATGGGGGCGCGTCAATTCGGCGCTCGACCCCGCACCGGCGCAAATGTTTGAAAACACGATTAACTATCGACCGGAATATATGCTTGACAACGCCGGGCGCAGAATGAAATTCAAGGCGAACCGAGGCCGCTTCCTGCTGCGAACCGAAGGAGAAGGATTCGAGACGGCCAGCTGGGATTCACTCATCAATTCTCCCATCCACAGTTATCAATACCGCCTCATCCCAGACCCCGGAGGAGAGTATTTCCGTCAATGGCGCCCGCGAATTAAGAATACGGACGACATCTGGCAGGAGATAGTTAACGCATCGCACCTGCCGGGCATGACGTCGGCGCCGAAACTGCAGCCGATTGAAGCTCGCCTGGTTATGCTCTCGACCGGGATGAGGGCGGCGATGGGACTGAAAATATACGGGCCAGACCTCGAAAGTATTGAGCAGGGGGGCATCGCGCTGGAGGCAGCGCTGAAAGATGCGCCGTCAGTGCTGCCGTCAACAGTGTTCTACGACCGCGCAGTCGGCGCTCCATACATCGAAATACGCCTGAACCGGAGAAGCATGGCGCGGCATGGCATCACCGTCGCCGATTTGCAGGAAATCATACAGTCCGCCATCGGGGGAATGACGCTGACAACAACGGTCGAAGGACGGGAGCGTTATGCCGTCAGGCTGCGCTATCCGCGAGAGCTGCGCAACGACCCCGAAGCGCTTTCGAGAATTATCGTCCCGACGGCTGACGGGGCGCAAATCCCGCTCGGCGAAGTGGCCGACATTGAATATACAAGGGGGGCGCAAATGATTCAGAGCGAGAACACTTTTCTCGTCGGTTATGTCATTTTTGACAAAAAAGCAGGCCGGGCGGAAGTAGATGTTGTGCAGGAAACGGGCAATATGTTGAAAGACAAACTTGCATCAGGCGAGCTGCAACTCCCGCCAGGCGTGTCGTACAAATTTGCAGGAAATTATGAACAGCAGCAGAGAGCGGCCAGGCGGCTGATGATCGTCATCCCGCTATGTCTGATTGCGATTCTGCTGGTTTTGTACATCCGCTTCCGGACGCTGACGGCATCGCTTATACATTTCTCCGGCGTCTTTGTCGCCTTTGCCGGGGGATTTATCCTGCTATGGCTGTACGCCCAGCCGTGGTTCATGGACTTTAGCATCGGCGGAGCCAACATAAGGGAGTTGTTCCGGATGCACCCGATTAACCTGAGCATTGCCGTATGGGTCGGATTCATCGCCCTGTTCGGCATCGCGACTGACGACGGCGTGCTGATGGGTACGTATATTCATGACACTTTCGCCGAACGCAAGCCGCAAACGCGCGAAGAAATCAGGGAAGCGGTCGTTCATGCAGGACTGAAGCGGGTTCGACCGGCTGCGATGACGACGGCGACAACGCTCATAGCCCTGCTGCCAGTGCTGACATCTACCGGCAAAGGCGCGGACATAATGATTCCGATGGCTATTCCAACTTTTGGCGGCATGTTGATTCAGAGCATGACGATGTTTGTCGTGCCGGTTTTACAATGCTGGTGGCGAGAAGGGGCAATCAAACGCAAGGCGGACAGCTCATCTGCAATTTTTGCCGAGTAATGGAGATTAAAATGACAAGCGAAGCGATTTGACGAAATCCACAAATATGAACAAATTACCGTTCCAAGTAAGAACATTAATCAAGCAATAGGATATGGACAATATGAAGAAGTACATAAAGCTGTACAAACAAAAGAGCGATGAGAACCTCAAAGAGTGGAAATATCGCTACCCGCCTCTTGACCAGACGGCCTTTGAGGAGGATAACAGGCGCGTTTATCGGGAGCATCTGCAAAAGAACGAGTGGCGGAATGAGATGATAAAGACGAAATTGTATGTGAGTCTGCTGGATGCTACGAAAGAGTTTGGTTTCTTCGTCGCCTTTCAAAGCCGCGATTTCAAGATGCTGAACGATGTTTTGTATCAAACCTCGCGGCAGAACCTGTTGAACCAATGTATGACGGCCAGCGGCGGATGTTGCGCTCGCATTTTGTGGGACGCGCCGCGTTCATTTGCATGTAATGATTTCGAGGTTATCGACTGCCTCTTCCCGAGGGAGAATCCGCTTTTTTCGGATGACAGCGCTTATTTGGACGTTTCGGCAAATCTGTTGCGCGTCCTTTACTATAATGAGTTTGAACAGCAAAGTGCGGCTGTTGGAAAAGCCAACTCTTTTCTGGAAAAGAAACACACGCTTTGGGCCAAGTATGTCGTATTATACTTTCTGGCACTGGTGAACCGGGACGCCGAGCAGGCGAACAATTGTTTGCAGGAGTTATGTAAAGCTCATCAGAAAAAAGGCAAATTTTATGCGTCTGAGCTGGAGAAGTGCTTTGCCTCGGAAATTCATGGTTTTTACCGGCTTGCGAGAATAATTGACGGGGATTTCTTCAGCAAGCTGAAATATCCGAAGCACGACAGCTTCTTTTGCGAATTTGAGGAATGGCACAAGGAACAGAACTATCCCAAAGGCCAACTCTTCTATGTATATCCACCCGAAATGGATTACATAAACAGAATATTCGAGGCGCAAATGCCAAAAATTACGCTAAAAGAGACAAAAACCGGCGGACGCATCCGTATTTTTCCCGATGAGGAAAAATTTGCCGCTGACCTGACGGAAAATACGAAACGGGTTTGCAGCAGTGGCAAGCAACGCAGGGAGGAATGATTCTTTACTTATCAAATTTACTTAGATCACAGAAACAAATCATAACAGCATTATGAACAAACAGAAACAGCAAAAGATGTGTCAAAGCTGCGGTATGCCGATGAGCCAAGACCCGCAAGGCGGTGGAACAAACACTGACGGCAGCGTGAACACCATGTATTGCAGCTATTGCTACCAAAACGGAGCTTTTACTTTCAACGGGACAGTCAGGGAGATGCAGGAGTTCTGCCGGAAAATCCTGATTGAAAAAGGCCATTCAAAATTCACCGCATGGCTCTTCACAAGGGGGATGAGCCGCTTGGAACGCTGGAAGAAGCAGTAGAGACAGGTGAGCTTTGACGGGCTTTTAACGGATGCGGGAAGCCTCGGATTTAATTCGGGGTTTTCCGCAATTTTTATATGCAGGTGGATGCGGCAAAAGGCGGAGGTTTTCGGGTTTTCACCTGTTTGTTAGTTTTTTCTGCTCCTATTGTATCGGATTGTACATGCAAAGGGAAAAAAAGTTAGCAACATGAATTAGATAGTGAATATTTTGAGTACAATCGTGAATTTTCTCTATTGTGTTTACATATATCTTTGCTGTGTGATTTAAAGGCTCTTATTTGAGCGGCAAACACACTCTAAAATGTATGTCTAACTTAAACAGAAAGGAGAAGTGAAACTTGGAATACAAAAGAAAGAATTGAATTAAAAACCGGGGAACCTTGCTCGATTCCCCGGTTTGTTTAAAGGGTTACTGATAAATTCATATAAACCTCAAGTGCAATATTTGTTGTGTAATAATAATCATTCATGAGGAGATGTCCTGCCTGAGAAGGTGGGACTTCTTTTTTTTACATGTATCATGATTGCACTTCTGCCGCATCACTGCAGTAATAATATTCGCGTATGCCTTCCGGAATGAAGAAGCGGACGTCTTTGCCGTGCTCGTGAGCCTCGCGGATGAATAGTGAGGAAATCTCTATCAACGGGGCGTTGACCTTTCGCACATTTGAATATTCTGCCGGAATTCGAGCGTCATATCCCAGGCGGGGATATACCAAGATGCGATATTTGTTGATGATCTCCTGATAGTCCTTCCATTTGTCAAAGACTGACCAATTGTCCGCTCCGATGATGAATTGAAAACTGGCGTCGGGATAGGCTTGGTGTATGCAGCGCAACGTATCGACCGTATATGACGGCTGGGGCATCGCAAACTCAAAATCACTGGCCTTGAACTTCCGGTAGCCGGCTATCGACCTGCGCACCATCTCTAAACGTACTCCTGCATCAAGCATCGCGGTGCGCGTCTTCATCGGGCTTTGAGGCGTGACGAGAAACCACAGCTCATCCATCTCTTCGTACTCGCTTATCCAATTGGCCAAAGCCAAGTGACCTATATGGACAGGATTGAAGGAGCCGGAAAAGAGACCGATCTGTTTCATCTCATCTTTAAAGGATATTCAACACCTGTTCTTTTATCTGCTCAAGCTCGTCTTTCATGCGGACAACTATCTGCTGCATCTCCGCATGATTGCTCTTGGAACCGAGCGTATTTATCTCACGACCGATCTCCTGAGCAATAAAGCCGAGCTTCTTCCCCTGACCATGCCCGCTATCCAATGTGCTGACAAAGTAGTCCAGATGGTTGTGCAGGCGAGTCTTCTCTTCATTGACGTCGAGCTTCTCGATATAGTATATCATCTCCTGCTCAAAGCGGTTTTTGTCGTAGTCCAGACTGGCCACTTTCTCAAGGTTCTCCATTATGCGTGTCTTTATCTTTTCTATCCGTTCGCCTTCATATTTCTCAATCTCTTTTATCTGCTCTTTAAGGGTATTGATCTTCAGAACGAAGAAATTGTAAAGCATTTGACCCTCCTGCACGCGAAACTCCTTCAACCGGCTTATCGCAGAGATTATTAAACGGCGGATGGCTTCCCACTCCTGCTCATCTGCCTCGCTCGTATCATTCTGTATAACCTCCGGCAGACGGACAAGAAGCGAAAACCAATCCGCCGGCTCGGATATGCCCAATGAGGCAGACAAGTCCTTGATCCTGCAATAGTAGTTCTCCAGCATCCGGCGGTTGATCTGCGTCGGCAACTCCTTGCCAATATACTCCACCTGAATGGTTAAGTCTACCTTCCCACGCTCAAGCTCGGACATCAACAGGCTACGTACTTGCATCTCCTTCTCCTTATATAAATGTGGAATACGGGTGGAAAGATCAAATTGCTTGCTGTTTAAGGCCTTTATCTCTACTGTTATTTTCTTGTCTTCGAGTTCGACTGTTCCCTTGCCGAATCCGGTCATTGATTCTATCATGTTTTATGCTGTATTTTTTACAAAAGTAGTCCTTTTTCCTGCCTTTGCAACAAGCAGGGGAATGCAGCATACTTGATTTTAACAGCCACAATCCCCCGAATGTCTTAAAACTCTATATCCCAGAGGCCGACCGAGCGCTCAAGGGCTATCAGAGCAGCCGTCGCATTGCAGAGCGTCTCGATATACCCCGTGCGGACATCGTCGTATGTCCTGCGTGCATCAAGGACTTCCAGCAGCGTGGTCTCGCCACGGTTATAGCTGTATATCTTGCCCTCCATCACGGTCTGTGCATCCTTCAGCAAACCATTGTCGTAGCGACGAGCCTGCTCCTCGAACGATGTATACGTCCGGAGGTTACGGGCGACCGAATTGAGCACCTCAAGCTCCGCCTGCTCATAATTAAACTCGGCTTGCTTCATGCGAAGCTCGGCAGCACGGACGGCGCCTTTATTGACATTCGACAGGCGCAACGGAATGCCGACACTGACCGTCAGGCCGCTGAAGCGAGGGGCAGGGGCAATACTGTTCTTCACCTCCGTATTATAGTTATAACCAAGCGCAAGATCGAAGTCCGTCCGCCGATCGCGACGGGTTACAGTGAGCGCCTTGCGAGCTACATCCACGTTCTTAAGGGCGGCAGCCAGGTCAGCGCGATTGTCAAGAGCCGTCTGCTGAAGCCACCCCAAATCGAACGCGCGGGGAGAGGCATGAAGCTCGCCGGACGGACGGTAAAGCGCATTGTCGCCGCCACCTGTCCACAGCTCAAGAGCAGCAAACGAATTATGCAGCTCGGCGGACGCCTGCAATATGTCGTTATAGGCCATGCTGGCCTCAAGCTTCGTCTGAATAGCATCTATCTCGCCTATCTCGCCAAGCGAATACTTGATGCTGTCCGCCTCGGCAAGGCGGCGAATCTGCTCATAAGTATTCTCCTTAACCTTGTACAGCTCCGCCTGCTTCAATGCCTCAAGCCAGGCCAGCGACGCCTCCGCGCGAAGACTGTGGAAATAGTCCTCCAAAAGGGCTGCATCCAGCGCCTTTTGACTACGCGCAAGCTCTATATTCGCCCCACGCTTGCCCAGGCTGAACGTCTTGCCCAGCTCAACGGCGACGGACTGACCCATCTTCATGCGACTGTCATCATTATTCGCATACTCGACCGACAAGGACGGGTCGTTGAACACCTTCGCGGCCGCAAGCTCAGCATCCGACACACTGACGTTAAGCTTCTCCGCCGCATAGCCCCTGTTGTTCTCAACAACCTTGTCCATATACGTGCGATAGGCAAGAGTGGAAAACTGCGCCGAGGCACTCGCGCACACACATATATATATGTATAGCGCCATCGCCACTCGTATCATTAGCCATCCGGCAGACTTGTTTATCACTGACTTATTCATATTATTTGATAATTCCAATTATTTATTTACTATTTATTACATATTTATATTCATGCCTGTTCGACATGCAAAATTACGGTTCATTCTCAATATTAAAACATCCTCATGACCATCCGCACAGTTCATGCCGCCAGCCGCAGAGCAACTGCCATCCCACGAACAGTATCAAAAAAGCCTCACGACCAGTCGGCAACCCGCGACTGCACAGTCGGCAACTCACGACTGACCAGTCGCCAACCAACGACTGCACAGTCGGCAACCAACGACTGACCAGTCGGCAACTCACGACTGCACAGTCGCCAACCGACAACTGATAAATGAAAACCGGCAGCCACAATCATCAGCGCCTCTCTCCCCTACCCTTCTCAACCATATAATAAAGGGCGGGAAGGACATACAGCGTTATGGCAGTGGCGAAAAGCAGACCATAAACGATAACCGTCGCAAGCGGGCGCTGAACGTCCGAACCTATGCCCGTGCTGACAGACGCCGGAAGCAAGCCGAGGATGGCTACGGAGGCCGTCATAAGCACCGGACGAAAGCGGTGGCGACTGCCATTGGCGACCGCATCAGCCAGCGGCAATCCCTGCCTGCGAAGGTCATTGATGTGCGAAATCATGATGACCCCATTCTGGATGCTGACGCCAATCAGGGCAATGAAGCCTACGGCAGAGGACACGTTGAGCGTCATGCCACGAACGTTAAGCGCCAGCATACCCCCAAAGACGGCCAGGGGCACGATGCTCATCATCAAGGCCGCCTGGCGGAATTTGCCGGTCGCTCCGAAAAGCAGCAAAAGCATCACGCCAAGGGCAATGGGAATGACGACGCCCAGGCGGCTGTAAGCCCTGTCCCTGTTCTCCAGCTGCCCGGCCCAGTGGAGGCGGACACTGTCGCGATTATACGTGACGCGCTCGGCTATCGCACGGTTGGCATCGGCAAGGAAGCGCGTCAGATCCACACCGCGAAGATTGACACGGATGATAAGATACCGTTGTCCCATCTCGCGAGAGATGTAGCTGGCGCCGGTCGTCATCCGTATATCCGTCACCTGCGACAACGGTATTTTAACGCCAGAAGAGGCGGTCAGCAACAGGTTGCCGATCTTTTCCGGAGAGTTGCGACTACTGTCGTCGAAGCGGCACGTAACGTCGTATGTCTTGCTGCCGACATAGACCTGGGAAATGGCCGTTCCTCCAATGGCAAGCTCAATCAAATCAGTCACGTCACTGACGTTCAACCCGTACTGCGCAATCCGTTCCCTGTCCGCTATGATTTGCAGCTGCGGGAGGGGAGGCTCCTGATCAACGGCCACGTCAGCCGCCCCAGGTATATCGCGGAGAATATCGGCAATACCGTCGGCAAGGCGGCGCGTCTCACCCATGTCATCGCCGTATATGCGGAGGGCAAGGTCGCTGTGCGTGCCGGCAACGAGGTCCATAACCATGTCAATAATAGGCTGAGAGAAGCCCGTCGAATATCCGGGCAAACGGGCAAGGCGGGCGGACATATCCTCAACGAGATCGGCCTTGCGACGCCCGCTCTTCCATGTTGAATATGGCTTGAGGCCGACGCTTATTTCGATATGGGAAAGGGAGAACGCTTCAGCGCCTTCATCGTCGCGGCCAACCTGGGTCATGACGTAAGACACCTCGTCATACTCCTTTAATGTTGAGCGAAGCTCGGCCCCCATCTCCTTCGCCTTCTCGATCGATATTCCCGGAGGAAGCTGCACCTGCACCCATATCGAACCTTCGTCCAGCGGAGGGAGAAAGTCCTTGCCGACCGTAAAGCTGAGAACCACAGCTGCAGCAAGAGTAACAGCCAACGGTATCCATACGCGCCGCGGCTTATTGAGCAGGCGAATGGACTGGCGGTGATAAGCTTCGGACAGCTTCTCCAGCCAACGGTTATGGTAAAGCTTGCGCGGCACGCGATAGGCATAGAAGGCCAGTCCGGGAATCAGCAACAGGGCAACAAGCAGGGCGCCGGCCAGGGCATAGCCGACCGTGTATGCCATCGGGGTGAAGAGCTTCCGCTCAATGTGCTCAAAGGCGAAGAGCGGCATATAGGCAGTTATGATGATGAGCGTGGCGAAGAAGATCGGGCGGGCAACTTCGATGGCTCTACCGATTATGCTCTTCTCATCCAACAGCTCGCCAGGAGCGCTCTCACGCTTCTTTAATATGGTTTCCATCATGACTATGGCGCCATCGACGATTATGCCGAAGTCAATAGCTCCGAGAGACAGCAGATTGGCCGGTATATCAGTGAAGTGCATAAGCATAAACGCTATGAGAAGGGCAAACGGGATGGTCAGCGCCACCAGCAGCGCTCCCCGCCAGCTGCCCAGGAAGATGATCAGGACAAGGACAACAAGCAACATGCCTTCGAGCAGCGTATGCGAGACGGTGCGGAGCGTCATGTTGACCAGCTCCGTCCGGTCCATAAACGGGTGTATGCGAGTGCCCTCCGGCAGAATCTCGCTGTTCAGCTCCTCAACTGCCTGATGCACTCCCGTCAACACGTGCGAGGGGTTCTCGCCGCGTAGCAGCTGGACGATGCCCTCAACAGCGTCGGAGTAGTCGCGTGTATCATCAAGGAATCCCAGCACGCCTTTGCGCTCAAGATTGCCGTATCGAAGCGTGCCGATGTCACTCAGATAGACGGGCACGCCGTTAACACTCTTCAGCACAATATGCCCCAGGTCGTCAAGGTCTTTCACAAGGCCGATGCCGCGGACAACATAGCTGAGATCGCCCTGGCTAATCATGCTTCCGCCGGCATTGCCGTTGTTCTTCTCAACCTGCTCGGCTATGTCGGCGAGGGAGAGGCCATAGTCGTCCATCTTGCGGGGATCGATGGCTATCTGATACTGCGTCGTTATACCGCCGTAGTTGCTTACATCCGCCACGCCTGTCACCTGCTTGATGCGTGGAATGATGACCCACTTGTGCAGATCGGTGAGTTCGCGAAGGTCGAGGCGGTCGCTCTCAACCACGTATCTGAATATCTCGCCCGTGGGGGATGTCAGCGGATTAAGCTCCGGTATGGCTCCGTAAGGAAGCTCAACGCCTTTAAGCCTTTCCTGCACTCGCTGCCTCGCCCAATAGTCGTCAACGCCGTCGTCAAACACGAGGATGACGGTTGACAGGCCGAACGTGTTCTTGCTTCGCATTACGTTCATGCGGGGAAGGCCACTCATGGCTCGTTCGACCGGGATGGTGATCTGTTGTTCTATCTCCTCTGCGGCAAGGCCGGGGACTTGCGTGACTATCTGCACGCTTGCATCCGCAATGTCGGGATAGGCGTCAATGGCCAGCTGCGACCAGGAATAATAACCGATGAGGGCAAGGAAGATGAACAGCACGAGCATCAGCCCGCGACGTTCTATCGCGACATTAATAATCTTCTTCAACATGGCTCAACGGGCATTAATAAAGTAGAACGCGCCCTTGCTAACGATGCGATCTCCGGCTTTAACACCGCTAAGGACGGGCACGAGGCCTGACTTCTCCTCGGAAGCTACCGTTATAGCAACCTTGCGGAAGCGGTTCTCTCCATCGCTCACCAGCACGTAACGCTCATCCTCGCTCTGCAATACCGCCGAGCGGGGGACGGCAATGGTTTTCATGGGCACGTTGGTGAACGTCACTGTCCCGTACATAGCCGGTTTCATTGTCAGGGAGGGATTGTCACACTCGATCATGACCT
Organism: Tannerellaceae bacterium; assembly: GCA_031257015.1. Lineage (GTDB taxonomy): Bacteria > Bacteroidota > Bacteroidia > Bacteroidales > Tannerellaceae > DFXE01. The sequence continues at coordinate 130,156 of JAIRPK010000040.1, forward strand.
CGACCGAGCGTGTATCTTCATCAAGCAAGTCGCCTATATGGTATATCGTCCCCTTAATCTTCCGTTCAGGAAGGGCGATTAGGGCAATCTCAATCTCTGCATCCTGCCGCACGAAGGGGATGTCTTTCTCCTTCACATGCGCCGAGACCCAGACTTTGCCGAGGTCGGCGACAATGGCGAGCGCATCTGCATCCTCTCGGATATACTGCCCGGTGACGATATGTTCTTTCACCACCTCTCCGGCTATGGGCGAGCGGATGATGAGCGGGAGACCCTGACTGATCTCTTCTGTTTTAATCTGATATACGTCGAGGGCGGCGACGGCCAGTTCATACTCCTGCTTCTGCAGTTCGTAATTGACTTCGGCTTCTTCCAGCGACTTGACGGAGCCTATGCCGTTGGAACGGAGGTCGCGTTCTCTGTTCAGGCTCTTCAGCGCCAATTCCATCTCTTGCTTGGCCTGCTGATACTGCTTGCATGTTTCATAGAACGATGGGGAGTGAATCTCAAAGACGGGACTGCCGGACGATACTTTCTGACCGAGCTTGACGAACGACTTCACTACTCTGCCGGCAAATGGCGAGCCTATCTCGGCATAGCGCGAAGGAATGGCGCGGACTACGCCCGATGTGGTGAATGAGACTTTATAGTCAGTCGTGGCGACTTCTTCTATCTGGATGTTTTGGAGGATGGGGGATGTGGATGACACTGAGATGTACTCGCCTTCTGTCGTGAATGTTTTCTGCTCAGCGCTGTCTGTGCGATTGTTGCTGCTGCAGGAATATATTGTTGCAGCGGCTATGAATAATAAAAGGTTTTTTATTGACATGTACATAAGTTTTATAATGAAACATTAATGCGGGGACGGTTTCTCCACCCCCGACAAAATAATTACACATATATTATTACAATGTCAAAACGGTGGAGCACGTACAGGCTTGTGGAATATGCGTTCGCAAGTGTCCCTGTCCACCGGCTGTATATACAGCCGACCTGTCGTCATGGCTGCAAAACACAAGGTGAAGAGTGCTACCCCAGCCAGCACAATGTCCATCAACGAGGCAATAGACCGTAGCTGCGCCTGCGTATGCTGATGCGTCGCCATGCGCTCGCCATCCATATCCCAGACAAAGCATATATGAGAATGAACCACGCGCACATTACCGTAATAATGCACATGATAAAACGATGTCGCCGCCATGTAATAACATAGATAAAGCGTCAACATCGCCCATGATCCTAATCCCATAATCCTCTGTTTAGTCATTAAGAGCTTTTATTTGTTCGTAAACATAAGAAACATCTGCGACTTGTCAGCGGCGTGCATTGTAAACAATCATCACCCTCTGTCAAAGAACGTATTCTTCGATGATATACTTATCGGAAGAGCGAAAACCGTATGGCTGTCGCCCAGGTAGCCTAACTTCTGAGCGGCCAAGCCGGCGCTGAACATCACGCGAGTATCAAGCCGCAAATCGGCAGCCATGGCACATACCGATCCGAGGGCAATGCCAACGTCAACGGTATTAAGAGCGCATGGAACGGGAAGGGGCTTCCCAGCGCATGTGGAATAGCCGCAATGCCCGCAGTTCAGGCCGTGCGTATGCGTGCGCGTGCCGATCAGCAACACGGCTTCGGCATTGAGAATGTTGGCGGCGTCGCGCTTCATGAATGGGTGCTGCATTTCGTCGGACAGTTGATATAGTTTTTCGGACAGGCGCAGGATGTCGTCGTCCGTGGCAATGGATACTTCTATAATGTCCATGCCTTTGCCTTTGGGGGCGGTGCGTGCCGCGGTCATCATCATGCGTGCGGCGTTAAGGGCATTGGTGCGACGCTCGGTGCGTTCATTGAGAATCATACGTCAAATGTTTTTGTCAACTGTTAGTTCCAACTGAGCGAGTAGCTTATCGACTGCCTGGTCGATGCAAGGTTCGGATTCGAGCAGCTGGATGAACTTGCTCCCCGTTATAGCTCCGGACGAATGGGCGGCAGCGGCTTCAAAGGTCGCACGGTTGCTTATTCCGAAACCTACGAGACGGGGGTTGCGCAGGTTCATGGCATTGATACGGCGGAAATAAGTCTGCCTAGTCTCGTCGAAACTCTGTTGCGCTCCGGTGGTGGATGCGCTTGACACCATATAAATGAAACCGTCCGTGTGCTCGTCGATAAGGCGGATGCGCTCGTCGGATGTTTCGGGCGTTATCAGCATCACCATTTTTATGTCGTAGCGACTTGCCGTTGCCTTATAGGCGGACATATAGTCGGCAAAGGGAAGATCAGGGATAATCACTCCGTCAATGCCGACAGCGGCGCAGTCACGACAAAAAGCGTCAAATCCATATTGCATAATAGGGTTGAGATAGCCCATCAGAAGCGCTGGAATATGCACTTCACGACGCATATCGGCCAATTGCTGAAACAGGAGCTTTAGCGTCATCCCGTTACGCAGAGCCTTGTTTGACGAGGCTTGTATGACTGCCCCATCGGCCATTGGGTCGGAGAACGGGATCCCTATTTCCGCCATGTCAATGCCTTTGGCCTGCAGTGTATTTAGAATGTCCAGCGTATCGTTCAGCTTGGGATACCCGGCGGTGAAATAAACCGAGAGGATATTTCTTCTTTTTGTCTGGAAAAGTGATGTTATTCTATTCATGAGTCTCTTTTTAAATTTATTCGGACAAATATATGCTTTTTTCCGGTCGCCTTTAAGGCAGATGAGGATTGCCTCCGTCGCCATGAAGATTAGTGCTTAACTGTGGTTAATGCACTTGTAACGAGGCGGAAGATTTGTCTGGCGAAGGGAAAGACCGGGAATGTCTCCATGGTATCTTTTGTGTATTCGGGAACGGGAATAATTAAATCTATCATGAACAAACATAAAAGAATTGAATAAAAGTATATCCCTAGTCCTGGGTAAACAACAAAAGCCGCAGCAAAACATTCATCTTGCTACGGCTCTCGTTCGCTGTGTATATTTATTTTACTTCACTTCCTCAAAAGTATTTGCTATTGACATTCAGTATTTTATAAACTTATGTCGCAAATATGGTACAAATAATCAGATTCAATCTATTTTGATTATTACCCACTTACCACCTTTATCTGCACCATCTCGGCGGATAATGCCGTTGTTTTTGAGTTGTTCCAAATGGTGTCGCAAACTTCCTTCTGTAATGTTTAGTTGTTCAATCATTTCCGAACGAGAAATTTTATTGTTAGATTTAATCAATTCTATAATTAATGCCTTTATTTCTTCTGGTTGTTTTCTGGTTGTTTTCTGGTTGTTTTATCAACCGTTTTTATTTTCGTACTGCTTTTGCTCTCAATCGTACTACTTTTCTCATCTTCCATACCACCTATCATACCACTTTCTTCTCCGATTGCTTTTGTGGTATCAAGCATAAAAGTAAATTTCGTTTTGTCGATAGTGGTTTCAAAAAGGACTTCATTTCCTGTTTGCTTTTTCCATTGCAACATTCTGTCAAATCCGTAACCTGCGCTTTCACAAAGTTTTGCCAAACGGAAAAATTTTGCCAAAACCGGATTTCTCGGCAAAGT
>JAIRPK010000061.1 GCA_031257015.1 Tannerellaceae bacterium
GCGAGAGCGCCGACGGAGTGCTTGTCGAATGTGCGATCGAAGTTCAGCGTTGTTTCGCTGTTCCAGTCGGTATCGCGGTTGCGTTTATATGATAATGTATTTCCCATTCTCGGTTTGCCCGGCTCCGGAGCAATCGGCTCGAATATCTTTTCGAGATTATCATATAAATGGTAAGTGAATCGGCTGGTGAGCTTCAATCCTTCAATGATATTTGATATTTCAAGGAAGGTAGATGAGCGGACTTCGATCGGCCTGCGTGTTTCGGTATTATCAATAAGTCCGCGGAGAGGACTCATAATATCGCCGTGTATACCGGAGAATTGTCCGTACTTGTCGATGTACGCCTGGTCCATTGTGCTGACGCCGCCTATTGTTCCGTCGGGATTATAGGCTGCCGCGCTTCTCGGCATGTTGAGAGCACGCTGGAGAGTTCCGTCGTAGCCGTTGGCAGCAGTTGTTCCGTGGCTGGAATAAGTAACGAAATATGCGTCTTCGCTTACCTTAACCCATTTGACAGGCTGGAAACTTCCGTTGTAGCGTATCTGCATGTTTTTGCTGTATGTGCTGAGAATAGTTCCCTCGTTGTTGATGGCGCTAAAGGTAAGGCGGTTTGTCATCGCGTCCGTTCCACCGCTAAGTCCGACAGTATGTCTTTGGAAGAGGGCATTGCGGAATACAAGGTTGACAAAGTCCGTTCTCGTTGTGGCGATGTCGGGGTTCAGCGCCGGGTTCCATCCCGGAGGAAGCGATGCGCCGGCAGCCGCGTGCGATGCCGTGCGGACTTGTATCTGCTCTTCGGCGGTAAGCGACTGTGGAAGGTTGTAAGGCGAGTTTACTCCGAAGGTTCCATCGTAGGAAACCTGGACATCACCTTTCTTTGCCTTCTTTGTCGTGATGAGAATAACGCCGGCCGATCCTGCCTGCGCTCCGTAGATAGCTGCCGATGCCGCGTCCTTTAATACGACTACGTTCTCTATTTCATCGACAACATAGTTTCCGCCCGGTACTCCGTCGACAACGGTAAGGACGCCTTCATCCTTCCTCGATCCTTTTCCGCGGATAACTATACTTGGACCGCTGCCGGGATTACCTGTTTCGTTACGAACGGTAACGCCTGGGATTTGTCCTTGCAGCATGGCGGCAACTCCGGTTGCTGGGCGTTGCTTTACTGCTTCGATGTTGGAGATTGTTCCGATGGAAGCAGAGAGGTCAGCCTTGCGAGCCTGTGCGCCATAACCGAGAACGACGACTTCGCCCAATGTCTTGGCATCTTCCGACAAGCGGACGGTGATGGACGTTTGCGAGCCGACGGTTATTTCCTGCGTGACGTATCCGATGTAGGATATTGTCAGGCTGGCGCCCTGCTGGACGTTGATTGTAAACTTGCCGTCCATGTCGGAGATTGTTCCGTTGGACGTGCCTTTCTCCATAATGTTGGCGCCAATGATTGGCTCGCCGTTTTCGTCCAGCACCGTACCGGCAATGCGCTTGCCCTGTTGCTGGATGACCGGCGCACCGCCTTCGTCCGCATACATTATGTTACCAAGCGAAAGAGCGGCGACGATAATGCCGCAAGCTGCCTTCCGCATCATACTCCTCCACATTGCGCATTTGTTGTTCGCCAACGGGAGGTCTTTAAAAAAACTTCTGTTGTTTTTCATTGATTGATAAGAGTTATATATTAAACATTGTCCGCGAAAGGATGCTCTCCTTCATGCAGACGGTTATTAAATCCATGCTTATCCCAGTAGAGGTATTATTATGTAACGCCTCCGTAATAGGTTTTTCGCGCATGAGCACGCGCATATAAATTATTGGGGAGGTGTCTTTATTATTTATATTGTTGAATATGGCTTTCATTCAAGTCTCAGATTCTTCATATCAGCACAAAGAAATGATAAATTAATAATATAAACAAATATTAACGTGTCTCGAATAAAAAAATCCCATATCGCTGCCCACGCAGAGGGAAGGGAGACGGGGAATGGCTTCGCGGAGGCGTCCGGCGGTAATAATACATTATTTTACAAATCGACTGATATTGATTGCTCCTAAACACATATTTTCATCTTCGTTCTGCAAATAGAAATAAATAATATCTTCAAAGACGAAGAGCATTAAATAACGTTCTCTGAAATCCGTTAAGATTCTTTTTTATTATACTGTATTCAATAATACACTTTATTTGCCGGAGCGTAATATACTTCTTTAAATTTTGCAGATAGACATTCAGACTTAAATATTCCCGAACGATTTGTTCCTTTTATTTGCTTCACCTTATTTGAAATGAAACGACTTTTGGGGATGATATTCTTTTACTTTTGATGTTTGTTTATCATATACAGATGCTCCCGATTGAAAAGGGGAATTATATATTAATCGATCATTTGCGCCATTAATATATGGTAGAACTAAATTCCCGTATTCATTAAATGCTTTGCTTATAGCCGTATGATATTTTACCGGAATAAAAGAAACATTACCTCTTCTATATCCATTTGGATACCGATATTACATTTTTTCCAAAGGTGCGGTTTCCCGGAGAATCAAGCGTGACTCTCCGAGTGTCACCGTTGATACTCTGAGAATCAAACGTGACTCTCGGAGAATCAACGGTGATTCTCCGAGAATCGACGGAGACTCTCTGAGAGTCAAGCGTGATTCTCGGAGAATCGGCGGAGACTCTCTGAGAGTCAAGCGTGATTCTCGGAGAATCGATCATACACTCTCGGAGAATCAACGGTGATTCTTTGAGAATCGACGGAGACTCTCCGAGAGTCAAGCGTGATTCTCGGAGTATCGACGTTGATTCTCCGAGAATCACATTTGATGTTCGGAAAGTCATGCTGGAGGGTCAGTGCATCCCTTTTGATGCCCGAAGTCTTTTGGGAATAGAAGTTCGAGGCTCTCGCTTTTTTGTTTCCGGCACATACGCTTACCCCAATATTATTTTCAACAATTTCAGAGGATTTCATTCATGGAAATGTCCAGTTTATTCTGAACTATGGTTTACAGGATAACTGTCAAGAATCTTATTCCGGCCGTCTGTATATTTCTGCTCATCCCTTCGTCAAGCTTAGTCATCTTTACGTATTTCGCTACTTCATATTGACGTTTCCCTTTTTTTGACCAGCGGCAACCCTTACTTCATACAATTCATTCTCAAATGCCTAAATTTGCAGTTCAAACAATCAAAGCATAATAAATAATTAAATGAATAACAGCGCACCCAATAGTTTAGGCACGGAGCGTATCGGCAAATTGCTCGTGCAGTATGCCATTCCGACAATTATCGCAATGACGGCCTCTTCTATCTATAATATCACAGACAGTGTTTTCATCGGACACGGCGTGGGTCATCTGGCTCTCTCCGGCCTGGCTATCGCCTTCCCGTTTATGAACCTTGGCGCGGCCTTCGGCTCGCTTGTCGGTGCAGGAGCTTCGACTTTGCTCTCCATAAGGCTGGGGCAAAAAGATTATGATACGGCCAATAATATCCTTGGCAACGTCCTTAGCCTGAACCTGATTATGGGCATTGCCTTCTCTGTTGTAGCTCTCGTCTTTCTGAAACCCATACTCATCTTCTTTGGAGCGGACGCTGAAGTGCTGCCTTATGCGTATGATTTCATGTTCATTATACTTCTGGGCAATGTAGCTACCCACATGTACTTTGGTCTTAATGCACTTATCCGTTCTGCCGGCAAGCCTCGCATAGCAATGATGGCAACGATCTATACGGTTTTGATTAACCTCGTTCTTAACCCTCTCTTCATTTTCGTTTTCCACTGGGGGATTAAGGGTTCAGCCTTTGCGACGATTATAGCTCAGGTTGTTGTTATGCAATGGCAAATCAAGCTTTTCAGCGATAAGAACTTTTTTATCCATTGGAAGAAAGGCATATACCGGTTGAAGCGCAGCATTGTCAAGGATTCTTTCGCCATTGGCATGGCCCCGTTCCTCATGAATGCCGCCAGCTGCCTCATCGTCGTCCTCATCAATCACGAGCTTATACGGGAAGGAGGCAACCTCGCTGTCGGGGCTTACGGTATAGTTAATCGTGTAGCCTTCCTCTTTGTCATGATTGTCATGGGCTTAAACCTGGGCATGCAACCTATTGCCGGTTATAATTACGGTGCTCGCCTCTATCCGCGGGTGCTTGCGGTTTTAAAGAAAACCATTCTCTTCGCAACCATCGTCATGCTTGCGGGCTTTGCAGTCGTCGAAATCTTTCCGACGGCCGTTGCCTCTGTCTTCACTACGCAGGAGGAACTGATTCGCATAGCTGCAAACGGCCTGAGATGGGTGTTCGCCTTCTTTCCGCTGGTTGGATTCCAGATGGTAAGCTCCGCGTTCTTCCAGAGCATAGGGAAGGCGAACAAGTCGATTATCCTTTCCATCACCCGGCAGATTGTTTTCCTCATCCCCATCCTCCTTATCCTCCCGCGCTACTGGGGTATAACCGGCGTTTGGGCAAGCATGACCATATCTGACGGCATATCCGTTATCCTCGCCTTCGTTCTGCTTACCCTTGAGTTACGGAAGCAGCGGACGCTCGGCTAGGCGAATATCATTATGATTCATCACCCTTTTATTTAATATCACAATATGAATTACGTTATCACAATCGGAAGGCAGCTCGGTAGCGGCGGTAAACTGACCGGTCAAAGGCTGGCGCAACGCCTCGACATTCCTTGTTATGACAAGGAGCTTATTCAAATTGCCGCAAAAGAGAGTGGCCTCTGCAAGGAACTCTTTGAACGCGCTGACGAAACCGGTCGGTTCACCTTTGCAGCAGATTATTTCTACCTGGCCGGTAATAACCCCTACTTTGGTGCAGAGGCTCTTTTCAAGATTCAGAGCGACGTCCTTCGCGAGCTGGCGGAGAAATCCTCCTGCATTTTTATCGGCCGCTGCGCCGACTATATCCTCCGCGAGCATCCGCGATGCCTGCGCGTATTCGTGGCGGCCGCAATGCCTGACCGTATAAGGCGTGTAGCCACTGAGCTTAACATTTCCGACAAGAAGGCTATGGCGCAAATCGAGCGTATAGACAAAAAGCGTGCCGAGTATTATCATTTCTTCTCTGATAAGACATGGGGAATGGCTGCATCATACGACTTGTGTCTCAATTCCTCAACAATCGGCATTGACGAAATTGCCTCTGTAATTGAGGATGCGGCGAGACGGAAATTCCATATTTAAGCTTGTCAAGCTGCGTTTGCCGGGGGCTTTCGCCTGTTAACCGTTTGCTCCTGGCGATGCGGGCTTATTTGTCATTTTTAGTTGGTCTTTCATCATTAGTGTTAGTGGGGCATCGTCACTGGAGTTAGTGAGGTGTCGCCACTAACGTTAGTGAGACATCGTCACTGGGGTTAGTGATGAGTCGTCACTAACGTTAGTGGGACATCGTCACTGGGGTTAGTGATGAGTCGTCACTAACGTTAGTGGGACATCGTCACTAGTGTTAGTGACGTGCCATCACTAACGTTAGTGAGATGTGCCGCCGGTGTCGGCAGCGTTCCGGAGGCATGTTGGATATTCGGAAAGGAGATGCGGCTGATGGCGAAGTCGGGCAGGGTGGGGGCCGGCTGCCGGTAAAAAGCGTTTGTGGCGTTTTGGGGAGTTTTGTATGGATGGTGAAAGTTCACAGCCGCGGGCAGGCGCCTTGCGTGATGTTAAAGGCTGAAGGGGATGCCGCCGTAGAAGTCTAGAATCTTTTTCCTGAATATGTAGTCGAATTTTGCTTGAGCCTGCTCTGATAGGCTTTGGGCGTATTTTGTCTTTGATTCGTTGTATTCAAAGACGGTGCTTTTGCCGGTGGCGTAGCGTTCTTCGGCGTATGAGAAGGCTTCTTTGGCGGCTTCGACGGAGCGTGCGGCGGAGGCGTGTTTTTCGCGTGCTGATGCGGCGTTGAAATAGGCTTGCTGTATTTCTTTGTATAGTGTTTTCTTGGCGTTTTCGGCCAGCAGTTCCTGTGTGATGATGGCTGCACGTGCTGAGCGGACGTTGTTGCGCGTCTGGTAGCGGTTGAATATTGGGATGTTGAGGCTCATGCCGATGGTTTTGCGTTCGTTTTGCTTGAGCTGGTCGCCGAAATTGACGTTGAGGACGTCTGTTCCTGAATAGTGATAGTATCCATTGCTGTAACTCATGTTGAGGTTGAGTTGTGGGTAGTAGGCTGATTGTGCGACTTTGAGGCTTTTCTTTCGGCTTTCAAGCAGCAGGTCTTGTTCCTTTATTTGCGGCTTGATGATGAGGGCGCTTTCGTAGATGGCTTCTGGTGGGGTGATGGATGTGTTGTCAGGCATGTCTGCCTTGAGTTCTGGCGTGATGATGTCGAAGTCTGCGCCTGTGCGTTCCAGTTCTAGCAGCTGTGCGAGGTTGAGCAGTGCCAGTTTGACGTTATTGCGTGCGTCGGTGAGTGTGACTTCGTCCTTGGCTGCTTGAGCTTTGATGTCGTATAGCTGTGAGAGGGGGACTTTGCCGGCGTTGACCAGGGCTTCTGTTTTGGCGACCTGGCTGGCGACCAGGGTTTTCTGCAGCTCGGCGATAGCCAGTATTTCTTTGTTGTACAGAGCTTGTAGGTAGTATGATGCGACGCCAACGGCTAGGTCGTCCTTTGCTTTTGCGAGGGATTCGGAGGCTGCGGCGAGGTTGAGCTTGCGTGCGGCGATGTCATTCGGCGTTCGGAATCCGTCGAAAAGAGGCATGTTGAGTTGGAGTGATGCTGATGTATTTGCTGAGGTTCGGTCGAGTATGACGCCATCTTTTGATGGAGAGCGGCCGAAGTCGAAGTTTTGACCAATGCCGGCGTTGATTGCAGGCAGCCAGCTGTTTTGAGCGGTATTCTTTTCTATGTCGCGCTGCTCCAGTTCCTGTATGCGCTGTTTCAGGTCGATGTTGTTGGCTATGGCTTGCTTGATGCAGTTCTCCAGCGTCCATGCAGATGGTTGTGCATGTGTGGCGATGGTAATGGCGAGAGCTGCGGCGGTTATGACTATCCTGTTACTCATGTGTTATTTGTTTTAGCTTTTGCTGATTTGGGGTCGATGGCGGCGCCTCTGATTTTGTCGTCGATAGTGAGTCCTTCTTTGACTTCTATTCGTATGCCGTCGGAGAGGCCTGTTGTGATTTGTCGGCGCTCGAAGGTTTGAGTGGGTGTTTCGGCTGTGAGCAGGTGAACGAAGGCTGAGTCTCCGCTAAATTCTATTGCGCTTTCGGGGATGCTCAGTATGTTTTCCGCCCGGTTGAGTACGATGGATGCGTTGGCGCTGTATCCGGCTCTGATGAAGGCGTCTGGTGGAATAGTGATGGCGGCTTTTATTTCGAACTGAATAGAGCCATTTTTGTCAACTCCTTTTGGCGAGACGTATTCGAGGATTGCGTCAAATTCGCGGCTTTCCATGGCTCCGACTGTGAGTTTGATGGACATTCCTTCGCGGATGCGGCCTATTTCGGTTTCATCAACGTTGCCTCTGAAGATCATGTCGTTCATGTTGGCGACAGAGGCGATGGTTGTTCCGTCGTTGAAGTTGTTGGATTGTATGACGGAGTTGCCGACTTTGACGGGGACGTCGAGAACCATGCCTGCGATAGTGCTGCGGATTTGGGTGGTGCTGGTTACTTTAGAGTTTCGTGCGATGCCGTCGCGTATGATTTCAAGAGCGTTTTGTGCATTGGTTACTTCTTCTTTTGCTTTGAGGTAGTTGGCGTTGGAGAGGTTGAAGTCTTCGCGGGAGATGACGCCTTGTTTGAACAGGGCTTCATCGCGGTTGAATGTTTCTTCGACTTGCCGGAGCGTAATGTTGGCAACGTTAACTCTTGATTCGGCGCTGTTGAGCTGAACCATTTCCGGTATGACCTTAATTCGGGCGATGATGTCGCCTTCGCGAATCATTTGTCCGGCTTCTTTGAGGAGTTCGGATATGATGCCTGAGATTTGTGGCTTGATGAGGACTTCGTATCGAGGTTCGACGCTTCCGGTGGCGACTGTTTTCGTTTCGATCGTGTCGCGCTTTGGTGTTTCTATTTCATATACAGTGATGATTGGTTGCGCCTTTTTCCATAAGAAAAAGAAGGTGCCTAGTACTGTTATCCCGATGAGGGTTATAAAGAATGTGCGGAGGATTTTTTTCCATAAACGCTTTTTCATGATTGGGTATTTTAAATTTGTTTTATTCTTGATTCGTTGATTATTCTTCTCTTATTGCGTCAATTGCTTTAATCTGCATGGCTCGCCAAGCAGGGATTAGACCGGCGAAGAGGCCGCTTAACAGGATGATGACAGTGGCTATGATGGCTACATTGATGCTGACTTCGGGGTTCTTGAAGAAGCTTTCATTCGATGATGATGGGCCGGCGGCTGCAGCTTCCATCAGGCGGTTAACTCCATCGAGGATGAAGACGCCGAGGCTGAGTCCGGTTAGCCCGGCCATTGAAGTAAGCAGGAGGCTTTCGCTCATTACTTGCACGATGATGTTTGCCGGCTTGGCGCCTAATGCACGGCGGACGCCGATTTCTTTCGTGCGTTCTTTGACTGTTACCATCATAATGTTGCTGATGCCTATTACTCCTGCCAGAAGAGTACCTGTACCGACAATCCAAACAAGGATGTTGATGCCGGTGAATAGCATCTCGAAGGTAGCGAATTGTGCGGCCAGGTTAATGGCACGGACGGCTTGCGGGTCGGTGGGGGAAATTTCGTTCTGCGCCTTGAGTACGGCGGTTATGTCGTCGATAACTTTCTGGAGAGGTTCGCCGCGAGCGATGCTGACACTGATGAAATGCACCCTGTCTCCCTGGTTCATTATCTGCTGCATCGTGGAGAGCGGAAGAAAGACGCTTTCTTCGTTTCTTCCGCCGATGGAAATGCCTCTTGCTTTGGGGTTGACTACGCCGACGATTTGGTAGTATATACCATTGACGCGGATATATTTCCCACATGAGTTGGCGTTGTTAAACAGGCTTTCATTGACTTTAGCACCGATAACACAGACTTTCCTCCTGTCACGCATATCGACTTCGCTTATGAGGCGACCGTATGTTATAATGGGGGTTTCCAGTTTGAACTGCTCCGGATATATGCCTTTTACGAAAAAAGAGGCTGCAGTTTGGCCGTAAACGATGTTCTTATCGCTGCGCCCGCCGAAGATTACGGCAGAAGCAATATCTATTCCTCTGACATTTTTCCGAATATTATCAATATCACGGTTACGCATGTTCCAATATCGCCCTTTCTTAAAACCTTTGTACGGCTCGCTGGTTCGGTCGGTGATAAAAAAGACGGAGTTGGTTGCATATCCTTCAAAGTTGCTGAATATGCCGTTCTTCATTCCCGTCCCTGCGCCTAATAGGAGAACGAGCATAAGCACACCCCAGAAGACGCCCAAGCATGTGAGCACACTTCGCAGTTTGTTGCGGGTGATTGTCACCCATATTTCTAACCATCTGTCAGCATCAAATATTCCCATATCTTTTTTGTTTTTATTCTTCTCTCATGGCCTCGATGGCCGTTATCTTTATGGCTTTACGCGCAGGGAAGTAGCCGGCAAGCACGCCTGCAATGATTAATACTATCGTTGCAGAGACAGATATGCCAAGACTGACAGTGGGATTGCGAAAGATGACAGTGTCGTTGCTCGATTCTCCAGAAGCTTCGCGGGCGATATTCATAGCATAGTTTATTGCTTCGCTGAGGCCAATGCCGGAAATCATGCCGATATATCCAAATACGGCGGTGACAAGGATGGATTCGACAATGATCATCTTGAGGATCGAGAGAGGCTTGGCCCCAATGGCTTTGCGGATGCCGAACTCCTTTGTGCGTTCGCGCACGGTTATCAGCATTATGTTGCTCACTCCGACAATACCTGCCATTAGCGTTCCGATTCCAATGATCCATATAAACATGGCGATTCCATTATTCATACCATGCCACATGCGAAATTCGTTGCCCATGTCGTAATAGCCCAAAGCATTCTTATCGTCTGAATCAAATCTATGAAGACGAGCTATGCGAGAGCGCAATTTTTTCTCGAAGGCAATTGATGCGACTTCAGTATTAAGACCTTTAACTGTGAAGTCGATGTCGCCGACACGGTATCCGCGATCGAACAGCAACTGGCCGGTAGTGAACGGGATGTAAGCTACATTATCGCTATTGCTTTCCTCCTGTTTATATATGCCGATTATCTTGAACATTGCACCGCTAATCTTCACATATCGACCGAGAGCAGGGAGAGAATCTCTAAAGAGAACCTTAATCATCGGCTGAGAGATAACAATCGACTTCCGCCTTCCGTGCATGTCTGGCTCGTTTATGAACCGTCCGCTGCCGGAAGGGATGGGCATATATACGATGCGGCAGTAGTCCGGATAGACTGCCCGAATATTAGCGTTCAGATATTCCTTGCCGTAACTGATAGTATCATTTCGGTAGCTGATGCCGGAGATTAAATCCACTTCGGGGAAGCTGCGCTTAATGGCGGCGATATCCCTTTCCGTAAATTCTATTCGTCTGTTGGAAGGCAGACCGTCGTAGGGCTTTGTCGTATATCGCGGCCATATTTCGACCATATTGGCTGCCCATCTGTCGAAATTAGCGGCTATGCCATTTCGTAATCCATTGCCAGCAGCCAGGAGAACTATGAGCATGAATATTCCCCATGCTACGGAGAATCCGGTAAGGAATGTTCGGAGCTTGTTTTTCTTCATCGTGCTCCATATCTCGCGGAGATCATCGAAGTCAAACATGGTGTGGAGCTTCGATATTTTCGATTAAGCCGTCTCTAAGTCGGATGATTTTGTCGGTAGCATTGGCGACAGAGGCCTCGTGAGTAACGATGATCATGGTCATTCCCCGTTCCTGGTTCACTTTTCTAAGCAGTGCGATGACTTCCTCGGTTGTAACGCTGTCCAGAGCGCCGGTTGGTTCGTCAGCTAGTATAATTTTGGGTTGTGCGATTAGAGCGCGGGCTATGGCTACTCGTTGTTTTTGTCCGCCGGACAATTCGTTCGGCATATGGTCAGCCCAATCTCGGAGACCTACCATATCAAGATATTCCATGGCAACGACGTTCCTTTTCTTTCGCCTGATACCTTGATAGTACAAGGGAAGAGCGACATTTTCCATTGCGTTCTTAAAAGTAATCAGGTTGAAGGACTGGAAGATGAAGCCGATAAGACGGTTGCGATATTCGGCCGCCCGACTTTCGCTCAGGTTGCTTATGAGCTGACCATTTAGCAGGTATTCGCCAGTGTCGTAAGTGTCCAATATTCCTAATATATTAAGGAGTGTGGATTTCCCGGAACCGGAGGCACCCATAATGGATACCATTTCTCCAGCCTCAATGCCAAGGTTAATGCCTTTAAGTACATGTAACGGAGCCGCTGAATAGTATGTCTTATTAATATTGTGTAGCTGAATAATCATTTTTAGTATGTATTTAAATCTGTTCATCGCAAAAGTATCAGAACTTTTTCTCAATCCCCATTAATTAATGAAGTTTAACTACCGGAATATGTTCATTGCTTTTTCTGCTTATTAAGACGAAAGGAAAATGAAAATGTTACATAGAGGACGATGTTTTCCTTATATACTATGTTACTCCACTTCATTTTCCATCGTCTTCTTTGTTTTTATTTTGCCAGCTTTTCGCATTGTCCGATCAAGAATGCAGAGTATCTGATCGTTGACGCTTTCTTCTCCTCGTCGAGATTGACAATAGTTTGCCCAGCGCGAGTTGAACCATGCTGACCGCTCTCCTTCAACGATGCGCTCGCTGGCAGATATGATTACGTCCACCTGCTGTCTACGGAGCATTACTTCGGCTATTTCAGAGGCGTAGGCCAAGTAATTGATTCGAGCTTCGACGACTTCTATTCCGGCAATGGGCAGACGCTGATTGAGATCCGATTCAAGATTTCAGGCAACTTCACCACCATCAGCACGCAGGGTGATTTTGCCATAACTTTCGTTCGAATCGTAGGCATACATTCCTGCGATTTGTCGCAGGAATGCGTCAGACTGGCTCTTTACAAAATCCTCGTCGTTTTCGCATTAACCTCGTTAGATGGGGGAGATAGCCCGAAGAGGTTCTGATGCCATGCTGCGTGTTGACGGCTATGCTCGTAGAACGTGGAAGATGTGTTGATCTCAAACATTGCTTTATGCGCGTCCTTAACTTTCCAGACCATCACTGCGGCAATCATTATCGGATTTCCGACCTTGTCATTCACTTTAATGGGACGGACGTCCAGGTTGCGGGCACACGTTTATCCTATTCTGTTTATTAAACAGATTAATCCAAAAGAAGCCATTATCAAACAGTGGCCATTTATATTCCCGAAAAACAGAATCGCTTTTGTTCCGTTGGGATCTACGATTGCGAGCCACATACCACGAAGGCAAACAGAGATATGCTTCCGATTATAGCGATTAAAATCGTACACGGTTCGCCCATGGGAAAATATAGAATCACTATAGCTAATATATCAGCAACACTGTTGCTATACCAATAAAGCCCAAAAACTTTAGTCTTTTATTTTTTTCTTTTGTTTCCATTATTACAAGTATTATGATATTGCAGAGATATATTTTCAGTTGGAATATTTCGTTTTTTTATCCTCTTAAGCCTAATTTTTAGAGTGCAGCCATGTTCGAACTTCATTTCAAACGTCATCTTGTCAGCCTATACGCTAGGCATCTATTTTGCAGTTAAGAAAGAGTAAGGCTGCAATAATTACCAAATCATAAACAAAAAAAGGAGAATAATAACATGAATATGAACAATTTCACAATAAAAGCTCAGGAGGCCGTTCATCAGGCGGTTCGCCTTGTTTCTGATGGCGGTCGGCAGGTTGTTGAAGCGGCACATATTTTGAATGCTGTCATATTGACAGGAGAGGTAGTCGTAGACTTTCTCTTTCGCAAGCTAGGTATGAATCCCGCAAATGTTACTTGCGCATTGGACGCCATGCTCGAATCTTTTCCCAAGGTGTCCGGAGGGACTCCATACATGTCAAATGAGGCTAACGCGGCGTTGCTGACAGCCGTCAAATGCGCCGATGATATGGGCGATCGCTATGTTTCTCTAGAACATCTGCTAATGGGCATTTTGTCAGAACATAGCCGAGCTTCGCAATTGTTGAAAGACGCTGGCATGACCGAGAAAGAGCTGCGCCTAGCCATCGAAGAACTGCGGAAAGGACATAAGGTAAACACACAATCGTTCGAAAATACTTATGATGCGCTTGGGAAATATGCTGTCAACCTGAATGAACGTGCTCGCAACGGCAAGCTCGATCCTGTTATAGGTCGTGATGACGAAATACGTCGAGTGTTGCAAATCCTTAGTCGGCGGACGAAGAACAACCCTATCCTGATCGGTGAGCCGGGCGTTGGCAAAACGGCTATTGCCGAAGGGTTGGCTCATCGTATTATCCGTGGCGATGTCCCTGAAAATCTCAAGTCAAAACAGATATTTTCGCTGGACATGGGGGCACTTATCGCCGGGGCAAAGTACAAGGGCGAGTTTGAGGAGCGTTTGAAAGCGGTGATAAACGAAGTTGTAGGCAGCGATGGAGAGATTATCCTCTTTATAGATGAGATTCACACACTTATCGGAGCCGGTAAAAGCGATGGAGCAATGGATGCCGCTAACATCCTCAAGCCTGCCCTAGCGAGAGGTGAGCTTCGTTCGATCGGTGCAACTACTCTTGATGAGTATAGTAAATACTTCGAGCAAGACAAGGCGCTGGAACGGCGTTTTCAGACAGTCTCGGTCGATGAGCCGGACGAAGCAGATACAATCTCTATCCTTCGAGGTTTGAAGGAGAAATATGAGAATCACCATAAAGTACGAATCAAGGATGATGCAATAATAGCTGCAGTTCGTCTGTCGTCGCGCTATATTTCCGACCGCTTTCTGCCTGACAAGGCAATAGACCTCATGGATGAAGCCTCGGCGCGCCTTCGCATACAGGTGGATTCAGTCCCAGAATCGCTTGACGAAACCTCGCGCCGCATAAAACAATTAGAGATTGAGCGTGAAGCTATTAAGAAAGAAAAGGATAACACGAAACTAGAAATGCTGAATCGCGAGATTGCCTGCATGAAGGACGAGGAAGCTAGGCAACATGCACAGTGGGAAAGTGAGAGGGCACTGATGAATAAAATACAGCAGAACCACATCGACATGGAGAACCTCCGCTACGAGGCTGAGCGCGCTGAGCGCGAAGGGGATTACGGTAAAGTAGCCGAGATTCGCTACGGCAAGATCAAGGAAAAGGAAGTTGAAAATGAGTTGACTGCTCAACAACTGCATCAGATACAAGGCATTTCGGCAATGATAAAAGAGGAGGTCGATGCAGACGACATCGCTGACATCGTTGCTCGTTGGACAGGCATTCCGGTGAGCAAAATGTTGCAAAGCGAGCGAAATAAGCTGATTCACTTGGAAGAAGAGCTGCATAAGCGCGTCGTCGGGCAAAATGAGGCGATAGCAGCTGTTGCCGATGCTGTGAGGCGAAGTCGTGCAGGTATGCAAGACCCGAAACGCCCGATAGGTTCATTCATATTTCTCGGTACGACCGGTGTGGGGAAAACAGAATTGGCTAAAGCCTTGGCGGAATATTTGTTTGATGACGAGAATATGATAACTCGCATTGATATGAGCGAATATCAGGAGAAGTTTAGCGCATCGCGTCTTGTCGGCGCACCTCCTGGCTATGTCGGCTACGACGACGGTGGCCAACTCACAGAGGCAATACACCGCAAGCCATATTCAGTCTTACTATTCGACGAGATGGAGAAGGCGCATCCAGACGTCTTCAATATTCTCCTTCAGGTATTGGACGACGGGCGACTGACAGACAATAAGGGGCGGGTAGTGAACTTCAAAAACACCATAATAATAATGACAGGCAATGTAGGGTCACAGCTCATCCGCGAAAATTTTGAACGCTTAACACCCAGCAATCGCGAGGAAATAGTTGAAGAAACGCGGTATGCCGTGCTGGAAATATTAAAGAAAACTATGCCCCCGGAGTTTCTAAACCGGATAGATGAGACGGTTGTCTTCACGCCCTTAAGCGAAGACGACATACGTAGGATTGTCCATCTCCAGCTTGATGGTCTTGCCGCCATGATGGAGAAAAACGGCATCTCGTTACAATTCTCTCCTTCTGCGCTCAATCTAATTGCCGACAAAGGATTTGACCCTCAATTCGGAGCAAGGCCAGTTAAGCGCGTAATCCAAAAACTTGTCCTAAACGAATTGTCGAAGCGTATCCTCGCTGGAACAGTTGATGAAAGTCGGGATATCACAGTGGATGCCGTCGGGGGCAAGATATGCTTCAAATGAGAAAGGGTAGAGAAAGTGTTAAGAGACGCTGCAGGTAAGGAAAATACAGTTTTCGGCAATTTTTAAACGATTTGTATAAACGTCGCGGCGTGTATATTGAACTCTTTCAGAGGGAAGACTTTGGCGCTTCCTACGGACGTGGACGCAAACAGGAAGACTACAACGAAAGAGTCCGCTAAAGCGATGTGTTTCTTGCATTCTTCCACAAAAAAGCAGGCTAATTTACCGTAAGAGGAGTTTGGTATGGCAGTAGACCATTTCGACAAAAATGCACAGCCGAAAGTGTATACCTACATGCGCGAACTCACGCCTAGCGAACAGGAAGACGATAGCCTGAAATACTTTAAGAAAAGACTATACAAAGAAATGGGACATTATTGGTGCCGTTACGGTAATGCCGACACAATGAAACTGCATTTTGTGCTGTAATTTCAACTATTAGAGGAAAACCGCCATACTTCACAGTTGGAATTAAAGGATTCAACGATGGCATTAGACGGCGAAGCAATAGTCAATCTACGTAACGTTCCATTTGCTGCCAACAACGAAGCCAACGGCATACTGGACACCGGAGATTTTAACCGCGACATAGCAACCAATCTCCGCCGTTGGGAACAGGACAAAGCCAGCGTGGAAGAAGACCGTAAAACACTGTTAATAAGCATAGATGAACTCTTGTTAAAGAAAAAAAATGCTATAGTGGACACCACACTTGCTATCCCAGATCGTTTCAGACAGACTTACGATACTTACGCGCAAATCATTGATTTACAGCAAAAATTAGATGTCCCAAAGGAAGAATTGGCGCAATCGCTGTTTGATTATGCCCGCAATTTAATCATTATGAAGAAGCTTTACCGCGATACGAGAAATGTTTGGCTATTCGTCTAAAATTAATAGAAGACAATGATGTTTATTTGCCTGATTTGGCAGAAATTTTAGATGCAATAGTAATTTACACAGTGATAAGAGCAATTTTCCTGACGCAAAAGAGAAATACACAAAAGCATTGGAAAAATATAAAAAGTTAGCAGAAGCCAATCCCGACATTTATTTGCCCAATTATGCAGATTAATTAAACCACTTGGCTGATTTATGCGAAAAAAACTACCAATTCGCCCAAGCAGAAACTAACTATGAAAAGGCATTGAAAATATACAGGTGCACCTCAAAACAAATAAATTAGACGAAGCTGAGAATGAATTTAATGAGGCGTTGAAATTATAGAGAAGTTGGCAGTAGTCAATCCGGATGTTTATAGAGCTAATTGGGCTAAAACTTTAAACAATTTTGCAGATTTGTACGGCAGAACAGAACAATTTGACCAAGCAAAAAATTACTATTAAAATGCATTAAAAATATACCAGGATTTACCAGAAAAAAATCCTGATGTTTATTCGCCTTTTGTTGTGGATATTTTAGATAATATGTATGCTCTATCATGTAGAGCAAAAACAACCGATTTTTTTAAGCGAATGCGAATGGATGATCTAGAAATAAAACTCGAATCTGCATGTTTTTGACAGTGTATCTTGATACTTGTTTGCTTGATTCCGTATTTTTTTATAGGATTTATATAATAATAACTCATTATTTCAAGCGAAAGGTGAACACAAGAGAAGTTAGGATGAAATATAAAGGGAATAGAAAATAATTGACAAATAAACAAATCATGTCGAAACCAATAGAAAAAGTGTTTATCTTGTGGGACGGCAATCAAGACATTGTCTAAATGCTAAGCAAAGAATTATCCAAATACGGATCTGATTGCGTTGTCGGAGGGAAAAGCCTCATCGATTTATACATAGGCACTCAGTTTTTTTGCAAATTCGCCAATACGCCCGTGCGATTATTTTAGTCGAAAATACTTGACAAAACGAAGCCAACACTTTTAGCAGT
Organism: Tannerellaceae bacterium; assembly: GCA_031257015.1. Classification (GTDB taxonomy): domain Bacteria; phylum Bacteroidota; class Bacteroidia; order Bacteroidales; family Tannerellaceae; genus DFXE01. The sequence continues at coordinate 17,262 of JAIRPK010000061.1, forward strand.
AATATAGTGTTTGAGTGGGGATACCTGATTGCAAAAATGGCCACCCATAAATTGCACGTCTTTCTTATCGGAGTATCAAAAGAACATTTGTCGAGCGACCTTGCAGAGATTTGGGCGGAGGAAATAAAAAACAATGATAATAAAACTAGCGAACAGATTGCAACAGAAATTGCTAATGTATTTTTGGGTGCTGTTTTTCCGATCTATTGAAATATATAAAATAAAAATTTTCAGTCAATGGGATCAAACAAAGCGTAATTTAAATGAGTATCCTAATGCTCCTGTGTATTCTGAAATCGAAGGTGTTCATTATATACTGCACTGTATGAGGTTTGTTATGCTTATATGAAAGATGATGAAGTTCTTAGTTGAACAGATAAAATTGTCCCAGTGTCTAATACATTAATCATACATGGCAAATCGTCTATATATAATCACTGATCCAATTCCTTTTTTTCTAGCATTTGAACAAGGTATTGAGAAACCAATAAAACAAACGTTTAAATGTGTTACAGACGCAGGATTAACAGTACCAGAGGCATTTCTCCCCCCCCCCCCCTCACAATAAAACACTTACTGTTCAATTCGTAAATGCTTTATTTTCAACCTGTGGTCCCACTTGGATTCTTAGCTCAAATCCAACGGGCTGTTATTCAGCAAATTGAAAAATTGTATTTTGACAAGCCCCACTGTTTTACCCACGAATAATCCGCTTTGTTCTGCAACACATTGCACTACGGCTGAAAGTTGGAACAAAAGTAAGAAAAGTTTTTGATATAGATGGTATTTCAGGAAAACATTTTACCTTTGCAGCTAATATTATACTATTAGTATGATAAAAGCAGATGAAATAAAGCAAACAAAGATAAACCGGCTGATGCAGACTACTCCCAAAGGGCTTGTATTGCTTTCTCCGTGGCTGGCATCGGAAGGCTATCCGTATGAACTTCAACAGCGTTACCGGACAGGCGGTTGGCTGAAGTCCATCGGGAAAGGCGCTATGGTTAAAACCGGCGATTCGCTTGTATTGTCGGGAGCGATAACGGCTCTACAAAAACAGGCAAATTTGCATGTGCATATCGGTGGACGCTCGGCGTTGGAACTGTTGGGATTGGCGCATTACCTGCAAGTTAATACGCAGGAAACTACCGTATTTGTAGAAAGCAAGACATCGCTGCCTTTGTGGTTTACCAATAATCAATGGGA
>JAIRPK010000070.1 GCA_031257015.1 Tannerellaceae bacterium
TGCTGTAATGCCGTATTGTTTCCAGAACGCCGTTTCTTTTGCCGAAAAAGACTGCTGATTAATGGAATAGGGCTTTATCTTTTTGGGGGCAGGGGTAAGGGTATTGTCTGGCTGTTTCGAAGCTTTGCCGACAGGCTTCGGAACAGATGCAATAAACGGCTGTTCATTTCCAGAAAGGATTTTGATTGTAATTCCGAAAAAGGATTTAAGGCGTCCGTTATTCTTTACAAAGAAGGCGTTCAAACGCATAAATTCAAAGCCAGACAACACGCAATAGCCGCGAAAGTTGTCGATAACGACGTTTTAGAAAGTATAGAAGTTGTCAAATTGAAGGTAAACGGAAAAGTGGAGAGGGAATAAAAAAATGTGGACTGTGAAATTTCGTATTCCTATTTTGAAAGAATCGTTGTCAAAAATCAACTTAACAGTAAATAATATGCAATAAAGTTAGATAATGAATGCAATTTTTTCTGAAGTATATCAGACCTTTGTGAACGGTAATTACCGTTCTGCAATCGTGATGCTGTATGCTGTATTCTGTTTTGATTTGCAATTTAGTTTATAAAATGCGGGATTTGCGTGATATTTACAATGATTCTAACACAAAAAAACTTGAAGAAATTGAAACACTACAAATGAATAATCCTACTTCTCCTGATTGGGAAACAACGTTAATAGAAAAAATAAAACAAATACAAATTTTCTTGATTCGCCTGATATTATTGCTATAGAATCACTTCAAAAATATCGGCATTTATCCGCTCATCCTGTTTTGACAAACTCGGATTTATATTTACTCCAAACAAAGATGGCGTTAAATCATTAATGAGAAATATTTTATCAGAAGTTTTGACTAATTCTCCATTCTTTTCAAATAAGATATTTGATACTTTTTTATTGAATTTGTCTGATATAAAGGATAAAATGACATACGAAGAGCAAAAAAATATTTGACCTCAAAGTCCCTAAAGCAATTAAAAGAATCTGATTTTAGTAAGTTATTTAGAAATTTATGGAAAGTGTTTTTTATTACAGACGACACAGAATCACAAAAGAACAGAAGTGTTAATTTTCAGGCGCCAACAATATTAATAGAATACAATCGTGATATATGTTTGTCTTCTATAAAAGCAGAACATGATTTCTATAGCAACGTTACGAAATCTTCTTTATTAAGCGTTTTATGTGATTTTTGTTGCAAATTCTCTTATGCCCATAAAGAGTTAAATGCGGATCTTCAAACATTATTAGAAACTCATATTGAGCAAGACATAGAGTTAAAAATAACAAGTTGGTTCATAAATGAATTTGTTGAAGAACATATTCGATATTTAAATGCACAGAAATATGACGACATAAAGCAAGAAACGATAAATACTCTAAAAGATATAGCCAAAAGCTATTCTTGTTTAGACCAATTTATTGATTTTGCAATTAAATATTGGGGAGAAAGTACTAATTTTCACAGCGCTAAAAGAAGATTTACCAACACAATATCTATAATAAGTAATGATTTGAATTTAACTCCAACAAAAAATCTTCTTAATGTATCTAACTCAAATTACCAGATTTATAAAGGCTTTAGCTTATCCGACAAAATAGTGCTGATTTCTGAAAAACATGAATCGGAAATAGATAAAAGTCAATATGATAATATTTTCAGAATGTTAAAGAAAATATATTCGACATTCAACCAGCAACTCTTTTAGCCTCACCAGAAAACACTTAGCAAGAGCATCGGCAAGGAGGCGTCCATTGCCAGAGTCAAAAAAATGGTACGCAGAAGGTTTACAGAAGCATCCCCGCGTTTTACCATTTAATTAATGCATCCTGTACTTGCTGGCAAATAAATGAAGTGTTTAGCCCGTGCAAGTTTTTGGGAAAATAATACTACATAAGCGCAACGAATGTGGAGATTTTTCCAAAAAACGTGTTCACGGCCTGACCTTGCACGGGCGTTAAAAACACAGAATTAACTTTGTCTGCGGAGTACAGGAATATCGTTTTTAATTTAATGATAATCTCTTATAGAAAATGAAGTTATAGAAGTAGATGGAAAGAAAATTATTTGTATTTATGTTCCTGAAAGTTTGTAGGTTCATTCTTATAAAGGCGTATATTACGACCAGCAGGGCGAGGGAGATATTAAACTGACAACTTATATTCATAAAACAAACCTTTATATTCGCAAACAGCCCGGTTATACGGAAAACCGCGTTTATCCACAACTGAAACTTTCCGATTTTGTAAATGAAGATTTTGATTATGTACGCGCCAGCGTCGGTATTTTCGTCTCCAGGCATCCATGGATAAAACTGAGTAATGAGAAAATTCTACACTCGGCGAAAATGTATCATCGCGACGAGCAAAGCGGAAAGGACGGCTATACACTTGCCGCTGCATTGGTTTTCGGGACAACCGATATTTTGCGCGAAATCTGTCCGTACTATAAAACGGAAGCATTGTGCCACAAGGAAGACCTTCTACGTTAGTGGGAAATTGCACGGCTTTTCAACGTGTTTAATCAAAAAATCGAGATGAATCTTCGCAGTATTTTCAAAGAACATTTGCTTTGGGAAAAAGACGTAACTCAAACTTACCGTTATACCGATAAAGGGATTGAAAAACAGACTGTTTATTACAATCTCGAAGTTCTAATTTTCTTGAGCTACTATATCAATACACTGGAGACAAAAATTTTCCGCCAATTCATCAATTCTTCTTTGCGGGAACGCTTGTAAAAGGGGAAAATACCAGAAACAAAACCTGTGTAACTATATCATCCCAATCAAAATTATTGGTGGAATTAAATGCCAATTTCAAACCATTGAAGCCCGATTTCAAAGTCGGGCGTTCTGTTTTTTTAGAAGAAAAAAGCAACCAATTTCCTGTTTAAAAGCCTGTTTTTATTTGTTTTCCACATATTAAATTTTCTATAATTCCTCCATTCCAATCACATATCTGCCGTGTAAAAACTATTGGCGTCAACAATAATGAATCCGAGATAGACAGCCTGTATCAGCAGTGTAAAAAATGGCTCTCGGCTTACCTTGGCGAGCGCGATATGTTTTCAGAACATACACGCGAAGAGGAAGAGAAACAGGAAACTGAGCGTTTATTGGGCAATATTGAGAATGAATATACTGCTCAATGGAACTCAACTAGTCTTAAACCATGTGTTCAAAATGCTGGGATTTGACAAAATAGACGATGAAATATTAAAACATTTAGTCGTGTCGCGTATTTGTCAGCCGCGCAGCAAGGTCGCAACGGTTGATTACTTGAAGTCGTATTATGATGAAGATGTGGAGCTGTACAAAAACTACCGTTATTTGGACAAATTGCAGGACAGTCAAAAGGATGCCGTCCAACAAATTAGCGTTTGAGCATACACGCCGAATTTTGGGAGTAAAAATAGGGCTTGTTTTTACGATATAACCACGCTTTATATTGAGAGTGATAACTTGAATTGCGCAAAACGGGCTTTTCAAAGGACGGAAAACACGCTCAGTCCCAAATTGTTTTGGGCTTGTTAGTCAGTGCGGGCGGTTATCCACTGGCTTATTCCATACACGAAGGCAATAAATACGAAGAAGGGCACACGATGTTGCCTATAGTCGAGAATTTTGTAAAGCCGTTTGCGTTGAACGATTTTGTTGCAGTAGCCGATTCCGGACTGATGAACAGCGAAAATATCGAACTTCTAGAGCCGGAAAATCACAAATTTATTCTTGGAGCAAGAATAAAAAATGAAAGTAAACCTATTACAAATTGGCTTTTATTATTGAAAAAACAGGATGGCTCGTTTTATGAATATCAAAGGACAGCCTCTTCCCGCCGGATTGTCGTTTTTCTGAAAACAGGGCGAAGAAAAAGACCGCTACAATCGCGAAAAGGGCATAAAACGGCTTGAAAAGGAATATAAGAACGGGTTAATAACAAAAGACAAAGTCAACAAACACGGATACAATAAATTTCTGGAAATAAGCGATAATATAAAAGCTATTATTAATTACGCTAAAGTCAGGGAAGATGAGCGCTGGGACGGTTTGAAGGGTTATATTACGAATACAAAAGTATGACGTATATAACTGTATTTCGTCATAGCTTCTACATTTGCCACAGGACTATCGTTTAACAAATCAGGTAATCAGGTTTCATCCTTATGTCTATTGTGCTTCCTCGCAATTCAGTCGCAACATGACAATTAGTTGACTTACCGCTTTGCCGACACGCTACACTCCTCCTTTGGTTTTCCCTTAGGATAAGTCGGTTATAAGGAGGTTTACTTTTCATTGTTTTGAAATTTGAACTCTAACCTAATCTCTTGCTAAAGAGATATTTATTACGTGCCATTATGGGCGCAACTTCAGCATAGAAAAATCTAAACAAAATAGTAAAAAACACGCTACATCAAATCTAGAGGAACAGAAGAAAAAGAGATACGTTTTTATATTACATGTTCCAAAGAACACTCTTGGTTTATTGACTATTCAGCCCCAAACTTCATCAAATACAAACAATTTCCAAAGAGAAGTATGAAAGGAAAATGATTATAGGCCGGATGGAATAATGAATATTTATTGAACACATTAGGATTTTAAGATGCGTTTGCCATGAGGCGGCCTCTGAAAGGCATTTTGAGATTATGAAAAAAATCATACCTTTGCTCTGCTTTTCATAACCAGCACTTCAGTGTGATGGAGAATTAGGAAGCAAAACTAATTTCAAGTAACACAAACAATTTTTTTAACGAAAATGAAATTTTTCCAATTAGAAGCAACTCCAAGAGATGCTTTCGGTAAAAAAGCGGCTAATGCCGTTCGCAAAGAAAAGGGTATTCCATGTGTATTATATGGCCGTGCTCCATTTGAATTGCCTTACAACGGAGAATTGAAGGCAGGAGAAATGGTTGTGAACCTCCCTTATAATAAAGGTATAATAGTAACTCATCTTACGGTTACACAGGATGCGGTTCGACATTTGATTTATACTCCGGAGGTTTATCTCGTGGATTTGAGCATTAAAGGTGTAGGCATCGTGAAAACCATGTTGAAAGATCTTCAGTTTCAACCGGTGACGGATGAGCTTATTCATATTGATTTCCAGGAAATATATGAAGACAAACCAATAGTTATTGAAATTCCCATCGCTCTTCATGGTCATTCCGAAGGCGTGAAAGCGGGTGGTAAACTGAGTTTAGAAATGCGCAAGCTGAAAGTTAAGGGATTATATAAGGATCTTCCCGAAAAATTAAACATTGACGTATCGAACCTTGGTTTAGGGAAAACAATCAAAGTTGGCGAGTTGCAATTCGATAATCTGGAGCTGATGAATGCTGCTAATGCAGTTGTCTGTGCCGTCAAACTCACTCGTGCAGCTCGTGGTGCAGCCGCTGCAAACAAATGAAGTATCTGATAGTTGGATTAGGCAACTTCCCGCCTGAATATTGGCCGACGCGCCATAACATAGGTTTTAGAATTGTAGATAAATTAGCGGAAGAGGGTGATGCTCTCTTCCGCTCTCTACGTTATGGGGATACTGCTCAACTAAAAATAAAGGGCAGAGAGATGATTCTCCTCAAACCGACTACTTATATGAACGCTAGCGGACAGGCTGTGCGATATTGGCTTCGGAAAGAAAATATCCAAGATGAAAATCTACTTATCGTGGCGGATGATATAGCTCTTCCGTTCGGCGTTCTTCGCATCAAACCCAGAGGAAGTCACGGCGGGCATAACGGTCTGCGAGATATTGAGGAAAAACTGGGCACACGTGAATATGCTCGATTGCGTTTCGGCGTTGGGAATGATTTTGCGACAGGGAAACAGATTGATTATGTGCTGGGAGAATTTGAGGATGAAGAGACAGAGCGCATCCCAGAACGTGTTTCCGTTGCCGCCGAAATGATCAAAAGTTTTTGCCTTGCAGGAATTGAAAACACGATGAATATGTATAACAACAAATAAATATGGCTGTATCGGAAGTTCGTATTGACAAATGGATGTGGGCGACAAGAGTATTCAAAACTCGCACAATAGCTGCCGAAGCATGCAAAAAAGGACGAATAACTATCGGCGGCGCAACCATGAAGCCGTCTCGTATGATTAAGCTAGGTGACGTGATTCAAGTTCGCAAGCCGCCAGTCACATATTCTTTCAAAGTCGTAGGACTTGTTGAAAACAGAATTGCTGCCAAACTAGTTGCAGACTATCTGGAAAATGTCACTCCGCCTGAAGAATATGCAGTTCTGGAGATGGGGCGTTTAAGCGGATTTGTCGATCGAGCGAAGGGAATGGGCAGGCCTACAAAAAAAGAACGCCGAGAACTAGAGGCGTTCATCGGCGAATCTGATTTTGACTTCGACTTCGACTTCGGTTCTGACGAATCTACCGTTCTCCCGCCGCTTGACTATCGGAAGGATAAATAATACCAAGCTGCCGCCGCACCTCATCCATTATCTCTATTGTAATCAAAGAATTTTTATGAGAATTTATACGTGATTCGTTCTTGCCGGATATGGCGAGAGATATAAATTCATTTGTCTCATAGAAATATTCATCCTTATTCGTCGTCGTGCTTATGTCAATCGTTTCCGGTGGAAGACCTTTATCGGAAGTGGCTTGTTGTCGCATGGTCAGGTTTATCCGGCTTATAGTATTGATGCGGTCGAGTGTAATTCTGCCTTCCTCGCCTTGTATTTCAGCCGGCAATGCAGAATCTGCTATTTTGGAATATAGCACTGTGGCGTTCATCCCCGATTTATATGTGAAATTAACCGCCCCTTGTCCATCGACACCAGAAGACAATATTATGCCGCTGGCACTGATCGTATCCGGTCGGCCGAAGAGTATTGTCATTGGGTAAATCGTATATATGCCGATGTCAAGCAGTGCTCCGTTCGCATATTCAGGGCGAAAAGCATTCAGCACTATGCCTTCCTTGAACTTGTCGTAACGTGAAGAATATTGGCAGTATGAGGCAAAATAACGTCGTACCTTGCCTACCCGCGAAAGATTGGACATCACCGCAAGGAAATTTGGGGTGAGAGTTGGTTTCATCGCTTCCATTAATGTCACGCCGCACCGCCGGGCAGCTTCAATCATTTGTCGTGCCTCATTCGCATTGGCTGCAAGCGGTTTTTCGCACAAAACATGTTTGCGATGTTCCATGCACAATATGCTTTGTGAGGCGTGAAGAAAATTTGGCGAGGCGATATAAACTGCATCAATGAATGGCGAGGCGACCATTTCGTCAAGAGATGTAAAAGTACGCTCAATTCCATGCCTGGAAGCAAAGACTGATGCTGTTTCCTGCGTTCTTGAATACACGGCCGCGGCTTCAAAACGCTCATCCTGCCTGGCTCCGGCAATAAACCAATCGCTGATAAAGTTTGTTCCGACAATGCCGAAACGAAGTTTTTTGTCTTTCATTTTTGATATATTTAAGAGATAAAATTATGCGAAGATATAATAAAAGTGGAGGCTTTCAGCATGAAGTCTTTTTTGTACTTATTTACTCATGAAATCAAATAAATCATTTCAGGAATTGTTTCATCATACGGATTTTGTTCTTTGCTTTTTATTGACATGGTGCAATATGATTTTTCGTTGAGTACATACGAATGGTTAATGTTTATTCGTATGCTCCTACCGTTTATCTGATTGGTACCCCTCTTCATTTCTAGTCTTTATGCCTTTTTCTTTTTGCTTAGGTCTTTCCTTTTTCGGGGTAAAATTCAGCTTAACTATTTCTCATTTTGTCTATAATGATGCTCAAACAAACATTTTTCATTCATATTTTTACTAATCTTTCTTTACGTTTTTCTATAATACTTCTCATTATATACTATTTCTACGATTTAGCAAATGAAAAATTCTCAACCTTGTTTCCTCGTATTGTAAAAACACCTCATTCTTATTAATATCTACTCTCTTTGCTCGCTGGCGAACAGCCGGTGCCGGCCAACGAGTTCTGCTGGTATTGCATGAACTCTTCATATTTCGTTTTCTCCTCCCGCCAAATCCAACATACCCATCGCTTCGCCGTACATATCTAAGTCACGCTCGCTGAACCAGTCTCATTTACGATATTATTGTTTTTGTGGATTTTAACCCCTTTCATGTAGTTGAATGATAATATTTAAATTTATACATACTGATTTAATTGATTTAACTACTATTATTATGCTTGTTAAAAGTATTTTAATAGTTTAAATGATTATATTTTAGTATATATAAATAGTTTTAACCGGTTGAAGTTATATAATTATATTTATTATAACTGTTTTAATTGTTAAAATAACTATATCTTATTGCATATATATAGTTTTAACTAGTTAAATGAGTATAATAATATTTATTAAAATTGTTTCAATCATTTAAATGACTATATTTTAGTATATATAAATAGTTTCAATCGGTTGAATTATTATATATTATTTACAAAAACTATTTTAATCAATCAAAAATATTTATGTTGAGTAAAATATATTCATTCAACCACACTATTCTATTAACATTCTTCAGAAAATCATTTATATCCCAGGTTAAGATTATAAATGGCGGCAATCATATTGAATCGAAGAGCAAACTGTTTGCACTTGTTTCTATATTTTCCGCAATAATCTTGAGTATTTTGATGTCTAGAATAATATTCTCAATAGTTATTTTGACAGATACAATCCGTTTATTTTGTTCTTTTTCTTCGGAATTTCGCTGTTTCGATGCAGCTTTTGTATTCCATAATAGCCGGTATTAGCCATACATTTGGATGTTTTTCAGATAAATCCTGCTGTTTTTGAATAGCTTGAAGTCATGCTGGCGTCCCTTGTCAAAAGTCTGGGCAAAGTATTTTCTGGCTTGTTCTGCCGGCAATAATTTGCATTTTTTACGCATGGCGATTTTTCTTAGTCGGAGTCATTTCATCACTGTTTGTGAGTGTGTGGTCAACTGGGCAAATGAAGGCGAGAAGCCATTGTTACAATGCTTTCCGTTTCTTTGATAACTTCACATACGTGGCTTTCAGGAATGTCATAAGTAACGTTAATATGAAATTAGGGTTGTTATTTTGATGGAACATCAGCTTGGCTTTCGTTTTATCCAAGATTTCAAGCATTTGAGCAAAGACTTCCTGTTTAGCGCTTGTTAAGCGCTTTAACGGCGCAGGGATTAATTTTTCTACTTCTTCTATAAACATGATGCAAGGGTAATGTTTTAGGAGGCGGCTATTTTTAGGAGAAGTCTATTCTTTTTCCTTAAACTTTGTCCAAGTCGCAGGCTAGGCATTAGGAGTAGCGATTAAGGAGTAGTCTCTCTGAACATCTAAAAAACTGCTTGCTTCCATGCTCTCTGATTTTAAACGGAGACGGTACTTTTAACTTTTGAATCTGTTGTACTGCAACCTGCCTCTATCTAGGGACGTTCTTAATTGCCGAAATTAGAGAGACGAAAATCGAATAATTTTCGCAAAAGCTTGCTAATAATCAAATAATGCGTAACTTAGCGTCCTAAACGAACAAGAAAATGATTACAATATATATACGAAATTCAATATTACGTAGCGTTCTGGGGATGATTTCAGGATTGCTGATGATAATGTGGCCTGACAAAATGATGGAATACTTGGTGATGCTAATAGGTGCATTATTTGTTCTTTCCGGAATTTATGGTTTAGTTTTATATTTCCTCCGAAAGAATATACTCCGGTCGTTTGTTTATCTGGTCGTATCGGCAGCGGGCATACTATTGGGACTATTGTTGCTGTTGCTACCGCAATTATTTATTAATATATTAATGTATATATGGGGCGGACTGTTAGTTTTGGCAGGTTTTCACCAGATTGTTGTTCTCGTATTAGCACGAAAGCATAGTGTAGTGCCTTATGGCTTTTATGCGTTACCAGCCCTTGTAGTAGCTGTTGCCGGAATAGTAACAATTATGCATCCGGGAGAAATGAGCAATTACACGTTAATTATTTTGGGTGTTGTGTCCTTGTTATATGGTATTAATGAGTTAATAGATTGGTATAAGTTCCGTCCGTCGCAAGCGATTGAAATTCAGGAAGAGACAAAACCAGAAGAAAAGGCGCAAGTAGGATGTTAACAAAACTTATTTTTCAAATGAATTGGAGCGAGCTATATTATACGAATAACGGTTTTTATAATAAGAATATTATGATAACTTTGCTGTTCAGAAAAATTATTATAGAGCACCTAACAATTTATTTAAAACATGACTAAAGCAGATATTGTACGTGAAATCGCAAAAAGTACTGGTATCGACAGACAAACAGTGCTTACGAGTGTAGAATCTTTCATGGATTTGGTTAAGGATTCATTAGCAAATGGGGAGAATATTTATTTGAGAGGATTTGGCAGTTTTATAGTGAAAACAAGAGCGCAAAAAACAGCCCGTAATATATCGAAAAATACGACTATTATTATCCCAGAACACAGAATCCCGTCGTTTAAGCCGGCAAAAACATTTCATGATAAGATAAAGTAATTTGTATAACTAAATAAAAAAACAATGCCAAGCGGAAAAAAAAGAAAGAGACACAAGATGTCCACGCACAAGCGGAAAAAGCGATTAAAGAAGAATAGGCACAAGAAGAAATGAGCCTGTAACAGTTAAAGCTTTTCTTAAAGAACAAACTTAATATGTTAGACCTTTTAAGTTTGTTCTTTCTAAATTTACAATAAGGTCTATCAATGTAAATTTTTTTTATAGTGATAAGTGAATTAGTAGTAGATGTACAACCCAAAGAGGTAGCGATTGCAGTTCTGGAGGATAAAAGTTTGGTGGAACTCCAAAAGGAGACGCACAATGTTTCGTTCACAGTTGGCAATATCTACTTGGGCAAAGTAAAAAAACTGATGCCTGGATTGAATGCTGCTTTTATTGATGTTGGCTATAAAAAGGATGCATTTCTTCACTACCAAGATTTAGGTCCGAATTTCAATACGCAACAAAAATTTCTGAAGCAATTCCTAAGCGATCCCCAAAAAATGCCGATAGTATCCAAATTCCAAATTGGCCAGGAGATCGAGAAAGAGGGGAGCATTAGTGATGTTCTCAAAGTGGGGCAGGAAGTATTTGTGCAGATTGCGAAAGAACCTATTTCGACCAAAGGCCCTCGATTAACTTCCGAGCTTTCTTTTGCTGGAAGATATATCGTGTTAATACCTTTTTCAGACAAGGTATCCGTTTCCACTAAAATCAAATCGAACGAAGAGCGTGCTCGTTTAAGGCAGTTAATTCAAAGTATTAAGCCCAAAAACTTTAGTGTCATTGTTCGGACTTCGGCTGAAAGTAAGCGTGTTGCTGAACTTGATCATGAGATGAAGACTTTACTTAAACGTTGGGAGGATAATGTTGTTAAAGTAGGCAAGATTAAGATTCCGGGCATTATTTACGAAGAAACCGCCCGAACCGTAGCTCTTTTACGTGACATCTACAATCCCTCGTTCCAAAACATCCATGTAAACGACAAGGATGTTCATAGTCAGATCAAAGATTATGTGAGTTTGATTGCACCTGGCCAGGAAGGTATTGTTCAGCTTTATACCGGCGAACTCCCCATATTTGACAGCCTGGGCATAACGAAGCAGATCAAATCCTTGTTTGGACGTACTGTGACTTACAAAAGTGGAGCCTACTTGATTATTGAACACACGGAGGCCATGCATGTAATTGATGTGAATAGCGGCAATCGCTCGAAAAGCAGCGATGCCCAAGAAAAAACAGCCATTGATGTTAATATCGCTGCAGCTGATGAAATCGTACGCCAACTCAGGCTTAGAGATTTGGGAGGCATTATCGTAATTGATTTCATAGATATGTCTGAAGCGGCTAACAGGCAAAAGCTTTTTGAACACATTAATAAGGCTATGGCTTCTGACAGGGCTAAGCACAATATTTTGCCATTGAGCAAATTTGGGCTTATGCAAATAACACGCCAAAGGGTAAGGCCTGAAATAGATGTAAAAACATCTGAAAATTGTCCGACTTGTTTGGGAACAGGGCGGACAAAACCTTCCATTTTATTTACAGATAATCTGGAAGTGAAAATTATTCGCTTGTCAAGCAAGCTCAAAGTGAAGAAGTTCGCCTTGCATCTGCATCCGTTTATTGCAGCTTTTGTGACCCAAGGTTTCTTTTCCTTAAAGCGAAAATGGAAACTGAAATACGCGAATGGATTAAAAGTTATCCCCGATCAAAGTTTGGCTTTTCTTGAATACAAATTTTACGACATGGACAAGAATGAGCTAGACTTGAAAGAAGAAAAAGAAACGAAATAAAAAAAAGGGATGTTGCCTGAGTGCTAACATCCCTTTTTAATTTGCCTCTTGCTCCTCTTATTAAACTATATTAAGAAGACATTTGTTTCATAAGAGAGGAGCATAGCCTGAAATTCCGGACGATAAGTCCAACCGTGTATTGTCTGAATAATGAAAGCCATATTTTAAGTCGGAAGAGATTGACGCGCTTTTCCGTCTGGATCATTCTTTACTTCGCATATATCATTCAAAATCATGGTCTCTCCATTTTTTTCCGTGAATGGCGGCCATAAAGGAAGACTGGCGCTGTTGGGATCACCGTTGCGGGCAAAGGATAAGAGGGCGTCGGCCATTTTGCGGGAGAGTGCTCTCGGTTTCTCGCCGCCGCCGCTGTGTGTAATCATCAAGTCAGTATTGAGAAACCAGAAGCTGATGTCTAGACAATGGAAGGCACGCATCCGTCCGTCGAAGAGGGGAGGACACCAACCAAACCAAGCCATCCACACTGGGGCATTCTGCTTCAACTTCGCAGTAGCCGAGCGAACAACAGATTGGCGATTTGAGCTGATGAAAGCAAGAATTTCGACAGGCTTGGCGTCCGGAAAGTTTTTCTTGTATGCTTCAACAATTGCCAGGGAGTGCTCACCGAAACGAGGGGTTATTTTCTCTACTACGCTGTCAAAGGAAATGTTTTCGACAGCGGCGTCGGTGCGGCTCGGTGATTGTTCGTGGAAAGTTGTGCAGAAGAGCATTGGGATGTTGGGGGAGTTGTTGAGCGGTGCTTCAAAGAATGTTCCTTCCGGGAGGATTTCACCGTCGGCAACAGGGGCAAATCCACGTCTAACGGCGTTGGGGTCGGTTTGTTCTTCGCGGAGTTTGCGTGCTGCGGTGTTGGCTATCTCCAAGTATTCTTGCCAGGGGATTTTGTGGAGCTTGTCTATTGTGTAAGGTGTCACTTTGCCCTCTCTCATGATGTATTCGCCTAATTTCCTTGAATATGTGCGGTCGGCTCCGGCTATGGTTGAACCGCTTAGAGCGACGCCTTTGTGGATAAGGCCTTTTGCGCGTGGAGAGGCGGCGAGGAGACATACTTTTGAGCCGCCGCCGGATTGTCCGATGATGGTGACGTTTGCCGGGTCGCCTCCGAAGTTGGCGATATTGTCGCGTATCCATTCCAAGGCGGCTATCATGTCCAAAAGACCGACGTTGCCGGACTCCTTATACTTTTCTCCGGCGGCGGAGAGATCGCTGAAGCCAAATGCGCCGAGGCGGTGGTTGATTGAGCAATATACTACGTTGCCGTATCGGGCGATGTTCTCGCCGTGGTATCCGTCTTGCTCTATGCCGTTGCCGTTGGAGTATCCGCCACCGTGGAGCCAGAGGATGACGGGGCGTTTGCCGTCATCGGCCAGGCCGTTAGTCCATATATTAATGGTGAGGCAATCCTCGCTCACTTCGTCGTAGTTCCAATGGTCGATGAAAGCGCCGTAAGAAGTTGCGGAGCGGTCGTAGATACTTTGCGGGGCGGAGTTGCCATAGAAAACGGCGGGACGGATGCCCTCCCATGGCTCGCGTTTCCGGGGGGGCATGAAGCGATTCTCGCCGCCGGTGTCTGCGCCGTAGGGGATTCCGAGGAAGGTATATACGCCGCGCATGATGAAGCCTTTGACTTTGCCGTATTCGGTGTTGGCAACGGCGATGTTCTCGCCGATTTGCAGAACCGGCTGGTCGGCGTCTTTGCTTGCCTTTTCGGCGTCTGTGGAGGAGAGGCGGCAGGAGGTCAACGAGCCGGCGCCGACGGCAACCGAACCGAGGCCGAGATCTTTGATGAAGGTGCGTCTATCGACGTTCTTGCTGGTCATGTCTTTTGCCGGTTATTTGGTGAATACCTTAAAGGAATGGGGGGGGAGCGTTACGCGGAAGACGTTGTTCTTATCGTCAGGACGGAAACGGCGCATGAAGGGAGTGCTATTGTCCGGTTGCATTTCCAGCTCCGCGCCGGTGAGGAGTTCGCTTATTTTCTTTACGTTTTCCCTGGCATGAATCTTAATTGTCACCGGCGTGTCGAGGAAGGATTCGACTATGAAAACGCCGTTATCGTAAAGGAAGAGGCTGACCTTTGCGGGGGCGTCTATGCGAATGTCAAAGTCCTTGCTAAGCACCTGCCTGAATCCGTTCAATACGCCCTGGGGCAGATCGTACAAGTTCCCGAAATCGTCCGGTATGGTCATTACGTAGAGGTTGCCCTTCGAGTAGGGGGCACGCAGCAACATTGGATAGCCGCTTACGCCACCGGCAAGCGGACGCCCTGCACTGAGAATATCCCATGCGTCATTGGTCTGGTAGAGCACTTGCGGGATCAGGATGTCTTTCGAGGATTTGCCGAACATGCCGAAATCGTTGACCAGGGCTTTCAAATCACCGGCTCGCAACTCGGCTATGTCGGCAATTTTCTCCGGTATGGCTTTCAGCAGCCCGGAGGTGATAACGACGTCATTGCCCTTTACCAGTTGCTCTTTTATTTTGGCTATTATCCCGGCGTCATATTTGGCCTGCTCGGTAAGGAGGACGACTTTACGGTCGGCAGGGAACTCGGAGTGCATGTCCATGGGGAGGCCTATCATGCCGAAGTAGTTTTGGAGGAAGTCCTCGCCAAGGGCGTGGAAGGGCTTGTAGGATTTAATGCCCACGGGATTGCCAAGCTTGCTGATGATGGGGTTGATCTTCTCAAACGTGTAGCCGGCTACTCGTGCAAGGGTGGTCGGAGCGACTGTCTGTCCGTTGAGATTCACGGGCTTCATCATTTCGTCGTAGTCGAAGCTGGTGCCCTGCCCTTGCCAGGCGGTGCGGTGAATGTCGGGGTTGAGGCGGACGCCAATCAGCTGGTTATAGGCGAAAAGCGCCATCTCCGGAGCTTTGGCGAAGAACGTAAGCCATAATTGCTCGGCGTAACGATCCATTCCCATGCCGGAGCCGCCACTGTCAACCCAGCCGCCGAAGTTGAAGCCTGGGCGGAGATTGTCAAAGTAGCGGATGATGTTATAACTCAAATAATTCTGGAGATGCTGGGCGCTGGAGGGGTCGCGCGTCTCGGTGCCGCTCCATACGCCGTCGAAAATCTTCGGCCCTGTATCGAGATTGAAGCCTAATCCCTGGAAATGGTCGTACCAGTTAGGGTATTTGATGATAACCTTAACCTTGGGGTTGACTTTTTTCGCAGGCTTGATTACCAGGTTCAGGCCGGCTTCGGTCATAAGCTCCGTGCGATACTGTGTCCAGCTTTTGGCGCCCTTTGCCTTTATCTCAATGTCGGACTTGCAACTGGTGAAGAAGAAATCGTCAAGGATGAAGTCGTCGAAATGCCTGGCGGTATGCTCGGCAATCTCCTGGACGGTCTTCCTGTGCTCAGGGTTGGAGTAGCAGAAGGTTTCAAAGCTGTTGGATTCGTTGATGGTGTAGGTTATGCCGCCGCCTACTTCAATGCCCTTCTCGCGGAAGAACTTCTTTGCCTGCTCAAGCGTGGCGTCGGGGACGATAAGGAGGTCGCGGTGCGTTTCGAGGTATATCTTGTCAACCTTGACCTGGCTTGCAATTATGTTCCAGGTGGAATCCAGCCAGTGGAGGTCTTTCATCTTCTCGACTTCGTAGGCTCGCGTATAAACGGATACTTTAAATCCGTTGTAGTTGCCGGCTGTTGATGTTGCGGCAAACAGTACAAAAATGATAAGAGAATTAATTAACTGTTTCATGATATTATTATTTATTTAAAATTTGTTTAGCTGCCAGTACAAGGAACATATAGTGGGATGAACCGCCGCCAAGGACATATTCAACCTGCTGCCAGAGATAGGGGAACTCAAGTAATTCGGGAAAATCGGGACGTATGAGGGCTGTTCCGGAGACTACGCCTCCCGGTATGTACGACCAGTCTGCGCGGTTCAGTCCGTAGCCCGGTATGGCGGATTTGGCGCCTATGCCGGAGGCAAACGAGGCTGTGTTGGAGCCGGGGTGGCAACCCAGTATGAAGTTCAGAGCATTAAAAACGATGTCAGGGGCAAATATTTCAGGCCAGGAAGCATGAAGAAAGTAATACTCGTAACCCAGGCGCTGGATGTCCCAACCCGCGCCCCATATCCGTGGTCGATAGGGCACTCCGTAGGGCGTTTCGGCGCTTTGCTGCTCAAGCTGTGACCGATATTGGGGAAGCGCTTCGAGAATGGCTTTTGTAAATCCGGCATCCTTGAGGGCTTTTTCGGCTCGACCGACAAACCAGCCGACGCGGCTGATATTGGCGCTGATATAGCCGACTTCGGAAAGGATGAAGTCGCGGTATTCTTTTTCCCCGGTGGAGAGAAACAGTTCAACGGCGGCATGTATCCGGGCAGATTTGGCCCGTTCCGTGACATCTGCGGCCTTAAGCAGCGCTTCGGCAACCTCCAGTGACTGGATGCTTAAAGTGTCGTTAAATCCCCGGAGAACACGGGAGGCGGCAGCAAGCTCGGCAGCAGTTGTCAATTCTCGCATGGGGTTATTCTCGGTGAAAACCCAGCGGTCGTCTTCATTTCCGATTATACCGTCGGTCATCGCGCCGGCATCGCCGAGAAGCACGTACTGGCGGAGGTCATTGCAGATGATTCCGCGGTACAGACGGCCAAGGGAGCGGTAGGCGCCGACGACGCTAAGGGCGCCATGTTCGATTTGTTGAAGTATGTCGTTCTTGCCGTCGGGCTGATGTATCTCGGCTATGAGCTTGTGCTGGTCAATGGCGGTGGCGTCATAGTCAACCCCGAAGGCTTCGCAGGCGAGGGCGAGTATGTAGGTCTCTCCGGCTTGGGATTCTACGCGGAGGTCGAAATCTCCGGCGTCGTGCCAGCCTCCTCTGTTGAGGCCTTTTACAATATCGCCGGGTTTCCAGGATGTGAGGCTGGAGGAGCCTTGACTGTATCCGTCGATGTGGTTATAATTTAAGGGGGCCATTATTGCATCGTCCTCATGGCAGAGGTCGTGCCAGACGCGGTATTTCTCATTTACGCGCATGTGGCACATCTGTACGGGAAGGAAGTATTCCAGAACGGGCTGCCAGACGCCGCGGTCGTAAATGTCGGGGGATATGCGGAATATGCCGGATTGCGATGCGCCGTAGCGGACGCGGTAGAGACCTTCGGCGCCTACTCCGGAGAAGTCAAATTTCAGGTATTGGTAACGAAGGAACTGTCCCCACTCCTTGCCCGCATCGGCGAAGACTTCCGTTTCTCCACTTTCGGTTATACGGTACAGGCGGGGAATGTCGAGGGTCGTCTCGCGGCGGTCTATTTCTATTATTGCAACTTTCGGTTGAGACGGATGATAACCGATTTGGGATGTTTGAATAACGGCGGGGTATTTCCATTCGCGGACGACGCTGGGAGTAATCGTCCATTTTAACGCGCCTTTTGTCATGCCTTCGCGGAGGTCGCTGCGGACTACAAACCAGCCGTTGTTGTGGTTCATTCTACCGTCGTAGAGCTTCAGTTGCGTTCCCTCGCTTTCGATTGTGAAACGGCTGAGAGGGTCGTCCGGACGGAGAACGAAGCGGTGCCCGACGGCGTATGGCTCGGCAACAATGTCGTCCGCCAGGATGGGGTTGAAGCCGCGATGGTGGCCGGAGAGGCGCTCGCGGTCGGCTTTCCCGCCGGGATTGAAGTTACCCGTGCGGGGATAGTTCTCCTGCTGGGCTTGCGTGGGGCCGTTCGGCTGTTGTGGGAAGATGCCCTGTTTGTGGTCCATAATCCACGGTTTACCAAATAGGGCGCCGGGGAAGAGTTCGAGGTTGAAGCCGAGCTTCCCGGCAAATTCCGCGGGTACGGGGCGGTCCAGATCAACCATCACTACGATGCTCGCCCCTTCTCCGCGGACAGTAACCGTATAATTGAAGGCAAAGTCAGGGTATATCATGGGGTTAAAGCCCTGAAGGTGCCTTGAGGAATCAGGATAGCTCAGCCGAACGACGATGGCGTTGGCGTCCTGATCGAGTTGGCGCTCCCTTTGTTTGGGAACGGGCTGCCATTGTCCGGGCGTGGGTTCAAAGCGGATGTCGCCGTTGGTGGCAATGCGGTTGCCGTGCATGATGATGCTCAGTCCGCTTTGGTGTCCTTCGGGATAGATGTCGTCAAATGCCATAACATCGACGCCGTGGTTTTGAAAATAGCCGGAGCTGGGGTTCAGTTTAAATTCTTGAGCCTGAAGCGTGGTTACGACGCAAAGGCTCCAAAGGCCTAAAGAATTGAATAGTTTTTTCATGTCTTTTAATATGTAAATGGTGTTCGCAAATGTATGTAAATATTTTAATATGCAAGGAGATACGTTATGTCGGCTGGAGGCGCGGACTTGCTATTTTCAACGTATGCAGCGTAATGTGAATGTGTCGGGGAATCGTTATTCCCAGCCTGGATGACGGGGGCGACGGAGGATATGAAGGCGGTCTTTTACATCTTTCCCGGATGCTTTCCCGACATGTCGGCAAGGTTTCCCGACATGTTGGTGAAGTTTCCCGACATGTTGGCGAAGTTTCCCGACATGTTGGCGAAGTTTCCCGACATGTCGGCAAGGTCTCCCGACCTGGTGGTAAGGTTTCCCGACATGTTGGTAAGGTTTCCCGACATGTCGGCAAGGTTTCCCGACATGTCGGCGAAGTTTCCCGACATGTCGGCAAGGTCTCCCAACATGTTGGTAAAGTCTCCCGACATGTCGGGATGGAGGGATGGGGTGCCGGGGGATGGGGAGGTTTTGTCGTTAAATGCCGGCGATTTGTCGGGGATTTTCCTTGATTGGTCGTGAAATATCGTGGTTTTGTCGACGAAAAAGCCCGGCTCGTCGGAGATGGCTCTCGACTTGCCGGGCGCAACGGTCATTGGTACGGATTGGTTCGTTGCTTAATAGCCGGGGTTCTGGGTTATGCCCAGGTCGTTTCCTTTCAGGCCTTTGGGGATGGGGAAGCGGTAGAACTTGCCTGTAACGTTGTCTGTCTTGGCGTGCAGGTGCTTGTATATTTTGGCAAAGAAGGGGTAGTTGGTCTTTGTCTTGCCGTTCGTGCCGTCGTTCTCGGCGCCTTTGGAGGCGGCGATGGCGGCGACTGTGGCATAGTCGTCCTTGTAGTACTCGTACTTGGGGGTTTCGGTCAATATGTTGCTGACGAGCTTCCGCCAGCGGACGAGGTTGAACCATTCCCTTTGTTCAAAGAATAATTCCAGGTACCATTCGTTCTCCAGGTTTTCCTGAGTGAGGGTGGTCAGGGCGGGTTGCTTGGCTCTCGTTCTGAGGAGGTTTATGGCCTGGAGGCCGGTGGTGGCTCCCTGTCCGAGGTTGAGGGCGGCCTCGGCTTTGATGAGTAATATTTCGGCGTAGCGGATTTCTATCCTGTTGATGTTGTTCGGCTGTCCGTCCTGCGAGGAGGGCGCTGCTTCGGGAAGGGAGGCGTTCCGGTGGATGAATTTGGCGATCCTTGGCGATGTGACGGGAAATGTGAAGTCGTACCTTTTGTAGTTGGCCAGTACGTTTGGCGTGGCGTTGCCGATTTTCTCGTCATAGTTGTAGAGCTGGTCGATGATGCTCCATTTCTTTCTTGCATCGTTGTCAGCAAATCTTTTCAGGAGGGTGACGTCTGACGGGCCGATGTGGTTGTCTTCGTACAGGTCGAAGCGGAATGTAAACGGGCAGTGGGTCTGATGATTCCCTTGGGCGTCGCCTTGGTTGTCGCCGTCATGGTGAATGGTGAAGATGTGTTCGAGTGAACGGTCTTCGGCTATTACTCCCCAGAGCTTGGCGTAGTCTTCTTCGAGGCTGTAATTGCCTGATTCGATGACTTTGTTGGCTGCCTCAAGGGCTTTTTCGAGTCTTGTCTTATCCCATGTTGCGGCGGGGGGGTCGGTCTTGCCTGTTGCAATGGCGGCGACTTCGCTTTGCGAGAGTGGCTTGGCTGCCCACTGGAGCCATGTTCTTGCAAGTATGGCGTTGGCGGCTCCTTTCGTGGGGTTGGAGCGGATGGGGTCGAAGGAGGGGAGTATCGCCTCGGCTTCGGTGAGGTCTTTTACGATTTGGGCATAAATCTCATCAATTGGCTTGCGCGTTGTTTGCTCGGCAGTGGAAGGCGAGTGGGCGGTGAGGATGAGCGGCGTTTCGCCCCAGAGGCCGACAAGGTAGGAGTAGGCCAGCGCCCGGATGAAGAGCGCTCTTCCTTTGGCCAGGTCTATGGCTGACTGGGAGAGGCTTGCGCTGGAGTAGCTGGAGTCGGCTTCCGCGATTGTGCGGTTGGCTTCGGCTATGCTGACGTACAGGTAGTTGAAGATTTTGGTGGGGTACCAGTTGTTGACGTCTGTCAGGAAGAGGCTGACAAGCGGTCCGTCGGCATCGTCGGCGCCTTCAAAGCTTATGGTGCTTGCTGTGGCCGATTCGACAAGGAAGGAGAAGGAGGAGCTGAGGCGCTGCCACGGGGGATAGGCGGCGGAAGCTGAGGCGAGGGCATCCTGGTCTGTCTTCCAGCGGGAATCCTGGAGGACGACGGGATCGTCTTCCTTGTCGCTGCAGGTTATAAACAGGGCGGGGGAGAGCAAAAGAAAGGCAGTGGTGATAACTTGAATTTTTAATCTTTTCATTTTCCTGATTTTTTTAATATAAATAAATATGAGTGAATTAATAGATGTTCAGAATGAGAGGCTGAGGCCTGCGTGAAGGGTTCTGGCCATGGGATAGACGCCCAGGTCCGTGCCTTTGGCTATCTCCGGGTCGTAGCCTTTGTAGGCGGTCAGGGTGAGGAGGTTTTGAGCCGTGAGGAAGAGGCGCATCCGTATTTTGGGAAGGGGCTTGAGGGTGTAGCCGAGGGTTAATGTTTTGAGGCGGAGGTAGGAGGCGTCTTCGACGTACCGGCTGTCCAGCTCGGAGGAGAGGGGCGTGGTGGTGATGCGGGGCACGGTTCGTGAGGGATTGTTTTCCGTCCATGCGTCGAGGAGGGTTGCCGAGGCGTTGTATGCGTCGTTGGGGCTTTCGAGGTATCTGCGCAGTTGGTTATAGACTCTGTTCCCTTCGCTGCCCTGGAAGAGGACGAAGAGGTCGAAGCCGTGGATGTCAAGGGTGGAGGATAGGCCGTAGACGAAGTCCGGCTGGCGGCTGCCGAGGGTGGTCCGGTCGTCCTTGTCGATTCTGCCGTCGTTGTTGATGTCCCTGAACTTGGGGTCGCCGGGCTTGGGGACGGTGTGAGCGGGTGTTAACGGGAGTTGGGCGGCGTTTTCATCCTTTTGGACGACGCCGTCGAACTCAAGGCCGTAGAACGTTCCGAGGGACTGGCCGGTGCGCAGGATTTCGGTTGAGTTTGGGAAGATGTCGCCGCCCTCGCCCGTGAGCCGGGTTATGGTGTTGATGTTTTTTGCGATGTTGGCGGTGACTGTCCAGTGCAGCAGACGGTTGTCGAGCAACGCGGCTGTGAGGGAGAGTTCGGCGCCCTTGTTGACGACGTTCCCGACATTGACCATCTGTGCAAATTCCTGTCCGAGGGTGGGGGGCAGTTCGAGGAGGAGGTCGGAGGTTTTCTTGTAGTAGAGGTCGGCTGTGGCGGTGAATCTGTTGTTGAGGAAGCCGGCGTCGATGCCGATGTTGTACTGTGTTGTGGTCTCCCATTTCAGGTCATCGTTCCCGAAGTTTTTGATGCTGTACACGGTTTGTCCGCCATAATGCCCGGCTTCGAGGGTTTTAAGGAAGAGATATGCGTCGATTTCCTGGTTGCCGACGCTGCCGATGCTGGCGCGGAGCTTCAAGTTTGCGAGATTGTGCGCTGAGGAGAGGAAGTCTTCCTCGTTAATGTTCCATGAAAGGCCGACCGAGGGGAAGAATCCCCATTTGTGGTTGGCGGCGAAGTTGGAGGAGTAGTCGCTGCGGAAGTTGGCTGTGACGTGGTATCTGTCAAGGAGTGAGTAGTTGGCTCTGCCGAGGATGGAGTAGAGGCTGCTCTTTTTTACTCCGCTGAAGATGGGGAGTTTGCCGTATGGCAGTCCGTCCTGAAGGTTGTCCGCTCCGAGGGTTTCATTTGTGAAGCCGGCGGTTTGCATTCCGTCGTAGTCGGTTTGCGTATTCTCGTAAGTGGCGCCTGCCAATGCGTCGAAAGCGTGAACGTCAGACAGTTTTTTTGTATACGTCAACGTAAATTCCGACAGTGTAATCTTGACATTCTTGTGTCCTTTTCCGCCGATGCCATCCGGCTCAAGCCCAAGGGCGGCGTAGGACGGGGCGAAGAATTTCTGGGTCGCTGCGGCATTGTTATGCCCGATGCTGAGCTTGGCTGTAAGGCCTTCAACGGGGGAATACTGCGCGTAGATGTTTCCGAAGAAGACGAAGTTGGAGGTTGCCGCCGTGCTGTTCGCGAGGTCGGACACGGGATTGGCCGTCGTCTCTCCTTCACGGAGGTAGGCATACTCGAAGGGGTTGTTATAATTATAGTCCGAGCCGGCATTATTGTAGATGGGCACGACGGGAGGGATGTAAAGAGCGTATGTCAACGAGTTGGCTATTCCTTTTGAGAAGGGCGAGCTGTTGTAGTTTGCTCCCTCGAAGGTTGTCAGGCTGTTTTGGGCGCTGGAATTGGCGGTGAGATTCAGTCCCATGGAGACGTTATCAGCCAATGCGCTTTTAAGATTCACTCTGCCGGCGTAGCGCTCGAACCCGGAATTGAGGATGATGCCTTCCTGCTTGAGGTAGTTGCCGGAGATGAAGTATTGTGTTTTTTCGTTGCCGTTACTGATGCTTATGGAATGGTTGTGGGTTGCGCCGGATTGGAGCACGGCATCCTGCCAGTCGTAGCCTTTGCCTAATTGTGCGATTTGCGAATCGCTAAAGCCGGGTTTATTCAGGAAATAATCTTTCTGGAGCTGTGCCCACTGCGTAGCATTTAGCAGCGATAGCTTTTTGGCGGAGGAGCTTATGCCGAATGAGTAGCGATAATCAACGGCGGTGCCGCTGCTCTTCCCTTTTTTGGTCGTCACAAGGATGACGCCGTTTGAACCCCTTGAGCCGTAAATCGCCGTCGCTGAAACATCCTTCAGCACCTCGATGGATTCAATATCCGACGGATTAAGCATGTCCAGCGGGTTGGATTCTCCCTCTATCGTCCCGAAGCCGGCCTTCCTGCTCGACGCATTGCTGAAGAACAGGAAGCCGTCAATTACATACAGGGGGTCATTGTCGGCATTAATCGAGTTGCCTCCACGAATACGGATGTTGGACGGCGCACCGGGCTGCCCCGACGATTGCATCACGTTTACGCCGGCCACTGCCCCGCTGAGCAAAGCATCAACCGAGGGGGCAACGTTGTACTCCAAGTGGGCTTTGGAAACTGTCGATATGGCGCCGGTCAGCTCTTTCCGTCGCTGGACGCCATATCCGACTACTACGACTTCGTTAAGCTCGTGCTTGTCTTCCCGGAGGGTGATGTTGATCGTGTTGCGTTCGCCAACTGCTTCCTCTCGTGTTTGCAAGCCGATGAATGTATAGATTAGCGTATCGCGCTGCGATGCTTCGATGCGGTAAGATCCGCTGAGGTCGGTCACAGTAAGTCGCTGCTTTCCTTTCACCTGAACGGTCGCCCCCGGCAAAGGATTTCCGTCTGTCGCATCGCTTACGATGCCCTTCACTTGCGCCGCCACCGGGGAGATAAGGCAGAGGGGCAGGAATAATGTCCAATATTTCTTGCAATATTTCAATTTCATTACTATTTACTTCTTTTTGATGCTGCAAATGTATGTGGGAGTGAAAATTGCGACAATACCGCGAAAAAGGTATATTCGGTAAACAGTCCTGCCGAAAGAATTGTCACGAAGGCTTTTCAATACTCCCGGCAGCGTCTTTAACATATTCCTCATTTTTCGGACATCCGTGGCAGCATCCTTAATAAACTAATTTTACAGACGCAACTCCTGTAACAGCAGATATTTGATGAAGTCTTTGCGGCGGATGTAAAAAATGCCGATTATTCTTTCCTCTTTATCCAATAAAATTGAAATAATTATCCTCGCCCAATCCTCTCAATGTCATGAAGTAAGGAACAGCGGGAAGGGCAGTTGCCTCAACCGCCTGGACTCCAATTTAATCAAGATGCCATTCAATTTGCCACAATATCGACGGCTGGCATCTCCTTTTCTTGCAGATTGCCTCATATCTGCCGGAGCCGGCTGATGCAATTTGTAAATAAATCAAGCAGCAGTGCTTGATTTATCCGACAACGCTGTTTGATTTATTAAGCAACGCTGCTTGATTTTTTCGACAGCGCTGTTTGATTTATTAAGCAACGCTGCTTGATTTTTCAAACAGCAGTGTTTGATTTTTTAAGCACGAACATCCGGCAAATCCAACGCTGGATTTGACTGTTTCATATCGCTTTTGCAGGATATTAGCGCTGTTGAGGCCTGCCTTTCCGGCAGTAAACGCTCTCTGATTTTAAAAGTTGCTTTTGATTTTATCACATAGTTCTATTACGGATAATCCGCAATTAAGGATGAATCTTCCGCGTTTGCTTGCGGAATTTCACAGGAATGGGGCAGCGAGAGGCTTATCGTTCTCCCGCCTGTTCAGATTGTAGTGTCTTATTCAAAGAAAGTTTTCGGTTTCCCTCTCAAACGATTGTGAGGGAATGTGCCGCATCCGCTTCCGTGGTTAGGATGCACTGGCGGCGGAAGCGGCTTGGGCAAGGCGCTGGAGAGCGTCGTCTGCTTCTGCTTCGGACAGGCTGAGGGGGGGGAGGAGGCGGACGATATTGCTGCCGGCGACGCCTGTGAATACGTTTTCGGAATGGAGGAGGATGCGGCGAAAGTCTTTGACGGGGGTCTCCATTTCAAGGCCGATCATGAGGCCTTTTCCTCGTATTTCCTTTATGTTGGGAAGGTCGTGGAGGCTGTTAATGATGCGCTGGCCAACGTTGGCGGCGTTAGCTACCAGATTTTCCGATTTCATGACGTCGAGGACGGATATTGCTGCAGCGCAGGCGAGGTGATTACCGCCAAAAGTGCTACCAAGGGAGCCGTTTTCCGGCTTGAACATGGGGCTAATCAGGACGCCGCCAATTGGGAAACCATTGCCCATGCCTTTGGCGACGGTAATGAGGTCGGGGCGGATGCCGGAGTATTGGTGGGCGAAAAATTTGCCGGAGCGGCCGTAGCCGGACTGGATTTCGTCAACGATCATGCAGACGTCGTATTTTGTGCACAGACTGCGGAGATCGCGCAAGAACTCGTCGGTGGGGATATGTATTCCGCCGACGCCTTGTATGCCTTCAATGATGATGGAGGAAATATCGCCTTTGCGCATCTCTTGCTCAACCTGTTCGGGGCGGTTGAGGGGGAGGAAGATGACTTGCATGTTTGCGTTTGGAGCTATGATGAAGTTGGGATTGTCTGTTACGCGGGCGGCGGCGGCGGTTCGGCCGTGAAAGGATTTGGCGAAGGAGATTATGCGTGTGCGGCGGTTGTGGAGGGCGGCTATCTTGATGGCGTTCTCGTTGGCCTCGGCGCCTGTATTAATAAGGAAGAGGGAATAGTCGGCGTAACCGCTGGCTTCGCCAAGTTTCTCGGCGAGGTGTTCCTGCAATGGGTTTTGGACGGCGTTGGAATAGAAGCCGAGGCGGGCGAGTTGCTCTGTGAGTGCTTTTATGTATGCGGGATGGCTATGACCAATGGAAATGACGGCGTGGCCACCGTAGAGGTCAAGATATTCCTTGCCGTATGCGTCCCATACGTGGCAGCCGAGGCCTCTGGTTATGTTTATGTCAAATTTGGAATATACGTCGAACAGTTTCATTTTGTTGTTGTCTTTTATTGTTTCAGAAAGCGGACGGCTTGAGTCTTAGGCCGGTTCGCTCATCCAGGCCGAAGAGGAGGTTCATGTTTTGTACGGATTGGCCGGCGGCTCCTTTCAGTAGATTATCTATTATGGAGGTGATGAGGAGCTTTTCGCCGTTCTTGTGGAGATGAAGGATACACTTGTTGGTATTTACGGCTTGCTTGAGGTCCGGGGGGCTGCCGGCAAGGACTATGAACGGGTGAGGGCGGTAGTATTCGCTGTATAGTGCATGTGCTTCGTCGAGAGACAGGGGGGTGTTGAAATAAACGGTGGCAAATATGCCACGAGTGAAATCTCCGCGGAGAGGGATGAAGTTCAGTTCGCCGTTCCAGCCGAGACTTCCGAGGGTTTGCCGGATTTCTCCAAGATGCTGATGGGTGAATGGTTTATATATGCTGATATTGTCACTGCGCCAGCTGAAATGCGTTGTGGTGGAAGGGATGGCGCCGGCGCCTGTCGAGCCTGTGAGAGCGTGTACGTGGACTTCATTTCCGAGCCGGCCTTCTTTGGCGGAAGGGAGGAGGGCAAGTTGAATGGCTGTGGCGAAGCATCCGGGGTTGGCTATGTGCTGCGATTGGCTGATTGTTTCGCGATTTAGTTCTGGAAGGCCATAGACGAAGTCGTGGGTTTCGTCTTTTTTGCGATAATCGGTAGATAGATCGATTATCTTGAGGGACGCGGGAATGATGTTTTCGTTTAGATATTTGCGGCTGTCGCCATGGGGGGTGCAAAGGAAGAGCACGTCAATCGTTTCAACAGGTGCAGCGCCTCCAATAAAAATCAGGTCGGTTTCGCCTTCAAGGCCGGAGTGTCCTCCGGCTACCGGTGAACCGGCCTGACTGTTACTGTGGACAAAGACTATTTGGACTTCGGGGTGGTTTAGCAGTAATCTGACTAATTCGCCTGCCGTGTAGCCGCCTCCACCGATTATGCCGGCTCGTATCATTTGTCGTTTACGTTATGATATATCTTCATGGATGTGGACAGGATGCGGGTGAAGCCTTTTACATCCTCGGATGTCCAGGCTTTCTGCTCTTCGCCATATACGCCAAAGTCGGACTGCATCAAGTCATGCTCGCTTTCTACTCCTATTATATTAAAGGTGTATGGACGCAACTGAACGATGACTTTTCCTGTGACGTTTTGCTGTGAATTGGTGAGGAAGGCTTCAATGTCACGCATGACTGGTTCCAAATATTGGGCTTCGTGGAGAAACATTCCGTACCAGACGCTTATTTGATCCTTCCAGTATTGTTGCCACTTGGTCAGAGTGTGTTTCTCAAGGGTTTTATGGGCATTAATGATGATGAGCGGGGCGGCTGCCTCAAAGCCGACGCGACCTTTGATGCCGATGATGGTATCGCCAATGTGCATGTCGCGTCCTGCAGCCCATTTGCTGCCTATGGCTTCCACGGCGCGGATGGCGTCAATCTTTTCGGGATAGGGGACACCGTTGACGCCGGCTATCTCGCCTTTGAGGAAGTAGAGCGTCATTGTCTCCGAGCCGCCCGTGCCTTTCATTTGGGAGGGATAGGCGTCGTTCGGGAGTGTCTTGTTGGAGGTGAGTGTTTCATTTCCACCTATGCTTGTGCCCCAAAGGCCTTTGTTGATTGAATATTGCATTTTTGTGAAATCTGCCTCGTAGCCGTGCTTTTTCAGATAGTCAATTTCGTACTCACGACTGAGTTTCATGTCGCGCGTGGGAGTGATGATTTCCATTTTAGGAGCCATGACTTCAAACGTCAGGTCGAAGCGTACCTGGTCATTGCCGGCGCCGGTGCTGCCGTGGGCGACGGCGTCAGCGTTAATTTCGAGGGCATAGCGGATGACGGCCATGGCTTGAAATATTCGCTCGGAGCTGACTGAAATAGGGTAGGTGCCGTTGCGAAGGACGTTGCCGAAAATCATGTACTTAATGCTTTTCTCGTAATATTCGGTGGCGACGTCGAGAGTTTTGTGGACTTTGGCGCCGAGGGCGATGGCTTTCTGTTCAATGTTTTTACATTCCAGTTTGCTAAAGCCGCCGGTGTTGACCAGGACGGTGTGCACTTCATAATTCAATTCTTTTGACAGGTACATGGCGCAAAAGGAAGTGTCCAAGCCGCCGCTAAATGCTAATACTACTTTTTTCTTCATGCGTTTCAATATATATATGTGTTACTTTTTTTTGTTCGGGTCATAAAGCATCGCTGTGCAGATGCAGTGCTTTCTTTCTTTCAGCATAAGTATGTCGTGGTTGACGCAGCCTTCGCAGCCGCGCCAGAACGCTTCGTCGTCCGTCAGCTCGGAATATGTGACGGGGACGTATCCCAGCTCGGTGTTCATCTTCATTACTGCGGCGCCGGATGTCAGGCTGAATATCTTGGCTTTGGGCCATCTGAGGCGGGCAAGGGCAAAGGAGGCGTCTTTTATCCGACGGGCGAGACCGATGCCGCGGTATTTTTCGGCGACAATCAGGCCGGATGTGGCTACGTATTTCTTGTTTCCCCATGATTCGATGTAGGTAAAGCCGGCAAATTCATCACCGGCAAGGGCTATAATCGCTTTGCCCTCTCGCATTTTTGTCGCAACAAAATCGTGAGTCCGTTCGGCTATGCCTGTTTTGCGGGCTATCGCGGCGGCCTTGATGGTTGCCAGCACTGTGTCAACATAGATTTCGTGCGATGCGTCGGCGACCATTACGTCTATTTCGATATCATTCATTACTGTCTTGTTTTTTTGAACTCTTTATGCCGTTTGCCAGGCTTTCAAACTGAGGTGCGAACAACCGAGACGTTTGTCTCTTCGTTCGCACCTGTTATTCTGTGATAAAAAATATGCTGGCGGCCACAAATATAGGCGTATTTATCGAATTTTTGTTGCTGTCTGTGTTTTTTTGTCTCTTTCGGCAGAGGCGACGATTGGGGGATTGTACTGTCGGCGGGATGGATTTGCTTGTCGTTGTGCCGGACGGTTTGCCGGTGGGGTTTTATCGCGTTTGCGCGGCATTGGCTGATTGTCTGTGGGGATTTGTGGCTGTTTCGAGGGAGGCGAAATTGGTGGGGGGATTTCTGTATGTTATGTGTTTGATGTTGTTGAAGCGGTATGTTTTTCTGCTGTCTTGTTGTGATTTTTCGCATACGGTTTTGTTGGTTTTGTCGCCGATGCGGTCGTGCCTGATGATGAATCTGTATTGTTTAACGGTGGATTAGTTGGCGTCTCGTTTGATGCTTGGAGCGTCTTGTTTGATGTTCGGAGCGTCTTGTTTGATGCTTAGAGTGTCTCGTGAGATGTTCGGAGTGTCTTGTTTGACGCTTGGAGCGTCTCGTTTGATGCTCGGAGCGTCTGGTTTGATGCTCGGAGCGTCTCTTTTGATGCTTGGAGCGTCTTGTTTGATGTTCGGAGTGTCTTGTTTGACGCTTGGAGCGTTTCGTTTGATGCTTGGAGCGTCTCGTGAGATGTTCGGAGCGTTTCGTGAGATGCTCGGAGCGTCTCATTTGATGCTTGGAGCGTCTCGTGAGATGCTCGGAGCGTTTCGTTTGATGCTTGGAGCGTCTCGTGAGATGCTTGGAGCGTCTCGTGAGATGTTAGGAGTGTCTCGTGAGATGATCGGAGCGTCTCGTGAGATGCTTGGAGTGTCTCGTTTGATTCTCCGAGTGTCACGGTTGATTCTCCGAGTGTCTCGTTTGACGCTCGGAGCGTCTCGTGAGATGTTCGGAGCGTCTCGTTTGACGCTTGGAGTGTCTTGTGAGATGTTCGGAGTGTCTCGTTTGATGCTTGGAGCGTCTCGTGAGATGTTCGGAGCGTCTCATTTGATTCTCCGAGTGTCACGGTTGATTCTCAGAGTATCAAACGAGACACTCAGAGAATCAAGCGTGATACTCGGAGAGTCAACGGTGATTCTCAGAGAATCGTTCCGTGACTCTCGGAGAATCAACGGTGATTCTCGGAGAATCAAGCGTGATACTCGGAGAGTCAACGTTGATTCTCGGAGAATCGATCCGTGACTCTCGGAGAATCAACGGTGATTCTCGGAGAATCGAGCGTGACTCTCGGAGAGTCAACGGTGATACTCGGAGAATCAAACGTGACTTTCGGAGTATCAACGGTGATACTCGGAGAATCAAGCGTGACTCTCGGAGTATCAACTGAAATGTTTTTTGCTAAAAGAGAAAAACTATAAATGTGGAAAGGGATTTATCCGGCAAGGTGGGCGGAAAGGAATCCTCCGCTTTTAAGTTTTTGTGAGATGGCCTGGACGTTGTTTTTGTATTCGTGGTAGTCTTTTTCTGTGAGTTTGGCCAGGTGGACGGGAATTTCAAGGAGATTTTCTACCGATATGCCGAGTTTGTTTTCGACGATGAAGGAATTTAGGGCTGACTGGCTCCAGATGATGACTGGTTTGCCGGATGCAAGGTAGAGGGAGAGTTTGTGTGGGGCGTTGTATTTAAGGTATGGGTCGGCGGTGGATATGTCGGCGGCTCCGTCCCAGACCAGTCCCCATGCTCCTTTGATTTGAGAAATGTCGTGGGGGGAGAATACGCCTTCGTGGCGTGTGTGAGGATATGTTTCCATTTCGGGAAGTTTGCCGTCGCCGTAAAAGTATATGGGTAGATGCCATTCTGCGGATGCTTTGATGAATGTGCTGATAAACTTGGATTTTTGCAGGTTGCCGGCGAAGACGATGGAGCGGATGTCGGGGTCGTTGTAGGTGTTCTCGCTGGTGGTCAGGTAGTCGAACATGGTTAATATGCGCATCGGTGTTCGGACGCCTTCGCGCTTGAGGATGTCTGCCATTGCCGGAGTGTGAATGATGATTTCGTCGGCTTTGTTGTAGAGGTCTGTCTCGTTCTTTTTTTCTGTTTCCAGGCCGTATCGAAGGAATTTTACGTCATGCACGAGCAGGACGGTTTTTTTTACTCTGTGGCGGATGTACCTGATTATATGGTTTGCGATTCTTGAGCCTGTAATTTGGATATGTACTTCGTCGTTTTTGTTGAACCGGAATAGGAAGGTGAGTGTAAAGAGTGTCCGGCGGATGATTCCGATGCGGAGCTTTTCCATGATGGGGGAGGTTGGGGGATTGATGATGCGGAATCCGTTTTGGCGATAGATTTCGTCAGTATCGGCAGGTGCTTTTAGAGCTGCGTTGTTAACTCCCAGCCAGGAAGTGTTTATTTCATATTTCCTTTGCGAGCACATTTTCTATAATCTTGTCCATGTCATAATATTTGTATTCGCCGAGACGTCCGCCGAAGATGGTGTTTGCTTCTCCGGAAGCTAATTTTTGATATTCCTTGGAGAGGCGTTCGTTTCGTTCGTCGTTGATGGGGTAAAAAGCTTCGGCTCCGGCGCTCCATTCGGATGGATATTCACGAGTAATGACTGTTCGTGGCTGTGTGCCAAATTCAAAGTGCTTATGTTCGATTATGCGGGTGTATGGAATGTCTGCTTCGGTATAGTTCATGACGGCAACGCCCTGATGGTTTTCGCAGTTCCGGATTTCTGTTTCAAAGTGGAGTGTGCGATATTGTAGATGGCCAAGTTTATAATCGAAATATTCGTCAATATTTCCTGTGAAAACGATTTGGCGAGCTGTGTCGGCGAAATATTGGCGGTCGGCGAAGAAGTCGGTATTGCAGCGGACTTCAATTCCTTTAAGGAGGCCGTCAATGAGACGGTTGTATCCGCCTGTTGGAATCCCCTGGTAGAGATCATTGAAATAGTTATTGTCAAAGGAGAAGCGGACAGGAAGGCGACGGATAATGAAGGCGGGAAGTTCGGTGCATTTGCGTCCCCATTGCTTTTCGGTATATCCTTTAATGAGGATCTCGTAGATGTCTTTTCCTACGAGGGAGATTGCCTGTTCTTCGAGGTTGCGTGGATTGTTTATTCCGGCTTCTCTGCGTTGTTCTTCTATTTTTTCTTTGGCCTCGTCGGGGGTTTTTACTCCCCAGAGGGCGTAGAAGGTGTTCATGTTGAAGGGGAGATTGTAGAGCTTGCCTTTGTAGTTTGCTACTGGAGAGTTGGTGTAGCGATTAAACTCGACAATGGAGTTTACGAATGTCCAAACGTCTTTGTTGGAGGTGTGAAAGATATGTGCTCCGTAAACATGTACGTTAATGTCTTCGATGCGGTCGCAATATGTGTTGCCTCCCGTATGCGGACGTTTGTCTATGACAAGACATTGCTTGCCTTTCTTTGCGGCGAGATGAGCAAA
Source organism: Tannerellaceae bacterium (assembly GCA_031257015.1). Taxonomy (GTDB): domain Bacteria; phylum Bacteroidota; class Bacteroidia; order Bacteroidales; family Tannerellaceae; genus DFXE01. The sequence continues at coordinate 32,334 of JAIRPK010000070.1, forward strand.
GGTTGCTCCGTAGAGGCCTGCGCCGACAATTAAATAATCATATTGTTTCATTGGGATCATCGTATTTAATGGTACTGTAATATCGGATTATTTGTTCGCGGATAAATTCCATTTGCATGGCGGCTATCTTTTGATAGCCTTCACGGCTGAGGTGTATCTTGTCGGGAAGGTAGTAAGGCTTGTAGTTTTCTGCATTAAAGCCGCAAAGGTGGTACTGGTCCAGGTAAGGAATATTGTATTTATTGCATAGTTCAATCTGGTCATCAACGAAATAGGGGAGACGGAAACTGAACATTTCATTATCAAAGCGTGGGAGAGAGGTGAAGAAGAGGATTAAAGCCTGAGGGTTCTTCCTGCGTATAAGTTCGATGGACTTTTGTATGCCTCCGTCCTGAGTTCGTTCGTCAAACTGATTGACGTTACCCAGAAATCCCTTGACTGCATCGTTTGTGGATGCCCAGAGGATATAAATATCGAAGGGTTCGGCAGCGTCGATTTGGCTGGGCACGTTGCGGTTGGTCATTGTTCCGAATCCAGCGCCTTCGGCACCGCATGACGATACTTTGATTCTCAAGTTTAATCTCCATACGTCCTTGGCTGCTTCGGATTCTTTGCGAACGGAGATGGAGCCTCCGAAAACTCCTGCTTTTAAAAGCATACTGTCGGGATCTATCATATAAGAATAATCGTCAGTACATCCAAAGGCCATAATGTTTATTAGAAGAAAGAGGAATGTCATTCTCATGGCGCAAAGAAGGGATTTCATTTTATTCAAATTTAAGTGCATCTTGAGTGCATAATGTTTCCAAATCAGTATTTTCCAAGTTAATAGCATAAGTTTGTTCGTTATTGTGATTAAAATATTTATTTAAACGTTTTTCCTCAGTCATATTATATATCCGTCGATAGCCAACGGCAATTAGTTTAGCCGGGGCGCCACCCAGAATACCGTATGGCGGTATAATCGTTGTATAATCTTTTGTTAGCAGTGAATTGGAGGCTACAATTGTATAAGATGGAAGGACGACTCCTTTTTTTAACGAAGCATGACTGCCTATCCAGCAGCAACGTCCGACGTTTATTTCGTTTTTATTCTGTTTTACGTCGCCGGTATTTACATTAACCATATAATGATAGTCCGTATCGGTAAACAAACAATTGAAGCCGATGCGCGTATATTGGCCGATGACAATTCGCTTGTGAATTAAGAAACTTGTGCCTTCACCGGCGACAGTTTCGCCTTCAAAGACCATCTCGCCTGCATTTTCTATTATGGTCGCTCCACCAAGTATGAGATTCCCTCTGACAATTATCACGCCTCGATTCAATATCCTGGAAATGCCTGACTGTGATTTCATGTTAAAACCGCCAATCCGCAACATGCCGTTCTTAACCTTTCCTTCTATAATAATTTTACCCATCTTGTAAGTCTTTACGCCGCAATGGATAAATAAGGGAAAACGAACCGCAATCTTAAACGGGAACAAACGGAAATTGTAATAGAGCGTCTTGCAAATATTCAATCGTCTACCACCACGAAAGTCAAAAAACAGAAACGCAGCTGTTCGCAGGATTTTCCCCGTGATACTTCTAATCATATCTTTCATCTTTTTATCTTTTGAATAACAAAGTTTTTTACCATCATTCGTTCTTCGCCTGTCAATCCGAGGAAAAACGATGCAAATCCCACCGTCGCAACGGATAGAATTGCACAGGTCAGCAATCGTAACATTCCTTCAGCCATCGAAAGATGCAACACATACAGAGGTGTCAGACAAACAATCGAGACCAGCGCCATCCTGTTCAGCGCACATTTGCAGTAATCCGCAACACTGAAGCCCAACTGCTTACCAACTATCCTTATTCGTATTATATGCGCTACTATCATCAGGACTATCTGTACCCAAAAAACAGTCGGTGGCGAACCTCCCAGTTTCAGCCCGATGTAAGACAATGGTATCACGGTCCAAAACAATAATCCTACCGTAGTCATCAACTTTTTCACCTCGCCTGTTGCAGCATTTCCCATGATCAACGGGCTGCCCATTGATTGGAAGATGGCAATTATCATGGACAGCTGAACGAATACGGTAGTATAAACTGGAACATTATTCTTTAACCATATCCTAAGAATAACGTTGGTATCGAACAATACCGGAAGGGAAAGCATAAGCGCAAGATAGAAGGAAATGCGAGTGCACAAAAAAATCAAATTGCGGGTATTCGCCGTATTGCCTGCAACAAAACTTTTAACTACCTGAGGATTAAATGCCACCTGCATATTGGCGAAGAAACTTGTTACAGCCATTTGCACTTGTGTCGCAACTCCCTTTGCAGCATTAACGACAGGGTCAAAGAACAGGTTAAGCAAAACATTCGTCCCCTGCGTAAGACAGACGAATGCTATGTTCCCAAATAAATTCCATCCGCAAAATGACAGCATATTACCGAACAGTCGCTTCTCCCATGCAATCATACAGTGCGTTTCCGGAAAAAATCGCCTGCAATACATTATATAAGCCAGTCGAGTTGTAGCCTGAGCAATGCAAACCAGAACACCGTATGTCGCCAATCTGTCACTTGATACCAGCGTCAGGGCATAAACAGCAATCAACCTCCCCGCAACCTCGAATATGGAAATGTATGCAAACGCATCCATCCGCTCATGGGCAATAATTGCTGCATGATACGGCACACTTGCAAACGATACTACAGAAGCAATAACGGCAAATTGATATGCCCCAAAAGCAGCATCCGCACGCTCAACGGGTATATTCATCCGGTTCTGCAAAAACCAAAGCCCGCCCGTTTCAAACACAATCAGAATAATTACAGAAATGCCTGCATGAATAATAAAGCTGGTCCCAAACACGCGCCTTAAACCTTCCGCCGAGCCGCGCCCCAACTCATAGTTAAGGAACCGTTGCGTAGCAGCAGTCATCGCCAAATTGGCAAATGAAAATACAGTCACCACGCTGCCAACAACATCATATATGCCAAAATCCTCCACACCCAAAGTTCCAAGCGCAATACGCGAAGTATAGAGCGTAGCCAGCATAACCAACAATGTGCGAACATATAGTGCAATTGTATTTCTTGCTATACGTCGTTTATTCATTCCATCCGAATTGGTTGCTGCCGTATTTTTCATTTAAACTTAGATTCACTTTAACTTTTTAAGAGAACTTCATGAAATCAGATTTTCGGAGACATGCACTTGAGGCAAAAGCCCGGATTCCTTTATCGAAAAAAATATTTAGCCAACGAAGCATAACAAATTAAAAACGATTTTTCTTAGAAGTTTCCTTTATTAATTACTGATGCCGAATAGTCGATTGTTAGTACACTATCCAAATTTCATAGAGCAAAGATACTCATTCTTTGATAATTATCCATAACGGCCGAATTAATTGACGTATGCAAATTATAAAATCTTGTAATGACGGGCGGCATTATTGACAAAAAGAGTTTTTACCTCTATTTACATGGCATACGGAGGCATGAATATCCTTCACAGTTATAATTACGATGCTCCGATTCATTTTTCAAGAAAAGTCTTTTTAGAATATGGAGAATTTTGAATGGAGATTTGGCGCTTCGAGATAGAAAATAATATCATGGGGCAACGCCCTGCAAATCACAGCAGCATCCCCGGAAATCGCCTGGAACTCCTTTGAAAGGAAAAGTGTTATTTCCCAGACTAAAAATACCTTGTATGACTTATAAAAACATTACAGCAAGTTAATATTAAGTTCCGAAATAAGTAATTCTCATCCTATGCAATCAATTCTATGTTCAAAGAAAATAATTATCAATTACGTTTTTTCAATTTCTAATTCAGGAAAAGAATCTGTTTTCTGATTGGTTATTTCGCCTTATCTTTGTCGGCATGGAACTAATAAATATGGAAATAAAACGTAAATGGAAAGGAAAAACCGGCGGTTCGCTGATAGGTCAACAGTCGCTCCTGGCTATCCTGAAAATATTCGACATACGCATTGGCTACGCCCTAATGGCCGCAGTTGTACCCATATATATGCTCATCCACCATAATGCCTGCCGGTCAATCTACCGGTACTTCCGCCGTCAGTTCGGTCATGCTCCTCTGCAAGCCGTCAGGATGACATACAAGAATCATTATGCTTTTGGGCAAACCATATTAGACCGCTTCGCTGTTTTTTCCGGTCATAAGGACAGGTTCGAGGTTACCGTCATAGGCAACGAGCATTTTGTTCGTCTTACGGAAGGTCGCAAAGGCTTCATAATCGCTGGTGCACATATTGGGAATTTCGAGATTGCTGGCTACCTTCTTCGTCAGTACCATAAAAAAATAAACGCCTTGTTCTATGCTGGTGAAACGCGGACGGTGCAGAATAATCGCCGCCGGATATTGGCACAAAACAACATCCGGCTCATCCCCGTCACCAGTGATATGTCACATATTTTTTCCATTCATGCTGCTCTGCGTTCCGGCGAGATAGTCAGTATGCCATGTGACCGCAACTGGGGATCTGCAAAAACTATCCGCTGCAGATTCATGAACGGGACAGCTCATTTTCCTGTCGGAGCCTTCGCCCTGGCTGCAACTTTTGACGTCGAGATGCTTTCCATCTTCGTCCTCAAGCAATCAGCCCGTCGATATGTCGTCCATGTTCGTCCGATAGCCATCCCCGCCGTTTCAGAAAATAAACGATATGCTATTGAGGCTGCTGCCCGAAACTTCGTTTCTGAAATGGAAAACATTCTGAGACAATATCCCGAACAGTGGTTTAACTATTATGACTTCTTTGATACAGATAGCGCCAATGAAAATAAAGAAATAGTTCAACAAATTAATTCTGCAAGCAAACGAAAAAAAACAAGCTGACTATACTCTGCAAATAATAAGAAATACATCAAAGAATACATTCTCTTAAAAACATAAAAATATATATCCTTAATTATTCATGATAAACATAAAAAAAAGCAATAATTAAATTATAATATGGAAATCAAATATGGAACACTGGCATCCAATACGAGATGCGGAACATTGCTCCTTAAACGCTTGCAAAATTCCTCCGGACGCGGCCATTAAAAAAAATAAGGTATATTTGTCCATACCAGAATAAATAAGAAATGATAGATCGCGCCACCATAGACCGCATCCAGTATGCTAGCAATATCGTAGAGGTAGTCTCCGAGTTCGTATCCCTGCGCCGTCGCGGTGTGAATTATGTCGGCCTCTGTCCGTTCCATTCCGATAACAGTCCTTCGTTTTACGTATCTCCGGCTAAAAACATTTGCAAGTGCTTTGCCTGCGGAGAGGGCGGCACGCCTGTCCACTTCATCATGAAGCATGAACAGCTGACTTTCCATGACGCTCTCCGCTACCTCGCAAAGAAATACCATATCGAAATAGAAGAACGTGAACTCACCGCTGAAGAAAAACTTGCCCGAAGCGATCGCGACAGTATGCTAATTGTAAACAGCTGGGCCCAACGTTACTTCAGCACAACACTGTACGAGCATGAGGATGGCCGTAACATAGGTCTCAGTTATTTCCGCGAGCGTGGCTTCCGCGAAGACATTATAAAGAAGTTCCAGCTGGGGTACAGCCTCGACGACCGTGATGCCCTCTTCCGTACCGCAATTAAACAGGGTTACAAAAAAGAATATCTCGAAAAGACCGGCCTTGTCATCGCCTATGACAACGGCAGTATCAGCGACCGTTTCAGAGGTCGAGTAATCTTCCCGATACACACCCTCGGAGGAAAAGTAGTAGCCTTCGGCGGACGTATCCTCAAGAAGGACGAGAAGACAGCCAAATATCTCAACTCCCCTGAAAGTGAAATCTATCATAAAAGCAACGAACTCTACGGCATCTACCTGGCTCGCCAAAGCATCGTCAAGGAACAACGCTGCTATCTTGTCGAAGGCTATACAGACGTCATCTCAATGCACCAGGCCGGTATAGAGAATGTCGTTGCCTCTTCCGGCACCGCCCTGACTCATGGGCAAATCCGTCTCATTCACCGTTTTACCGAAAATATAACTGTCCTTTACGACGGGGATGCCGCCGGCATTAAAGCCGCCCTTCGCGGTATCGACCTTCTACTTGAAGAAGGCTTGAATGTCAAAGTCCTCCTCCTCCCTGACGGTGAAGACCCCGATTCATTTGCCCGCAAACATAATGCAGAGCAATTCGTGAACTACATAAAAGGCAATGAGACTGACTTTGTAGTCTTCAAAACCCAACTCCTTCTTGCCGACGCCGGCAGCGACCCAGTCAAGCGTGCCTCGCTCATCAGCGACATCATCCGAACCATTGCCATTATCCCCGACAATATCTCCCGCCTTCTCTACATTAAAGAATGTAGCTCGATGATGGACATTGACGAACGCGAAATAGTCAACGAGGTAGGCAAAATACGCAAAACTCCATCCGACCATCGTTCTCCCTCTGCCCAGCCGGTTGCTCCCCAACAAAAAGATGTCTCCGTCCAGACCGGCGAAGACCTCCCGCCTCCCGTACAAGACTCTCCTCTCCAACAATCCCCCTTCGAAAAAAATGAAATCCTCCTTCTACGTTACGCAGTTCGCTACGGCGAACACATACTTGATGAAATAACCGACGAAGAAACCTCTGAAACCATCATAATCCGTGTTGCCGAATATATATACGATGCTCTCACTGATGACGATATGCCTTTCCTCAATCCGTTATACCACAGAATGCTCAAGGAAGCTGCCGAACACTGCGGCGACCCCAATTTCATCTCCTCACGTTACTTTCTCAACCATTCCGACCCCCAGGTCAGTCGTTTGGCCGTTGAGCTGATTGACGATAAATACCAGTTAAGCAAATACCACGCTAAATTCGGCGCCGTGAAGACCGAAGAAGAAAAACTTTTCCAAATCGTTCCACAGGACATATTCAACTTTAAAGACGCCTATATACGCTACAAGATAGAAGATGTAGATCGTCGCATGAAAGACATACAGCAAACTGGTGACATGGACGAAATATTCCAGCTTATGAAAGAGAAAGAAACCCTCAATACAATCAAAAAAGAACTGAATAAAATAATCGGAGAACGAATAATCATAAAAATGTAATCAAAATGAATTTTATCGAAACGGAAAACGTTACCAAACAATTCGCCGGCCATCTAGCCCTCAACAACGTAAGCATAGCCGTTCCCAGCGGCTCCATCTTCGGCCTCCTCGGACCCAACGGCGCAGGCAAGACAACGCTGATAAGAATCATCAACCGCATCACCGCGCCCGACAGCGGAACAGTCAGAATGGGCGGCAGAACGCTTCAACCTGCCGACATATTTCGCATCGGCTACATGCCTGAAGAACGCGGTCTTTATAAGAAGATGAAAGTGGGAGAGCAGGCTATATACCTGTCACAGCTCAAAGGCCTCAACTACCAGACTGCTAAAACACGCCTCAAACAGTGGTTCGGCAAGTTCGAAATCGAAGATTGGTGGAACCGAAAACTGGAGGAACTCTCCAAAGGGATGCAACAAAAAATACAGTTCATCATCACCGTCATTCATGACCCTGAACTCCTCATCTTCGACGAACCATTCAGCGGCTTTGACCCCGTTAACGCCGACCTGCTCAAAAACGAAATCCTCCAACTCAAGGATGCAGGCAAAACCATCATCTTCTCCACCCACAACATGGCTTCCGTTGAAGAAATATGCGATGAAATAGCCCTCATCAACACTGCAGAAGTAGTCCTTGCCGGACAGGTCAGAGAAATCCGGCAACGAAACAAAACCAACACATTCTCACTCACCGTTGCACCGCAGGAAAACGTCAACATCCACAACAGCGAAATCCAAATCATCGAACGCAAAGACACAGCCTTCGCAACCGAACTCCGAATCCTCAAACCACAACACATCTCTAATTCCGCAATGCTCGCCATCCTCGGACAAAGCCTTGAAATCCTGTCTTTCAACGAAGAATACCCCACCATGAACGAAATATTCATCAAAACAGTTTCCAACAAATAAAATAACCTCAACAACATGAACAAACTAAGCATCATCATCAAAAGAGAATACCTCCGCCGCGTCAGCAAGAAATCCTTCATCCTCCTTACCCTTCTCATGCCATTCCTCTTCGCTGCCACCATCTTCTTTCCCCTCATGATGTCACGCATAAAAAGCACTGACACCCGCACCGTCGCCATCATCGACACAACCGGCAAATACGCCCCTCTGTTTACCGACACCGATACATACAAATTCATCAACAGCCCCCAAACGCTCGAAGACTATCGCAATGCGCACGACAAAGCCGTCTTCGCCATACTGAGCATCACATCCGATCTGCTCAACAACCCCAACGCCGCTGCACTCTACTCCGAAAAACAAATCCCCGCCGACCTCTCAACTCTTGTTGACAACACCCTGCGCAAGTACGTCCAGGACGAAAAACTTGCCACTTACAACATCCCAAACATCAAAGAAATCATAGCCGACAGCAAAGTCCACATCAATATCCAAACCATCAAATGGGAAGCCGACGGCGCTGAAAACATTTCCTCCACCATGATTGCCAAACTTGTCGGCTTTGCCTTCACACTCATCATCTACATGTTCATCGTCATCTACGGAGCAATGGTCATGAACGGCGTCCAGGAAGAAAAAACCAACCGCATAGTCGAAATCATGGTATCCTCCGTCCGCCCATTCGACCTTATGATGGGCAAAATCGTCGGCATAGCCCTCGTCGGTCTCACACAGGCATTTATCTGGGCAACCATGGCCGGCGCCCTCCTCGTCGGTGCAAACCTCATCACTGCCCCAGCAATAGACCCCGCCGCCATCCAGCAATCAGCCGCCGCAATCAACCAAACAGGCATCCAGCCTGCCGTCGCCATCGACATGCAGCAAGCCAGCGAAACCGCCCAATTCCTCCAAACCCTCAACACCATTAATCTAACAGAAATAACCGTCTGCTTCATCCTCTACTTCATCGGCGGATACCTGCTCTTTGCCGCCCTCTTCGCCGCAATAGGAGCCGCAATCAACCAACCAGAAGACAGTCAGCAATTCATGATGCCCATCATGCTCCTGCTCCTCTTCTCACTCTACGCCGGCATGTACAGCCTCGACAATCCCGATGGCCCACTCGCAGCCTGGTGTTCCTTCATCCCCATCACCTCACCCGTCGTCATGATGATGCGTCTCCCCTTCGACGTTCCCCTATGGCAGCAAATCATCTCCATCGTCACACTCTACGCAACAGCTATCGGCATCACCTGGCTCTCCGCCAAAATATACCGCGTCGGCATCCTCATGTACGGAAAAAAACCGACTGTCAAGGAACTCATCAAATGGATCAAATACAAATAACTCCCCGTCCAGCGAAATAACAAAAAGCCGGCCTCCGCATCCTTCCAGCCCGATGCAGAGGCCGGCCTTTTTATATTCACGTCCGGCAACACCTCAAACGCTTTATCCATAGAAATGCACGACCGCGAAAGCCCCCTCGCCAACAACAATTACATATATTATAAAGTACATCTGAAACAGAAAAAACATCGCCGCACATCCCGGAATACATATTAAATATTCATCAACAAATAAATCTCAACCGGGAAAAACAATAACATGTCATAAAACACATTCTGCAAGGGCGGGTTTAAAACCTACCCCTGCGGAAGAAAAACAACAGCATATCATAAAATACATTTTCAAACAACCAACCAACAATTCATAACCGGAAAGAAACTGTTAACCTGAATCAGGAATAAACAGGCACGTTTTGATGCTCCAAGCGTTTCACGAGACACTCGGAGCGTTTCACGAGACGCTCGGAGCGTTTCACGAGACGCTCGGAGCATTTCACGAGACACTCGGAGCGTTTCACGAGACGCTCGGAGCGTTTCACGAGACACTAGGAGCGTTTCACGAGACGCTCCGAGCATCAAACGAGATTCTCCGAGCATCAAACGAGACTCTCGGAGAATCAAACGAGACTCTCGGAGAATCAACGGTGACACTCGGAGAATCAAGCGTGATTCTCGGAGAATCAACGGTGACTCTCGGAGAATCAAGCGTGATTCTCGGAGAATCAACGGTGACACTCGGAGAATCAAGCGTGATTCTCGGAGAATCGATCCGTGACACTCGGAGAATCAAACGTGATTCTCGGAGAATCAACGGTGACTCTCGGAGAATCAAGCGTGATTCTCGGAGAATCAACGGTGACTCTCAAAGAATCAAACGTGATTCCCGGAGAATCAAACTAGCCTGCCGCAGAGCGAACTTTGGCTCTTGCCGCATCGTGAACTCCCCAATCAGAAAGAACCGTTGCCTGCCGATCCCGAACTAAGGTTAACAGATGCCGGGCAGAACTGTACATACCTTAAATAAACGGTTACAGCACGTTGCCATGCTGATGCGGCGAACCGAAAGGGAGGCAATTTTTTTTGGACGATAAATGCGACCCTTTTTGAATTATTGCCTATATTTGTCGGACTAAAAAACTTGTAATAATAACAAACAGAACAAATACAACGATTATGAAATTTGAAGTATCAAGCGCCGCTCTGCAATCTCGCTTGCAATCCATAAGCAAGGTCATAGCCTCCAAAAATCCCCTCCCTATCCTAGATTCTTTCCTTTTTGAATTAAGCAGTGACAAGCTGACGATTACCGCTTCGGATGTCGAGACCCGCATGGTTACGTCCGTCGGCGTGACAGGCGTTGAAGGCGAAGGCATGTTTGCCATACCGGCCAAGATGCTCCTCGAACCATTAAAGGAACTTCCGGAACAACCTCTTAGATTTGAAATAAATGATGAGAACATGGAAATCCTTTTCCATTTTGAAAACGGCAAGTATAATCTTATCGGCAGCCGTGGAGATACTTATCCGCAACAGAAAGCTTTAAGCAGCACCTTCACTGCCGTCTCCGTGGATGCGCAAACTTTGTTGAACGGCATCACCCGATCTCTCTTCGCTACTGCCGACGACGAGCTTCGCCCTGTAATGAACGGCATATACTTCGACATACATCAGGAAGACCTCACTTTTGTAGCCTCCGACGGCCACAAACTTGTACGCTTAACCAACAAGAGCATACAGTCGGCTGAAGCCGCAGCATTCATACTCCCTAAAAAACCCGCCAACCTTCTCCGCAACATCCTCGCCAAGGAAACGGAATCGGTAGAAATAAAGTTTGACGAAAACAATGCCTATATAACATGCCACGGCTTTGAAATGGTATGCAGGCTAATAGAAGGGCGCTATCCGAACTATAACAGCGTTATTCCGCAAGACAATCCTCACAAGGTCACTATCGATCGAATAGCCATGCTGAATGCCTTGAAGCGCGTCTCCATCTTTGCCAACGCTTCAAGCAGCCTTATTAAACTGCAAATACGCTCCAATCGCATGATAGTCTCTGCTCAGGACCTGGATTTTTCCACCTCGGCAGAAGAACAAGTCGCCTGCTTTTACGATGGCGAAGAATTAAATATCGGCTTTAAAGCTACTTTCCTTATCGAAATACTAAGCAACATCGCATCGGAAAGCGTCAATCTTGAACTGGCCGACCCATCTCGCGCCGGTATTGTCGTGCCGACGGAAGATGCAGAGCAGGAGAATCTGCTGATGCTTCTCATGCCAATGATGTTGAACGATTAAGGCCACGTCAGCATTAATGTATCTTAATTTAAAAAAACCGCTGGTATTCTTTGACCTGGAAACAACAGGCATTAATATTAGTAAAGACCGCATAGTCGAAATTTCATTCATCAAAGTTTATCCCGACGGTAAGGAAGACGCTAAGACTCGGCGCATAAACCCCGGTATTCCCATTCCGCCCGAAGCAACAGCCATCCACGGTATTTCAGATGAAGATGTGAAAGATTGCCCAACCTTCCGCGAGATTGCAAAATCACTGGCTTCACAACTTGAAGGATGCGACTTGGCCGGTTATAATTCCAATCGCTTTGACATACCTCTGCTGGCCGAAGAATTTTTGCGGGCGGAAGTTGACATTGAACTCAATCTTCGCAAGTTTGTGGACGTGCAAACTATCTTTCATAAAAAAGAACTCCGGACGCTCGAAGCGGCCTACAAGTTTTACTGTGAAAAGACTTTGGAAAATGCTCATTCGGCGGAAGCGGACATACGGGCTACATACGAAGTTCTCATGGCGCAACTGGATAAGTATCCGGACTTGCAGAATGACATTGATTTCCTTTCTTCATATTCCTGTTATACTAACAATGTGGACTTTGCCGGACGAATCATATATAATGACAAAGGAGAAGAAGTCGTCAATTTCGGTAAACACAAGGGGCGATTAGTGGAAGATGTATTGCGAACTGACTTGGGATATTATGATTGGGTAATGAAAGGCGATTTCGCCTTAAATACCAAGCAAGCATTCACAAGAATCAAGCTAAGAAGTCGAAATAAAGTTGAAAGATAAGCGTATCATCTTAGGCATAACCGGCAGTATTGCGGCTTATAAGGCCGCTATACTGGAAAGGGCGCTGGTAAAAAAAGGAGCGGAGGTGCAAGTAATAATCACTTCTGCCGGAAAGGAGTTCATAACTCCTCTAACTTTATCCACGCTCAGCCGGAGGCCGGTTATAAGTGAATTTTTCGCTCGAAATGATGGAAGTTGGAACAGTCATGTGGACTTGGGATTATGGGCTGATGCCATGCTAATTGCGCCTGCCACTGCTTCAACGATAGGGAAAATGGCTAACGGAATAGCTGACAATATGCTGGTTACAACATATCTTTCCTGTCGCGCACAAGTATTCGTCGCACCGGCTATGGACATGGACATGTATGCCCACCCTGCTGTTCAACAGAATTTAGATAGATTGCGTTCCTTCGGCGACATTATTATTGAACCGGGAACAGGAGAATTAGCCAGCCAATTAACGGGGAAAGGAAGAATGGAAGAACCGGATGTTATCATTGAGAAATTGGAAATATTCTTTGCCAAACAAAATGAACTCCGAACAAAAAAGATACTTGTAACCGCCGGGCCGACATTTGAGAAAATAGATCCGGTTCGCTTCATCGGCAATTACTCTTCCGGCAAAATGGGTTTTTCATTGGCTGAAGAATGTGCGCAACGAGGAGCGGATGTTTGCTTGGTTACAGGCCCCGTTGCCTTGCAAACAAAACATCCTCGGATACGACGGATAGACGTGGAAACAGCCGATGAAATGTATGAAGCCGCTATTGCTCATTTTCCACAAGCTGATGCCGGCATACTTTGTGCCGCAGTAGCTGATTATCGTCCGGCGACAGTCGCTACGGAAAAAATAAAGAAAGACAGCGAACCCTTGCCTATTCAACTGACAACCAACCAAGACATTGCTGCTTCACTCGGCTCGCTTAAACGTAAAAACCAAGTCTTAATCGGCTTTGCATTGGAGACAAATGATGGTATTGTTCATGCAACGGCCAAACTAAAGAAAAAGAATTTCGACTTTATTGTCCTAAATATGTTGGATGAACCTGGCGCCGGTTTTAGAGGAGATACAAACAAAATTCATATCATAGAGCAAAACAGGGAAATCACTTCTTTTCCCCTGAAAAACAAACAAGCGGTAGCTTCCGATATTATAGATAAACTAATTGCATACTTGCAATGAAACAGGTAAAGTTCTTATTTGCATTTTGTTTCTTTCACTTGTTCGTACTATTTAACGCCGACGCCCAGGAGATGAATGCAAGAATCATTATTAACAGCGACAAGGTGCAGGGCACAAATAAACAAGTTTATACCGCTCTGCAAGGAGCGTTAACTGAGTTTGTAAACAATCGTAAATGGACGGATGCCACCTTTGCTGTAAATGAAAAGATCGATTGCACAATAACCATTATTGTCAATGAACATGCTGATAATCTTTTCAAGACGGAACTCCAAATACAGGCTCGTCGTCCGGTTTACAATTCTGGGTATACTACCACATTGCTTAATTTCCAGGACAAACAACTCGACTTTGAATATGTTGAATTTTCTCCTTTGGAATACACTAACAATACGTTGGAAAACAATTTGACCGCAACCATAGTTTATTATATTTATCTCATTCTCGGCATTGACTTCGACAGTTTCTCCCCAAAAGGCGGCGCTACTTTTTTTCAACAGGCGCAACAAATAGTAAATCTCACACAGTCCCAACCAGGATGGAACGGATGGAAAGCCTTTGAAAGCACGCGCAATCGACATGCCGTCATCACTGCCTTTACCGAGAATCAAGCTGATGCTTTTCGTGAAATGTGGTATGTCTATCATCGCAAAGGTTTGGACGAAATGGCGGCTAATCCGGATCGTGGACGTACTACGCTTATCGAATCTCTCTCCGTATTAGAACAATATAAAAGTGCTCGTCCATCTTCAGTACTCTTGCAAATGTTTGCCGATGCAAAACTGGACGAAATCGTGGCCGTCTATTCTAAAGCTAATCTCCAGGAAAAACAAAACGGAACAACAATGCTGACCAACATTTTCCCCGCTGCCTCTTCAAGAATAGAAGCAATAAACAAATAGCTTAACAGTATGCTTAAATCTTTATTTATACAGAATTTCGTACTGATAGACCACTTGGACATCAAATTCAACGATCCTTTTACTGTCATTACCGGTGAAACCGGCGCCGGAAAATCAATCATTCTGGGAGCTTTATCTCTCGCTCTCGGACAAAGGGCTGACACGAAAAGCATAAAGGGCGGAGCTGACAAATGCACTATCGAATCCATATTCGACATCTCTGCATACAATCTGGAACCGTTCTTTAATAAAAATGATTTAGAGTACGACCCGACAAATTGCATTCTTCGACGCGAACTCTTTTCCACCGGCAAAAGCCGCGCTTTTGTCAATGATGCCCCTGCATCGCTTAGCGTGTTGAAAGAACTCGGCACTCGTCTAATAGATATACACTCCCAGCATCAAAACTTACTTTTGAGCGACGCCAAGTTTCAGCTGAAAGTCGTAGATATAATGGCTGGCAACGACAATGCAATTCAACAATATCGCAAATATTATGTCGCTTGGACAGAACTAAAAAAAGAGCTTGCCGTGCTTACCGACAAAGCCAGCCGTTCCAAGCAGGATGAAGAATACATTCGCTATCAGCTCCAACAACTTGAAGATGCCAAACTTCTCCCCGGCGAACTGGAACTGCTGGAAAACGAGCAGGAAATTCTTGCTCATGCGGAAGAAATCAAAACTTCACTTTATAAAATAACTCAAGGCATTAACGGCGACGAAACAGGTGCTGTCCATTATATTAAAGAAGCCATAACTTCTGCTGAAGCCATTCGGGATTTTTATCCCAGAGCTGAAGAAATGCTGGAACGCCTCCGAACAGCATATATTGATATGAACGACCTCGCTTCCGAAACCGACGGACTAAAAGAAGACATAGACTTTGATCCGGAAAGATTTGAATATGTAAACCAGCGTCTCGACATGCTCTACTCTCTCCAGCAGAAGCACCGCCAACCCAGCGTCGAAGCCCTGATAGAACTGAGGGAAACCTATAGTGCCCGCTTGAAAGATATTGAGTCTTTTGATGAAAGTCTTGAAACTCTTAAATCAAACACTGAAGAAGCTTATGCCGCCCTCCTTGTTCAAGTTGAGACGCTCCGAAAACAACGCAACGCCGTATCTGAACCCATTGCCCGCCAACTGGCTTCCCAACTTGCCCAGCTCGGTATGCCGAATACACGCTTCAGGATAGACCTTATACCTAAAAATGAACCTGAAAGCGATGGCTGTGACGAAGCGCGTTTTATGTTTTCTGCAAATAAAAGCGGGGAGCTGGATAAAGTCGCCCAAACTGCTTCGGGGGGAGAAATCTCGCGTCTTATGCTTTGCATCAAAGCCATGATAGCCGGCTATACGGCTCTCCCTGCAATCATCTTCGACGAAGTAGATACGGGGGTTTCCGGTGACATCGCCGACAAAATGGGCAACATCATGCAAGAACTGGGGAAAAACATGCAGGTAATCGCAATTACTCATTTGCCTCAAATCGCCGCCAAAGGAAATACGCACTATTTTGTATTTAAAGAGGACACATCCGATGCAACGCGCACGCAAATTCGCAAACTCGAAGGTGAAGATCGTCTTCGCGAAATCGCCCGCATGTTGAGTGGCGCTTCCCTCTCCGAAGCGGCTATCGCAAACGCAAAAGAACTATTACAACACTAATTGGCGCATGAAAGATTTGGACGTAATTTTCGGTATCCACGCCGTGATCGAAGCTATACGCAGCGGGAAAAACATTGACAATATCCTTATACGGCGAGAACTTCAAAGCGAACTCGCCAAAGAACTCTTCGCCGCCCTTCAAGGTCGAGAAATCCCTGTTCGCCGTGTTCCGGTTGAAAAACTTAATCGCATAACGCGCAAAAATCATCAAGGAGTAATTGCCTTCGTGTCCGCGGTTGATTATCAGCGCCTTGAGGACATCATTCCTTACATATACGAACAGGGACGAAATCCTTTTATCGTCCTTCTTGACGGCGTGACGGACGTGCGCAATTTCGGAGCAATAGCGCGTACATGCGAATGTGCCGGTGTTGATGCAATAGTAATTCCGGCCAAAGGGAGCGTGACCGTTACTGCGGATGCCATCAAAACATCTGCCGGAGCGCTCCACACATTGCCCGTCTGCAAGGAAAAAAGTATTGGCAGCGCCTTGCGTATTTTACGCGATAGTGGAGTAAAAATAGTAGCCGTCACGGAACATGCGTCAGAACTCTATACTGCTCAACCATTTCATGATGAACCGGTTGCGCTTCTTCTTGGAGCGGAAGATACCGGCATCGACCCGGCTCATCTTCGCTTCGCGGATCATCTGGTTCGCATCCCTCTCTACGGCCGTATCGAATCGTTGAACGTCTCTGTTGCTGCTTCAATTCTTATGTATGAAGTGGTTCGTCAGCGGATGGGCGAAAATTAACTGTTTCTGTTTCCATTAATATCCACAAACAGTGGCTTTCTGGCTACTTTAGGTCATTTGTTTATCCATTTTTCCGAACATTGTCTCTTTCTTCGTTAATGTTAAGTGTCGGATTGTTTTTTCTCGCCCCCGTTCTCCCTGGAAAAATGGCAGCTGCAGTCTCCCCCTCTTCGTCCTAATCGTAATATTTGTCGGGCGGCTTGATTCGCAGTTTCAATGCCATCAGCATCATATTTTATTGTAAAGACTTCGACATTTCGCGGGCGATTGGCTTATCCGTAAA
>JAIRPK010000071.1 GCA_031257015.1 Tannerellaceae bacterium
GACGGCCTTGTAGATGTTGTCGAGGGTGACTTCAAGGGTTTGCCTGACGGACGAGCCGAAGAGGATCTTGTAATATCCCCAGTAGGCGACGAGGTAGGGAATGTCGCGGTCGGCCATTATTGCTCCGGAGGCATCTTTGCGGACATTGCCGGCTGCGTCGGTTTGTATCCCGCCGCCGGCCATGTTGCCGAACTGACAGGCGACCCAGTTCTGACTGTTGCCTGCGCCGTAGTTGGTATTGTCGCCGTTCTTGCTGTACGTAAATCCGTCCCAGTAGCCCCATTGGTTTTCGCTACCGAAGGCGTCGCGGTCGACGACGTGGGAAAGACGGAATATACCGTTGTTGAAGGATATTTCCGGATAAGCATTGCTGTACGTCCCTGTCCATATCCGGTTGGAGGCAAGGGGGAAGGAGGACGGCACGGTCGGACGCGACAAGTCCAGCGTGATGAGTGTGCCGTCGGCCATGAGGCTGCCTGTCGCAATGGCGAGAAGCAGGGCGAGAGAAAGGATTCTTCTTTTCATATTCATATTATTTCTTTAGGAACTTGATTGTTTTTCCGTCCGATGCTACCATAATATATATGCCCGGAGGAAGGGTGCAGTCGATTGCGTTCTCGCCTTTTCCGAGGACGAAGGACATCACGCGACTGCCCGTCAGGTTATACACACCGGCCTTTTGCTCCGTGTCGGAATAAACAAGGAGATGTTGCTGCACGGGGTTTCGGAGAATGTGTAAGGCGTCGGAGGGAGGTAGGGAGGAATTGCCGGTTGTAATGTCCGTATCGCCGCCGGTGAGGTGGAGGTCTTCTGCTCCGAGTATCTCGGTAGAGGTTTCCCCCAGCCAGCCGCAATACTGGTTAACGCCGGTATAAACTTTTACGAAATGAATCTCGGACAGATGCACCGGAGCGCCGCTTGCATCCACCGCCCAGTCAATACTGAGGCCGGAGCGCGGATCATTGTTCGGGAAATTGTCCGCGTATCCATAAGGATAGGCATACTGCACATAATAAGTCCCGCTCCCGCTTTCGTCCGTATAATTATCAGCGAGTTTGGTGCCGATGAAGACGAGCGAATCCTCCGTTAGCCATAACGGGTAGTAGGGCTGATTATGAAAGGTATTACGAAAGAGGAAGCCGTCGCCATGCCCGTTGGTTGTCCATCGGATATAGGTGCGGTCGTTGATGTAAGGGTAGGAAGGATCGGGATCGCGCAACTTGTTTTCGTCCGGCTTATGGTAGGCGATCCGGTAATTGCGGACGGTCTCCGGCTTGCGGTATTCGCTGCCCGCCAGCTCGTACCATTCATCGTCGGGAATACCATTGCCGTTCGTATCGCGGGAAACCATGACGATGCCCGGCTCGCAGCTGCCCCCGTCGCGCGGAGCATCGGGATTGGGGTTGGCATTGGCAACAAAGGCATTGCCCAGCACTTTGAAATCATACTTGCCCGGAATATTCCTCACCGGGTGGTCAAAGCCAAAGACGATATATCCGCCGTAGCCGCCGAGCGAGATCATACCCTTGTTGTTATGAGCGATTGCCTCGTCAGCCTTGCGAATCATATCCGCTTTCGTATCTCCCTGCTCATATTCGGGTAATACGTTTACAAACTGGCCGGGCGCAGGCGCAAAGTCGTATACCTTATTAATATAGGGAGACTGTGCGTGCATCATGCCGTATCCCGAAAGAATACAGGCGCATGGAAAAAGTAAAAATCTGTTTGTCATATTCTTTATTGTATTTAAAATATTATTCTTCCAAGAGTGCAAAATGAGCGGGAATATCTCCCGTGCGCACATTCCATTTAAGTCGCCCGTTCCTGTCGAAGCAGTATAGCGTTCCGGGCGAGACATAGTTCTTTGCGTCCGTTACGTATATATCCTTCGTGATGGGATGCACCATGATGCCGTAGGGAATCTGTATGCGTTGCTCCGTCCCGTCGGTGATGAAACATCGGGAAACGATCTGCTTTCGGGCGACATCAACTATACCGTAGGTAATCTCGTTCGACATACTTATGTAGCTCCATTCCGTACTGTACAGATAGAGCGAATCGCCGTCGAGGTAGAGATTGGATACGGCGACCTGCAAGGAATCGACATGCTCGCCGTTATCAAGGTCGATGCAATAAAGGCGCGACGGCTGACCGTAATAATCTCCCCGCGAGCTTACCCAAATGCGCCCATGCCTGTCCGCCCGCAGCCGGTGCAGGTTTCTGGCTACCTCTATCCGCTTGATTTCGGTGAACGAGGCGATGTCTATAACCGATACCGTGCTTTCATAGTTCGGAAACATATACCCGCCCGAATTGGCAACGTAAATCCTGTTGCCGACAATCTCCAGCTCGTCCGGCTGATAACCGACGAGACATCGAGCCATAACCTGCAACGTCGTTGTATCGACCATGGCTACATAGCCCCGCTGCTTGTAATCAGGATTAAGCTCAACCGGCCCGGCGTAGGAGGTAACATAAGCATAGCCGCCGTGAAAGCGTATGTACCGGCAATTGGGAATGTCGATTTGTCCAATCCGTTTAGCCGTGCGCCTGTCCATCACCTCGACCTTGTTCGAGCAGTTAATGACGGCGTAGAGCTTCTCGCCATAGATGCGGATGTCGTTGCCCACATCGCCCATCTCCTTCGGAACGGAGGGATTCGCATCGGCATAAATATTGCGCCGGTACTCGCCGGAGAACAAGTCCATATAGTCGAGCGTGGACTTGTTGCTGCCCATGTTACCTTCGTTGAGGAGGTAGAAGCCGATGATGGCTGCGCTGTCCGACGGGGCGACGGGAATGACTTCCGGCGGGCGGATTTCAACGTCCTCGCGGCAGGCGACGAGGATGGATAACAGTAGTGTGAATGTGTGTATTCTTCTCATATCTCTATTTTTAAAATGATCTTATAATTCCGCCCAGGCATCGGATAATTCAGCACCACATCATAGTATTGGTTCAGAATATTATTCACCTCCGCCGAAAGGCGGATTTTTATTTCCCCGAACCGTATCAGCTTCCCAACCGACAAATCGTGCGTGTACCACGACGGCTCATAATTCTCGCGTATATTCGATGAGTTGTGATAACGCTCTCCAACATAGATGAAGCTGTAATTTATGTCGCACGACCGCCACGAAACGTGCGCAACAGCCGAACCATTATGCCGGGGAATGTAAGCAATCTGCCCCCCGAAAGTTCCGGCTTCCGGATCGTTATCCGCCGGATTGCTGAAATCCTGCGCCCTCTGGAACGTGTAGCTTAATTGAAGAGAGGCAACGCCGCTGCGCCCGGTTCGCTTGCCGAAACGCACCGTCATGCGCCCCGAAACGTCGATGCCGCGAATCTCGACGTAGCCCAGGTTCATCATCATCCAGCGATACTGACCGTTGCCCTTCGGAACAGCAACAATTTTGTCAGTCACTTCATTATAATAAGCATCAGCGCGAACATGCAGCCCCACATCCCTGTCACCCTCGGCGGAATACTCAAATCCAGCATTATACTGATTCACAAACTCAGGCCGAAGCATTATGTTCCCGACGTCAGTGTAATACAAATCATTGAACGTCGGCATCCGGAATATCCGCTTGTAGAACGACCGTATATTCGCTTCCCGACCGGCAAAAGGCCTCCACGACAGGAAAACGGCAGGCGTATATTCCCGTTTATCTTGCGAACCGGCGGCCTGTTCAAAAACGAACGTCCCCAACAGGCTGGCCTGCGCCTTCAGGTTCCATCGTTCGACCGACGTTGCCAAAGCCGCCAGAGCAGTATGCCGGCGGGGATACGTAAACTCCCGGAGGTTCGCATCGAGCATGTTCCATTGATAGTCGAGAGAAAGCCCAACGTCCCAGAACGGACGGATGGAATATCGGTTTGCCGACGAAAAATACAGCTCCCTCTGAAGAAACGAATTGTCGACATACATAAGCGTGGTGTCAGGATTGAGATAGCGCATCCTGTCGTCAGCATATTTTGCATTAACCTGAAGCGTGTACAGCCTGCCGAAACGCCTCATGAAGCTGCCCTGAACAAAAAAGCTCCTGTCCCACTGCCGCTGCGAACGTTTCCAGACATTATTGACTATCGCGCCGGGAATCCCTCGCTCCGAATCATAGAAATAACTCTTGAGCATCCACTTCGCCTCGTCGCTCAGCCCGAACAGCCCGCCCTCCAGGCGCAATGAACGAATGTCGCCGTTTTGGCGTACCGCCGTCGTATCCCAGGCCGTCGTTCCGTCCGGCAGAATCCTGCGGTAGCGAAACGGATATTTGCCGGAGGAAAAAACATACTCGGCGTTGAGCGACGAGCATATCCCCTCGCCCAGCTTCTCCTCCCAAAGCGCTGAAGGATTAATCAGGTCAAAACTCCCGCCTCGGACAGTGGTCGTGAAATTAGTCCGCCTCCCCGTCCCGAAGCGAGGCCGTCGCGTGCGCAAATAAATCGTCCCGGCAGAGCCAAAATCCTTGGCCGATTGCAAAACCTCGCTCCGTTGACCATTATGGAGAGCAATTTCCTCGATATTGTCCAGCGAAAACTTTCCCAGGTCAATCTGTCCGTTCTGCGCGTTCCCTAATTGAATCCCGTCGTAGAAGACGCCCAGATGATTCGTCCCCATGCTCCGAATATCGACCGTCTTGAGACCTCCGACTCCGCCATAATCCTTAATCTGAACGCCGGAAAAATATCGTACTGCATCAGCAACTGAGAAGCTGCTCAGCGTCTCCAACCTCTTGCCCGAAAGCTTCTGCGACGGGATGACCTCTCCATAACGGTTGGCCACTACGCTCACTTCGCCCAGCCGCTGAACACTGTCCAGCCTGCTTTGCCCCTGAACGATTGCCGGCAACAGCATCGCCATGCCGGCACAAAAAAATCTGCATGTAAACATATAAAGCCGTTTAAATTATGACATCAAACAGCTTTCAGTAATAAATTTGGGATAAACGGAAACAGAAAGGAAGATCTCTGCCTTGTTCGTCTCAAGCCTTATTCCTCGAAAGCTTTAAAACTCTAAACATTTTGGCAGGTCTTCTGACTTACTCCTCTTTGAACCGGCCTTCCCATTCCTGTGGAACAGTGGCATTGCGGTATGTTCAAAGATTTTTGGCGGAGCTTACAGCAGCGGGTCTGTTCAGGATTCTCACCTGATTCCCTTTTCAACGCATCGCCCGGACGGGCTTGGCATCACCAAAATCGACGCGAAGGTAAGGATTAAATCCAACCGGACAAGCTTCCGTGTTCGCTTCCGGCCGTGGTTCGGATGTCGGAACGCCCCCATTTTACGTCCCCGGCGTTCGAGCCGAAGCAATCGTGCTGCCCGAAGGGTTTCCGAAGGAAGGGGAGAAACTTTCGTGCTGCCCGAAATCTTCACCTTCGGCGTCGTGAAATATTTCCGGAACCCCGAAAGTATTTTTCCTCGTTCCGTGAAGCTTTCGTGCGGCCCGAAAGTATTTTTCCTTTCTCCGGGAAGCTTTTCAGAATCCCGAAAGTATTTTTACTGAGGTCGTGAAGCTTTCGTGTGGCCCGAAAGTATTTTTCCTTGTTCCGGGAAACTTTTCAGAATCCCGAAAGTATTTTTCCATGCGCCGGGAGGGTTTCCGGAACCCCGAAAGCTTCCCGCCGTCAGTAAAAATACTTTCGGGGTTCCGGAAATATTCCGTAAAAGAGAGGCGTGAAGAAGCATGTTCCGGATTGGGAGTAGTTGAAACCGCATGGACGGATAATTTGTCATGAAAGGTTAATGGTCAGTTTCAGAATGTTTTGGCGGCGTTGGCGCAGGTATAATCTGTATATTATGTATGAGTTCGGGTTCGGATGATGGTTAAAAAAAGCCTGCCCCGACGAATCGAGGCAGGCGAATAAATTTAAAAGTTTAAAAGAAAAGAATTATTTAATAAGATATATTCCTGCTCCGAAGTTTCCGCTGATGCGTCCGTCGGATGCGCTGGTTATTTTCAGGCCGATGCCGTATGTGGCGACTGATTTCTCCAGCGTTGGGAGGTTGACGTTGATCGTATATACGGCTGTTTTTTTTCCCTTTGGGATGAGCAGCGTATTGGATGCCGGAAGCTTGTATGCTGCGGCTGGCAAGGCGATCACTTTCGAGAATGAATTATATTTTGTAACGATAGCGTCATCAATTTCGACGGTGACTGTAACATCGTTCGGGGCGCCGTTTACTCCTGTATAGTTGATTACTGCGTCAATCGGCAGTGTTTTATACTGTTCGCTTAGGATTGACGAATCTGTGCGCGAGAAGGACATGCTGGCGTATGGCGCCGTAACTGCGCGGTTTCCTGAAAGGTCAAGCTCGACGATTCCGTAATCGCCATTGTCAGTGAATAGTGGTTGGTCATCGAGGCATGAAGTTAGCATTGATGCCGTCAGTGCGACGGCTAGGCTTATGATATATTTATTCATTGTCATTCTGTTTAATAATTTCATTCGGATTTTTTTTGCCAGAACACTGGGCTTGAGAAACAGTCTTTCACCATTGGCGTATTATCCCTGTTGCCGCCTGTTTCTGTTGGCGGATAAACCATTCGGACGATGAACAGGTCTGGTCTGGTTGATTGTGACTGTTTTGAGATGAAGTTATATACCGGGTCTGTTCCGGAGGCTTTTGGGTAAGCTGTTCGTCTGAATTCTGCCCATGCTTCAAACGTATTGGTTATGTTCAGTGCGATGTACTTCTGTGTTATGATAGCTTCAAGTTTCTTTTCCTGCGTATCGGCACGGTCGAAGTTGGCGAGATGGCTGTCCGTGTTCATTTCGATGTATTTCTTTGTTTCCTCATCTGCATTGAATGTCGATGGGGGCGCCGTTGATGTTCCGTCGATAGCCAGGTATGCAAAACTGGCGGCGATACCTTTTTCGAAGTTAAATTTTGCGTCGCCGTCCAGGGTGTTTCCGAAGAGTGCTGCTTCAGCCAGCAGGAACCTCGTCTCAGCCAGAAGAAATATTGGATAGCCAGCGGAGCGACTTTTGAGCAGCCCTTGCGCATTTGAAGCGTTGGCATTTGAGCCTGTGCCGATGAACCATATAGCTCCCGGCGATTTCGGTCTGTCCACTTCGATGCCCAGCTCCCATTTGGGCGTATTGGGGAAGTTCTTGTAAGTAAGCGCTCCCCTGACCGGGTCAGATAGCTTTGTGCTGTCATAGAAGGCGAAGAGGAAATAAGACGGGATATAGTAGTTTGCCGCCGAGGTCATGCTTCCTGCCACATTGCTGTGATAAGCCGACCACATTGGATTTTGCTGGCTTGAGGCATTATATCCTGGGTTCACCAGTGCGTCTTCAAGAAGGAATCCTTCGGCAGAGAAGGTTTTGAAGGCGCTTTGCACGAAGCTGTCTATGCTTGTTCCTCTCGCCCTGACGAGCAGGCGCAGTTTGATATTGTTTGCGAACTGAATCCACTTTGTGAGATTGCCCTTGAACATTGGGTCGTTAGTGCTTCCGAAGGCAGCCAGGCCGGAAGTTGTCTGCGCGGCCTTGAGTTCGGTGATGGCATTGTCGAGGTCGGCTACGAGCGCCTTGTATATATCCGCGTCCTTGTCATATTTCGGCTGAAGGATGCCTTTCTCTCCCTGAAGACCTTCGTGGTACGGCATATCTCCGAATGCGTCCACCAGTTCCTGATAGACGAGCGACTTCATGATGCGGGCGACCGCTCCATAGACAAGGTAGGAATTGTCCGCCTCTGCCTTGTTGATGATAGTCTGATAGTCATGCAGCTCGTCCAGCGAGCGGTTCCACTGGTCGGTAAAAGACGTTGCTCCGTAGCCGTAGGTATATGTCGTTCCGTAACCGGAGATTCCGTCTCCCGGCACTTGATAGCCCATAATGAAGGAAGCAAAGGAATATCCGAAGTAATAAGCTTGCGTATATGCCGTTGCAGCCACGGTGGCGTTAAGAGAGAAGTTCGGCGTAACGGATACATCCGTAGGCGCGTTTGGATTGTCATTTATATCCAGTTCGCAAGAGTTAAGCGCAATCAGAAGGATTGTTGCAATAGCAGAGGTTGCTTTAATTATATACTTATTCATTGTCATTCTGTTTAGAAGGTTATCGAAAGAGTGCCTCCGAAATAACGTGTCGGCGGTGATGACGTAAGCGTTGTTACTCCGACTGCGTTGTTGTCATTGGCGCTGAAATCCGGATCGGTGTATTCATTGGACGGGGGCAGGAAGAGGAGCAGGTTGCGTCCCTGTGCGCTGATGGTAATATCCTGTACGAACCCTGCCGCCAGTTTGTTGACAAACGTTTTCGGCACTTGGTAGCTAATGGCAAGTTCTCTCCATTTCCAGTAGTTTCCGGAATAGACATAGTTGCTGTAAGCTCCGCTGCGGTTGTACGTTGAGCTTGTCCAGAACGTATATTTCCCGTCTGAGATTGTTATATTGCTGTTGTTCTCGTAAATTGGATAGCCATCCGCATCGGTTCCTGTCTGGATAACGGAGTTCGGCATGACGAAGCGCTCTCTGTTATAGTATGCCGAGCGTGCTGAGGCTCCTGAGAAGTCAAGCGACGTAGCCATGCTGGTATTAATTGCATAATATCCGCCCCGGTATTCAAAGACGCTACTGATGGTAAAGTCCTTCCACTTTATGGCCAGGTCGATGCCTATGCGGTCGCGCGGCGAAGTATTGCCAAGTATGGCGGATTCCGTAGCCTTTGACGGGTAGCCTGTCAATGGGTTCACTATGATTTTACCGACAAGTTTTGGGTCATTGGGTATTTTCGGGTTGGGGGAATCATAGTCCTTGAACGCGGGGACGCGGTTATAGTCAGTGGTATATATTTGATTAATCTCATATCCCTCGATTGCCCATATTATACTGCTGCCGTTTACGCCCAGCTGGGATATTTTATCCCCCTTCTCTTTGCTGCCGTAGAGGCTGACCAGCATATTCTTGTTGTAAGTATAGTTTATTCCGACCGATACGTTGAGGTCTTTCGTCCGTATGGGATTAAGCCGGAGCGAAGTTTCAAGTCCGTCATTGGTGACTTCGCCGGTATTTATGAGCATATCGTGATATCCTGTTGTGCGTGCTACCGATGCTTTGATTGTTTGCCCTACGGTACTGGAGTGATAATAAGTAAACTGCACTTCGGCGAGGCTTTTCAGCAGTCTGAACTCAGTACCGACTTCCCATCCGGTGGTTATTTCCGGCTTGAGGTTGAGCACGAGCGTTGTTGGAGCGCGGAAGTTCGTCCCGGAGGAAAAACCCGTCGTTGATGAATATACCGGGTATATATCATAAGGATCAATATTAACGTTTCCAACTCTGGACAGTCCGGCGCGGAGTTTAAGGTAATCCAGCGCCCCATTGTCTTTTAATGCCTCGATGGCATCCGTGGCGATGAAGGAAATGTCGCCTGCCGGATAGAAGTACTCACGATTTTCCGGCGCGAGGAGCGATGTCTTATCATCGCGGCCGGAGAGATGCAGGAACAGATAGTTTCTGTATCCGAAGACGGCATCGAGCCATACTCCGTAATTACGTTGTCGCAGTATGTGGTTAGGATTCTTTCCGGATGAGATTCCTGTGAAATACTCCTTGTCATAATCCGGCGTGTCGGCATTGTTCAATCGGTTATTGATGTTGAAAAGGCCGGGGATGAGCAGACCGGTAGCTTCCATGGTCATGCTCTTGGTGTTATCGTTAAAATGCGACCATCCCAAGGTTGCATTCACTGATATTTCGCCGAAAGTTTTGTTCATCCCAATCTGTGCATCCTGGTTAAGGCGGTAGCGATTGCGCTGGATGTCCATAACGAAACTGCTGGGGTTGCTTTTGCCCATAACCGTCCTTGCGTAATCACTGTATTGAAAGCCCGGACTGTGTTCATGCGTCTGATAGTAACGATTGGCAAGCGAGGCTCGATAGAGTACGTGCAGCCAGGGGAGAATGTTCCATTTCAGTTCGGCCTTGCCTGTCACGTAGGTGTCCTTTCTCTCTGCCCGATAATTGTCTGCCGTCCAATAGGGATTCGGATACCACGGGTTGTACCATCCTTCCGGGTTCGCATATTTATTGTTGCGCCAGTCCTTGAAATCAGTCAGGGGAACGTTGGCGGACATGTTGTTCAGCCGGTCGTAAATAGCGGACGTATAGTTGGATATGTCGTAATTGTTTTCGGTGTAGCTGGCGCTGTACGCGAGATTGACGTTCTTCATCAGCTTCTGGTTGTTGTTGAATCGCACCATTACCCGATTGTACTTGTCTCCCGGTGTTGTACCTGTTGCATCAAAGTATTGTGCTGAGACATAAGATGTGACATTGTCGTTGCCGAAGCTGAGCGAAATGTCGGACTGGTTTTGCACTCCGGTATCCCAGAACGAAGTCCGTCCGTTTTTCGCCGGCGCATATACGGCGGTTTGCTGCGAGCCGTCGGCCAATGGATAGCCCAGGTTGCGGACGGTGCCGTCGAAGGCCGGTCCGAACTGTTGATTCTCTACGGGGTCGAACTCCTGTGCGAAAGCTTGGGAGCCTTGTCCGAAGCGGTCTTGCAGTTTCGGGAAGAAGCTGATGCTTTCCAGCGTTGTGGTATGCGAGACTTTTATTTGTGGCTTTGCGCCCTTCTGCCCTGCCTTTGTTGTTATGAGCAGAACTCCGTTTGATGCTTCAGAGCCGTAAAGGGCAGAGCCGGAAGCGCCGTTAAGGACTTGAATGTTGTCAATGTCGTTCGGATTGATGTTGTTGAGGAACTCGTTAGATACAATGGCATTATCGACGACTATTAACGCCTGGTTATTACCGTTGATGGATCGGTTGCCTCGCAGTACAAGCCGGTAGTTCGGGTTGACTCCCGAAGATATGGCGTTAACCTGAAGTCCCGGTATCTTGGCCGTAAGTCCTGCGGCCAGCGTTGGCGATTTCCCTGCGGAGAGTTCGGTGTCGGTAATTTTCACTGTGGCATAGCCCTGTTCGCGGCGTGCGCGGAAGAGACCTCCGGCAGTTACGACCACTTCGTCGAG
Organism: Tannerellaceae bacterium; assembly: GCA_031257015.1. Classification (GTDB taxonomy): domain Bacteria; phylum Bacteroidota; class Bacteroidia; order Bacteroidales; family Tannerellaceae; genus DFXE01. The sequence continues at coordinate 10,988 of JAIRPK010000071.1, forward strand.
CGTTTCGACATTTTCCCTGAGCGTTATGTTCACGGAGTTTCTCGCATCAGTGACGGTTACTTCCGATGTTTGATACCCTACGAAGTTGGCGACGAGCACCACCGGCAATCGTCTGGCCGTTGAGAGGGAGAAGTTGCCGTCGAGGTCGGTTATGGCGCCCTCGTTGGCGTTCTTTACATGCACGGTTGCTCCCGTAACAGGCTCGCCGGCGTCGTCAATAATTTTGCCTCGGATTGTTGTTTGCGCGTACATGGCTGTTGAGAAGATGATGAAAATGAACATGGCCACGCTGGTCGGAAAGTATCCGCCGCGACGAGAAGCGTTAGCGCTCTCGTCGCGGTGCAGGCGTGCCTCTGGCGCGCAGGCGTGCCAGCATTTCTGAACGATGTTGTTTTTCGTTTTTTCGGCCATGTTCGCCGTGGAGGGCGAAGGTCTGTTCCGTCTGGCTGATGTTAGTCTAAGCCATATTTGGCTTCGGATGTTCGGTGAACTTCCATTTAATTCTGATTTGCTTGTCATAATTAATTGTTCTTAGGATAAAAAATTCACATGCGTTATATAAAACTTATTATTAAATCATTAGTATAATCTCGTTAGCAAAGGACGTGCGTATTATCCAGAGTGCACATACCGTCAGCATGGTATTTATTTTAGTCCTGCAAAAGAAACAGTTTTTAAGTTAAACTCCAAATATTTTCTCAAAATGATTCTAAAATCCTTCTGTTTATAGCATTGCGTAAACCTGAAGGCAATATAGTTTGCATCGTGTACAAATCTGCCAGGCCGCTTGTTCGCCTTTGTCGTCCTTATACATTAATATTATAGTACTCCGGATTGCATTTGTCGAGGCATTTGTAAAAGGCGATTATTCTTCCGGTCAGGTTGGTGAACGACATGGACAAAGATGATTTTTGCGCTGAGCATGTTCGCCCACGTGGTGGGAAAACCTGATTTCAGTCCGGATCGTGTTGGCCGACATGGTGGGAAGATATGATTTCGGTTCGGATCATGTTAGTCCACGTGGTGGGACGATTCGTTTTGTCAGTCGATCATGGTGTCCCTCCATGTGGGAAAAGACAATTTGACAGCGGATCATGTTGTCCCCCCTTGTGGGAAAGTCTGTTTTTGGTTCGGAGCATGGTGTCCTCCCTGGTGGGACGATATGTTTTTGGTTCAGATCATGATGTCCCACCTTGTGGGAAGGTTTTCCGGCGCTTTGTGGAGGCTTTGTCTCCCCTGTGGTCAAGTCTGTTTTTCGGTTTGCGGATGTTTGTCCTGGTGGTGGACTTCAACGGTTCGCTTGAGCATCATTATGATGTTTTTCGCAGGTTATAGTGCACAAAAAATGTTAAAAGTTTATATCCTCCGTGGAGCAAAGTGCTTTTTTTATCTCCTGAATAGCCCCCGTTTGAGGTTCAAAATCATTTTATCATTTCTCGCCATAGTGGTTTATCGTAGTACTTGCAATGCAGCGTTAAATTGCGATAGTCTGCGTTAAGTGCCGCACTCTTTTGAAAAATCAGGATGCTGTACAAGTACAGATTTCATGGTCATTTAATGAGGTATTCGTTAAAACTTGAAGGGTAAAATGCTTGAAATGTTGAGATGTTTTGTAAAGTAACGGATTAGACGTTTTATAAATTCAAAAAAACAAGTAACTTCGCGTAAAGTTTTCACCTAAAAAGTAACAAGAATAAAATTAAATGAATGTAACGAATTACCCGAAAAGAGAAAAATACCTGAAAAGAATCAAACCACTTATTGGACAGCCGAACTTCGTAAAAATCTTCACCGGACCGAGAAAGGTCGGAAAAACTATCCTCCTTCGCCATATTATGGAAGAAATAAAGAGCGTGAATCCTGAGGCACATATAATATATGTGAATGCTGAGGTAAAAAAATACTGGAACATAAAAGACGGCAAAGATCTTTATCAGTATATTCATCCGCAGATAACGGGCTGCACGCAAGACAAATTCCTTTTTTTGGACGAGCTTCAGGAAATCGACGGTTACCAAGGTGCTTTAAGCGCGTTTTATGCAGATAAACAGTGTGACATATATTGTACGAGCAGCAGCAGTAACTTGATTACAGGCGAGCTTATTTCCTATTTAATAGGCAAGACTCTAAACCTCGCGGTTCACCCATTGGATTATCGTGAATTTATGGATTTTCACAGTCTGGAGAACAGTCGCGAGACGTTGGATAAATATTTGCACTTTGGGGGATTGCCTGCGCTTAGACTGGTGGGCTTGTCTGCCGACATGGCCTATGAGTTTCTCCGTCTCTGCTACTACTCAATTATGTTTCAGGGACTAATCGGATATGAAAAGCTAAGGAACGTAGATTCCCTGGACTTTTTGATCAATTATTTGATTGAGAATACAGGCTCCATCTTTACCGGTTGCAATCTCAGCAGCACGTTGAAAGCCAAGAAGATTGACATAGCTGTTCCGGTCGTAATTAACTATCTCAAAGCAATAGCGAATAACTATTTTATTCACAAAGTGAACCGTATTGACTTCAATGCTCGCATATTCGGTCGTGGCGAGAAATATTTCTTTGAGGATCTCGGATTACGCAATGCGCTGGCAAACGATCGCCAGATAGGACAAGATACTCACAAGCTGATAGAGAACGCTGTCTTCCTGAGTCTTCTTTATAATGACTATAAAGTTTTTTCCCCGAAGCAGAGCGACAAGCATGTCGACAAGGAGTTGAGCTTTATGGGAACCAGGGAAGGAAAAAGATGCTACATCGCCGTAGAGACAAGCATCGCCGATGAGGAGAAGCGAGCGAAAGTCATAAGTAATTTTGAACTTGTAGATGAGAGTTCGCCGAAATACATTGTTACTCTCGACGACGATATAGTCAATGACGATTATAACGGCATTCACCATATTAATCTTCGTGATTTTCTTTTGCAGGAAATCTAAAGATATGCTCTTCATTGCTTGTAAAAGTGCCCTGCATTTCTGATAAATGCAGGGCGCTTGTTGTTATATGCGATGCGAAGAAAACAGACGGTTAAATCCCATGGATGCCTGTCCGGATTTGCAGGAGTTAGTGTTGGAAATAGATGTTTGAGAATCATATTAACTTTAGAATATTGATATGTCCGGAGGTATGATTACTCATTAATTAATCGACGGAGAATAGTCCCGGCGGAAGTTTAACGAGATAAATAAAATGCTTGTTAAAGATAACGGAGTATTTCGATTTAAACCGGCGTTTATTTTAATTTATCCATGTTTTATTCCAATAATAGCAGTTTGAATTTCCGGCAAGTCCACAGCAATTACCATTATGTTATTCCCGATTATGGGGTTAGTCTTCTCTGAAAACAATGCTCAAATATTCCGAAATGGTATCAATCAACCTGGAAGGGAACAATTACAAATCTCCCACTCACTTGTATATTCCACATTCATTTCCTTTCCAGACATAGACAAAATGTCTTCCGGCAGACGTGGCGAAGGCGATTGCGACGATAACGGGCACGCCGGCAGACAATGATAAATTTAATTACATTTGCGCTTAATTAATTATCATCATTTATGAACCAAGAGAATAAAGAATGTCGTTGGAGGCAATACGGATTGTGGCTCGCCCTGCTCAGCTTATTCTTATCGCCGTTTATTTTGATAGCCTTCGGACAAATCACACACATATATATAGCCGACTTATACACCTTCGGTCTTTCATCCCCCAAGGATGCCCTCCTGATTTGGACATCCATATTCATCGCCCTGGCGCTAGGCGTCCTGACCATGCAAATGAAGCGCAAGCTCGTCGCCCAAAAGGAACACCTTGTCCTCCTGAACGCCCAAAACGAAATTGAAGCCGTCAACCAGCAAAACACGCAATACACCCAATCAGTAGAAATGCTGTCCTCCGTTGAGGCCACCACGAGGCTGGGCGGGGCGCACAATCTCTGCATCCTTGCCAATGCTCATCCGGAGAAATATGAGCCAACCGTCTTTGCTCTACTCTGCCGAAATTTGCGAACCAATAGTTGTAAGATGCGCAATACCGACGAGACTCCCATGTTGCTCAACTTGTTGTTCGGCAGTAACGAAGCTCTCATCTCCCTCGGCAAATACCCCATCGAGCTTCAGGAAGCCGACTTTGTTGAAATACGGACAAAGAATCTCAATCTTGCGTATGCCGATTTGGAGCGCTCCATCCTGGACTACGCCATGATAAGCGACGTTCAGTTCCAGCACGCCTCTTTCCGAGCATCTCTTCTCCGCCATGTTTACCTGGAAAATGTTAATCTGAGCGAGGCGAACATGACGGCTGTCGATATGAAGAAGGCAGTCCTCGCTCAGTGCATACTCGTTAAGACCGATTTTTCCCATGCTTCCCTGACAGGATTACAGGCCAAGGCTTCGCAACTAACCAATGCCTGCATGGTTGGAGCCGATTTGGTTCAATCCGCCTGGACAGACGTCATTATGGACGGAGCCAATCTTGCTTATGCAACGATGGTATCCGCCAGGTTCTTCAACTGCGGTCTTCGATACGCGAACCTTTCCGGTTCGAACCTTTCCGCGATCCACTTCTCCGGCACTGTGTTAGACGGAGCAAACATGAACGAAACAAACCTGGAGGATGCGCAACTGGATAAGGTGTCAATGAAAAATGTATCCATGGAAAAAGCGACTGTCAGGCGTACCAGTATTTCCGGCGCCGACCTCTGCTCGGCCTCTCTCGTTGGTGCAGTCCTTGAGAATGTGCAGATGAAGGGCGTCATGGCCCGCCAAGCTGTTTTCATCAATGCTCGCCTTGTCAGCGTCGATCTCTCCGGGGCAGATATGCAGGATGCAAATCTTTCCGGTACGTATTTGGAGGCGATAGAATTTCGCGACGCCCTTCTCCGTGGGATGAACATGGAAAAAGCGGTTATAAAGCATACAGATCTCTCGCATATAAAACTCCCAGCCTGCACCCTTTATGCTGTATCTATCGAAGCCGCCAATATGCAGGGCTGTGTTTTGGAAGCGTCCAACCTCAGCCGCGCACAAATGCCGCGCACGGACTTGCGAAACGCGAACCTGAACCGCACTCGCATGGTTGATACCAACCTTGCCGAGTCACAACTCGATGGAGCATCTTTGGAAAAAGCGAATCTTGAAAGAGCGAACCTGCGCAAAGCAACCCTCGTAGCCGCCATAATGGAAGACGTAAACCTTGCTGGTGCCGACCTCGAACAGGCAAATCTCGAACAGGCGCGGATGCCAAAGGCAAACTTGCGACAAGCGAATCTCCGCGGGGCCAATCTCCGTGGTGCCCTGATAGAACGTTCCACATTAACGGCAACCATCCTTGACGAAACGAACATGGAACACGCCTCCGTCAACCGTTCTAATCTGGTCAAAGCGTCCATAAGAAAAGTATATGCCGTAGAAGCCGACATCGAAAAATGCAATCTTACAGGTGCCAACCTGGTCGAAGCCAATATGACTGAAGCTAATCTCCGCTACTCAATCTTTGCAGAAGCAAGTCTTGACAATTCCATCTTCGTCAATGCCCATCTCGATAAGGCCGTCCTGGATAAAGCGATCATGACCGCCGCCGACTTTTCCGGCGCCAGCCTAAGTGGAGCCTCCCTGGCCGCCTCATTTATGAATCGGACCAATCTAAGCAGGGCCGATCTTCAGGAAGCGGGACTCGAACGTGCATATCTTGTTGAGGCCAATCTTACCGATGCAAGTCTCAAATGGGCCAACCTCGTATGGGCCAATTTGGAGAAAGCTGACCTCAGCGGAGCCAATCTCGTCGGAGCGAATCTAAACGGAGCCAACCTTGTCGGGGCTAATCTTGAAAACGCTAATCTTGAAAATGTGAACTTCAAAAATGCAAACCTCAAAAACGCCAATCTCAAAGGAACAATACTGGAACAAGAATGAATAAAGATTACATGCCTCGCACATTGTTGCTGCTCCTCCTCGTCTTTGTCGGATGCTGGGCGCTATCCTGGCTCCCGTCTTCCATCTTTGGACAAAAAATCAAGAAAGTGGATTTGCTCGCCGATCTCCGTCCGCAACCAGCCGACACTACAATGGATCAGCTCCGTGCTCAACTCAACAACATTCCGCTTCCCGACAATTCTGAACCGCTTCCCTCTGATACAACCAGCCTCTCCTCCGCCCGCCGCGATTCCCTTGTCCAAGCCATAAACAAACCCACAGCCGGAGCATACGCTAACGGCGAACGAATCGAAGATTATACTGACAACCATAGTGCACTCCAGCGTTTCTTTAAGGCCCTGCGTACTTCAAGACAGTCTCCCGTACGCATCGCTTTTCTCGGTGATTCCTTTATTGAAGGCGACATCCTCGTTGGCGACTTTCGCAATACCCTCCAGAAAAATTTCGGCGGGCATGGCGTTGGATTCGTTCCCATCTCCTCAGTCGTCGCCCAATATCGCTCAACGGTACTCATGAAAAGCTCCGGATGGAAAACTCTAACGCTACTTACCGACCGACAGCAATCTTACGCCATCCCCGGACAGCTCTTTGAAACCACCGCTGACATTGCCTCTCTCTACTTCCAAAACGGTTCTGCATATTCCACCATACAAACTGTCAGCACCCTCAAACTCATATACGATCGCTGCGACAACACATTTGTCCAACTCATCCTCAATGCCGCCGACACCATGGACGTATCCCTCCCGCCGACCGACAAAATCACACAATATACATTCAATGCAGATACAATAAGAACCTGCACTATATCCTTCTCTGACGCCAAAAATCTTCGTGCCCTAGGTGTAGCTCTCGAAGAACCAACAGGTGTTACCGTCGACAACCACGCCTTGCGCGGCAACTCAGGCCTTCCCCTCGCCAACCTGGACCCAGCCTCCTGCCAGGCATGGAACGAAATTCGCCCATACGACCTAATCATCCTCCAGTACGGTCTCAATGTAGCAGACGAAAATACACTCGACTACAATTGGTACGCTTCCCGGATGACTGCCGTAGTAAACTCACTCCGCGACCTCTTCCCGATGAGCGATATCCTCCTCCTGGGCGTATCTGACCGCTGCAGCCAATACGATGGCGACTTCAAGACTATTCCTGCTGTCCTTGCCCTCCTCAACGCTCAACGTCGCATCGCTCGCCAAGCTCGCATCGCCTTTTGGAACACCTTTGGTGCCATGGGCGGCGAAAACTCCATGACGCACTATGTCGCCAACGGTTGGGCAGGCAAAGACTACACGCATCTCACCTACCGGGGCGGTTCCGAAATCTCAAAGAAACTACTTAAAGCCCTTATGAAAGAAAAAGAATACTATGACAACTACTAACCTCCCTATCCTTCCAAACAGCCCATCGCGTTCGGGTTCCGCTAATTCCGCATACTATTTAAATACCCCAAAAAGCATGAGCGCTTCTGCCAAAACATTTAAACAGTCTCCTCTTGAGAACCGAGTCAAGAGGGCGTTGACGCGGAATATTTACCGGTTCTCTGTTGGTCTTTTGTGTCTTTTGCTGCCGATTCTGGTTCCTGCGGTGTTTCTGTCATTTATGATCGGGAAGGAAGAGGGAGGTTCAGCTCTTCCGTTTGCCGTGGATTCGTTGTGCATCGTTAACGATCCGGCAGGGACGCTTGATGCTTTTTACGAGGAATTAGCAGCACTAGCAGCAGGAAAGGATACTGTCGTCAACATTATTCATCTTGGAGACTCGCATATTCAGGCGGGCTATTTTAGTGGACGGACGATGCGGTTGCTTCATGAACGTTTCGGAAATGCCGGTCGAGGCTGGATAGCACCGCTGAAGATAGGACGGACGAACGAGCCAGATGATTATTTTATACGTTCGCTGGTTAAGGATTGGACGGTTGGGCGATGCGTACAGCTGCGTCCGCAATGCGATACGGGTATTGGTGGGATTGGCCTCCGCACGGTGTCTCCGTTTGTGAACTTTGATATAGTAATGACACCGCTTCATGGCGCGGGTTATGCGTATAATCAGGTTATCGCTTACCGTGGATTCAGGGCGACGCCTCTTCTTCCTGGGGCGGCGATGAACGATTCGGCACGTGTGAATGAGGGGACTTTTAAGGATCTGAAGTTGATGACGGACACGATTAGACTTCCCAGACTAACAGATAGCCTTCAGCTCCAGAGTACGCGGCGAAAAGCCGGGACAGACAGCATTTTACCATTCGGAATGTTCGACAATCTTTACTTTGGATTCAGTTTGACAAATGGACAGCCAGGGATTTTGTATCACTCAATTGGGATAAATGGAGCAATGTTCGTCCATTATACGAGCGATGTTTACGTTCGTCGTCTTGCTCTTTTGCGTCCGTCGTTGCTTATTGTTTCGCTGGGAACGAACGAGAGCTTCAATCGACGTTTCGACGTGGAGGAGTTTACAGGGCAGGTAGAAGCCTTTGTTGCACTGATTAAAAAGCATATTCCACAGACGGCAATTCTTCTTGTCACACCACCGGAATGTTTTCGCCGGACTGTCGTGAATAGAAAGCGGGTCTATGTGCGTAATGAGAATACGGCTAAGATTGCGCGTACGTTAGTTCGTGTTGCAGAGGAGCATGAGCTGGCGTGTTGGGACTTTTTTCTTACAACGGGAGGAAAAGGCTCGTCCGAAGATTGGTTAAAGGGCAAGTGGATGAGCCGTGACCGCATCCATTTCAACCGTGAAGCTTATTATGAACAAGGTGTATTATTGTTCAAGGCGCTTATAAACGGGATAAAGGCAGATGATTAACAAAGCGCTTGATTTGTTGGCTTACCATCCAGAGGAGCCAATGCTTTTCAGCAGTGGACTGTTCTTTTTCCTTTTTGCTGCCTTCATGGTTTTATACACAGGGTTGCGGAAGTATCCTTTGGCGCGTATAATATATGTGTCAGCGTTCTCGCTTTTCTTTTATTATAAGAGTAGCGGGCTGTGCTTTTTACTGTTGTTGTTCACAGCTACGATTGATTTTTGTATAGGCGCCGGATTGAAAAAGTTTAGCTCCTCAGCAGGACGTCGATGGCTTGTGGTGTTAAGTTTAACGTGTAACCTGGGCATGTTGGGATACTTTAAGTATTATAATTTTCTTCTGGATATTCTTTTTAGTTTATGGAGCGAGATAGCCTACCTTTGGGGAATGTCCGGGATGGTAAGAGAGACGGCTCATTTCGATATATTTCTGCCGGTAGGGATCTCTTTTTTTACCTTTCAATCGCTTAGTTATGTCATAGATATTTATCGGAGAAGAGTAGAGCCGGTTAGAAGTTGGATAGATTATGTGTTTTATGTGTCGTTTTTTCCACAACTTGTAGCCGGCCCGATTATTCGTGCGCGGGATTTTATTCCACAGATATACAAAACTCCGGCGGTCAGTCGCGAGCAGTTCGGTGAAGGCTTGTTTCTTATCATTTGCGGACTGCTGAAGAAGTGTGTAATATCGGATTACATCAGCCTCAATTTCGTTGACCGTGTTTTTGATGAGCCATTGCTATATACGGGAGTAGAGAATCTGCTAGGAGTGTATGGCTATGCGCTTCAGATTTACTGCGACTTTTCTGGTTATTCCGATATGGCGATTGGAATAGCGCTCTTGCTGGGCTTTCATTTCAATATCAATTTCGATTCTCCGTACCAATCGGCGACAATAACGGAATTTTGGCGTCGATGGCATATTTCACTATCTTCTTGGCTGAAAGATTATTTGTACATATCTCTTGGTGGCAATCGTCATGGGAAGCTTCTAATGTATATAAATCTGTTGCTTACGATGTTGCTGGGTGGTTTGTGGCATGGCGCTTCGTTACGTTTTATCCTATGGGGAGGGATTCACGGTCTGTCGCTAGTTATACATAAATATGTTATGGGGCAGTTCGCGAGCTTTCGGGCAGTCACTGGGCGAGAGATGTCTTCACGTTGGCATCGTGCGGCAGGAATAGTTTTCACGTTTCATATCGTCTGTTTTGGCTGGATATTCTTTCGAGCGCCATCTTTGGAAGCGGTAGTGGATATGTTGCATCAAATTGCATGGCATTTCCATCCGGAAGTTTTGGTTCAGTTCGTTAGAGGGTATCCAGCAGTTTTTGCATTGATGGTAGCGGGTTATTTATCTCATTTTATGCCCCAAGTCGTGGATGCTTTTCTGCGCAAGGCGCTAACATATTCACCGCTGATTTTGCAGGCGTCAATCTTGGTGATTGTCATTTTCATTATTATTCAGATTAAGAGTGCGGGCGTACAACCATTTATATATTTCCAATTTTGAAATTCTGACATTCGGTGTAGACATAAAAAAGCGCAAGGCTAGTTTCCCAACTCACCTTGCGGCATCAAAATCAACTTAACTATAAAAATATATTGTTGCAAAGATAAGGCAAACAAATTGGAACTGCAAGCCTTATTTGACATTTGCAGGCGAGGGAAACATACAGGATTAGATGATTTTAGACTAGCTAGAATCAAGCTAAATGTTTATTGCGGAGGGATTTCTTGTTCTAATAAAACACAAAAACAGTTGCACTACTGTTTAGAAGGACGCTTTTTTATAGCCTGCCTCAGTCGAATAACCGGAGATGACGAAACTCTGGGATCCATTTGTTTTTGAGGACGTGTTGCATCGAGTGTAAATTGGGGTTCTCTTTTTTATAGTCTTCCTTCGCCGCGCAAGAAGCATTGTTCTTCTATTGGCTCACATAGAAACCGTTTTGTTCCCGTCTCATTCCGCCCCACCAGATGAATATTTCCAACCATTCCACCTTGCATATGTATTAATGTATAATACAGACAAAGTCTTTATTATAACATTTATGAAGCATAAGGGCATCGGATTTCCAAGCTTTTGCAAGCTTGCTATAAGTTAAAAACACGTTTGTCGTGAAAAAGTATGTATCTCATAAGTTAAAATACGTGTTTAATGAGCTTTTGTATGTGTACGATGAATCGGAAAACATATTTGATAAACTTAAAAATATACAACTTGGCAAAACGTACGATGATATGGCGATATGGATTACGAAGCTGAAGAAACGAAGGAGCTGAATATCGCTTTGTGACACGAACTTGTAAAAGATAGACATGTTCAGGCATTTTATTTCGGAGGATGATACAAAATGAAGAAGGTAAAAGCTGTTGTTGAACGGCAGATTGAACACGATACTTGCAACAAAAACTTCCAGTCGTAATTGTGATTTACGATTACAGCGATTTTGACTGCGCCGATTGTTTAACTTTAACGGTTACAACAGAAAAAGGAATTAAGGAGAAGAGGTATGTGTAGTAATCCAATTAAAAAAACGAATTACAAAACAGATTAAGGCGTTAATAGTCGTAATTATGAATTGACCATTCGCACTTGAATTTCCACTACCAAATTCAACAGTCAGATTAGCCTCTAGCAATACGCTTCTTAACCTTTTTGCGATTTGTTCAAAACGAAAAACAGCATACCTTTACGGGCGCTTTGTTGTTCTAAATCTTAATGAGCCGGACAATTATGATGATTATTCAATGAAAAACGAACGTACATATATCTATAAACTTCTACGAGCGCTGGCAAGCGACAATTCCGAACAGGCGCTTAAATCATTATTTCTTGCTTATTCCGATTCTGTTTTGAGGTATGCGCGTCTTTACGTCAAATCATTTGAGACGGCTGAAGAACTGGTCGCCGACGTCTTTCTTTCCGTATGGGAACAGCGGGCGACTGCGGCCGGAATCCTTGACTTTGATGCCTATCTGTTTACAATTGCAAAATTTAAGATTATGAATCATCTCCGGGAAAAGCGTCCGGAGGAGATCGACCTGGACGATGTCTCGATGAATCTTTTCGCTTGTACGGTGACAACGCCGGAGGATGAATTTATATCGAACGAACTCATGGAAGCTGCCAACCGCGCTGTTGAGAAGCTTCCTCCAAAGGCGAAGCTGGCCTTTAAGCTTGTCCGTGAGGATGGGCTGAAGTATAAAGAGGCCGCGGCATGTATGGGTATCTCAATCAAAACGCTGGAAGGGCATCTCACGGCGGCGATGAAGGCAATAGCACAGACGCTGGGCGTCCGCCGATAGAAGTGGAGAGTTCGAGAAAAACGTCGCCACCGTCTGCCCTTCTTCCAGAAAACGATGGAGTGAGGAATGATTCCATATCTCCAGCCGCCGAGTATTTACGGAAAAAACTGATTTGCGCCACAGGCCTTTAATGCGGAAAAGACCTATCTTTGCCGCATTAACACCATATAATAATTACGTATGAAACCAACATTATTTATCCTTGCTGCCGGAATAGGCAGCCGCTATGGAGGGCTGAAACAATTGGACGGCGTCGGCCCTAACGGCGAAACAATTATGGATTATTCTATTTACGACGCTATTCGGGGAGGATTCGGAAAACTGGTCTTTGTTATCCGTAAAAGTTTCGAAGATGATTTCCGGCGTATCATTGTCTCAAAATACGAGAAACATATCCAGGTCGAAGTCGTCTTCCAGGAGCTGGACTGCCTGCCGGAGGGATTCAGTCTGCCTGCCGGCAGGGAAAAGCCGTGGGGAACGAATCACGCCGTGCTTATGGGAAAGGATGTGATTCGCGAACCATTTGCGGTTATTAATGCCGACGATTTCTATGGTCGGGAAAGTTTTGCCGCTGTCGGACGCTTCCTCGAAAACCTGGACGGAACCGGCAATCAATACTGCATGGTGGGCTTCCGCGTCGGCAATACGCTTAGTGAAAGCGGAGCCGTGGCACGTGGCGTTTGCGAAACAAATGTTGACGGGTTCCTGACTGGCGTCGTCGAACGTACTGGCGTCGAACGCATTGACGGGAAGATTCAGTTTAAGGACGAAGCGAACCGGACCGTTGTCCTCGACGAAAACACACCTGTGTCAATGAACATCTGGGGATTTACGCCTGATTATTTTAAATATTCGGAAGACTTCTTTATAGATTTCCTCCGCCAAAATGCAGGAAACCTCAAAAGCGAGTATTTTATACCACTGATGGTCAACGAACTCATCACTAGGGGGAAGGCCAGCGTGAAAGTTCTGGATACAACCTCGCAATGGTTCGGTGTAACATATTCGACAGACCGGCCTGGCGTCGTTGAGAAGCTTCAGGCCCTTGCTGAAGCTGGAGAGTATCCGCCAACATTGTTTAATAATTAATGTGTAACAATCAATTAATATTTAAAGAAAGCAAATCATGAGACAAATTATTTTTAGAAGCATCCTCAGCGTGATGCTGTTCACCCTCATAATTTCCTGCCAGGCACAGGGCACAATAGTTCTGATAGAAACGAACATGGGAAAAATCAAAGTGAGACTGTTTGATGACACCCCGCAGCATCGCGATAACTTCATCCAGCTTGTTCGCGAACACAAATACGATGGCCTCCTCTTTCACCGGGTCATCAAGCAGTTTATGATTCAAGCAGGAGACATAAACTCGAAAGATGCCCCGGCAGACAAGCATCTTGGCGACGGCGACCTGGGCTATACCATCCCCGCTGAAATTGTTTACCCGAAGCATTTCCATAAACGCGGTATGCTTTGCGCTGCACGAACGGGCGACGAGGTTAACCCGCAACGGGCATCTTCGGCTTCGCAGTTTTATATCGTTACAGGCAAATATTTTACAGACGGCGAACTGAATAAGATGGAAAAGGCCTCCGGAAAGACTTTCACCGAAGAGCAGCGAACAGCCTATAAACTCGAAGGGGGCACGCCTCACCTTGACGGAAGCTACACAGTCTTCGGAGAGGTTGTGGACGGGATGAAAGTAGTGGACAAAATTCAGGAAACGCCAACCAACTCCGCTGACAGGCCTACCAAAGACGTCATCATCAAGTCAATGAAAATAGTTAAGAAATAATCCCCGCTGAAGCCACCTTCCTCGTCCCCTCCATGCAAATGATTACCATTTTAGGCCCGACCGCCTCAGGCAAGACCTCTCTTGCCGTGGCGACGGCCTGCGCCATTAACGCTGAAATTATCAGTGCAGACTCAAGGCAAGTCTATCGACGGATGGACATCGGGACAGGAAAGGATCTGGCCGAATATGCCGTGAACGGCAGCATCGTCCCCCATCATCTGATTAATATCTGCGAGCCGGGCGAAAAATATAACCTGTTCCGCTTCCAGCACGATTTCCATACTGCTTATGACAACATTCGCAGTCGGGGCAAACGCCCTGTGCTGTGCGGCGGCTCCGGTCTTTATCTGGAAGCGGCGCTCAAAGGATACAGTCTCCCCGAAGTCCCGGCCAACCACTCCTTGCGGGAAGAACTGAAAGGGAAAACCATCTCAGAACTTGCGGACATCCTCTCCACATACAAGACGCCGCACAATACGACCGATGTGGACACGCCGCAGCGAGCCATTCGCGCTATCGAAATAGAGGAGTACATAAAAGCTCGTCCGACAGCCAGCCAGGACTACCCTCCAACACCATCAATCGTCATCGGCATTCAAATCGACCGGGAACAGAGGCGCCAGCGAATCGGGCAACGCCTGCGCGAACGCCTTGAGGCAGGAATGGTCGATGAAGCACGCCGTTTGATGGATTCCGGCCTGACTGCCGACGACCTTATATATTATGGACTGGAATACAAGTTCCTGGCCCTGCATATTACCAACCGAATCAGCTTGGCGGAAATGACCGTACAGCTGGAAACGGCCATCTGCCAGTTTGCCAAGCGACAAATGACCTGGTTCAGGGGCATGGAGCGCCGCGGCATCCCGATCAGATGGCTGGACGCCCTCCTGCCGCTGGAGGATAAAGTGAGAATTATTCAAAATATCTTAAAACAAACAAATCATGATTAATCTAGAAGAACTGAAGCGCAGCCGCAACTTTTTCCTTATCGCCGGCCCATGCGTTATTGAAGACGAGGCAACGACAATGGCAATCGCCGAAAAAACTACCTCCATCGCCAGCCGGCTTAACATTCCCCTGATATTTAAAGGCTCATACCGCAAGGCCAATCGCTCGCGCATAAATTCTTTCTCCGGCATCGGCGACGAGAAAGCATTATCCATTCTACGCAAGGTCAAAACCGAGTTCGGCATCCCAACCCTGACGGACATACATGAGAGCGACGAGGCCGAGATGGCATCCGAATACGTCGACGCCCTCCAGATTCCCGCCTTTCTTTGTCGGCAGACAGAACTGATTGTTGCCGCCGCACGAACGGGAAAAACAGTAAATATCAAGAAAGGGCAATTCCTCTCTGCCGATGCCATGCAGTTTGCAGCTCAAAAAGCGATTGACGCCGGCAATTCCAACATCATGCTGACCGAGCGCGGCGAATCTTTCGGCTATACCGACCTCGTCGTCGACTTCCGCAACATAACGCTGATGAAACGCTTCGGCCATCCTGTTGTCATTGACGCGACGCACTCCCTCCAGCAACCCAACCAGCCCGACGGCGTAAGCGGCGGCCTGCCCGCCCTCATAGAAACCATTGCCAAGGCCGCCATCGCCGTAGGAGCCGACGGCATTTTCCTCGAAACGCACCCCGAACCCTCAATCGCCAAATCGGACGGAGCCAATATGCTGAAGCTGGACTTGTTGGAGGAACTGCTGACCAAGCTGGTGCGTATTCGAGAAGCAGTTATTGGGTGATTCTTTCGGAAACGCTAAAAGCCGGAATAGCCTTCTCTACAACCTTTATGATATAACCGCCGGTATTCTTTAGCTTTCCAATATATCTGCCACTGGATGAAAAAGGGCGATAAGGAAACCATTACAATGAGATGTTCACCCTCGGCAGAGAGTTTGTCAAATAATTTTTCAGCGCCCGTTTATCTGATTAAAAATCGTTTTATGAGAAAAGACTTTAAGTTATGCAAATCGCCATTATTCGTGATAGATATTGCTTATTAGCCAGCTCCTTATAATATTGAAATTACAGAAATGCAAGTCGTTTATACTGCCCCGTTAGCCGGCAGTTCCGTCACCGGTTCCGTGACTTTCGTCGCTGGTTCCGTGACTTCCGTCACCGGTGCGCGAACTTTCTGCACCGGTGCGCAGACTTTCTGCACCGGTGCGCGAACTTTCCGCACCGGTGCGCAGACTTTCCGCACCGGTGCGCAGACTTTCCGCACCGGTGCGCGAACTTTCCGCACCGGTGCGCGAACTTCCGTCACCGGTGCGCAGACTTTCCGCACCGGTGCGCGAACTTCCGTCACCGGTGCGCAGACCTTCCGCACCGGTGCGGAAATACTCGGCGGACGCGACAAAAGTCTCGGAAATAAACCTGATTTTAATCATCGTAGATTGCCGTGAAATGTTTGTAATTTCTTTTTTATGTTCGCTTGTGATTCTCGTTTTATCTGAAATTCTTGAGCTTTTAAAATCCTAAATTATACTAATAGTTATCAAATATTCAGAAATATATTAATGTCAGTTTGTACTGGACGTGAATCAATAATATTCAGATTGAGCGAAGTTTTTTCAGATATTAATTTATAATAAAAAAGTTATTAAATCGGATTTTAGATGAAGTTAGTGTAGGGCCGATGCCTTGTCGGTTCAGTTTTATATATGTTGTTGGATTGGTTGTTAAAAGCCTCTACAATAGTCCGTTCGTTTAAGCATAAAAATTGCTATGGCATATCTCCTGTCGGCGAAAAGTTTAGCGGATATTTTTTTAGTCTGCGTCTTTGTTTTTTTACGGCTCCCGTTCATAAACCTTATTCAGCGAAAGTTTAAATTGAATAATTTATAGTCTGCTGTTTTTGTTTGTATTCGTGTTTAATTGTGTTTTATGTTCAAGTATCTTTTGTTTAATACTTTAAAGTTGCGGACGGTTATATGATCGTTATTCGCCAGCGCTGTTAGAATTATATTTCAGTCGAAAAAGCAGGATGTTCATCTGCCTAAATCAGCGGCGAGAAGAAATGTGCTTGTTTCTATCTGAAGATCCCAGTTCATTCCTTCGCCGTTATGCGTCTCCCCTCCCTTCACTTGGGATTAGTCCGCATTTTACATATATTTACAAAAAGCAAACATGTTGCAGCCATATTTTTTGACGAAACAGAAAAGCAATGTTCCTCATGCTGGCGAATCAGAAGTAAGCACAAACAAAAAAAGACTAAAAACATATAAAATGCTTTTAATCCTTTCCTGACTTTACTTTATGAATCTAATTAAGTTGTTCAACCAGGGCTCGAACCTGGAATTTCAGGACCAGAATCTGACGTGTTACCATTACACCATTGAACAATAAACCTGAATTATGCGGCAAAGATAAATGATTTTTTTTTAGAAACAATTTTTTACGCCTATATTTGTACCCAAATTAATATAAAAAAAGTCATGAGTCATCATACAGAAGAATTAATAAAGACCATCATCAAAGGCCTTCAGGAAAAGAAAGGTAAAAACATAGTTACAGTAGATTTGACAAAAATCAACGGTTCCATTTGCGAATACATGATTATTGGTGAGGGAAATTCACCAACGCAAGTGTCCGCGCTATCAGATTCAGTGTGGGATATTGCCAGGAAAGAAGCAAACGAAAAGCCGCTTTCTATTGATGGATATAAACATGCCACATGGATAGGAATGGATTACGGGACAGTGCTTGTTCATATCTTTTTGCCGGAGCAGCGCCAGTTTTATAACCTGGAAAATCTCTGGGCAGATTCATTTGTAAACAAAATAGCGGATATTGATTAAAATCATTGTATGAATAAAAATAAGAAAAAGTTTAATCCTTTCAATTTTAATGTATATTATATATATGGAGGCATCCTCCTTATGTTGGGATATTTGGTTTTTACGTCAAACGATACAAGCGTAAAGAAATTAGATTGGACAGAATTTCAAACGCTCGTTCAGAAAGACGTTTTTGACAAACTTACCGTATATAATAAAAGAAACATCATAGAAGCGACCGTCCGGCGGGATAAATATGCTGAAGTATTCAAGTCCGAAATGCCCAAGCCCGGCGTTACTCCCAAGCTCACAATAAACATTCCGTCAGCTGATAAATTCTCGGATTTTTACGATGCAGCCGTAAAAGAATGTAACATAACGACGCCGGTTACATACGAAGAAAGTGACGACGTACTCTGGCAAATATTCATTTCGATGGCCCCGATAGCTGTTTTCATTTTGCTTATGATATTCCTCATGCGGCGGATGTCTTCAGGCGGTGGCAAAGGTCCCGGCAATGTATTTTCGGTTGGCAAATCAAGAGCGCAGTTATTCGACAAGGACAATGACAAAAAAGTAACGTTCAAGGACGTTGCCGGTCTGGCCGAAGCCAAGCAAGAAGTCGAAGAGATAGTAGCCTTCCTTAAAAATCCCGGAAAATACACTGAACTTGGCGGTAAAATTCCCAAAGGCGCCTTATTGGTCGGCCCTCCGGGAACGGGAAAAACCCTATTGGCTAAAGCGGTCGCCGGCGAAGCCAATGTTCCGTTCTTCTCTCTATCCGGCTCCGATTTTGTGGAAATGTTCGTCGGCGTCGGCGCATCGCGAGTGCGTGATTTATTTCGTCAAGCCAAAGAAAAAGCGCCCTGCATAGTATTCATTGACGAGATTGACGCTGTTGGGCGTGCACGAGAGAAAAATGTTAATCTAAGCAGCAATGACGAACGTGAAAACACATTAAACCAGTTGCTTACCGAGATGGACGGCTTTAGTTCAAACAGTGGCGTTATTATTTTGTCTGCGACCAATCGTGCCGATGTCTTGGACAAAGCACTTTTACGTGCCGGCCGATTTGATCGCCAAATCCATGTTGAATTGCCAGACTTAAACGAACGCAAAGAGATATTCGGAGTCCATCTGCGTCCGATAAAAAAAGACGAAAGCATAGATACAGACTTTCTTGCACGCCAGACGCCCGGATTTTCCGGCGCAGACATAGCAAATGTTTGCAACGAAGCTGCCCTTATCGCTGCCCGCTGCAATAAAAGCTGTGTCCAAAAAGAAGATTTCATGAGCGCCGTTGACCGAATAGTCGGTGGTTTGGAAAAGCGCAACAAAATAATAACGACGGACGAGAAAAAAAGCGTTGCCTACCATGAAGCCGGTCATGCAACGTTAAGCTGGCTGCTCGAATATGCCCAGCCATTAGTTAAAGTAACCATCATCCCTCGCGGAAAAGCCCTCGGTGCCGCATGGTATCTTCCGGAAGAAAGGCAAATAACGACATACGAGCAGTTATTGGACGAAATGTGTGCAACTCTTGGCGGACGTGCTGCGGAAGAAGTTTTTCTGGAAAGAATTTCAACCGGCGCATCAAACGATTTGGAAAGAGTAACCAAACAAGCTTATGCCATGGTAGTATATTTTGGAATGAGCCAAAAACTTCCGAATATAAACTATTACGATTCAACCGGCCAAAACTGGAGTTTCACCAAGCCATACAGTGAAGATACGGCCAAACTAATAGACAATGAAGTCCAGCGAATCATCAACGAACAATACTCCCGCGCTAAATCCATTCTCACCCAATACGCTTCGGGGCACAACGAACTCGCCTCTGTGCTCATTGAACGCGAGGTGATATATTCAGAAGACGTTGAGCGCATATTCGGCAAGCGTCCATGGGCGTCTCGTTCGGAAGAATTGCTGAGACTAAACGAATCCGAAAAAAACGCCGAATCTGCAAACACTCCCTCTGCATAGTGAAAAATATCATCATCCGCACGTTAACCGGGATTATATATATAACAATAATATTGGGTGGACTATTTGTCCATCCAAATATATTTTTGTGCGTCTTCGGTATCCTTCTCTCGCTTACACTTTGGGAATTTTATACAATAACAGGCATCAAAAAATGGCGAAGAGTAATAGCAGTTGGCGGAGGCGTATATCTATTTGGCGCATCTTTCTTCTACGCATCGGATTGTGCGGACGGACGAGTGTTTTTACCTTGTATGTTTTACATTATGTTTGTTTTAATTTCAGAGCTTTATAACAAAAAGAATGTTGACCATATACGGAGTTGCGCATACATTATTCTGGGGCAAGTTTATTGCGCAATACCGTTTGCTTTGCTAAATTTTCTTGTATTTCTTCCAGGCAAAGGTTATACTCCATGGCTGGTACTGGCACTTTTTGCATTTGTATGGATAAATGACACAGGTGCATTTCTGGTCGGCCGCACAATAGGCAAGCATAGGCTGTTTGAGCGCATATCTCCGAAAAAATCATGGGAAGGTTTTGCCGGCGGCATGTTGTTGACTATGGGCGCATCGCTGATTCCTGCTCATATACATATATATAATAGTATGATAAATGCTCAAACATGGCTGTGCATCTCAGTTCTCATCGTGGTTTTTGCAACATGGGGAGACTTGGTCGAATCTTTACTGAAGCGCACTATCGGCGTAAAAGATACCGGAGCGCTTCTTCCCGGTCACGGTGGGATGCTCGATCGTCTAGACAGCATACTTATGACTATCCCGGCACTTTATATATTTATTCGGTTAATGATTATTCAAAGTTAATAGTCAGGATAATCATGCGCGAAGTTGCTTTGTGCAGCGCATCCTGATAAATGCCTAACTCCGGTTGAGCAAGGTCGCTACGAGTTTTTTCAATCAAATCGGCCAAGCCAAAATAGAATTTTAATTCAGGACAGAATTTAAAGAAAGAAAAGTAGAAGTCGCATCCCAAGCCTATCGTTACTCCATAATCAAAACTTTTCAACAATATAGCCTCTCCTTTTTTTCGCCCCAAATCGAAAGCACCATAAACACCGGAGGTAAGATATGGACGATAATTATTCACTCGAAAAGAGCTGTATTTTAATTCCAGAGGAAAACTCAAATAGTTGGAGCGCACGTCCGTCCGGTAAATATCTGCCGTTTCATAATTCCGAAAGACAAACGACTTATCTCCAAAATGTAAACTCGGCAATACACGAAGATTAAGATAAGGATTAACAAACATATCCCCAACAATACCAACGCTGAAACCCGGACTGTAAGACGGAATTTCAGCAAACCAATTCCCTTCTGTCGTCGCGCCGGAATGAGTAATAATCAAATCCTGACAATGCAATCCAAGATAAAATCCCAAATGAAACATTCGCCAATCGACATACGGCTGAATCTTCGGAATCTCTCTTTGGGCAAACATAGTAACACCCGAAAGGTAAAATAATAATATCGCAATGTATAGACTTTTCAACCTAATTAACTTTATTAATAATAACGCAAACCCGCCACGCTTATTGTAATAAAAAGACCTGCATACGCTTTTGCATATTCAGAGAAAGCTATATATTTGCTCCGCAGAAATTATAAACTAAATAAACAAGTAAAAATGGCCTATCTTATTAGTGAAGATTGCATAGCTTGCGGAACCTGCATTGACGAATGTCCCGTTGGAGCTATATC
This sequence comes from Tannerellaceae bacterium, assembly GCA_031257015.1. GTDB lineage: Bacteria > Bacteroidota > Bacteroidia > Bacteroidales > Tannerellaceae > DFXE01. The sequence continues at coordinate 32,329 of JAIRPK010000071.1, forward strand.
AGAAGGTGATATTTATCATATCGATCCTGAGATGTGCACAGATTGTGGCACCTGCGCAGACGCATGTCCCACAGAAGCAATCCACCCTGCATAACCGCAGGTCTGTCATATTCCCCTGCAACGGGGGAATATGACAGGATTGGTTAATCTTTACCTGCTATTATGTTCTTTGATATAATTTACCGCATCATTTATTCCGCTGATAAACTTATCAAAATCTTCCTGATAAAGAAACAGTTTATGTTTCTCGAAAACAGCTTCGCCTTCCTTGGAAAAGGTTTTCTTGCTCTCCGTAATAGCCAGAAATAAATCATTATTGAAGTTCTTTTTAACGTCCAAATAGTAAATTCGCTTTCCGGCTTTAATTGATACTGAATACAATATGTCCTTGTTCTCGTCGTCGATACGCTGCATATTAACCGATTCTTCCATGATAATAGTTCTTTTATTTAACTTTCCACAATAACTAAAAAATTTCGTCTCAAATATGTGAGTTTTTTTTGACTTGACATATATAGTAATTACTTTTTTCTCCTTCGCCCTCTGTTTTTTAACTATTTACAATTGCTTGCAGCAGAATAGCCTCCAATCTTCTCCATGATAAAACAGAACATTTTCGCTCTTTCCGATCAGTTTGACAAAAGCGCTTTGCTTAAAGATCGCTCATGTATTTGACTTTCACCTGTGCCGTTTTCCGCCTGCTCTCTCTTTTCGCCGGAAAAGTTTGCGGACGAAAATCCAGGAAACAAGGCTGCCGGCAATGACCCCTGTTGTATTGGCTAGCAAATCGAGCCATTCTCCTCCGCGATATGAGGTCAGATAGTGCTGGCCGATTTCAATCAGTCCGCCGAATATGATAGGGCATAAAACTGCGCCTATAAGCGCGTGCCGAACCGGAAGTATTTCGCATTTGCGGTAATTCAGGAAAAACTCAAGCCATAAGACGCCCGATATGCCAGCGTACATGCAGAAGTGGACGACCTTGTCCATGTAAGGGAAATACATTATTTCCACCTGCGGAGGCTTGGCAAAAGACAGGTAGAGAACGGTTAAGACCAGTGTTATGGAAAATGGATATTTCTTGATGAAGTAAAGCACAATTATAGTTGTTTAAATATTTCTTTCACTCGTTTAAGTCCGCCGATTAATTTGTCCACCTCTTCCTGCGTATTGTAAAAGGCGAACGACGCGCGAACCATACCTTCTACGCCCATCGCTTTCATCAGAGGCTGAGCGCAATGATGCCCCGTACGCACTGCAATACCCATGTTGTCCAGCAAGACGCCAGTATCATAATGATGAATCCCATCGAGCAGGAAGGATAACACACTGCATTTATGTTCAGCTTCTCCGAATATACGGACGTTACCAAGGCGTTTCAGCTCCTCAGTCGCATATTCCAGCAATGTATGCTCATGCGCCGCCATTTTGTCTATGCCTATTCCACTTGCGTAGCGGAGCGCCTCAGCCATTGCCGTACTTCCGATATAGTCGGGGGTTCCAGCCTCAAACTTGAAAGGCAACTCATTATAGACCGTCTTCTCAAACGATACGGAGGCGATCATCTCTCCCCCCCCCTGATAAGGCGGTATCCGGTCGAGCCATTCCTCTTTGCCGTACAGGATGCCTACCCCAGTCGGCCCATATATCTTATGAGCCGAGAAGGCATAAAAGTCCACATCCAGCTCCTGCACGTCAACCCCAAGATGAGCAACAGCCTGAGCGCCGTCGAGCAAAACAGGGACATTGCGGGAATGTGCATATTCAACAATCTCCCTTGCCGGATTAACCGTACCAAGCACATTCGATACGTGAGTAATGGATACCAGCCGCGTGCGTTCTGTAAATAGACTGCGATACGCATCCATATCCAGTTCCCCCGAGGCCGTCACCGGAATCACCTTGATGACGATGCCCTTCCGCGTCGCCTGTATCTGCCATGGCACAATATTGGAATGGTGCTCCATGGCGGAAAGGATCACCTCATCGCCAGCCGACATGCACTCCTCGGAAAACGAAGATGCCACCAAGTTGATTGCCTCCGTCGTCCCACGTGTAAAAATGATTTCGGACGCTCGGCGAGCATTGACGAACCGTTGGACAGTTGCCCTTGCCTCCTCGTGCGCCTCGGTCGCCTCCCGGCTAAGGAAGTGCACCCCCCGATGAATGTTAGCATTTACATTATAATACCCGTAGCAGATTCGGTTTACCACCGCCTCCGGCTTTTGCGTCGTCGCCGCATTGTCCAGATAAACAAGTTCCCGTCCGCCATGAGTCGCGCTTGTCAGAATCGGGAAATCTTTTCGTCTTGATTGCATAAATTATATTGGGTTTAGTTGTATAAAAAAACGTAGAAGATACCTTTATATTGCCTGCCCCGGAGATATGAAGCGCAGGCGAACCGCCATGCCGTGCATGTTAATCAGCCTGGGCTACACTTCGGCAAATATTAATGCAATAATAAAACAAGGAGAAAAACATCTTCGCCGATTCCCTTTATTGAAAATATTTTTATGGCTTTCGCCCATGATTCAAATGAGTTTTGAGCGGGAAAACTAAAAACCGATTAATAGACTTTATGAGATATGATTAATCTAAATTTGCAGACCTTATGTTTCACATTATCGTGATGAACCGCAATTATAATTTCCTTTGGAATTACAGTTTTTTCTGCATTTACACAGCTAAAACTATTATATATACTAAGGCTATATTTAGCCGCCAAACGATGTATTCAGCCAGATGACAAGTGGAATTTTTGACCTGCAATTCCTGTCCATATATATGTTTGACGCAAATAAATACAGTATTAAATTAATCCATTATGGCGACATTGGAGAATCTGATAATGCGCGTGCCGGACATCGCCGTAGCCTCAAATAAAAGTATTGAATTTATCATTAATTTAAATGTGCTGTTTGTCTTAAACAGACGTGAATTAACTGTGACAAAAGACTGGTCTGCCATGAAACCGCAGCAGATTAAAAGCGTCAGCGTTGACCGCTATCCCGATGCTGCATACGGAGCTTTTAAAGACGGTGAAGAATTATAATCTCCGGCTTCAATAAATATAACGTCTACCGAAAAGAACAGGCTTAAATTTCGCCGAATCATGTTGGTATATATGGTAGAAAAATATGATTAAAATACGGCGAAAATCGTCCCCCAAGGTGGGAAAACCCGATCTGAACCGAAAACATATTGTCCCCCATGGTGGGAGACCCCGATCCGGGTTGAAAACATATCGTCCCCCATGGTGGGAAACCCCGATTCAGGCCGAAAACATATCGTCCCCCATGGTGGGAAACCATGATCCGGACTGAAATTATGCCTTCCCCCAAGGAGGGACAATATGTTTCAGGAGCAGATCAAGGTATCCCCCATGGTGGACTGACATGTTTCGGGTCAGGATCAGGTTTTCCCCCCTTGTGGGACGATAAAATCGTGGCGCCGGACATCCCTGCCTGCATTGCCGGCTGCCCTGCCGAAGCGGAAAAGCGCCTTTGCCGTTGGCATGAGCCGGCGCGATCCTGTCGGCGGATATATATATACATTAATTATACAGGCTCAAATTGCGATGATGCGAAGCCTTTTCCCGGAGTGAACGAAGCTGTCCTTGGCGCGGAAGAGAACGTCTTCGGCTGTCATTTTGTCACAGCTTCATTTAACAAGAAAGAGTAAATAACAGCCCCTAAGCTCTGGCACGCTAATTGTACATAAATCATCAAAACAAACAATCGAAATAATAAACTAAAAAATATAAAGCAATGGGGAAAATAATAGGAATAGATTTAGGCACAACCAACTCCTGCGTATCGGTTTTAGAAGGCAACGAGCCGGTTGTAATAGCCAACAGCGAAGGCAAACGCACGACGCCTTCAATCGTAGCATTTGTAGACGGAGGCGAGCGCAAAATAGGCGACCCTGCCAAAAGACAGGCGATAACCAATCCTGAGAAGACGATATTTTCGATTAAGCGCTTCATGGGAGAGACGTTTGACCAGGTTCAGAAAGAGATTTCCCGCGTGCCGTACAAGGTAGCCCGCGGAGATAACAACACTCCCCGCGTCAACATCGACGGTCGTCTTTACACTCCTCAGGAAATCTCCGCCATGGTACTTCAGAAAATGAAGAAGACAGCAGAAGATTATCTGGGCCAGGAAGTAACGGACGCCGTGATAACCGTCCCGGCCTACTTCAGCGACGCTCAACGTCAGGCGACGAAAGAGGCCGGTGAAATAGCAGGTCTTAACGTCCGCCGCATTGTTAATGAACCGACGGCAGCCTCGCTAGCCTATGGTCTGGACAAAACGAACAAAGACTTGAAGATAGCCGTATTCGATCTTGGCGGCGGAACGTTTGACATCTCCATTCTGGAACTTGGCGACGGCGTATTTGAAGTCAAGTCCACCAACGGGGATACCCATCTCGGCGGCGACGACTTCGATCACGTCATCATAGACTGGCTTGCCGAAGAGTTCCTTAAAGATGAAGGCATAGATCTACGCAAGGATCCGATGGCATTGCAACGTTTGAAGGAAGCGGCGGAAAAGGCAAAAATAGAACTGTCAAGTACGACTAGCACGGAGATAAACCTCCCTTACATCATGCCCGTTAACGGCATCCCCAAACACTTGGTAAAAACTCTGACACGCGCCAGATTCGAGCAGTTGGCCGACCATCTCATCCAAGCCTGTATAGAGCCTTGCCGTCAGGCGCTAAAGGATGCCGGCATGAGCACGTCCGATATAAACGAGGTGATTCTGGTCGGCGGTTCGACCCGCATCCCCGCCATCCAGGCGATAGTAGAGAAATTTTTCGGCAAAGCCCCGTCCAAGGGAGTGAACCCCGATGAAGTTGTCGCCGTCGGCGCCGCCATCCAGGGAGGCGTACTTACTGGCGAAGTAAAAGACGTTCTTCTGCTAGATGTAACCCCCCTGTCGCTTGGAATAGAAACAATGGGCGGCGTGATGACCAAGCTGATAGAATCGAATACAACCATTCCCGCCAAGAAGTCGGAAGTCTTTACCACAGCCGTAGACAGTCAGCCCTCCGTGGAAATCCACGTTCTTCAAGGCGAAAGGTCGTTAGCCCGTGACAACAAATCCATCGGTCGCTTCCATCTTGACGGTATCCCACCGGCTCAAAGAGGAGTCCCGCAAATAGAAGTAACGTTTGACATAGATGCAAATGGAATCCTGAACGTCTCCGCCCGCGACCGCGGCACAGGCAAAGTCCAAAGTATCCGCATCGAAGCCTCCAGCGGTCTTAGTGACGCAGAAATCCAGCGGATGAAGAACGAAGCCGCCGCCAATGCTGAATCCGACCGTAAGGAGAAAGAACGCATCGACAAGCTGAACCAGGCCGATAGCCTCATCTTCCAGACCGATAAACAGCTGAAAGACCTCGGCGACAAAATCCCGGCAGACAAGCGTACACAGATAGAAGCCGCCCTCGCCAAGCTAAAGGAAGCGCACAAGGCCGCGGACATTCCCGCCATCGACGCCGCAACAGCTGAACTGAACACAGTCTTCCAAGCTGCCGGCCAGGATCTCTATAATGCCCAAAACATGCAAGGCGGCGCCCAGCCCGGCGGTGCTCCGAATCCGAACAGTGACAAGCGTGATGGAGGTGTGACGGACGTTGACTTTGAGGAAGTGAAGTAAGAACGATTATTATCAATAATCAAATAGAGTAAAATAGCGGTAAATAATTGATTTGCCGCTATTTATCATATACCGACAACGAAACTTGACATCCACCCAATTAAAAGAATGTAATTATGGCAAAAGGATTTTCGCAAAAGACAAAAGAAGAATTGAAATACTATGTTTATGTTTTGATTGATCCACGAGACAATAAAATATTCTATGTGGGTAAAGGTAATTCAAATAGGGGATTCTCGCATATTGAAGAGTCTATTGAGAGCCTAAGAGATACAGGAAAACTGGAAACTATCCGAGCTATAAAACGGAATAACCAAGAAGTGAAGCATTATATCATTCGATGCGGATTAGAAGAGAGTGAAGCATTGTTAGTCGAATCGGTATTAATTGAGTTTCTTACATTCAAGGATTTTTTGGAAGTTTCTAAAATTACAAATATTGTTGCCGGACACCATTCTTTTAACCAAGGTATTAAAACAATAGAAGAATGTGAAATCTTGTATAATTGCAAAGAGTTAGATAGTAAGGATATTAAGCACAATATTTTGGTTATCAACATAAATAAAACTTTCGATACAGGTAAAAAGAAGAGTAAGAGTGAACATCCCTTTTATGAACGACCAAATATTTATGAAGCAACACGAGGCTGGTGGGTGTTAGATAGGAACAAAGCTGAAAAAGTTGATTTTGTTTTGGCAGAATATAAAGGAGTTGTACGAGCCATTTTTCAACCCAAGCAGTGGTTACAAGACGAAAATATAGGAGATAAAAGGTGGGGATTTGAGGGCGATGAAGTTACAGATAAAACAATCTTAGATATTTATTTGAACAAAAAAATTCCCAAAAAGAAAGGAATGGCAAATCCAATTCGATATTTTAGCAAATTTGAAGGGTGAAAAACCCAATTGATGTTGGTTTAGGCTAAAAATACTCTCAAACCATCAATAACCACAAAATATCACTACATTAAGTGTTTTCAAAGTGTTTCTTCCGTGTACTGAAACACAGCGAAAACACTTATTTCATTTGCACCTCATTTATAAATTGTTTGAAAAATGGATGCAAAAGAAATTACTTTCGACAACCTGCCCCAAGCGGTAGCCTATCTCGTTAATGAAGTAACTGCAATTAAGCAGTTGGTCGAGAACCGTCAAAATCCGGTAATTGCCGAACGGCGGCTACCGATTGGCATAGACGCCGCCTGTCAAATTATAGGCAAGGCAAAGCCCACAGTTTACGCACTTGTAAAAAAACGCTTGCTACCCTGTTATAAAAACGGAAAAAAACTCTATTTCTTTGAAGATGAATTGATAGAGTGGATTGGCAGAGGCAAAAAGAAAACCTTGGAAGAAATCAACGATGAGGTTGAAGCCACCTATCGAACTAAATCAAAAATGCTAAAACCAGGTGGGAGGAAATAGGCTATGGAAAAAGAAAATCGACAACAGCCATTGTCCTTGCCCGAAATTTGGCAGACCACAAGCCTGCGGATAACTGATGAATTTCCATCTCCTCCTGTCGTTTTGCACATAGACGATTCAATTATCGGTACGTTGGGCAATTTCAGCGCATCCGCAGGAAAGGCGAAAAGCAAAAAGACTTTCAATATTTGCGCTATTGTCGCCGCGGCTCTGAGTAACGGTACAGTTTTGAATTACCGCGCCTCATTGCCTGAAAGCAAAAGGAAAATCATTTACATTGACACTGAACAAAGCAAATTCCACTGTAAAAGGGTTTTAAAACGTATTTTGGCATTGGCTGAAATGCGGGAAAACGAACATCCCGAAAACCTGAAATTTCACTGCTTGCGCCGTTTAACCCCGCAAATGCGTTTGTCCGTCATCGAAAATGCTATTTACAATACGGAAAATTTGGGTTTGGTTGTAATTGACGGAATTCGCGATTTAGCTTACGACATCAACAGTCCGAGCGAATCAACGAATTTGATTACCAAACTGATGCAATGGACGGACGAAAGGCAAATCCATATCCATACTGTTTTGCACCTGAACAAGGGCGATGACAACACACGCGGACATTTGGGAACGGAACTTAACAACAAAGCCGAAACAGTTTTACAGATTACGAAAGACGAGTTTGATAAAGACATTAGTTCCGTTACGGCTATGTTTATCCGCGACCGCGATTTTGAACCGTTTGCGTTCAGGATAAATGAAAACAGTTTGCCCGAATTGGTTGAGGATTACCAACCTAAAAAATCGGAAAAGAAACAGGCGTTTGATTATCGCGAAGTTTCGGAAGAAAAGCACCGTGAGGCATTGGGGCAGGTATTTTCCATCGGTGACAGTCTTTCGTACAGCACTTTGATAGAACGTTTGAAAAAGTGCTATTCCTCTGTTTGTTGCGAGTTTGGCAACACAAAAGCAAAGCAGTTGAAACAATTCCTTTGCAACAAGCGAATGGTTGTGCAGGGTATGGACAAACTTTACCGCTACAATCCCGATTTCTACTACTGAAAATCGGTTCGGTTCAGGTTGGGTATATATATAATAACCTAAACCGAACTGCTAAAACTTTTGCCTTTGAAAAAAGAAAAGTAATTAATCAACTAAAATTCAACAATATGAACGCAGCACAAGCAAAAACGATTAAAATTGCAGACTATCTGCAAAGTTTGGGATACAGTCCC
>JAIRPK010000035.1 GCA_031257015.1 Tannerellaceae bacterium
AAAAAAAGACAGCGTTGCCACGCCCGATTACAGTTATTTCCGTCTCCTGCGCGACAGTATTTATGTGGACAAGGGCAGCGAATTTATAATTCCGCAAATCAACAACGACTTGTTTTATCTGAAAGAAGACAGCATTTATACGCTTGCTCGCGACTATGAGCCTTATTTTGGCATTGAAACGATTGGATATACAGAGGCGGGACGTGCCCAGTCTCTACTGACGGGAACATTAATTTTAAGAGACCGCAATACAAGCAGTATTCATCTGGCATACATTACGGTTTCGTTAGATAATATATTAAACGGCGGAACAATGGAAATGCAACTCTATTCCAACATTCCGTTTCATAATTTGCAATCATTATTTGGAAAAAAGTAAAAAGATGAATATAAACAATCTAAACAGGCTGAAAGCCCTAAAAATATTAGCACAGTGTAAAAAGGCTATAAGCAAATTGATGGCTGAAAGCCCGAAAGCAATAATTATTTTGTTGCTCCTTGCGTTTGCGCCCTGCATTTTCGCCCCAAACGTTTTGTTGCCTGAAAGAGTAAAAGAAATAAAGGAATCTGGATGGTACTATTGGGGAGACTGTGCTGCTTTTAGCGCCGATGAAGCCAAAAGTGGCGCGTTATATTATTGGAGCAAATTGAGCGAAAAAATAATAGCCGATGCAGTTAAACAATCTATCACACAGGACGAAGCGCTGAAAGCGCTGGAAATGAACGCGAATTTCGACAATTTGCGGCAGGACGGCAAAGTTGTTTTGGCGTGGATAGCTAAAGGCAGCGTTTTTGTTACCGTCAAAAAGCCAATAGGACAAATGCCGCCACCAGCGTCTGTTCAATCGACGAACACAGACAGAGACAGTGTGCACCCTGTTTCTTCACAGAATACAGCAATGGTACCGGTGGCAACCGACAATCCTGTTTTGCAAGAACTTTCCGCCTGCAAAAATTATAAGGACGTTCAGCGGGTGGCAAGAAACAACGGACTTGTTGCCGGCGAAAGCGCACGCGGCTTTGCCCATCCCGAAAAATGTATTATTGCCGTTTTTACGGCAGAAGACACACTGGTGGCATTGCTCGACACAGGTGGCAATTCGCGCACCGATTTACTTTCGGGCAAAACTGTTCAAAACCCCGAACAGCATTACAAGGGCAATGGGTATAAATTACAGTATTTACAACAGAAAAAATAAATTAGTATGATATTTATCCGGTATTTCGCCACTCTTATTTTGGGCTGCCTGTTGTGCGCCCAAGCGTATGCACAGCATACAACCGAGTTTCTGTTTTCGGAAACCGCGCCTGATAACATCAGGAAAAAAATGCAAACTAATGCAGAGGCAGTGTTTGCGGAAATCAACCGTGCTTGCGAACAAAACACCGCGCTGTCGCTCTTGCTTGCAAATGTTACAGATTTTGCTATCAGCCGTATTACCAACCAATGGGCTGTAAGCCATTTCTACTGTACAAAAACAAACATTAAGGAATTGGTTTTGAAGTCATCAAATGGCTATCAAGTACGCAATATTCCGGTATGTATTGAGCGAGGCAACAAGCAGGAAGACAAATATCAGGATATGGTGATTGAATTTGACGAAAACGGTAAAATAAGCGATTTAACTATTGCCTTGTCGCATCATCAGTATGCCAATGTGATTACCACTTCTGTTACCGACTTGCTGCGTCAAAGGCAAATAATTCTGGATTTTGTAGAAAACTTCCGCACCGCGTATAACCGCAAGGAACTTCCCTATATAGAAAAAGTTTTCAGCGACGAGGCTTTGATTATTACCGGCAAAGAGTTAGAACGTGACGGCAGGATAATAACAACTCTAACAACAGAAGACAAGGGCGGATATATAAAGAAATTAAGAAGAATTTTCGACGGCAATTCCTATATAAATATCAAGTTCGACGAAATAAAAGTAAAGCAGGACGAAGGTAAGCCTGATTTCTATTACGTTTATTTGACACAGGATTGGAACTCTTCGACCTATTCCGACAAAGGCTGGCTGCTGTTGACTATTCAATTCAGAGGCGAAGATCACCCGCTTATTTGGGTGCGTGCATGGCAGCCATTAGATTCCGCCAATCCCGGACGACGTAGGACGACGTATAAGAGGAGAAGATATTCCTATCGAAGATTAATTCAACATAGTAATAGGAGATTAAAAACATGAAAAAGATTATTATTATTATTTCAGTATTAGCCTTTTTTACAGGCAATATGTTTTCACAAAACGTATTAAAAGAGTTTGAGGTTATCCGCGAAGACAGGAAGGATGGGGCGATATATGCGCAATGTATGCCTGAAGATGGCGTACTTGTGTTTAACACTACGATTTCTGACTTGGATTTTGTCATCATCAATGCACCAAACCGCTTAAAAAACAAAAAACGGAATTTGACGCAATAAAAAATCGCTGTGTGCTTTGTGTGCAAAAAACAGACCCTGACGAAGACCTGAATGGCACTCACAGTACCATATTTCTATTGCAGGAAGCGATTTCCGTGCATATCGCCTGACGGTGGAAAATGTTAATCCCGGCGCGGGCAATGCGCAAAATTTTCGCATATTATCCAAAGATAAAGCAGAAATAACAGTATTGGGAGCTGATGGAAAAATATTGCCGAACGCCGTCGTAACAATATATAAAAAAGAAAACAATACGCGACATCCACTGTCTTCTGCAAAAAGTGATGCCAAAGGATTTTGTGAAATAATCATACCGGATGATGATAGGTCATTCTGGATAGTCAATCATACAGAGTATGAAGAACAGCGAATAGATGCTATCAAACCTGGCGACAGAAGAACAGTAACGATGATTAAAATAGTCCACGAAAACAGGTTCCATTTCGGCTTAGTCGGCGGTTTAAGCATTGCCATCCAACTATCCGATTCGTGGCTTTACGAAGAAGACAAACCCCCGCAATTAGGTTTTGCCAGAGGTCTGCTTTTGGAATACAAATTTACCAAATGGCTGTCTTTCCAGCCCGAATTGCTATTTGTGATGAAAGGCGCTATCGGCAAGGCACATACAAGCGATCATTATATCGACAATGGAACAGGCAATTATTTGTCGGATGTGCAAGTAAAAGATACCATGCGCATCAATTATTTTGAATTGCTGTTGAATCTGGTTTTTAACATACCTCTTAAAGAAGACAATATTTATCTTGTTGTCGGAGGAGGATATTATCTTGCTTACGGAGTATATGAAAAATTGAAATTTGGACCGAGTAAAGAAGGCTTTTCTTTCGATAAAGATACAGAAGAAATTTTTTCTGGCGACACCAAAATTTTAAATCCATTCGATCAAGGAATTAATTGTCTGCTCGGACTTCGATTTAAGCTGGGCGTTGATGATTCGGGATTGTTTATAAGAGCCGGATACTCATATAGTCTGAACAATATGGCTGCCAGTAAGGGCGAAAGGTTTGCAAGTTTTTAAAATAACTGTTTCACTATTTCGTTGGGATACTACTTTTAATGAATATTATAAATATAAAATTAAGTAATACAAAATGAATAATATATAGCCGTTCTGATTATGGGTTGGATAAGAAAACAGAATTTTTTACCTTTCGGTTGGCTTTAATTTCTTAAAAGAATCTATTTCGGTAATGACACGGTAAATCGTAAAAGATGCGAAACATTAAAAAAAATCCTGCTCTCGTGGCGGGATTTTTTGTTTGCTGCAAAATATTTTAATCTGTTTCACCTCAAGAAACGGGGCAATACACTTGCTAAGCAGGAAAAGCGATGTAAAAAAATATCAACCGCTCAATTTTTATTTCTGTTATTTTTCAATAAATTAATCTTTGTTCCCTTTGTTTATCTAAACATAAAGGTATATTTCAAGAATAAAAAAGCTGTTTATCAGATAAAAAAAAGAAAAATATACGCATGGAATATCGAAGAATTTAGTATCTTTGCAATCTAGAGTTATTTGATAGTATTGCACTGCAAGACGCTGAAATATGCATGGTTTCAAATCGTTACTTTCCATTCTCAAATATTCTACAAAGTGATTATTTCTTAGTTAGTTGGGAGTAACTGATTAAAATCTAAAATAGAAACAATGTTTTTCCGTAAATATTCGTCACTGTAAAAGCCAGAACCGTAAAGGTTGAATGTGAGAATATTTTTACGTACAATTCTGCAAGAAAGGCTTCGGGAAAAATCTTTCTGGCCAACTTGGCGAATCTCATTCTGGTAAATTCCATAATCATCTTATTTTTCCTTATTTTTGCCTCAATTCATATCCAATACATATAAATATAATAATGAATAGAGACAAAATTATTTTCGATATAATCGAAAAAGAGGCACAAAGGCAGATGAAGGGCATCGAACTTATTGCGTCCGAGAATTTCGTTAGCCCACAAGTAATGGAAGCAATGGGCAGCGTGCTCACCAATAAATACGCTGAAGGCTATCCAAACAAGCGTTATTATGGCGGATGCGAAGTGGTTGATGAAAGTGAAAGTCTGGCTATCGAACGCCTCAAGAAGCTTTTCGGAGCTGCATGGGTAAATGTTCAGCCTCATTCCGGAGCGCAGGCAAATGCTGCTGTATTCTTGACGGTTCTTAATCCAGGAGATACGTTTATGGGGCTAAATCTGTCGCACGGAGGACACTTATCTCATGGTTCGCCTGTAAATAGTTCCGGGATTCTTTACAAGGCCATATCGTATAATGTAAAAGAAGACACCGGGAGAATTGATTATGATGAGATGGAGGCGACTGCCGTGCGCGAACGCCCAAAGCTTATTGTCGGTGGAGGCTCTGCTTACTCTCGCGAATGGGATTATGAGCGGATGCGTAACATTGCTGATTGCTGTGGGGCTTTGCTCATGGTTGATATGGCTCATCCTGCCGGGCTGATTGCTGCCGGACTGCTTAATAATCCGTTGAAACATGCGCACGTCGTGACATCCACCACTCATAAGACGCTTCGCGGTCCCAGAGGAGGCATTATTTTGATGGGACAGAATTTTGAGAATCCCTGGGGCAAAACTACGCCGAAGGGAGAGATTAAACTCATGTCGCAACTGCTTGATTCTGCCGTATTCCCAGGTATACAGGGAGGCCCTCTGGAACATGTTATTGCAGCCAAGGCTGTCTCTTTTGCCGAAGCGCTCGAACATGACTTCTCCGTTTATCAGGAACAAGTGCAAAAAAATGCTCAGGCGATGGCGAATGTTTTTATCGATAAAGGATACAAAATCATTTCCGGAGGGACCGATAATCATAGTATGTTGATAGATTTGCGTGCCAAATTTGCTGATTTAACAGGAAAGGCTGCCGAAAATGCCCTCGTATGCGCGGATATTACCGTGAACAAGAACATGGTGCCTTTTGATTCTCGTTCGGCTTTCCAAACTTCCGGCATACGTATCGGTACGCCGGCTATTTCAACACGGGGCGCCAAGGAGGGTCTTATGGGCGAGATTGTCGAACTTATAGACACTGTCCTCTCTGCTCCGCAAGATGAGAAAGTCATTTCATCCGTCCGGGCAGAAGTGAATAGGCGAATGAAAGAATATCCGCTTTTTGCATGGTAAGGGTGGTTGATATGTAATTAATCTCAAAAGAGAAAAGGCGGAATGGTAAACAAATCCATTCCGTCTCTTCAATTATTGTTCGCTTGTTATTTCAGAACTTCGCTTTGAAGGAAGTCAAAATATTCGGCATAAAGCTTACGGTTGTTTTCCGTCCCTTTGATGCCGTGCCCCAGGCCGGAAAACTCAACATAGCGATACGGTTTTCCCAATTCTTTCAGTTTTTCTGCCATGAAACGCGAGCCTCCTATGTCAACACGATTATCATGGTTGCCGTGCAATAGAAGTATTGGGCCGGATATTCGCTCCGCGTGTGTAATTGGGGAGCGATCTACCAGCCGCAACGAGTCCCTGTCTGGATCGCCGGCTTCTAACGCTGTCCAGTCCGGGATATTGCTATGGCGGTGCTGCCAGATGATGTCACAGAAGCCAGCCGTCTCAATTCCGAAACCGAAGAAGAACGCGGCTTTATGGCCGTTCACTTCGCCGGGGAAGGTCATCAGTCGCATCGTTGCATATCCGCCGTGGCTCATGCCAAAAACGCCGATTCGGCTTGGGGGAATATTCAATTCCTTCGAGATATATTGGGCGGCATAAATGATGTCTATAATCTCGTCTCCACCCAAATCGCCGTCATTCATTGCTGCAAATTCGCGACCGAAACCAGCACTGCCTCGCGGCGAAGGACTAAGGACATATATGCCCGCTTGCGCAAGAATCTGGTATCCCGTATTGTAACGATTTTCGCCTCCGTAGAAGGATTCGATCATAACCAGCTCCTTTTCTGCGGGCAGCGGTGTCGTTGGTTTGTATAAATAGGCATGGAGCAGGCGTTGACGACCGGTTGCGGAATCAATATCGAATGTTGGTATTTCTAGGCGTTTAACCGTGGATTGTACTAACTCTTTCTTTAATTCAGCTGGAACGCTTATCTTTTCCGTTAGCGTAATACCTTCAGCTTCTACCTCGCCTTCGAGCAATTGGAAAAGTTCTGTCGTAGAACCTGCTATTAAAATGGCACGATTCCTGTTTGTTGTCCCAATTTGCAGCCGGAATGAAGATGGCTGACGGAATTTCACCTCTTTTGTTTCGGCGTCCATAAGCGTGAGCATGGTTTCGATTGGATTACTTTGGAGAAGCAGAATATGCCGTTTGCCGGCGACTGTAAGATAAGCGGCATCGTCAACGTTTTGGGTATAAAATGTCAACTGCTTAACAGATTTGTCCACCAGCCTGAAGCTGTATAGATTGGCATACCCGTCTTGGTCGGACAAGAAAATACATTCGTCGGACGCTGCCCATTCTCCCAGAGCTTGACAACCGCTCAAGCTGGCCGCCCTGCTGCTGTCCGTGAGGAGCGTGGGTGCTTTTGTCTGCAAATCAACATATACAAGATTTGTATATGTTCGATCTATCCCCTTTAAGGCCAAAAGTGTAAGGCCTTTTTCTTCCGGTTGCCAGTTAATGTCGCTCCATGTGAAGCGAAATGTTGGTGTATCTTGACAGACCAGTTCGTCCTTGCCGGACTGAAGGTCAAGGATGCGGAGTTCGTCGAGCCGTTCTTCGTTCTGTCCAAGACGAGCAACATAAGCAATTTTTGTGCGTGCCGGGTTGAATTCCCACGCATAGATGTAAGGAACATCCGTCAGCTTTTCGGCGGTATCTCCACCGAGGTTTGCGCGGTAAATGTTGATTATCTCGTCGTTGTTTTCGTCGCCGATCCAATAAATAAAGCCATCTACTGCATTGTAGCGTGGCGACCAGCAGTTACGGGTAGCAAAATTGATTCCAGCAGCGTTCTGAGCATTTCGGAGGTCGGCTTCCGGACTGATTTCCAGCCACTGCAAACGGTTTTCATTTCCGCTCTTAAAGAAAAAGAGCTTTTGCCCGTCTTTATCAACAGAAAACTGTTGATAAGGGAAGCCTTCAAAGTATGGGGCAAGACTAATGTTACGCCCCTCAAATTGAAGGGTCAGCCGGTCGCTGGCCGCTTTGTCTTTGTTAGTGCAACCGACGAGCAGAGCTATGATGATAATATTTACCAGGTTCTTCATATAATATGTTTATTTAATTGCGCCAATACTCGTTTTGATCAGCAGAGGTTGCGTTCTTATTGTAATCGAGTTCGTCGAGAGGGATGGGAAACATCATGCGTGGGTTGTTGGGGGGGAGGTTTTTGACATTTGTCCAATGCTCATCGCCGGTACGTTCTAGGGGTTTTTGCAAGCGTTTGATGTCGGGGAGGGCAAAGCCTTCGCCGTAGAGTTCTCGCCTGCGCTCTTTCCATACTTCGTCGATGGAGGCTTCGGTGGACAGTGTTCCGCCGCGCTTGGATTGCAGAGCATTGAGGACTTCGAGGGCTTTAGGATTGTTTTTACGGACGAGACATTCAGCTTCGATTAGGTAGGCTTCGGCGGTGCGGGCCATGGGATAATCTGCTATTCCGAGTGAACCTTTGGAGGAATATTTGGAAGTAAAAAGACCGTCTTTCTCGTCAATGTAGAATGGGAAGAGGGCACGGCAATCGTCTTTACCATAAAGGGCTGCAAAAGACCATGTGATGCGAACGGTGCTATAACCGGTCATCCAATCAACAGCATTGGCGGCAAGGTAATCGTATGTGACTTTGCTTCCATAGTCTTCTGTTCCAAATGTAGAAGCTGGGTCTTTAAACGTTGCTGCATGGTAAAAAGATGGAATGGAAGCATATATATTGGATGTTTCGGGTACGAAATTGAAAGCCCATAACCATTCACTGTTGGCTGTGTTGAAACCTGATTGGTATTCTTCTTTGCTCATGAGGTTTGTACCGTCGAAGTTTGCGCAGGCTGCTTCGGCATATTTTTGCGCATTCTCGTAATCGCCCATGTCGAGGTATGTGCGGGCAAGGAGGAGGGCGGTATTGGTCTTGTTAATGAAGTAATTGCTTGTTGACGTGCAATTCTGGTAGGCATAAGTGAAGTCGGCTATGATTTGGCTGAGAGATTCTCTCAAGTTCGAGCGGGGCACGTTGTTGCCGTCAGCACTACCGGACGTGAGTCGGAGGAATAGTCCTTGTCCTGCATCGCCGGCTGCTGTGTAGGCCGGACAGAAGAGGTGGTAGAGATTGAGGAAGTTGTATGCCCTTATGCCATAGGCTTGTGCAACTATGTCTTCGCATCCTGCAGGGAGTTTGTCGGCATTATTAATTAACAGGTTTGCCTGGTCGATGGCGCGATAGGCGTATCTCCACAAGTAGGCTGCGTAGGCACTCCACCATCCGTCCACAGTTCTGGGGTATTGTATGTAGTTATAAGCGTACATGAGCCAGTTGTAGGTGGAGAATCCGTATGCTCCGTCGGTTATCTTGATGTCGTTGCCCATTACATCAAGTGAGATTTCGCCGATGGTGAGGTAGCGGTAGTCGCCTGTTTGAGCGTAGGCGCCCATGAGGACTGTGTTCGCTGTTTCCTTGGATGTAAGTATGGTTTCATCGGAGAGGGATGTAGCGGGGACCTGAAAGAGGTCGTCGTCTGAGCAGGCATTGCTGATGAGGGCTATGAGAGCGATGAGAAGTATGTTTTTTGTATTCATTTCTGATTTCGTTTGATGTTAGAATGTCAGGTTTGCTCCGAGGCTGAATGTGCGTGGCGCTGGAGTGGCCGGATACATCCGGTATCCTTGGATGCCATATATATCTATGTCGTCGTATCCTTTGTAATCATCGGCGAAGATGGTGTACAGGTTGTCGATTGAGGCATAGATACGTGCGTTGGAGAATGTGCGGGAGAACACCCCAAGCGTGTGGGGAAGGGTGTAAGAGAGTGTGATGTTTTTCACTTTAAAGTGAGTTGCATCGTAAAGGAAGCGTGTGGACAGACTGTTGGCGCCTGATGGATTATTGGTGACAAAGCGTGGCACATCAGTCGATTGTCCGGGAGCGCTCCAGGCCTTGAGGGCATCAATATGAAGGTTGGAACCCATTTTAGCTCCGTCGTGCATGATTGTGGAATAGAGGCCGTCGTAGAACTGTCCGCCGATTGTATAGTTCAGCTGGAGGGACAGGTCGAAATTGCGGTAAGACAGTTTGTTTGTAAATCCACCGTATATGTCCGGCGTGGAGCGACCTTGTTTTTCTTTGGTTGCTTTGCTGTATTGATTGGTAGTGGTTCGATTTCCTTCTTTGTCCGTGACGTACCACAAGGCATCTCCGTTTTGAGGATCAACGCCTGCCCATGTGGGCATATTAAATTCGTATTGACTGCCTCCAACGCACCAGATTTTCTGATATGTCGTCATCTCTACGTTGTCGTCGCCATGCAGGTCATCAATTCTGTCCCTGATAATGGAGGCATTGAGATTTGCGCTCCATTTTAGTGGGCCGGAGGCGAGGATATGTGCTCCCAGTTCCAGTTCAACACCGTAGTTAACAGTTTGGGCGGCGTTCAGGGTGATGTTATTGAATCCATTGGATAGCGCAAGTGGATAGTCATAGAGAAGTCCGTCGGAGGTTTTGCTGAAGTAGTCCAGCGAGCCGTAGAATCGTTTAAAGAAACTGAAATCCAGCCCGACGTTGAACATGGCTTGCTTCTCCCAGCTTAGCAAGGCATTGGCAAGCTGTGTATGTCCGGCTCCGGCATTGTTGCCGTACATATAGTCTGATGATACTGTCCAAAGGCCAAGGTGAGCATAGCGGACAAGGTCGTTTGACAGCCTCTCCAAACCGCTTTTATTGCCGGATGTGCCGTAGCTGAGGCGCAGTTTGAGGTTATCTATCGTTTCGTTGTCTTTAAGGAAGTCTTCCTGATTTATGCGCCATGATGCGCCGGCACTCCAGAATGTTCCCCATTTTGTTCCGCTTCCAAATATGGAAGAACCGTCGGAGCGCAGGCTTGCAGAGAGGTTATATTTGTCGGCATAAGCATATTCCAGGCGACCTAAATAAGAGATGAGTACCTCGCGAGTTGTGTTTGACGAAGGAGAGAATGAGCCTGAAGCAGCGGCAAGTTCCTGCATTTCTCCCAATAAGTCTCGCCCGCCGGCGTAGAGTGTTTCGTATGTACTTTGCCAATATTCCATACCGGCCATGGCGTTTATGCTATGCAGCAAGTCTATGGTCTTTGAATATGTTGCCGTATTCGTTGATGTGTATTGGAGATCGGTATGGTGATACTTGTCCAGACGACCATTGTACGCCGGGCCGTTCCCATGATGCTTGTTCCAGTAGCGATGTTCGTCGGTCGATATATAATCTGGGGAGAATACCGTCTTGAGATTTAAGCCGTCTAGGATGGAAACGCTGGCATAAGTAGAGGCAAGGACGCGATAGAACTTGGTAAGATGCGTATCCATATACGGAATAGCCAGCGGATTGAAATCCAGGTTCACCGGATTCGTAAAGTTGAACTGCTTCCTGTTATTTTCGTCAAGAACCGGCTTGCCCTGCGAATCGACAACATAAACAGGCACGGCATTAGTGAACGTCAAAGCATTATTCAGCGGGGCCGCACCGGCAGAGCCTGCCACAGTTGTATTTTGTATAGAGTGGGAGAACGTGATGTTGACGCCGGTTTTAAACCATGGCGTTGCTTGCGTATTAATGTTCGCCTTGCCCGAATAGCGTTTGAAATTGCCGGCAGGGGCTATGCCTTCCTGATTTGTATATCCGGCGGAGAAGAAATAGTCTGTATGTTCGCTGCCACCGTTTACATTAACGTTATAATCCTGCGAAGGTGCAGTTTTGAATACAGCGTCCTGCCAATTGTTATCCACTACAATAGATGCTCCGGCAACAGGATTTCCTTGAGCGTCAAGCGGCTGCGCAACGTTCCACGGGTTATGTGTTATGGCTCCTTGTGTAAGCTTGTTGGCCTCTTCGGCATCGCGACCTGCGTTCATATAGCCGGTAAAAAGGTGTTTATAGTATTGGGCGGAATTGACTGTCTCATAAGCCTTGGCCAGTGTGCCCCACGAGTATCTGGCGCTTAGACTGACCTTTGCCTTTTCATTTTTTCCTGCCTTGCCGCTCTTGGTTGTGATTACGATTACGCCGTTGGCTGCACGGGAGCCGTAGAGAGCGGCGGCCGCGGCATCTTTCAGGACGGTAACTGATTCAATGTCGCTTGGATTGATGGAGGAGAGAATGTTACTGGACGAACTTTGATCTTCGGCTACTTCGCTATACTCCATTGAAGTGGTAGCCACGCCGTCGATTACATACAGCGGTTCGTTCGATGCGCTTAGCGAGCCGGAGCCGCGGATTCGGAAACTTGAAGCCGAACCGGGCTGGCCTGACGAGGAAATGACCTGCACACCGGCCACCTGTCCGGCCAAAGACTTGTCAAACGATGCGGCGGGAGTGCGAATCTGCTCTTCGCCTATCAATGCAGCCGAGCCTGTGAAGGCTGATTTTTTCACCGTGCCGTAAGCGACGACCAATACTTCGTCTATCGCTTTCGTTTCCGGCGCCAGCACGATGTTCAGCACGCCGGATGTGATTGCTACCTCCTTCGTGGCCATACCGATAAAGGAAACGATGAGGGTTTTAGCGGATGTGGGTGCGTTGAGGGTAAACTTGCCGTCAAGGTCTGTTACGGCACCTGTTGTTGTTCCCTTAACCATTACTGATGCGCCGATGACAGGTTCGCCGTCATCTGACGAGAGGACTTTACCGCTCACTCTTGCGGTCTGCGCGAACGCAGTTACAATGCCTGTTGTCAGGCAGAAAAAAAGATAGATCAACTTCTTCATGGACTTCATTTAAAATTCGACTTTTAAATAACAATAAATACTAATTTATACATATAATAAAATGTTCATATTCATTCGTATATCGCCCAAAATAGCCTGTCAATTTATATGGACGTTTATTCTGACAGGTCGCAAAGGTATAGCAAAATTTCAGGAAACAAAGCAAACATCCCTAAAAACAGCACATTACATGTCAATTTAACAAAAATCTTCCCCTCCAGTTTTCCTGTTAGAATAAACGTCCGTTTTTGCGAATAAAAATCATAATGTAATTGTATAATGTGATTGCCGTTCAACAAAAAAAATAAGTTCAGTAATAACGCCCAGACATCTTTTTATTGCTCAATTGTATAATCTCATTTCCTGTTAAAAACATGAGACTTTTGCAACATTATAAATTGTTCCTGCTGAAAACATGAGGCGTTTGTAACGATGCAAATTGTCCCTGTCGAAAACATGAGGCGTTTGCATCGTTGCAAATCTCTCTTGTTGAAAACATGAAGCATTTGCATCGTTGCAAATCTTTCCTGCCGAAAACATGAGGCGTTTTCATCGTTGCAAATTGTTCCTGTTGAAAACATGAAGCATTTGCATTGTTGCAAATCTCTCTTGTTGAAAACATGAAGCATTTTTATCGTTGCAAATCTTTTCTGTCGAAAACATGAAGCATTTTCATAGTTGCAAAACGTCCCTGTCGAAAACATGAGGCGTTTTCATCGTTGCAAATTGTTCCTGTTGAAAACATGAAGCATTTGTATAGTTGCGAAAACGACAAGCATAACCATTTTTGTCGCTTCAAAACATGGTAATGCAGAATGTAGATAGCTTTTCTTTCAGCCGGAACTTGCCATTGTTCCAGTGATACAAGCGTATAAGTAAGTGAAAAGCTCTTTTTTGTGTTGAAACAGTTATTGACTCTTTACAGCTTGGAATAAGCAGGACGGCTTTTTATGTGGAACGCGAAGACATGAATGATTGGACATTCTGTCTTCGCGTTTTTTTCTTGTTTCTTACCCATCGTAAGTCTTAAAAGACTGGTTTCAAAAGTAGCCTGGGATTATACCTGATTGTTTGATATGCGATGGAAGGCTAAAAAAAATAATGAGATATGTTAATCGTGAACGGGAGCGAAGGGAGATTTGAGGATAAGAGCTAGATGTCCATTTCTTTGAGTAAATATCCGGCGCCCGCGTATTTATCTATTAAAAAAAGCACATAGCGGATGTCCACAATGATGCTCCGCTGATAGTCGGGAAGGTACTCGATGTCGCCTCCGACGCCTTCCCAGTTGCGATCGAAGTTAATACCGACAAGTTCGCCTTTTCCGTTCATGACGGGGCTGCCTGAATTGCCGCCTGTGCTGTGCGTATTGACTGTGAAGGCTACCGGAAGCCTTCCGTCGGGAAGCGCGTATTTGCCGAAATCGCGAGTGCGATAGAAGACTTTGAGGCGTTCTGGGATGACAAACTCCCAATTCTCCGGGTCTTCTTTTTGCATGACGCCGTCGAGTGTTGTTTGGGATTGATAGAAGACTGCGTCGCGTGGGCGATAGCCTTTTTTCTGTCCGTAGGTGATGCGCAGAGTAGAATTTGCGTCAGGAAAATTCATTTTGTCTCCGTACATTTCCAGCAGGCCTTGTTCGTAATCGTGGCGTGCCGAAGCGTAGGCGGCATCGAGTGTATTGGCGGCGACGGTAAGTTTCTGGCGTTCTTCATGGACTGATTTTGCGAATTGTATCATGGGGTCGGTTTCAAGGGCTTTTACAGAAGGCGACTGGACGAAGGCGCTGAAGTTGCTCTCGCTTCCAAAGATGGATCTGGCAAACAGCTCGTCTATGTAGTTGTCGATATTTCCCTTGTATTTACGTTTGAGGACAGTGAGGCACGTTGGTTGCTGGCCGGCGGGGATTTGTGAGCAGTATTCCTTTAGCATTATTTTGGCTATCGTTTTGTCAACGTTTGGGGAGTAGTCTTTGTTGAAAAAGCGGCGAAAGGCTGCAGTGAGGAGGCGTATTTGCTCTTTCTGTGCTGCCTGGTCACGGCTTTTGAGAGACTGGATAATGGGAGCAATGTCGGTGGGAGCGGAGCTGAACTCTATTCCTCTTAGCAGGGCTTCGTCTATCATCCAAGTTCGCAGACGGATATTACGGCGGTCGAGGACTATTTGCTCGATGAGGCGTACGGCTTCTATATAATTGTTTTTATTCTCGTGCTTGGCCCATTTTAGCAAGCTCGTTTGTTCTTGTTTTTTTGTTTGCTCGAAATTGCGGGCATCAATTGCCCAGCTTGAGCCGATTGCATTCTTGTAGGCATTGGTGGAGCTGGAATATTTGCCGGCGTACTGGATTTTTATGGCGGGGTCTTTGAGCATTTCTTTGAGCATGGCTTCTTGGCGAAGGTTGCGGACACGGATGCGGACGGCATTGTCTATGTCGCGTCGTTCTGCTACTTCCCAAGATGTATAGTATGTGTTGGTGCGGGCGGGGAAGCCGATCATCATGGCGAAGTCGTTCTCCTTGAGACCGTAGAGGGATATTTTCAGCCATTTGCGTGGGTGTAGCGGTCGGTTATTTTCAGAGTATGGAGCGGGTGTTCCGTCGGGGGCAGCGTAGATGCGGAACAATGTGAAATCGCCTGTATGTCTGGGCCACATCCAGTTGTCCGTGTCTGCGCCAAACTTGCCAATGGAGGAGGGAGGCGCACCGACGAGTCGGATGTCTGTATATGTTTTCTTTACAAACATATAGTATTGGTTTCCACTGTAAAATGGGCGAATTTCAACGTCTGTTCCGGGATGTTCTTTGAGGAATCTCTCGCCGATGCGTTCTTTGGCCAGCTGGTTGAGATAGCGGAGGTTCAGGAACTTCAGTCCTGTGGAGTCTTCTTCTTGTTCCAACATACGGGTGACATAATCGGTAACTTCGACAATACTGTCGATAAAGGTGACGCTAAGGCCTGGATTAGGGAGTTCCTCCTCCGGTCGCATAGCCCAGAATCCGTTCTCCAGATAATTGTGTTCGAGAGTACTGTGGTTTTGCAATTGGTTATAACCGCAATGATGGTTGGTGAGGATGAGGCCGTTGGGAGAGATTACTTCGCCTGTACAGCCTCCACCGAACATTACTATGGCATCTTTGAGGGATGTGCCATTAAGATTGTATATGTCCGTGTCATTGAGTTGAAGACCGAGGGCTTGCATATCTGTAATTTTTTGTTTTTTCAGGAGATTGAGAAGCCACATGCCTTCGTCGGCGTTGATGGTAAGGGGAAGAAATAGAATGGAGAGGACTAAAAACGTATTGCGCATGTTCATAATTTATTCTGGTTTGGATGATTATTCTTTTATCTCAAGCGAGTTGGGGCGGTCGCCCTTGTGCCAGTCTTTGAAAGGTATAATCGACAGGTAAGCGTTCAGATATTTTGGCGTGTGGGTGACTTCCTCTCCCACCCATGGTGGGCGAAGGAAATGTTCGTTTTCGTGATTCAGTTCTATTTCGGCGATAATTAGGCCTTCATTCTCGCCATGAAAGACGTCCACCTCCCAGAGGCATTGGAAGTAATGGACGTAATAACGTGTCTTTTCGATAATATGCCCCGTGCAGAGATTAAGCATACTTTCTGCATCTGTCGTTGGGATTTCATATTCGTATTCTATTCTGGCGAGGCTGTCAGAGTCGTTTTTGCTTTTTACGCCCAACCAGGCTTTGCCGTGGCAGATGCGTATTCTTACGACGGATTTGTTATTCCGGTAGAGGTATCCCTGAATGATTTCTTCGGAGCTTTCGACAAGTGGGAGGAAATCTCCTGTTACAATAAATTTGCGTTCTATTTCTGTTGCCATGTTCAATTATATAATGTATAGGAATTGCGCATCTGTATTGGGCTGCCGAATACGGTTGTGTGACAGGTGGATATTTTTCTTATATGATGAAAATCACTCGGTTTTACTGTTTTCGGCAATAATCTATATTTAAATGGATTTAATCTACAAGATGCCGAACCGAAATTATTTCATATTGCCTTCCGATATATCACAGGAGGAGTTGAATTATTGTTGCTGACATTCCAATCGTTGCAAAGTGTATCTCAATCGGCGCAAGCTTTCATCTTTCCCGATCAAAACGCATATTTCCGAGGCTCCGCCTGGTGTGGAGGCTTGCCCTGTCACTGCAATGCGGATGATCCACAAGGTTTGTTTCTTCTTGAGCAATGCTTCCTCTGTCACTTCCTCGAAGAGAGTGAATAAGGCTTCATTTGTCCAGTTCTCAGCCAGTTCTAATTTGTCTATTATGAGGGGAAGGAAGTGTCCGGCAATTTCTTTTGACGATCGGGCGTTCTTGTTTTCAAACAAACTCAGGTCGTAATCGTTGAAATTGTCAAGGAAGGACATGATTTCAGGGATGTCCGACATTGCACTGACACGCGGCTGCAACAAACTGTCCAACAAGGTGTGATCCACAGGCATATTGATGGATTGATAGTAAGGCGCAGCCAATCGATTAAACTCTTCCGTGGACAGTTCCTTTATATATAGTGAGTTAAGCCAGCGTAATTTCACCTCGTCGAAGATGGCAGATGATTTGGAGATGCCGGATATGTCAAAGGCCTCTGTCAATTCATGCAAAGCAAACTTCTCCTGGTCATTTTTTGGATTCCAACCTAACAAGGCTACGTAGTTCAGGATGGCCGCTGGCAAGAAGCCTTTGTTGAGAAAATCCTCAAAGTTCGCGTCGCCGTCGCGTTTGCTCAATTTGTGCTGCCTGTCGCGCATGATGTGGGGGAGATGAACATAGTACGGAACAGGCCAGCCAAAGGCTTCATACAATAGATTGTAGGCCGGGGTGCTGCTGATATATTCCATTCCACGAAAGACATGGGATATTTCCATTAGATGGTCGTCCACTACGTTCGCGAAGTTGTACGTAGGGAAACCGTCCGATTTGATGAGCACCATGTCCTGGAGTTCTTCGTTATTGACGCTGATTGTGCCGAACACGAGGTCGGTGAATGTTGTCGAGCCGTCTTCCGGGATGTTTTGGCGTATGACGTATGGGATGCCGGATTCAAGCTTGGCGGCACGTTCCTCCTGGCTAAGCTGCAGGCAATGCTTGTCATAGCGACGATTGCCCGTACCATCGTTCAATGATTCCAGTCGTTCTTTCGTGCAAAAACAATGGTAGGCATGGCCTTTTTCTACAAGCTCCTGAGCATATTTTGCATATATCTTCCCTCGTTCGCTTTGCGTATAAGGGCCGTATGAACCGCCTGTGTCCGGGCCTTCATCATGCGAAAGTCCGGCCAGGTGCAAGGTTTTGTAAATTGTTTCGACGGCATTCTCCACCTGTCGTTCGCGATCCGTGTCTTCAATGCGCAGGATGAAGTCGCCGCCGTGTTTTTTGGCGAACAGATATGCGTACAATGCGGTGCGAAGATTGCCTATGTGCATAAACCCGGTCGGGCTGGGCGCGAACCGGGTTCTGACCTTATTTGTCATATATTACAAGCGTTAATTCAACGTGCGAATCTTTATACTTCGGAAAGATACCTCGTCGCCATGATCCTGAAGAAGAATGCGACCTGACGGGGCTTCGCCGAAATTGCCGTGTTCATTATATTGGGGCGCGGCGTATTTGCTGCCTTTCACCAGATCGCGGAAGGCGTCAGAGCTTCGCTCGTATTCAACTGTTTTAAATCCGTTGAGCCAATGCTCTACGTGATTGTTCGGATAGGCCTTGATGACTGCCTGATTCCAGTTCCCTACACCGTTGAAACGGATGTTGACAGGCTTAATCAGGTCATAAAGGCCGGCCAGACAGCGTGAACCGGGTACGGTAGTATATAGTTTGGCATCGGGATGTACGTTGTCATCCAAGATTTGGTATTCGAGGCCGAACGCCGAGCCGCTGGCTTTCTCTTTCTCTGTCACGTAGTATTTTATGCCGCTGTTGGCGCCTTTAGTTATCTTAAATTCGACGCTCAACTCGAATGCCGCAAACTCTTCGGGGGCGTAAACAATGTCGCCGCCGTTCGTGGCCTCGCCGCCTTTATCCTTGGATACTGTTATCGCGCCGTCGGCTATCGTCCATCCGTACTCCGGGAACGCTTCTTTGTGCGCACCGCGCCATCCTTCGTTCGTTTTGCCGTCGAACAGCAACTTCCAGCCTTCGGATTGCTCCCCGGCGCTCAGCGTATTGGGTATGCGGTTGATCTCCGGTGCCAGGGCGGACGTGTTAGAGAATTGCAAACCATCAGTTTTGATGCGAATGTTGCGCCATTTGATTTGTTTGCCCTCCATTTCATTGTTGTAGATTTGGTGTACTTGCAAGGCGATGAAGCCCGACAGACTTTCGTTGTCAAGCAGGTTGGCGGTATTAACGCCGTTCAGCCAAATGCGGATAGTGTCGGACAAGGCTTCAATGCGATACTTGTTCCAGTCATTCTTCTTGTAGGCAGCGCGACCGGCGGGATTGTCGCCAAGCGTAACCAGCCATCCTTTCCGAGCTTCGTCGTATATGCCGCCGCTCCATGCGCGGTCGGACGGGTCGATTTCGCATTGGTAGCCATGTACGCGACCGTCACGATAGTCCGGCAGGCTTAAACTGCGGAACTGCACGCCAGAATTTAGGGCATTGTCGCACAAAACTTCAAACTCAAGGATGAAATCTCCGTAGTCTTTCTCTGTTGCCAGGAAGCTGTTAGGCTGTTCCATAACGGAGGTGCCAACGATACAGCCGTCAATGACCTCGAACGGAGCTTGCCCGTTCAATTGCCTGAAGCCCGTTAGGTCTTTTCCGTTAAAAAGGTATGTCCAGCCGTCGTTCGACTGGCAGGAGGCCAATGTCAGCACTAAAAAGGACATCAGCGATAAATACTTAGCTATATTTCTGTTCATACATTAATTAATATATACATCATTCAATAGTGATTTTTACTCATAATGTTCAATTTTCGATCTGTTGCTTTTGTTTTTCCGTTGTTTATTTCCGAATTTCAATCTGGGTTATAATGCGAATTTTTGCGTGCGATGGATCCATTGTCCGCGTGTGAAGTCGGGGAAGTCCACCAAGGCTCCGCCGCGTGCGATTGACATCTCCGACAATGCGGATACTGCACTCCAAGCCGCAGCGTCATAGCAATTCATCGGGACGTCCGTTCGATTGCGTATGGCTTCTACAAAATCGTACATCATTATGAAGTCCATGCCTCCGTGGCCGGCGTCGCGGGCTTTGGCTTCGAGATCCTGCCACAAATGGTGGTCGTATTTCTTGAACCATTCGTCGGAACTGTCCCAGCGATGGGGCTTTGACTGACCTTCAACGTAGACGTGATCCCCGTCGTTCATCCATAAGCCGTTTACGCCCTGGATGCGGAATCCGAGAGAGTAGGGGCGGGGCGAGTTTGTGTCGTGCGTGACGATGACTGTCTGTCCGTTGGCACATTTGATCATGGACGTGACTATGTCGCCAAGGTTAAAGTTGACGTTGGCCAGCGGATGATGTTCACCACCATTGTCAACTATGAATTTATGCAATCCGCGGGACTGGGTTGCCATTGCAGATAACGAGAGGAAGCGATTCCCGCAATTGATGTCGAGGCAATGAGCCACAGGGCCAAGCCCATGAGTCGGATATACGTCGCCGTTGCGTCTGATGGAATGTTGCGTACGCCATTGCGCTTCGGCGAATGCTTCCGGACCCATGCGCAGCTCCCCGCCTTTTTTATAGTAGTAAGTTTTACCGTCGTTAAACTTTATGTCGCGAAGGTCATGCTCATAACCACACTCGCAATGGAGCAATTCGCCGAAAATCCCTTGCCTGACCATGTTCAATGCGGCCATGCAGTCGCGGCGATAGCAGACGTTCTCAAGGATATTCAACTTGCCGCCGGTCGATTCGGACACGTTTACCAAATCCCAACATTCTTCAAGACTGTTTGCGGCTGAAATCTCGACGCCCACGTATCCGACACCGGCTTTCAGGGATGCTACGGCCATCGTTGTGTGCCATTCCCAGGGACTTGCGATGATGACGCAGTCTAATTTCTCGTTGCTCAACATGCTTTCAAACGCATAGTCGCTTCCCGTATATACTTTCGGCGCCTCCACATTGAATTGCGAGATGTACTTGAGCGTGCTGTCCAAAGGCTGTTGCCTGATGTCGCATATCGACACGATTTTGTTCCCAGGGATGTTCAATACATTCGTGATATGCTCCCTGCATCGAGTTCCGGTGCCTATGAATCCAAAGCGAAGCTTGCCGTCATCTTTACTTGCAGGCTTTTTCTTTTGTGCCTCTGGCACGTCTTTTATTGAAGGGCTTTCTGCATTTCCCGATAATACTACGCCTGCGCTTCCTATGCCGGCGACTGTCACTTTTTTGATAAAATTACGACGTGTAGTGTCCATAAATTTCAAGTATTATTTAAAACTCCATTGCAAAGGTAGGATTTATTTTCTAATATGAAAGAGAAAATTGTGACTTTGGATCTTTTTTTTGCTGCTATGATTATCGTCTTTTGTAAAATGTTATCTGAAGCTTTTGCAATGCCTTCTGTGTTTTATCGACAGGGGGCGTTTCTTTTTGAACGGGGAGTGTTTTTTATGTGTCTGGCTCCAAATTGTCCCAGCCTGTAAGCTGTTTGTTTCTGACGGTATTTTGTGCATGTTGTTGCTGCTATTGTCGTAGTGTAATATACATTATATATATGTAGGCGATGAGCGGATAGATTGCCGTTTGCATTTTTAACAAATGTAAATTAAATCGGTTGCCTTGGCCTTATATTATTAATGTGAATGTTGGCGACAGCAGCTTTGAACTTTACATTATTGATAAAAACATAGCTAATTGTCTTTCTCTCTTTTGTTTAATTTATGTATATCGAGATGTTTTCCGGAATTAAAAAGGGAATGAATTATTATGGATAAATATGGTTTTGAGCTGTTATGATGCGGATTGCGGGGTAGGGGAGGCTATGATGTAGAGGAATAGTCTTTTTTAGTGGATATTTTAGACAATTTTATCTCATATTTCTTGATTGTGATATGAAATATGAATAAATTAAATTTTTACAAATGTCGTGTTAATTGATTGTAAAACAAATTATTATTTGACTTTTTCCCCGGAGGGCTTATTTTGTTTTTGAATTGATTTGTGAATAATCAGTGGTTGCTCGGTGAAAACAAACTTTTCATCCGAGTGATATGATGAGAATTTTGATGGATATGATTAATTTACACGTGATTATATTCTTGATGAGCCTATTACATTTGCATTAAAATTTAAGTATAAGATATGGAGAGAAAAGATTTTATTAAAAACAACAGCAACAGTTCAGCCTCTAATTGGTTTAAGAACGCAAACAATGGGTACTCCTGCGACTCGAACGAGTACCCGAATAACACGGAGGAGTACTCGAATGAGTCTAACGGGTACCCGAATAACTCGAAAGAGTACCAGTGCAACTCAAACGAGTACCCGAATGAGTCGAATGAGTACTCGAACAAGTTAAACGAGTACCCGAATGAGTCGAATGAGTACCCGAACAACTTAGATGAGCACCCGAATGAATTAAACGAGTACCCGAACAAGTTAGATGAGTACCCGAATGACTTGGATGAGTACCCGAATAACTCGTATGAGTATCAATATAACTCATACGGAGACCCTAATGAGCCATATCAGTATCCGAGCGACTGGTTTGGATATCCAAATCCGTCTGGCGGAGCCTATTTGATAACACACTAAAACACATGATAATATGGCTATTAGAGATATAATGCCCGCTAAAGAAGCGGAACTCCAGAAGTGGGGCAGAAATATCGTGGTTAAGATCGAGGCGAATGGTCACAGGTGGAATATTCCAGGGATGACAGAAGGTGGAGGTCCTGGGGGAGGCGGTATTGGCCGTTTTGTTGCTCCGGACAGCCCCTTCGATCGCCTCAAGAAGAGTTTTGAGGCTTTTGCAGACAAGTTCAATCTTGTTTCTGACCCAAGCACGCGCACTAGACCGGCTATTATTGCCAAAAATGAGGCTAAAAAGGCTTTTGTGTCGGAAATGAGAGTCTTCGCGAAGGGGTATTTAACTTATAACCCGACAATTACCAACGCTGAGCGCGAGGAGATGGGACTGCCGGTTCACAAGTCAGGACGGTCTAAAAATCAAGACCCTACGATTGTTCCGAAGTTAGACCCGAATATTTTGCGTGGGCACAGAGTGGTTGCTAACTTCCACGATTTGAACACTGTCGGTACTGCTAAGCCTTACGGCATGATCGGGGCGGTTATCGCGTATGCGATTCTTGATTCGCAGCCTGTCATTGCTGATTTGACAAATTTCGTGCTCGCTACGCGCACTCCCTATACATTTAAATTTACCGATGCAGATAGCGGAAAAACAGTCTATATGGCTGTCTGCTGGCAAAATATGAAGGGGCACAGAGGACCGTGGAGCGACATTGTAAGCGTAGTGATTCCGTGAGGGAATTGTTAAAGTTGAATAGACAATAGAGATATTGAGAACTGTGTTTATCTTTTTTCATATTTGACTGCTAGAACTGCATATATCAATTGAGAAACAACGGATTTAAAAATCGGTACTTTCCATAGAGCATGACCAATTAGTTCTAGACCAAGCCTCGACGGAACGGAGCGCAAAGGGTTAAATCTTTGCTCTCCGTTTTATTTAATTACCTGTGAACAGGAAGGGTAGGGAGTATGTCGCTTGCGAACTAACACTGTTTATATGAAAAATGACAAAAGCAGGACTTAAAATGACTATACGGAAGCATGGCTTATTTTTACAATTATAATGCCGAATACTAAACATCCATGTATAAAGAAACGGGCGAATCAGAGCGGCATCGTTTGGAAAAAATGAGAAAAAAATTTTTTTTTGATTAGATTGATGATTATTTGAAATATAATCTTATCTTTGCAATGCGAACAGTAAGGAAACTCCACTAAATGCAATTATATATATCAAGATGGACACGAAATTACAAGAACTCACCGAAAAAATCTACCAGGAAGGCGTTTTGAAGGGACAGGAAGAAGCCAATAAAATTTTGGCCGATGCAGAGGAGCAAAAACAGGCCATTCTTAAAAAGGCGGAAGAAGAGGCGGCGCGAATTACAGCAGAAGCTGAAAAACAGGCGGCGGCTCTGAAAAAAAATGCTGAAGGCGAACTGAAATTGTTTGCCAATCGGTTTATAGAAGGATTGAAAAGTGATGTTGCGAATCTGCTAACAGGCAAAATTATTGACTCGCGGATCGCTCCAGTAGTACAGGACAAAACTTTTATTCAAAATATAATTATAGAAATAGCAAAGGCATGGGCTAATGAACAAACTTTGGTTATTCAAGCACAGGAAGCCGACGCTCTGAATAAATTTTTCCAGGGGAGTGTAAAAGCGCTGCTTGACAGTACTGTAAAACTTGAGAAAACGGCAGGCAAATCGACTTCATTTGTTATATCTCCTGCCGACGGATCATACAAGGTTGCCTTTGGAGAAGAGGAATTTATTGAATTTTTTAAAGATTATCTGCGACCGCAACTGGCCGAACTACTGTTCTAAACTTATGAGCAAGTATTATTACCTGATTGCCGGACTTCCTAATATAGCCTTCGACGACGGGAAACTGCCATACACAGTTTTAGGCTTTAAGGAAGAACTGCTGTACTATTTAAAGAAGAAGGATTGTCGCTTGCTTGACATTCTTCTGCTTAGGATAGACAACAGAAATCTGCTCAAGCAATTACAGCATCCGGGCTTTGACTTCGAGCAGGGGGGCAAAGTGAGCAGGGATGAAATTGCGGAGCTTTTGGACGGAGTCAGGAATGAACGCGACGACGAAAAACCGTTCAGGAATCGAAACAAAAATATACCACATTATTTTGAAGAATT
This sequence comes from Tannerellaceae bacterium, assembly GCA_031257015.1. GTDB lineage: Bacteria > Bacteroidota > Bacteroidia > Bacteroidales > Tannerellaceae > DFXE01. The sequence goes on from JAIRPK010000035.1 coordinate 24,205, forward strand.
AGTTAGGATGTATGAACAAGCGGATGACGAGACGAGGACGCATCTACCGTGGATCGATATACTAGGGTCACAGTATTTTTCCTACGGACTGAATATTGAGAATCGTTTTGTCTCCGCTTGGTTTACACTTAATCTTGACATCAATAATATATTGACAGCCATGACATGCCGCAAGTACAAGTTAGAGCGTGCCAACTTTATCATCGGCAATACGGAGACGGCAGAGAAGCTACGCACGTCCAATGCTCGTGATTTTGACCTGGGAGATACGCTGGAGCTACTGCCGGCTGTGATGAAAATCTCCGACGAGCCGGATCTTTATCTGCGTGAACGACGGAAAGACCGATTGCGCTGGGATTGGCTGGAGGAGCAGACTTTTGCGTGTATTTTCGACGTCGAAAGCGTGTTGGCTTACTTCCTGAAGCTGGAAATCATGGAGAGATGGAACTCGCTCGACAAGGCTGAGGGTGAACGCGCTTTCCGCCAATTAGCGGGAAACATGAAACGAGGCAGCGACAATGCCTTAAAAGAATTTGAAAGAAATAACAAGAAATAAGCATGGCTACAAAAGGAATAGTGAAGGGAATCGTATCTAACCTCGTTACGCTGGAGGTTAACGGTCCTGTATCACAGAATGAAATTTGCTTCATTTCGGTTGCTGGCGTAAAGCTGATGGCTGAAGTGATTAAGGTAATCGGACAAAATGCTTTCGCACAGGTGTTTGAAAGCACTCGCGGAATGAAAGTCGGCGACGAAGCTGAATTTGAAGGTCATTTGCTGGAAGTAACTCTTGGACCGGGGATGCTTTCGCGTAACTATGATGGATTACAGAACGACTTAGATAAAATGGACGGCGTCTTCCTGAGACGCGGACAATATACTTTTGCACTGGATAATGATCGCTTATGGGCGTTCAAACCTTTTGCGACTGCGGGCGACACCGTTGAGGCTGGGCATTGGCTCGGCGAGGTGGACGAAAATTTTCAACCGCATAAAATAATGGTTCCATTTGTATTTGAGGGAAAATATACGGTTAAAAGCATTGTCGGCGAGGGTGAATACACAATTAATGATACGATAGCAGTTCTTACTTCGGAAGACGGGCGAGACGTGCCTGTCAATATGATACAGAAATGGCCGGTAAAGAAGGCTATTGAGAAATATGTTGAAAAACCGAGACCATTCAAGCTTCTGGAAACGGGAGTGAGGACAATAGATACGGTTAACCCTATTGTCGAAGGGGGAACCGGATTTATTCCGGGGCCTTTCGGAACAGGAAAAACGGTTATGCAGCACGCAATATCGAAGCAGGCAGAGGCCGATATAGTTGTAATCGCTGCCTGTGGGGAGCGGGCTAACGAGGTTGTGGAGATATTTGCAGAGTTCCCGCATCTTGTCGATCCGCACACGGGGCGCAAACTTATGGAACGGACAATAATCATTGCCAATACATCTAATATGCCTGTCGCAGCGCGTGAAGCATCGGTTTATACAGCTATGACCATATCCGAATATTATAGAAGCATGGGGCTGAAGGTACTGCTTATGGCAGATTCGACGTCGAGATGGGCGCAAGCGTTGCGCGAAATGTCAAACCGGTTGGAAGAACTGCCGGGGCCGGATGCCTTCCCTATGGATTTATCTGCTATAATAGCCAACTTCTATGCTCGTGCAGGATTCGTGAAACTTTACAACGGAGCAACCGGCTCTGTTACATTTATCGGAACCGTATCCCCTGCCGGCGGAAACCTTAAAGAACCTGTTACAGAAAACACCAAGAAAGTAGCAAGATGTTTCTATGCCCTCGAACAGGAGCGTGCGGACAGAAAGAGATACCCTGCAATCAATCCGATTGACAGCTATTCCAAATATCTTGAATATCCGGAATTTCAGGAATATATCGCAGAGCATGTATCTCCTTCTTGGATCGAAAAAGTAAACGAGATAAAGACAAGGATGCTGCGCGGAAAGGAAATATCTGAACAGATCAACATTCTGGGAGATGATGGAGTCCCGGTGGACTACCACATAACGTTCTGGAAGTCGGAATTGATCGACTTTGTTATCCTCCAGCAAGACGCATTTGACGAGATAGATGCAGTGACGCCACTCGAAAGGCAAGAGTTTATGCTTGACCAGGTAGTGAACGTATGCCGTACTGAATTTAGGTTCGATACGTTTATAGAGGTTATGGACTTTTTCAAAAATCTTATCAACGTTTTCAAGCAGATGAACTACTCGGAATACAAGAGTGAAAAATTCAATGAATTTGTACAGCAGGCAAACGAACTGATTAAGAATAAAGCTACTATAAACTAAGGAGGGACACGATATGGCAACAAAAGCATTTCAAAAGATATATACGAAGATAACGCAAATAACGAAGGCGACATGCTCGTTGAAGGCTACTGGAATCGGATACGACGAGCTTGCATCAGTGAACGGAAGGTTGGCGCAGGTGGTGAAAATCGCAGGCGACGAGGTTACGTTACAGGTATTCGCTGGCACGGAGGGAATCCCCACCAACGCGGAAGTGACGTTCATGGGCAAAGCTCCGACGCTCAAGGTCGGCGAACAACTTGCCGGACGTTTTTTCAACGCTTACGGTGATCCGATCGATGGCGGACCGTCCATTGACGGGAAAGAAGTGGAGATTGGCGGTCCATCGGTGAACCCCGTGAGGCGTGAACAGCCTTCGGAGCTTATAGCCACGGGCATAGCCGGCATTGATTTGAACAATACTCTTGTCACAGGACAAAAAATTCCATTCTTCGCTGATCCCGATCAGCCGTTCAACCAGGTGATGGCGCTCGTTGCGTTACGGGCTGAATCGGACAAGATTATACTTGGAGGAATGGGAATGACGAATGACGACTATCTATTCTTTAAAAATACATTCAGTAACGCGGGCGCTTTGGATCGCATCGTGAGCTTCATCAACACCACAGAGGGGCCGTCGGTGGAGCGTCTGCTCATTCCGGACATGTCTCTGACTGCTGCAGAATACTTCGCCGTCGAGAAGCATGAGAAAGTGCTCGTTCTGCTTACGGACATGACGAACTATGCCGATGCCTTGGCGATTGTTTCCAACCGCATGGATCAAATACCCTCGAAGGATTCTATGCCAGGCTCTATATATTCAGACTTGGCAAAGATATATGAGAAGGCAGTACAGTTCCCCGATGGCGGCAGCATCACTATAATTGCCGTCACCACGTTGTCGGGCGGCGACATCACGCACGCGGTGCCAGACAATACGGGCTATATCACGGAGGGGCAGTTATATTTGCGTCGTGACAGTGACATAGGAAAGGTAATCGTGGATCCGTTCCGCTCGCTCAGCCGTCTGAAGCAGTTGGTAACAGGCAAAAAGACCCGCCAAGACCACCCGCAGGTAATGAACGCGGCTGTGAGACTGTATGCCGATGCCGCGAATGCGAAGACCAAGTTAGAGAATGGCTTCGATTTGACTGATTATGACAACCGTGCGTTGTCCTTCGCAAAGGATTACTCTGAGAAACTGCTGGCCATAGACGTGAATCTGAATACCGAGGAGATGCTGGATGTTGCATGGTCGTTGTTCGCCGAATATTTTACTCCGGCAGAGGTCAATATCAAGCAGGAGCTTGTAAATAAATTCTGGAAGAACTGATACAGGCAATGGCGATTAAGTTTCAATATAATAAAACGTCGCTCCAGACCCTTGAGAAGCAGTTAAAGGTACGCGAACGCTCTTTGCCGACAATAAAAAGCAAGGAAAGTGCGCTTCGCATGGAAGTAACGCGAAACAAGGACGAGGTTCGTAAACTGGAACTGAAACTGGAGGCGGAAATCCGGAGCTATGAGAGCATGGCCGCGCTATGGAATGAGTTTGCGCCGGACTTAATAAGTGTGAAGGACGTTAGCCTGTCGGTTAAAAAGATTGCTGGAGTGGTTGTTCCTGTTCTTACGGGCATAGACTTTGATGTGCGGCCATACAGTCTGTTTGCAAGTCCATCGTGGACTGCCGACGGGATTGAATTGCTGAAAGGACTGGCTACTATTGGAATTGAAACGGAATTTTCGAGGATGAAACTTGAGTTGCTTGAACATGCGCGGAAAAAAACTACGCAGAAAGTGAATCTTTTTGAAAAGGTTCAGATACCTGGCTATAAGGATGCGATTCGCAAGGTGAAGCGATATATGGAAGATGAACAGAGTTTGTCGAAAGCTTCACAGAAAATAATGCGCACGAATCAGGAAAAGAGACAACGTAAAGAGGCGGAGGTATAGATTATGATAGTTCCGATGAAAAAATATGCCTTTCTGGTATATCATAAAGAGCATGAGGCTTTTCTTAAAACGTTAAGGGATGCTGGTGTTGTTCACATAAAGGAAACAAAGTCAATTGCGGGCAATGCAGAGCTTGGAGAGTTACAGGCTCTACGAAAAAGAGTTAGCGAGCAGATCGCTTTTTTGACAAAACTAAAAGACGAGGCGCCACGTAAAAAAACGGCGATGGTAAAGAGCTTGTCAAAGGAAGAATATCTTTCCCTGCTGGAAAAAGTTGAAGAGCTTCAGGAGAAAAAGTCGCAATTAGCGATTGAAAGGCAGGCTGTTCGGAAAGATTTGGAATATATGCGGGTATGGGGGAATTTCAGTTATTCTACAATTGAAAACCTGAAGGAATCCGGCTATGTTGTTTCATTCTTTACATGTCCGACATCTAAATTTGATACGCGATGGGAGGAGGAATACAATGCTTTTACGGTTAATAATCACCAGTCAACGAGCTATTTCATAACAATAACAAAGGTTGGCGAACAGGTTGAGATTGAAGCAGATCGTCCAAAGATGCCCGATCGTGGCTTGGATGTGCTTGAGACTGCCTGCGAACAATTGGATGAGAACATTCGGACTGTTGATCGGCGGCTAATAGAAATGGCCGCTTATACGCAGGCTACATTTGAACTCTTTGACAAACAGCTTCAAGATGAATTTAATTTTGCCAAAGCCATAGTGCAAACTGACCGGCAAGCAGAGGATAAACTCCTTCTCCTGGAGGGATGGACGACTGAGAATCAGGCATCAGGATTGGAGAAAAGACTTGATGCTGACGGTTATTTTTATCAAGAACAACAGATTGATGAAGGTGAAAATGTTCCAATTCAACTGAAGAATAATCGTTATGCACGCCTTTTTGAGCCAATAACAAAAATGTTTTCATTACCGAATTATACGGAATTGGATCCGACGCCGTTGCTGGCTCCTTTTTTTATGTTATTTTTTGGGCTATGCTTTGGTGATGCCGGTTATGGATTGCTTGTGCTGATTGCGGCTACGGTATTGAAAGGACGGGTAGATGTGGCGATGAAGCCGATACTGTCTTTAGCTCAATGGCTTGGCGGGACGACTATTGTGGTTGGAACTCTTACTGGAACGCTATTTGGGGTTGCCCTTGTGGATGTGGCGGAATTTAGAGCCGTTAAGGATTACTTTCTATCGCAGGATAATCTTATGACGCTGGCTATTATTCTTGGTCTTATACATATAGTATTTGGCAAAATAGTTGCTGCATGTAAAACAAAGAAACAGAAAGGGTTGAAATATAGTATAGCGCCGTGGGCATGGGTATTAGTGATTACGGCACTGCTGCTTGTTTTCGGACTACCGATGCTGGACATTCAGTTGCCGCAGACAATTATATATGTATGTTATAGCATAGCTGCCGTATGTGGACTAGCCATTCTTCTATACAATTCCCCCGGGAAGAATATATTCCTAAATATTGGTTCGGCAGTATGGGGTACGTACAATTTGGCATCCGGGATGCTTGGCGATACATTATCCTATATTCGTTTGTTTGCGATTGGACTGACCGGTGGAATACTTGGGAGTGTATTTAATATGCTTGGAGTTGATATGACGGCAGGGTTACCAATTGTGGTACGGATACCTGTGATGTTGATTATATTGCTAATTGGGCATGGACTGAATATTGGTTTATGTACGATAAGTTCGCTTGTACATCCTGTACGTTTGGTTTTTGTAGAATATTTCAAAAATTCAGAATATGAAGGTGGAGGTATAGCATATCTACCTTTTAAGAAAACATAATAAATTTAGTATAAACGGAAAATAATATTAAAAACAATTAAGTTATGGAAATTTTATTGGCTTATATCGGTGTTGCGATTATGACCGGTGGGACGTTTGTTGCCAGTACTTTGGGTGTTACTATTGCCGGAAATGCAGTGGTAGGTGCAATGAAGAAAAATCCGGAAGCATTGGGAACATATATAGCCCTTAGTGCGTTACCTAGTTCACAAGGATTATATGGTTTTGTTGGCTATTTTATGGTGCGGAAATTTTTGTTCGAAGGAATTACATTATTGCAGGCTTGCTCTATATTTAGTATAGGCCTAATGATGGGTATTGTCGGAATTTATTCGTCTATTCGTCAGGCGCAAGTATGTGCGAATGGAATTACTGCTACCGGAGCTGGGCATAATGTATTTGCAGCGACGATGGTTATGGCTGTTTTCCCGGAATTATATTCTATTCTTTCATTGCTGGTAACTATTCTTGTTGCGGGGACACTTTAATTTTATAATTTTAGTTTCAATTGCATACTGTGTTGTTGTCCTGAAATAGCTTTCAAAAGACAAGTGTAGAAAAGTAATGATGTTCTGGACAAACAAAAAAGAAAATTCTACTCGAAAGAGCTTAAAGAGTGGTGGCAAACCGTTTATCAGAACAGTAATAGAGTCGGATTAAATATTACCGTTCGTTTTCAAGTAAACTAAGCTTGATTCTTAGCTGGTTTTAGTGTAAAATGAGGGAGTAGGATTCTAAGACTGGCTTTAAATTTGTGTCATCAAAAAAAATCTGGTGTCAGATAACTCTTAAGATAAGACAGGAGTATCCGTATGGATGGATGCTCCTGTCGATTGTTTTGTGCCGTGTGTATGAAATTAACTGGGTGATGTAAGTCCATACAAAATTATCAGTATCATTATACTTCAAAATATTTTGCCGTACCAACTTTGTAAATTCATTATCAATAGAGATGTCATCAATTTTATTGTTAAAATAAAAATTAATGATATTCTTTCCCTTTTTTTTGTTGTCTTATATATGATTCGGCCTTCTGTATCATATATATAACATTTATCCTTCATCTTTCATAGAAATTAATCCATATCTTTTTTATAATAAGTAAATTTTTGTAGAACAATATTTTCAATTGATATTTTAGGATAATCAGGTTTATCTAGTTTCATGAAATACTGAAAATAAAGCCAGCCTCTCATTGTTCTATATTTGTCAGTAATTATATTGATAAAATATCATACAGTTTTTGAGTTACTTTAAGAACCTCTTTGTCTCTTTTGATTTTTGTTAGGAAATAATGACTTGCAAAATATATAGTGTTTTCAAATGGAATATTCCTGCTCCTTAAAATATAAAAAGGGACAATAGGAGAGTTTCTTGGGTAAGAAATTTTTACCATTATCACGTCGGGAAAGGAATGGCTTACCAAGAAAATGTGCTTTTATTATGGCATTAGAATGAGGCTTTAAATTTCCGATATCATTATTTCCATCAATAAAAAACATTGGACTACCGCTTTTTTTTTATGAAATTTATCATTTTTAATATGCCTTCATTTTTTGTATTTATATACTTTTAGATGTTGAAACATAATTTATTTATGATTTAATTTGCTTTAGAAGTAATCTTAAAAGAGTTATTATCAACTATAAGTGCAAGCTTGTTATGTTTGTTGTGCATAGTCATGTAATACGCTAATTGTCGATATGAGCTAATATGATATGAGTGATTAATTTTATATTTAAATATAAATTACATTTATTATGTTCAGTATATTTTACACGTAAATTTTTAATGATAAATTTTACTAAATTAACATTGAATACTTCATTCCATCAGCGATCTCTATTTAATAGAAAGGCTCTAAAAAAACGTAAAAAATCATCATTATTGATTTCTGTGATTTTTTTTAATTTGAATGCACATAATAATTTATTAGTAATCTGTAATTATCACAATTCTAGATGCTACTAATAAGGCTGTCAATTTTAGAAGTTGTTCTATTGGCTTCAGTAATATTCATTAATAATGTTTGTTTTCATATATTAATAAGATTCATAATGAGAAGAATAGCGATTTCTCCAGTTTTAATTTTGAAGTCTAAATCAGGATTTACTTCTATAATACTCCAATAACTTAGATATTCCCATATATTGTTGTTGAAAATGCTATTAATTCGTTATATCCACAGTCGTTAGTAACAGTTGTAGCTGTTTAGGGCGCTATATTAGCATTAAAAAAATCAATATAAAAGTTATATATAGTGATTTTTAACTTTAAATTAAATATATTTTCAATATTGGTTTTATTAAATTGATCTGCTTAAACTGCACTTTGTTTATCATGATTAATTCTTCTTATATCAAAGTGATAGACATATTTAATCTATTTCACCATTAAATATTTATTCATAAAATTAATATGATTGCAATTTATATAAGATGTAACTTAATCATCATCAAATTTTTTCTAACCATCCAAGTGAGCATCAAAATGGAATATTATAAATTCTTAATAATGTTTTGCCATAGCTTTGATTGCCGAAAATGTAATAGAATGATCTCAGCCTATTTAACTGATATTCTATTTCTTTTCAATAAATAAAAAAATAGAATCTCTTATTGAATTGTAGATATATGAAGGACCTTCATTAAGATTAATATATAAATTTATACAGTCAGTTGTTGTATGTTTTTTATATGCCTAACTTGTCATACCGAATCTTATCAAACACGCTAAAAATTTAGCAATCTCTATATATCAAACCCTTTCAACTTACTAAAATTTCTTATGTAATCAGGAAATTTATTACATCTGACATCCTCTTTATTGCCAAATCCAAATGTGATATCTATAAAAATAAATTCTGATTATAGCAATCAATATTGCAGTCCTTAACATTCAGTAAATTAGGAGTATCTGAAGATTGAATGCGACATTCCGGTTTTTCGCTATCAATAAGAATTTTATCATCAATCATTTTTACTAGATGAATATGGGAACTTATTTGCTTTTCTTTATTGATATTTTCACATTCTTTTATTGTAATTTTATCTTTGAATAAAATAATATTTCATACAATTTCTGACTTATTTTATATTTTTTTCTTCTAATTATATGAATAACTACAATTTCCTTTGTTAAATTAAATTTGGAATTTGGGATAAATAGAGTATTATCGAATATTTTAAATGAGGTGTTTGATATATTTCATATTATTGAAGATTATTGTACCAAATAGCAAGTATTTGATAATTATTTTTGTTGAAAATACAATATTTTCTTTTATAATATATCTAATATCATATTTCATGCTTATTAATTCTCTAATGTTATTAATGTTTTTAGGTGTATATAGCATTAAATAAAAAGTGCAAAATAAACTGCAATGATTACAATTTGAGCCTAAGTGAATCTTTCTCTTTTTTTCTTTCTTGAAGATATTATAGGGAAATAATATGTTTTTTTATATTAGTAATTTAGAGAAAATTACTTAATATCCAGTAACCATAGTTGTGCATATATGTATTTGCAGACAGTCTTAGCATAAATAATTCATATATATTACCTGATTTAAGGAATCCACTATTTGCTTCGGGAATAATAAATATGCGATAATAAAAACATTAACTATTAATACCTGAAAATAAATTTATGATAAATTCATTATGATTCTTTTTTATTTAATGTTCATATTCTTATAGCATCCGGTTTTATATTACCTCTTCCAAATAGACTGCCGAGCTAATCGACAGAGGTGTTAGTTCGCATTGGGAAATTGAGAATAACCTGCATTGGCAGTTGGATGTGTCATTCAATGAGGATGACAGCCGAAAAATTTAATTACTCTTAATCCTTATTAACACGAACAATCGGAAAAAAGAAGGATGAAAGGTAAAGGGATCGATGCTGGTTGGAGTAATGAATATTTGTTGAAAATCCCAATTAATTAAGATGCGTTTGCCATGGGGCTCTATATAGAAATGTTTTTACTTTTGCGAAAATTAAAGAAGAATAGAAGTGTTGAACAAGGTAAATTATGCGAAATACGATGTTATTTCAATTCATTGTTAATATTCCTAATTATAGGAATACTTTATAGCTTGTCTGCCATCGGATTTGCTTTAGTATAATACTTGCGCATTAGTTCTTTGCCAAATCAATTCACCCCTAAAATTATTCTTACCAAAAATCTTATCCAAAATATTCACCCGTATATAGGCATTTGCTTGCCAATCGCAATGCAAAAAATACTTCCTGTCGGTTTGAGAATACGGTGCATTTGCTCTACCCGTTCATTTAGCCATGAAATATAATGTTCTATTCCTCCGCTCCACTGATCTTGGAAAGAACGCACTTCGCTGAAATCTCCCCAGATAACTTCATAATTTCTATTTGAGAAAAATGGCGGATCAAGATAAATGAGGTCTACTCTGTTCGCCTCCATGGTCTAGAGGATTTCAAGATTGTCGCCTAATATTAATTTGTTTATCGACATATTCTTTTGTATTATAACAAATGAGAAAGTACGGAAAATATTGGAAATACGGTTTATTCTTTTCCCCGCCAATCCTTTCTTATTCTTTTTGAATCGGTTTTGACTTTCGGAGAATCAACATCGGTTCTCAGAGTATCAATTTTGACTCTTATAGGGTCTATTTCGACACTCCGAGAGCTAAAACCGGCGCATTATCAGCAAATTTCCTATTCAATACCGCTGCTGCCATTGCCGTGTCGGGACATTGATTTGGGTTGCCGTGTTATGCTGTATCTAAAGTCCGTGTGTGCTGGCAAAATCACTGCCATCGAAAGCGAGCGACAAAGTTTTTCTAAAAACAAAGCGACGTCCGTTCACAAGATGGAAGATATTGTGCGCATAGTGGACGGCAATAAAGAATTAATCGTCCGGATGAAAGGCGATGGGGAAGCTTTTAATAATCGCGTACAATACGACAGAGAATGGAACAAACTCAATCCGCTCAAACTTGACAGCGTAGAAAGCGCCGATGTTAAAGTTCTTGCAGCCAAGCTCGCTCATTTAAGCGACCATGCCACTACGCAGGGCGAAACATTACCTAAGTGAACTCTACGGCTTTAAATTGCTGGTCAAGACCGAAGAAACAATAAAAGAGGGCTTGTTTCTCAAAGAAAAACGCTTTTTCATTGAAGGCGAGGGACATGTCAAATACAGTTACAACAACGGTCGTTTAGCCAACGATCCGAAATTAGCCGTCAATTTTTTCCTTCATGCAATGGAAAAAATCCCTTTGCTGATTGAAAAGCACGAAAGAGAAAATGTAAAGCTCTTCCAAGACTTGCCCGTATTACAGGAAGTCATCCAATCCACGTGGCGTAAAGAGGAGGAACTGAAAGCTCTCAAATCGGAACTTTCAGCTTTAAACCGTAAAATTGACCTGTCGCTCAAACCCATTGACACGGGCGAGGACAAGCCGGAAGAAAAACAGGAACATACAACTCTCATCCCGTTCACATTCCTGGCCGTCTCAAAGAATACAAGGATGCAATTCATAATCCTATTGAATATTCGAGATCTACTGTTTGGTAGCCACATTGATGGATATGTTATTAATATTCAATTTTAAAAATGTGATTTTTTTTGAAAATTAAATTATAAAAAGTAATTTTGAAAAGAGCGCTTTTGATAATTCTGGGATTTTTTTTACAGAAAAAGCATTCATTATGAAATAGATATTTTTAGCAGGCTGTTCCAATGGTTTTGAATAACAGGTTTGATAATACACATATTCAGAATAAACATGATTATAATAAAAATTGTATTTAAGTTCTACAACCTCATTCAGAGTGGAAGACGAAGTTATGATTAAAGTGTATTTGTTGAAATCACATTTACTTAATTCTTCCATTAATGCGCCAGAAGAATAAACAAACAATGGAATTTCATTTAATTGAGCAATGGAATTTATCAAATAAATTTTTTTGTTGAATAATTCAAGTTTATTGACATCAATATCATCAATTGAGTGCTTTTCATAGAGATAAGGATAACTATGCTCAATATTTATTTCTTTAGAATCTTCTTCTTTTTCATTGCTATTACAGCTAATAAATAAGAAAATTACTATTATTAAATACCAATTTTTCATCATTGCTTTCATTATTTTAATTGTTTGTTGATCTACTTTTATATCAACGAACATAAATACAAATTATTATACCGTTCACTCCCCCCCGTATATATAAGCGTCTTTATTATTAATTGTCGCGCCATCAAAAAGCGGTTTTTCGTTCCGATTAACGGTTTCATAATCGGCCATTGCGAAAGCGCCGATTGATAGGAAAAACATTTTGCGCCAGTCGGAATAGCATTTCAGAAAATAGCCTGCTTAAACGGTAAACTGCGATTGCGGAATGTGTGTTTCCCTGTACAGGTAACGTTTTTCAAGATACTCAAAGCCGCAAGTCCAACGGTCTGTGCGGCGGTTGTAAACGGAGAACGCAACGCCCGCGTGAAAGGAAAATCAGCGCTTGCGGGATATTGGTTCAGCCCGTTTATCGTTCTTTCAGATATACTTTGGGAAGATGCACTTTCGTATGAAGTAATAATTGCCGAAGGATAAACGATAACCGACAGCGAAGCGGTAATTTCCATACTTGAAGAAACGACTGTATATGGAGATACCGCAGAAGAAGCCCAAAAGGCGTGTGAAGAATTTTTGGGAAAGCTAATTGAAATACATAAAGTAAGAAAGCAAGAGATAGAACTTATACGTGCCTATTGCAGAATGAAAGAAATGTAAATAACTTATGTTGAACAAAAATAAAAACAGATGAATGGCATATGCACAACCATGGTGCGAACTATAAAAAGACGAGGGTGTGTAGTGAGAATTTTTTATTAGATGATTGATTATTAATAAAAAAACATAGAAAGAGTATTAAAACTCGAAACACTGTATGAATCTTATTCCATTGAAGAATTGGAACGAAAAGCATACAATGAAATGCAGGTAGAAGACGAGGAAGAACTCGAAGCTGCATTGAGTGTTCACAATTGGAAGTTAAACGAAGTTGTTGCACTTAAACACAAAACTGATCGAATGTTTTGAAAAACTGAAAGCCGAAGCAGCCTTTCATTTAGAAATACTTGAACGCAGATGTAAGGATGCGAATGATGCTTTTTTAGATGATTTTGAAATAGAAGCAAAAGTGAAACTGTATATTTTTTATGAAATAGATGGATGTAAAGGTACTTTCGAATTTGACAGCCCGATTGCAAAAGTATTGGATGAAGACTGGGATGGCTATGTTAATCTTCAATTTTCAGTTGGCAACATGGACGACCTGAATCATATCCTGTATCTTAACAGAAAACAAAATTGGAATTGCGACCATTGATTTAAAAGCAAATTCTATGAACATTTCATTTCACAAGAGGCATTCATGACTTGTACGACTATACGAATTGGAGTTTTCTGGATATGTTGAAAATCAATCATTTGGATGCAAAAGTAATAGTGGTTTATCAGTATTTTGAAGATATATAATATGGAAGCAAAATTACACAAATTGAAAATTTCCTGAAAAGGTTGGACGAGTTGGAAGTATCCACCATCAAACAGTTGGATGATTTCATTTTAAATCTTTGGGCTGTTTTGTGCATTATGAATAAAGAATCGAATGGAAATCCTTAATACCTTTGACTGGACAGTGGGAAATATCGAAAAGTTACTTCATCTAAATGAAAACTGATTAACTATTTTGAAAAATTAAAAGATGTACTAACGGCTGCTATTAACACTCTAAATATGCATTATGAGTAAGAAAAACAATTTCATTCTTATCGAATCATTCAAATATGATAACGAATACTTGGTTGAATTGCAACGTTTTAACAAGAAGGGGAAATGTATAGAGTATAAAACCCAAACCCAATTGTAAAAAGAATGGGAAGATTGGCTGTAACATGTAAGTCTTGTGCATGATTGTTTGATGTTCCATTCCACTAGTTGGAAATAGAATGATTAAACCTGTTGTTTCGTCAACAGTAGCCTATGGGAAAGTAGTAATAAGTAATGAGGCCGTGCGGTAACAGAACCAACAACGAAGCCTTCCGATAGGAGGAGTCTGAGCCGTGAGGGGATGACAACTGCTGTTAGTATCGAATGGCGTGGGAGCCAGGCTGAATGGTATGAATAATGTAAAGTGAGCTGTTGATAAACGTCGTTACCCTGAATGAGCCGCCAATGATACCAGGATCTAACCCGAAAGTGATGTAGTCGGATAATCTTCTCCATTTTAAGGTTACACAAACATAAAGGCTGCCGGCGGACAGACGGATTCTAACCCATTCATTTGTCATGTGCAAGAAACATGGTAAACGCGTATTTTCTTCTGTTTAACAGCAGGCAAGCAGACCGTAATGGAAGCCGAACGGGATGCGGGTAGAGAGGAATGTGGAAAAAGTGAATGCCACCCTGTAACGTGGTGGATAGAGGTTGGGACATTACCTCACATGAAAGTGGGCTGATTTCTGCATGGTGGCTTTTACAAGAAACTTTCAGAACTTATTTAAAGAAGAAAAGCGAAAAACAAATGAATGACATTAAAACATCGTGTGTATCTACTGACCAAAATGGAACACTTGGCTCGGCATTGGCTGGGACAAGTGCTAAACTGCGGTTGATAAGCTACAGGCACGTATTGTAAAAGCTCGGAAAGAAGGCAGACATGGCAAGGTGAAAGCCCTGCAATGGACGCTGGCGCATTCGTATTACGCTAAAGCATTGGCGGTAAAACGTGTTACATCAAACAGTTGTTACCGTTGCTTCACGTTTACTTGCATAGTCATTAAAACTTTATAACTCATTTTTCGGATGCTGATTCTCTTTTGAGCCCATGCTGTGATACAACCTCGTATTGTAATTACAGAGCTATTTATAAGCATTTTTTTATAGAGAGAAGCTTTCGAAAAGCATTACGTTAGTTAATATGAATTTTTGTTGTATTAATATTCTTTCTTTTTTTCTCTTTCCTGAATTACTTATTTTTCACGCTTTTCTTGCTGCTCTGATAGCTTTTATTGTCCAGATAATTTTTACCGGGAAATCAGTAACATAATGATTGTAACATAGCAATATTTTTTAACACAAGGCTTGCTATTTTTTCACATTTGCATGTAGATTTGCACATGTTTATTTGAAAACAATGGAAAAACGAGATTGTGCAAGGAAGACCGCTCCTTTCCATATTGTTCCTCCCCATTAACACTGTTCTTTCTTATAATAATTATTAAATAGATTAAAATTTCATTCTATGGTTCTCAAAAGACAACTTGTTGAAAAAGAAAGAGAAGGAAAAACACGGTAACATATTGGAAGTCAGTACCAGTTGGCTTTAAGTGTCTTCGGTTGCCGGATAACAAAAATGCCGATTTCGGCAGGTTAAGGCAAACGTTCCGTTTCTTATCCGTTACCCGTTAGAAACGGCGCAAAATCCGGCAAAACGATGTCGTCAGTTGGCTTGTTACAGCATTGTTTGTCTGCTGTTTACATTGTTCAAATAACTCACAAATGAAGTAATTTTAACATCTAAAAAAGTGAGTTTTATGAACGAAAATTTAAAGGTATCGTTTTACCTCAAACGAGAGAAAAGAGAACAGAAAAATGCTGCTGATGACAATCCGGCGTATCCCATTGTCGGCAAAATCATCATCGGGCGTAGCATCGCACAGTTCAGTACCAAACTGAAAGTGGAAGAACGCCTGTGGCATGTTAAATCAGGTCGGGCAATTGGCAAAAGCCATACCGCTATTGAACTGAACAGGGCAATTAACAAAATCAATCTGCTGATTCACAGCCACTATTCGGAAATCCTTAAACGGACAGGAAAAGTATCGGCTTTGGAAGTCAAAAATGCCTTTCAGGGAATCGCATCCACACAAAAAACATTGCTTGTGCTTTTTGAGGAAATGATGCGGGACTTCCATTCACGCATCGGTATCGACAGGGCTTATTCCACCTACATTCAACATGAAGTATTCCACAGGGAAATGAAACAGTTCCTTCGTGAAAAGTACCATGTCAGGGATATTCCGCTGAACGAACTGGATTTGCCTTTTATTGAAGCATTTGTTCACTGGTTGCAGGTAAGCCGCCGTATGAATTTGCGGACGGTAAGGGCAAGGGTTACCATGCTGAACAAAACAGCCCTTTTAGCCATGCGCCGGAATTTGATTACACACCCGCCGTTCGGGGATTTTCATACAGACAAGCCGGAGGTTCAGGACAGGTCGCTGACTGCCGCCGAACTCGACAGGCTTATTTCTACGCCACTGCAATTTGCCACACAAGGCTTTGTCCGCGACATGTTCGTTTTTTCAACCTTAGGCTAAACAAAGTATAAAACAAACATTTTGCAGTATTTTTGAAGCGCAAGCTATCGTATTGTTATTCAGTTTGATAGTTTTATAACAAAAATTCCGAAATGAGAAAATAATTAAATTTAGTATTAAACACACATATAATCAATGACTTATGTGCATTTCTCTCATCTTTCTATCATTATAGTGTAATTTTTTGGGCTGTTATATCATTCTGATTGGCAAATATTTTGTACCTTTGCGAAATTTATTTTGCTCGTTGATACCACCTATTCGTAATAGGTGGTAGAAAGTGGTGAACCGGAGCGTAGCAAGGACACTTACGCTCAGCAGGGAGGTTGGTTATGTCAGCGGCAGGCAAATTTACATCGCCGACGGCACCTCTATCGTGCAGACAGGAGCGGTTGTTGCTGATTTAGGTGAAAAATGTACAGAAAATATCAATAATTTAAATTACACAGTTTATGTATCTTAGTAGTAAAACAAACAGAAATGCTGCTGATTACATCAGCGCAATGGAGGCGAAAACCATTTCAAAAAACCGCGTCAGTTCCCGAAAAACGACAAGAGTAGGGAGAAATTTTTTCAGAAAGGAGGAATTATTATGAGACCGCCAATGATTCCGGGATTTTGTCCCTATTACATTCTGACACAGGACAGATGTTACCTGTCGGACACTACTCCCGCTTCAGGTACAAGAGATTACAAATGCAAGTCGAGCAGCAATTTTAAAACCTGCGGGAACTTTCAGTCGAAGCACAAGTAAAAACAGTGTTGAACATGAGTTTAATTGACAAATAAAAAAGATATGCCAATATTTACCGCAAGCCGCCTCGCGCCCGACAACCAGTTGCACCCGTGCAGGATAGAAATTGATGCCGTCAATGTAATTTACAGCAAAGGTTATATATTCGGCTATAAATCAACGGCTATTGTTCGCAGCAACATTGCAAGCGTATCAATCGGCACAGGGATTTTCTTTGCTGACGTAGTGATTGAAAGCAGCGGCGGCGGACGGATAACGGCAAGCGGGTTTAAAAAGGCAGATGCCCGAACAATAGCAGGATTATTAACATAAAAATAACATATAGAATGGAAGAAAAAATATCTGAACTTTCTTCATTTAGCGAGAATGAAGAAGTAGTAAGTCCTTCTGAAAGCGGAGAAAGCGGAGAAGTCGAAGCAGATGAAACCGAAAAACAGGTTGATACTGTCGCTGATAACGAACAGCAATCGGAAGCATTACCACCAAACAAGGGGTTAGAAGAAAAAGACAACCAAACTCCTTGTGAACTGTCTGAAATCAAAAACTTGCTTTCAGAATTGTCGTCTCAATTTGAGTCCAAATTGAAGTACGATAAGCACAAAGACGAAATTATCGACAAATTACACGCAGAAAATCAAGCGTATAAAAATGATTTGCTGAAAAAAATCGTAATGCCGTTTGTGAATGAAATCATTTTTTTGATTGACGATTATTCCAATCTGTTGAAAAAGTACACGGAAACAGATATTTCGGAAATTGATACGACCAAATTATTAAAACAGTTTGGCAATATTCCCGATGATTTGGAAGAACTGTTGAATAAAAATGGTATAGAATCTTTCAATGTTGAAGGAGAAGTTATAGATTTCGCTAAACAGAAAGTTATCAAAACTGTATCCACCAACATACCGGAAAAAGATAAAACCGTATGCGACCAAATAAAGAAAGGTTTTATAATGGATGGTAAAATAATACGGCAAGAATTTGTTTCTTGCTATAAATTTGAAAATGAAATTATTAACAATTAAATATAAATTATCATGGATAAAATTTTTGGTATTGATTTAGGCACGACTTATTCGTGTATTGCTTATGTGGACGAATCCGGAAAACCGGTAGTAGTTCCGAATGAAGATAACGAAAGGACAACGCCTTCGGTGGTTGCTTTTGAGGGCGAGGCGTCGGTAATTGTGGGTAATTATGCAAAAAACATGCTCACAACCGACCCTGAAAAAGTAGTGTCGTTCATAAAACGGGATATGGGTAATCCTTACTATGTAAAAAAATGTAATGGAATCGAATATAAACCGGAAGAGATTTCGGCTCGTATTTTGCAAAAATTAGTAAAGGATGCTTCGGATAAGCTCGGTTTTGAAATAAAAGATGTAGTTATTACCTGCCCTGCTTATTTTGGTGAAAATGAAAAATTGGCTACTAAAAAAGCTGGAGAAATTGCGGGTTTGAATGTGAAATCAATTATTGAAGAACCTGTTGCTGCTGCATTAGCTTATGGTATTGACCACACGCAAAACCAAACAGTGTTGGTTTACGATTTGGGGGGTGGTACATTCGATGTAACAATGATTAAGGTTAAACCACAAGAAATACAAGTTATTGTAAAAGGTGGTGACCATCAACTTGGAGGTAAGGATTGGGATAATTCACTGATGGGCTTCTTTGCAGAAAAATTCAAAGGAGAAACCGGCGTGGAAGATGATATCTTATCTAATCCTGAAATATTAGGTGACTTGCAAATTAAGGCAGAAAAAGTAAAAAAAACTCTATCTGTAAGAGATAATGCAAAAGAAAAAATAGTTTATGGGACAGATACGTCAAACATTGATATTATCAGAGAAAAATTCGATGAACTGACCAAAGATTTGGCGGAAAGAACAATCATGCTGACCAATTTAATGTTAGACGATGCCAAAAAAGAGGGAGTTAGCTCGTTCGATAAGATATTGATGGTAGGCGGTTCAACCAAGATGCCTCAAATAAAGGAAATTCTAGAAAAGAATTTTCCAAATATATCAATAGAAGCTTTTGACCAAGACGAATCAGTTGCCAAAGGTGCAGCTATTTACGGACAGCAACTTGCTATAGGTGAAGAACTTATTAGAATTATAAGTGAAAAAACCGGCAAAAATAAAGATGATGTAAAATCCGGCAATTATACCGAAAAAGAAAAAGTAGAAGCTCAACAACAGTTGGCAGATGAAAATGGTTTAAAAATAGGTACAGTTCAAAAGGCAGAAACCAAAATTATTAATGTAGCGAGTAAAAGTTTTGGTGTGGAAGTAATAGAAAATAATAGAGTCGTAATATCAAACATCATATTGATACACACTGTTCTTCCTGCAAAGTGTACTAAAAAATATGGTACTCTCGAAGACAATATGCAAAACATACGAATTGCTGTATATGAAAATAACATAAAGGAAGATACTGTCGCTACTTCTGATTCGAAAGAAATCGGACAGGGAATAATAGAGGGACTTCCGGCAAATCTTCCAGCAAATTCGCCTGTACAGGTTACTTTCGAAATAGATAGAGAGGGTTTAATAAATGTTACTGCTGTTGAACTAACAGGAAATAATGAACTTAATTTCAGAATTGAAACAAACTCCGTTATTAGCGGCGAAGAATTGGAAGCTGCGAAAGCAAGAAGTAACGCAATAAAACTCTCGTAAAGAATGGAAACTGCGATTGGTATAGATTTGGGTACCACCTTTTCGGCAGTGTCGGTTATAGATGAATCAGGCAAACCCGTAATAGTGAAAAATGCGCTTGGTGAATCGCTAACGCCTTCTGTTATTTTCTTTGAAAGTGCCAACAATACGGTTGTCGGCTCGGAAGCAAAAGAAATGCAGGCGTTTGGCGAATCCAATGTGGCTTCGTTTTTCAAGCGAAATATGGGCGATGTGAATTTTGAACTCAATTTTCACGGCAAATCCTTTTCCGCCACTGATTTGTCTGCAATTCTGTTGAAAAAACTGAAAGACGATGCAGAAACAACGCTAAACCGTAAAATAGCTAAGGCGGTGGTTACCGTGCCTGCCTATTTTAACGATTTGCAAAAGAAAGCGACAATCAAAGCCGCTGAAAAAGCAGAATTGGAAGTTTTGCGCATAATCAACGAGCCAACCGCAGCGGCTATCGCTTTTGGCGTAACTCAGAGCAAGAATCAAACCATTTTAGTTTACGACCTTGGTGGAGGTACTTTCGATGTTACCATTTTGAAAATTGAAGACAGCACAATTCAAGTTATCGCCACCGGCGGCGACCACGAATTAGGCGGTAAGGATTGGGATAATCGCTTAATCGGCTATTTTGCAGCCCAATTTAAAAATGAATTTGGCGAAGACCCTTTGGATGATGCCGTTTCTTTTAACGATTTGCTTGTTCGCGCCGAAAATGTAAAAAAGCAACTTTCAACTTCTCAAACTTCCAAGTTTTATATCGTTTATGACGGCAATCGAGGTAATTACGAAATTACAAGGGCAAAATTTGAAGAAATTACGCAAGATCTTTTACAGCGGACAACTTCCAAAGCAGAGGAAATATTGCAGGAGGCAAATTTAACTTGGGAACAGTTAGACGGTGTTTTATTGGTCGGCGGCTCAACGCGAATGCCTATGGTTATCAATTGGGTAGAACAAATGTCGGGCAAACCGCCAATCAAAGGGATAAATGTTGATGAAGCCGTATGTTTGGGCGCAGCCATACAAGCCAATATTGAACTCTCAGAATCTGCTTCTGTCCCTGTATTCTCGTTAGGAGGCAGAATTTCAAAAATTGAAGATGTAATGAGTCACAGTTTGGGGCTGATTGCCGAAAACAGCGACCGCAGCCGCTACATTAATTCTATCATTATTCCCAAAAACAAGAAAATTCCCGCTTCGGAAGTTCGTCCGTATCAGATTCGTACAGGAAGACAAACGCAAGAATTGGAAATTTACTTGACACAGGGAGAAACCGAAATAATCGGCGAATGTAAAATCATAGGAAAATATGTTTTTTCAGGTATTGAATATGTATCTTCGGGCATTTCCATAATTGATATTGAATATCAATACGATGAAAACGGAACGGTACAAATAGCCGCAACACAGCGCGAAACAGGCAAAAAACTTTCAATGGAGGAAGTTCCTTTACCCGCCGATATGTCGTGGATTGACCGCGCACCCGAACAAATACAGGAAACAGCTGTGCCGCATATTTCCGTTGTGATAGCAGTAGATTTATCGGGCAGTATGTCGGGACACCCATTAGCAGAGGCGCAAAAAGCGGCAAAGGGTTTTGTTGAAAAGTTAGATTTGTCCAATGCCTCTGTTGCACTTATGCCTTTTGCAGATAGAGTAGAAGAAAATCCGGAACTTACTCAAAACGCGAAAAAACTTACAAACGGTATCAATCAATGGTCGTCAATGATGGACTCCGGCACTGTTGGTTGGGGCAATTCAACACACCCATTTGATGAATCGTTGAAACTTTTGAAAAAACGGGACAATCCTCGTTTTGTAATTGTACTTGCCGATGGTGTCTGGTCGTATCAAGACAGAGCAATAGCGAGTGCGAAAAAATGCGCAGCCGAAGGAATAGAAATAATTGCCATTGGTTTTGGTGGCGCAGACAAAAAGTTTTTGCAGGCAATCGCCACTTCTGACGAAAATGCTTTATTTACCAATTTGGAAAATTTGGTTAGTTCGTTCAGCAAAATTGCGCAGGTGCTGACAGAAACAGGAGGAAAAGGTTCCATTCGGTTAAATCAATAAAACAAGATAACAATGAACAAGATTCTAAAATGGCTCAATTGCATAATTCTTTTCCTTGCTGCAATAACTGGAATTGTTGATTTTATTTTCATAAAACAATCAAACAAAAAGATGGATTCATTGAAAATAGATTCTTATATAGATGAAATAGAAATGTTTAATGAAGAAATCCCCTCAAAGGCATGGATGATTAGAATCTTTGCACAAAATAATGGGAAAAATTTACTTAGCAAAAATAATATATGTATAAGTTTTGATACAACACATACAATTGTTAAACACTTTGTTGTATCAAATGAAGTAAAAGGTGAACTATATTTAACTAATGGTAATTTTCAATATGGTTTTGACAAATGGAAACCTAATGAAAAATTCATATTTGAAGTATTAACAACGTATGGAAATGGAATTAAACCGATAATAATTACAAATAACCGTGAGATACAAAGTATTGATATTGATGACAAACAATATGTTAGTTTTTATGATTCTTATTCTCCTAATTGGTATGATTCTTATTTATCGATTGTTGATATGAACTTACCGAAAATAGTCAATCAACCAGATAGTTACAATAGTCAACATAATTTATTATATCGAATTAAACAAAAAATACCTGAATGTTTTTTTCTAATTATAAAATGGTTGATTATATATGTTTGTATATATTTTGTCGTTTCTCCATTATATCAATTGTACGATTTTGGAAAAAAACATATTCAATATTATAAATGGTTTTCAGAAAAGCATGAAAAATTTCATTCACTTTATAAGATTCTGTGTAGTTACTATAAATTAAAGAATAACTTGGGATTTATTATTGAAGATAATGTTTTAAACAATGAATTATCAACAATATTTAATGAAGAATGTCCTGAAAAACCGGAAAATATTTTAAAATCAATAAGTATGATAATATTTTCTTTCATTTGTTCTTTTTGTTTTATCATAGCAATTTTGTGTCTTTATTATTACTTATGAGAGATAATTACTACATATTATTAGAGTTAGACCCTTCTGTAAGAGATGAGGCAAGCATTAACAAAGCGATTACCGCAAAACAGCAGCAGTGGTCGTCCGAAAGAAACCACCCGACAAAAGGCAACTTGGCGCAACAATATCTTGGAAAATTGTCGGATATTAAAACTGTTTTGCTTAACCCCGAATTAAGAAATACGGAAGCCGAAGAAGCAAAAAAGATTTTGCTTGTTGAAAAAGAAGAAAAGAACAAGAAATTAAAAACAGCGGCTTCTATTCTTGTAAAAAACGGCGAGATTAAGGAAAATGATTTGAAAGCCCTTGCCAAAAAGTTTAAACTTCTGGAAAATGAAATAACAACAATACTTAAAGTTCGAGTTATTAAAGAAGAAGTAACTTATAAGGATGATGGTATTCAGCTGTTGGACGAATCAGTTATCAAGAAAATTCGTTCCGATTTGAATCTTATAAGAAAAAAAGATTTGTTTGATTTTCTCGGATTGTTGCCTACTTCGTCCTGCACTGTTTTATGGAAAAAAGCAACAGAAATCTACAATCAATCGTCGAGAAATGCAAACAAGACGGCTGAAATAACCGCAACCAATTCGTTGGCAACTACCTGCCTAACCTATTTAAAAGATGAAACCGTAAAAAAACGGTATCAAAAATCGCTGCAATACGAATCTTTCGACGAAATAAAAGAGTTGATAGATTTGGCGGCAAACGATGGCTCTATAAATGTCGCCGAGTATCAAAAATTGATTGCTGCCTGTACCGAAAAAGGGTTGCCGCTCGACAGAGCCGAATTTTACATTTACGATTATTGTTTAAAGAAAAAGTATCCTCAACCTCAAAAAGTAGATAATCCCGAATACAGGAAGCAAGTACAATGCGGTGTTTGCGGTCACTTGAATGAACCGGCAAGCAATAATTGCACACAATGCACAACTCCGTTAAAACTTATTTGCCCCAAATGCGGCAATGCAGCAAATTCGATAGACAAAGGTTGTTCAAAATGCGGTTTCAGCATTGGTGATATGCCCAATGCTATTCCTTTAATAAGAGATGCAAAAGTAGAATTGGCTAATGGCAATTTTGAAACAGCAAAAAAACTTCTCAAAGAAGCCGAATTGCTTTGGGCTACACACCCCGACATAGTAAACATTAGGAAAGAACTTGAAAAGGAAAATGTAGTTGTTGAAAAAATAGCACAACTGATACGTGAAAAGAAATTTGTTGAGGCACAAAAGCAAATCATTGAATTAAAAAAGATAAACAATTCTAATTCAAGTATTCCCAATTTTGAAAGGCAGTGCAACGAACATATTACGCTTGCGGAAAATTATTGCAGACAAGCAAGAACAGTACTAAGCGGAGATAGAAAATTAGATTTGTTTTTATCTGCATTGGAAGAATGTGCCGATTACAATGATGCTATTCAAGGGGCTTCTTCAATACCGGTGGAGCCACCCACAAATTTAACGGTTACAAAAAACAAACAAACCGTTTCACTGCGGTGGACTGTACCCACTAACAACAAGGCACTCAAATACAGAATAATCAGGAAAGAGGGGTCGATTCCTGTCAGTGCATCTGATGGCGAAATCCTTGCAGAAGTAGAATTTCCAATTTATGATGATTTGTCAGCCAAAATCGGAAAAAATTATTATTATGCTGTTTTTTCGATAAGAGGTAAAAATTATTCCAATACAGGTGCTGTAAAAACAGACCCTGTTTCTTTGGATATTGACATAGAAGAAGTTAAAAATTTGAAAGGGTATGTACGAGGCGGGATATTATATCTCGAATGGACTTTTCCTGCCGGTTGCGAAACGGTTAAAATAGAATATTCGCATTTAGGATTTCCCAATTCAAGTAATAACGCCAATTCAATCGCGGATTTTACAAAGGAGCAGTATGATAGAAAGCGTGGCTATGTTATCAATCAACCTGTCAGTCAAGATTACTATTTCAGAGTATATAGTTGTTTCAAAATCAATAATACCCCCTTTTATTCCAAAGGCGTTAATGTTTTGGTTACTAATTCAGCCCCCATTATTATCACATATAAAGTTGTAATAAAAAAATGGTTCTCACAATCCGCATACATTAAAATCAATAGTGATAAACAAAATATTGTTTTACCCGAAATAATAGTGATAGCCAACCAAGAAGGTCGGCCGACAACCAAAAAGGATGGCAGGTGTATTATGACTATTCCCAGCCAACAAATGACTAATCTCAATATACCATTGCGTGAAGTGGAAGAACAACATATCCGATTGTTTTTTGCAAACGAAAACGATTATAATAAATATAGATTAAATCCAACATAAATATTTTAAATTATGAGTAAAAAATTTATTTGCCCTTTCTGTTTTACAGAGCACGAATTGAGTAATATTCAGTTTCGGTGTCAAAACACCGATCACGATAAATGCAAACTTGTTGAGGATAAAGAATATGCAAAGTTCAGAGGAATGGCATCAATGCAAATGCCAAGAGTATTTGCAGCACCAACAAGAAACAATGTTAGTGAAAAAGGGTGTCAGTGTCCGTATTGCCATGAAGACTCTACCAATCGTGTATGTCCCAGTTGTCATAATGATTTGCCTTATACGATAGGAAAATATCCAGATTTGATGTTTGCTTTCATTGGAGCCAAAGAGGCAGGCAAAAGTCATTATATTTCAGTATTGATAGATGCTATAAAAAATGACATTGGCAAAAAGTTTAATGCAAGTTTGCAGGCATTGGACGACAATACTACTAAAAAGTATCGCAACGAATTTTACAATCCGGTTTTTCAAAACAAGGAGATTATCCCGGAAACAAAATCTGCAAGAACCGACTATAATAGTAAAATGCCTTTGATGTATTCCTTGTCATTCTTAAAGAAAAATTTGTTTGGTAGAGAAAAAATCTCCAACGTAAGTACGATTACATTTTTTGATACGGCAGGTGAAGACTTGAACGCAATAGACACTATGCGGACAGAAAATAAATATATCTACAATTCGCAAGGTATCATTCTGTTGATTGACCCGCTGCAAATTCCTGAGGTTCGCGACCAACTGAAATCCACAGGTATAAAATTGCCAAACGAAAATGCAGACACAGAAGATATTATAGGTAGAGTTGCAAAGCTAATCAGACAAGCGTCCGGATTAACAAACATAAAAAAAAGGATAAAGATACCGATAGCAGTTGCTTTCTCCAAAATGGATGCACTCAATGAATTATTACAAGATAATCCGGACCTATTTTCATCAGGGAACCATAACGGGTTCTACAATCTCACAGACGCAAATTCTATCAGTACTTTGATAGAAAATTGTATGAACAAATGGGGTGGTAATGCTCTTATCCGTAACGTTAAAAGCAATTTTCAAACTTATTCTTTTTTTGGAATATCTGCTCTTGGGTCAAATCCGGACGAGTCAAAGACAATTCCCAAGTTCAGACCAACAAGAGTTGAAGACCCGTTTTTATGGTTACTTTATAAAAATGATATAATTAAAAATAAAAAAACTAATGTAAAAACGGTTATAAATTTGTCTACTATAGTGTCATTCGTGATTCTGGTTTGCGTAGCGTTCTTCTATTTACTACCATCAAAAATCCAACAACCCTTGCAGAATGCGGAGGCATACTATGATATGGGAGATACTTACTATAACCAAAAAAAATATACCAAAGCCATACGTTCGTATCAAAAAGCCATAGACATTGACCCAAACGATGCGTATGCATACCATATGATGGGAATTGCTTATTCTGAACAAAAAAATTATCCCCAAGCCATAAATTGTTATCAAAAAGTCATAGACATTGACCCATACGATGCGGTGGCATTCTATAATATGGGAAATGCTTATTCTAAACAAAAAAATTATCCCCAAGCCATAAGTTCGTATCAAAAAGCCATTGACATTGACTCAAACTATGCGGATGCATACTATAATATGTGGGATGCATACTTTAAAATGGGAAATGCTTACTGTGCACAGAATAATTATACCCAAGCCATAAATTGTTATCAAAAAGCCATAGACATTAACCCAAACGATGTGGCGGCATACAATAATATGGGAAATGCTTACTATGAACAAAAAAATTATCCCCAAACCATAATCTGCTATCAAAAAGCCATAGACATTAACCCAAACGATGTGACGGCATACAATAATATGGGAAACGCTTACTATAAAATGGGGATTGCTTACTATGAACAAAAAAATTATCTCCAAGCCATAATCTGCTATCAAAAAGCCATAGACATTAATCCAAACAATGCGGTGTTATACAATAATATGGGAAGTGCTTATTCTGAACAAAAAAATTATCCCCAAGCCATAAATTGTTATCAAAAAGCCATAGACATTGACCAAAACGATGCGATGGCATACAATAACATGGGGAGTGTCTACTACGCACAAAAAAACTATACACAAGCCATAAGTTGCTACCAAAAAGCCATTGACATTGACCAAAACTATGCAAATGCTTACTATTGGATGGGGAATGCCCACATTCTTATGCAAGGAGAAGGGTTTATGTCGCAAGGCATAAGTTGCTACCAAAAGGCTGCACGATTGGGACACACGGAATCTCAATTTTTTTTAAGTAAGCATGGATTAAGTTGGTAAATGGAATACACAAAATCAATAAATATGAAAATATTACAATCAATATACACATCTTGTCGAATAGGGCAATCGGGAAATTCGGGTTTTCAGTTTTACTCGTATTCCGATGGACTAACCGATGAAGAATTGTTGGAAATAGGACGGATTGGCAATTATATTGCACCTTCCAATTTACCGTCAAACCCAACGCAAGCAGAAATTGAGACATTGTTCCCTGTTTCGTTCAGTTATTTTCGCTTAAACAGCGGACGGGTTGGCGTAATCCAAAGTGTTGCTTTAACACAGGATTATTCAGGTCGTCCGGGTAATTTTTTGGCTCATGCTTTCGTTTTAGAATCGGGTGAATTTCCTTTTTTGCCTGTAATGTTATATAAATCAACCTCATTTAAGACGGATTTAAGTGCAGCAGAATGGAGTATGTCAACCGTTCCTGAAAAATTACCCGGCTTAGAAATAATTTCTTTGGCAAAAAATCCCGATATTTCGTTGGATAGTGTCAGAAGTTTTTTAGAAGATAATGATTCGGATGAGATATTGCCGAAGTTAGTCAATGCAGTTATTGAAAATTCGGAAACCAACCGCAGAATTATATTGTCGGACAATTCGGAAAATGCTTTATTTTGGATTGTGGCATTGTCTTTTTCTTTTCCATTAAAATTGGCAAACCTATTGACTTTCACAACCTATTCTATCGACCCGACGCAGAATAATTTTGTTATTGCCGCCACCTCAACAGAAGGCAATCGTTTCGATTTCTACAACGATATGGCGTATAAATTTCAATTCTATATTTTCAATTTTGCTTTGCCAAAATTCAGTCCGATAGAATATTTCTCAATTTATGCAGACATAGCCAATACTGCACTATCTATTTCATACGACCAATTCGAGAAACTGCAATCTTTCTTTAACAACTACAATTACCCTGCCATAAAGAAAGATATTGATGTCGTTTATAAATTGTTTGCGGCTTCGGGCGAAGGAACACAATTTAATGGCGATTGGCAGGAACTTCTTCAGTTTATGCTACAACACGCAAAAGACGAATCGCTGAAGTTGTTTATAACCGCTTATAAAAATTACCTTGAAAAAAATGTTGCAAACATTTATCTTGAAAATCAAAATATTGAAAAGTTCTTTTCTTTACTTGTGGATATTATCAAACGAACACGCAACAGGACTGATTTGGAAGCCGTTTTTGAACTATACCAAACTTGGCTGTACGAAAGCATATTGAGCGAAAAAGGTAAGATAAATAATCAAATATATTTGCAAGACATACAAGAAAGAAACGAATTGATTTTCAAACAACTGCAAGTATTCAAAAGCGAGTTTAGCAGTTTGTTTTTTACAGACAAAAATATTAAATCACTGTGTAGTGCCATATCTGACAGTCAAGAATACAGTTTTGCAACGTATATTATTTCTGTTATTTTTCAAAATGTTTCCCTGTGTCAATACGATATTGCCCAATTATTCAAAATGCTTTCTTTTAATGAGATAAAGAGCGTTTTATTGGCAAACAGCGAATTGAAAAGACAAATGATATTTCTGTGTACTAACCTGACCGATAAGAACAATTTTATATCTATCCTCATTTATTTTTCTGCGGATTTGCCGCCTCAAATTTTACTGTCCATTGCTGAACAAAACATTGTCAATGCAAGCTCGCTTTACAGTCAGGTAAAAGAAATTGGAAACAGGAATTTATTACTTGATTTGTTTTCGTATTTTCAGGCAAACAACCTTATCACAAAAACGGAAACGGAAAAATTGATTCAATTTGCTGATAAAGAACAATATACAAGTCAGTTGCCACATTTGATTGAACAGTTTGAAAAACAAATCAGCATAGAGAAACTCGAAACACAAGAATATGATGCTCTGAAAACAATTCACACAATAAAAGCAAAACGCAGCATTGCAACGGCAAACAGTATTTGCGAATTATCTATGTTATTGCTTGAAATCAAACGACAGGAAAAGCCCAAAATTTCAGAGATTTTCAAATCTCTGACTTTTGACTTAAAAACGCTGCCCAATGATACTTTCCAACAATTCATTCCGACTTTCTTCCGCTTACTTATACCTTTGATAGACAACGATAAGGACTACTACTATATCTTTTTGTTTATCACAAATTGCAAGCTGGACGATACCATTCAGGATTTTCGGGACGAATGGTTGAATTATTACAAGAAAAATCCCGATGTAAATGCGATTGTTAATTTAATTCAGTTTTGTATAGATGTATTTACAACAGATAAATATGAAATCAAATCAAAATTGAAAATCAAAGAGTTTGTCGCTACTGTTTTGGCAAAAACAGGAAAATCCGTAATGACAGATATGGATAACATTTTTTCTAAGAAAAGAGGTGACAACCTCAAAGAATGGGAAAAGATTTTGGAGCAAGCCAACGAAATCCGCAACAATACTTTTGCCGGAAAAGTAGATAGTTTTTTCAGTTCATTTTTTAAAAGAAAGGAAAAATAAATTATGCCACAATTGATTGGATATATATTGTTAATTGCTGCGTACATTTTTGTAGCCGGAGTTGCTATGTCAATAGGCGCAGTGTTTGGCTGTTGCATAGCCCTTTATAATTATTGCTGTGCTTTTTTTAATAATGTTAAACCTGAAAAAATTTGAATATGAAGACACAACCCGCAATTAAAAATTATTTTTTCGGAAAAGCGTACGGTGACCTGAAAAATACAATCAGTGAGAGTTTTACGCGAAATACAGATAATGCAAAAGATTTTTTTGACAAAGCCGATGGAGCTACTCTGCCTTCGTTCTATTGGGGATTGAGCATAGCGACTTATGTATTTGGCACAGCAGTATTTTTGTTTTGCAGTGCGTTTCATATTGTATTTTTAAGTTTAGTGACAATTATCATATACCTTTGTTTTTCGTTTATATGGCTGTTAGATGCAGGTTATCGGAAATATCAAAAAATATTTACTGCTTGTCCACACTGTTATACGAAGAGTATTTTGCCTGTTTATCATTGTCCCAAATGCAACGCAAAACACGACCAGTTATGGGCTGGTCCTTATGGTATTTTACAGCGCACTTGTAAATGTGGCGAAAAACTGCCAACGACCTTTTTCAATGGGCGAAAGAAATTAACCGCCTCGTGTCCCAAGTGCGATAAATCTATTGAATCGTTGGAAACGCGACCGATAGCAATACCAATTATCGGTGCGCCTTCTGTTGGAAAAACATTCTTTGTTTTTTCATTGGTTTGGTATATCAAAGAGCAGTTTGCAAGAACAAAAGGTTTTGTGTTCAAATTTATGAACTCCTATAATGAAAATAATTACAATTCCGAAATTTCTATCTTGCACAGAGGGCAATATCTCAGAAAAACGGTAGAAAACAATCCGATTGCTTTGAATTTCTTTTTAACTAAAAACAAATCCAAATCACTGTTCTTTTTCTACGATTCGGCAGGCGAGGCTTTTTCAAGTACGCAGAATTTAGTGCAACACAAATTTTACGATTATTTCAATGGATTGATATTCATTATTGACCCATTTTCGATACCGTCTGTTTATGCCAAATACCAAAGCAATTTATCAGGTAATACAAGTATTAAGCCGAGTATAACACCATTGGAAGATGTTTATGATGCTTTGATTATCAATCTTGAAAAGAATTACAAGATTAAAACTACTGAAAGAATATCAAAACCTGTTGCAATCGTTTTTTCAAAAGTAGATGCTTTCGATTTGCAAAATATCATAGGAGAAAATGCCGCGCAAAAAATTTTAAAAACAGAAGAAACGGTAAAAACCATAGAAGAAGCAAGAAGAGAAGTATGCAAAGCGTTTCTTAAAAACAACGAACTGGAAGCATTGTACCGAAAAATAGAATGGAAATTTGGTAATTCTCAATTCTTTGCGGTAAATTCAAGTGGCAAAGATTCTATTGGAATAGATAAGGTTGCAAATTGGCTTTTGGGCGAAATAGATAAATCATATAAAAATATTTGAAATATGAAATGTGCAAATCCAAATTGTCACTACGACAACAACAAAGGTAATTTTTTCTGCTATAATTGCGGCTATCCATTATGGAAAACTATTATATTGGCTATCTTGTTTTGTGTAATTGCCATTGCTGCGATTTATTTTTATAATACACAACACTATAAAGTTATTTCCGCTACAATCCAGCGTGTTTTTCCTGAGGAAGATGTTTATCAAGACGGACAAAAAGGAATAAAAATTCGTATCAAATTTATTACTAACAATATGAAAAATATTTCAGGAGAGTGTTGTGTTGCATTTTGCAATACAGCCCCAGGCAATACAGCATTAAAAAGTTACAATGATTTATATACTTTGATTGATGGCAATTTGGGTGTATGGGAAGAGTTTGTTCCAAATTACGAAGATACAGAATTTGAAATGGAACTGTTTATGCCATACAGTGAATTGCAAAAGTCAAATGAAGGAAACAACATATCCTTGGTGGGCTTTAAAGTTTATTTATGGGCTTTTCCGCCGTCGGAAGAGCCACAATTACTTGCAGATAATGGTGCTGTCTGTATAGTTTCGGATGGAAATTAATGTGGCAAGGATTCGATTGAAATAAACAAAGTTGCAAACTGGCTTTTGGGTGAAATAGATAAATTATATAAAACGTAAAGTTAAGTGAAATATGAAATGTTTGAATTCAAATTGTAACTACAAAAACAGAAATGGTGAGTTTTTCTGCCATAATTGTGACTATCCATTATGGAAAACAATTCGGATTGCAGCTGTTGCCGTCGCTGCCGCTCTTTGCCTGACTTTTTTTGTAATGAAACCACGGTTTTCTCGGACGATTGCAGATTGCATTGTAACGCCAGTTCCCTTCCCCGCTGAATTAGTGCTTGGCAAATATAGAGTAGAAATAGAGGGACAAAACGCTAATTTTTACGTCGAAATAAAAGAAAAATCGGAAAATGAATATTGGATAATGATAACCGACATGTCAGGTAGGACAGATAGTTTTTCGTTTACGTATGACGGAAACCTGGCATTTTCGCCATATTTCGAGATAGAGATAAAAAAAGACACAATAAAATTCATAAAAGATAATCAATCATGGGAATGTATAAAATGGGTAAATTGATTAGGAGTTCTATCTCTGTATTTATCCTTTTGATTTGCATAGGAAATGCAAAAGCACAAGACAACAAAGCAAAGGTAGATTCTTCTAAAGAAACAATTAGTAGGTTAATTGAACAATGTAGTTCTATTATTAAAAAATTTAAGATTGACGAAAAATTTATTGATTGGGGTGTTAGTCAAGAAGGCAGGCAGCAAAAGTCGTGCTGGGATAAAATTTATGAATACATGGATTACCTACGCGCAGACAACCAAAGACTGCAAACAGAAAAGCAAAGATTGGAAACGGAATTGTCTGCCATAAATAAAAAATTAAAAACAAAAGAAAAAGAATTGCAGAAAGCAAATAAAGAACTGCAAAAAGAAATAGAAGAATTACAGGGAAAAAGTAAAAAACTAAATGCTGAAATAGCACAAAAATCTGAAGCTATTGAAGAACTGCGACGCGAAGAAAAATCGCTGCAAAAAGAAATAGCCGTTTGGCAAGAACACAACGAAGGCATTTTGACAAGAGCAGACAGCTGTTTTAAGGCAGGCAATTACAGTGCTGCAATACTCCACTACATTGATTATCGTGATGAAAAGGGTACGCAAAATATAGACGCCCTGATTGACTGGGCAAAAGAATGTCAACAAATTCTCATTGACGCCGATGATTGGTTTGCCAAAAAGAACTACAAAAATGCAGCAGCAAAATACCAAGAACTGCTAAAACTCAATCCCGCCGACCGACACGCTAAAGAGCGCTACGACTTTTGTATCAGTAAAAATACTGAACCCAAAGAATTTCATTTCGGCATAGTCGGCGGTTTAAGCATAACTAACCAACTATCCGATTCGTGGATGTATAAAGGTGCCCAAAATCCGCAATTCGGTTTTGTCGGCGGTTTGCTTTTTGAACACAAACTTAACAGATACCTGTCTTTTCAGCCCGAATTGCGGTTTATTATGAAAGGCTCTCATGGAAAAGGATACACAAGCGACATCTACTATATTGAAATCAACGGTCACCGCGATTACCTGTCAAATGTTCTTGTGGAAAACACACTGAACCTCAATTATCTGGAATTGCCATTGAATCTTGTTCTTAACATACCTGTCAGCAAAACTACCGACCTTTTTATCGGCGCAGGATATTATCTTGCTTATGGAGTATCAGGAAAACTTAAACTGTTGCCAAGTAAAGAGAGGTATTCTTTTGAAGAAGAAAAATGGAAAGATGTGTTCTCCGGCGAAAGCGAAATTTTAAAACTAAATAGCTTAGACCGCGGCATTAACTGTATGTTGGGTTTTCGGAGTTATTTTGACAAAGAAAAAGATGGCGGCTCATTCTTTATCAGGGCGGGCTACGAAAGGAGTTTAGATAATATATCTATCCGCGGCAGGAACACAGCAACTTTCAAAAATAACTGTTTCTATATTTCTATGGGAGTGTTTTTGCAGTGAGATTAAATAACATTCAAAATTATAGTCATTTTAAATTGCGTATTTGTTAAAATATTATTTTCAAGAATAATTTTGCGTGAAAGCAAATAATATATTAATTTTGTCGCAAGTTATTTGAAACAATGGTAAAACGCAGCAGACAAAAGTAATTCGCTCGTTTCTATATCGTTACCCATTGTAGTTTTTACTTCTCGTAACAATCTATTATCCAATAGATTAATTTCAATTTTTCAACTTCGCAAAATACAACTTGCTACGGGTTGAAGACAGTAAAATTTTGAAATGGCAAAATTAGCTGTAAGACGTGTTGATTTTAGCATTGCCGTATTAATGTTAGCTCTGCTTTTTTGCTTCGCTTTTTGTCGTGTTTTATTTATCATAAAAATTCATTTTTTTTAATACTTTGTAAAGTTTAAAAGCAGTCTTGGGCAAGTTGGCAGATCGGCGGTGTCACCGCCCTACACTTAGCAGGGAGCTGGAAAATTTGCGGATTTATATATCTTTACACTTATAAATCAGTGATTATTCACAGAAACATTGAGATACGGATTTGTATAAATAAAGAAATAGAGATTTACGGAAATAAAGATTCGAATAAATATTAAAGTAAAGAAATATGGAAATAAACAGGCAAGAAACAAATCAGCATTGAAATAATATTGTACGGATATTTGTAGAAACAGTTACATCAATCAGCATTGCCGTACTGACTTGCTCTCGTATTTAAATCCAGAAATATTCATTTATTTAAGCAAAAATGCAAATAAGTATTTCAGTAATGATTAATTATTTTACTGAGTAAAAAATCGTGAATGGACAGAATAAAAGAGCATTTAATGGAAAATATTATTTTCATAATCAATAATAGCACTAGTTATTTGCGGGGCTTAAACATGGAACGATAAGAAAATTGCAACAACCCCAAAGAATCATACTTGCAGCAATATATTCAATTGTCCAACGGTATTCCCGATCGCGACAAGTTAACCAATTCTTCAGTACGTTGGAACCGACAGAGTTTGAACAGACCTTCCTCGCGTGGATAAAAAGATATTTCAGGGCTGACGGACGCTGATAGTGCCGCACCTGGTCACACGCAAACCAATTTAGTTCGGTTAAGCCAAGGCCAATGAAAAGTCGAATAAAATCACGGCATCTCCAAACTGTTGAATGTACTGGCACTCAAAGGCTGCCTTGGTTTTATGGATGCGATTGGCTGTCAGAGTTCCATCGTTGCCAAGATAATGAAAAAAATGGAGCTGATTATCTTTTAGCGGCCAAATGCAATCACGGCAGCTTGGAAGAGGGCGTTAAATGTGTAGGCTCGGCACTCGACGCCTTTTCGCACTGCTGCGGTAGGTTTCCGAGAGCCTGTCCCCGAACCGTACGTACACGTCTCTGCGTATACGGCTCTCCACTGATAAACTCATTATATTTGCCATGTTCCTGTATTATTGCGTTACATGTTTCACAGACAGCAAGGGTCTTACGGTTTCTTTTCAGCATGATTCCGTTCCACTCATACTCTGCTAACAGAGTCTTTAGTATACGGATGTGATGCATAACTGCCAGACTTTCTGCCCCACACCCCTCACAGTGTTTAATTCTTAGCCTTTGCACCAGCGTGGGATAAGGAACTAACACTGTAAATGGTTGTGTGTCGCAGTTTCTGTCTATGATTCCATTTTGACGTTTGAAGCCTCCATCATATCGTTATTGACATCGTCCTTTGTCATCCGTGTACGGAATTACAATTGCTTGTCTTTACCCACCCCTTCCTGACTTTGACACTTTCATTTTAATTAATTTTATACTCTAACACACAGCATTTTACAAATACTGCATCACCAAAATGGGTGAAGCAAGCAAAAAAAGTATTTTTGCGGTATGTTTGTATCCAAGAAGAAAAATCGGTCAGGCCCTACGAGTGTAGTTGTAGTAGATAAAAGAGGGAGGCATTTTCGCGAATTAAAAACTATTGGCGTCAGCAATAATGAATCCGAGATAGACAGCCTGTGTATCAGCAGGGCAAAAAATGGCTCTCGGCTTACCTTGGCGAGCGTGATATGTTTTCAGAACATACACGCGAAGAGGAACAGGAAACTGATCAATGGAACTCAACTAATCTTAAACCATGTGTTCAAAATGCTGGGATTTGACAAAATAGACGATGAAATATTGAAACATTTGGTCGTGTTTCGTATCTGTCAGCCATGCAGCAAGGTCGCAACGGTTGATTACTTGAAGTCGTATTATGCTGAAGATGTGGAATTGCACAAAATCTACCGTTATTTGGACAAATTGCAGGACAGTCAAAAGGATGCCGTCCAACAAAAATGAATTGCGCAAAACGGGCTTTTCAAAGGACGGAAAACACGCTCAGTCCCAAATTGTTTTGGGCTTGTTAGTCAGTGCGGGCGGTTATCCGCTGGCCTATTCCATACACGAAGGCAATAAATACGAAGAAAGGCACACGATGTTGCCTGTAGTCGAGAATTTTGTAAAGCCGTTTGCGTTGAACGATTTTGTTGCAGTAGCCGATTCCGGACTGATGAACAGCGAAAATATCTAACTTTTAGAGCAGAAAAAGCACAAATTTATTCTTGGAGCAAGAATAAAAAATGAAAATAAACCTATTACAAATTGGCTTTTATTATTGAAAAAACAGGATAGCTCGTTTTATGAATATCAAAGGACAGCCTCTTCCCGCCTGATTGTCGTTTTTTCTAAAAAAAGACCACTACAATCGCGAAAAGGGCATAAAACGGCTTGAAAAGGAATATAAGAACGGATTAATAACAAAAGACAAAGTCAACAAACGCGGATACAATAAATTTCTGGAAATAAGCGATAATATAAAAACTATTATTAATTACGCTAAAGTCAGGGAAGATGAGCGCTGGGACGGTTTGAAGGGTTACATTACGAATACAAATCTGACTGCAAAATCGGTTTGCGAGCAATACAGCGAACTCTGGCAGATGGAACGGGCATTCCGCATAACAAAAGGAACGCTGGAACTGCGACCGGTGTTTCATTTTACCCGAAAGCGCATAAAGGCGCATGTCTGTATTTGTTTTGGGGTTTACAAAATATATAAAGAACTCGAAAGAATGCTAAAAACTAAGGGTATAAATTTGAATGTTGACCAAAGTACTTGACATTGCAAAGACGATTACGACATTAAAAATCAAATAGCCGGTCAGCAATGCTACGATGACAAAAACAATGTTGCTGCCCCCAAAACACAAGTCAATAGCCAAGCTTTTTGATGAAAATTTTCAGGAATCTGTTTAGGGTGACGCATTGCCAAAGTCAGGAAACGTTATGATAATGGCGAAAGGATAATGCTTTTAAGGTCTTTTTCAATACACTAAGACCAGAGGCTATATACAAAAAATACCGCTAGTGGAAAAGCCCCCCCCCCAATACACTTCCAACTTTATTCCGCATATTTTTCCAAACATGAAATTCGTTTACTTATGGATATACCTCAAAGCTAAAGATTGAATCAATTGTAGAATTTCTAGAAAGCAGTCAGAAGATTAGCAACAATCCAGTAGCAATATCATCAGCCTCCTTTTTACTACACAAATATTCCACGATAGCCAATCCAAAACAAAATGCCCCACCCGGCCCCTTGCTCGTAATGACGTTCCCGTCAGTTACAACCAAGTCATCCAACAATATTGCACCCTCCAACCTGGATTCAAAGCCCGGATAGCAAACCGCTTTCCGTCTTTTCAGCAATCCTAATCTGCCAAGAATCACTGGCGCAGCACATATAGCCGCCAGCAATTTCCCTTCCTCATAAACTTGGCACAAAATACTTTTGAGAATGGCATTGTTATTCAAATTATCCGTGCCGGGCATTCCGCCAGGCAGGATGAACGCATCATATCCTGACCAATCCTTCAAATCATCGATCCTTTTTCCCGCCAATATTAATAACGAATGAGCACCACGGACAAAAAAATTCTCACCAACAGAAATCAAATCCGTCTCTATTCCTGCACGAATAAGAACATCAGCTGTAACGATAGCCTCACTTTCTTCGAATCCATCGGCAAGAAATATTGCAGCCTTTTTATGGCAAACAGTAGTTTTTTCTTCTTCCAACATTTCCTTTTTTACAGTACCTTTTTTATGGAGAAAACAAGATTGACTGAATAATACAATTTCTCATACTTCTCCGCAATACAAAAACGCTTTTTATTCTGCAATTTCTATTCGAATTATGTCCCGTTATTAGACCGAATTTCAACACATAATCCAGCATTGTTGCTAAATTTAAGACGACATTTGTTTCATGATAGTTATTTTTTGACATTATTTTTATTTGTCTAATGTTAAAAAATTATTTAGGAGTTCTATTCTGTGATTTAATCACATTCCTACATATCGAATAAATACAATTTTAAATTCATATTCGGCCAAAAAAGTCTCTGTCTTTTCTCACTTATAAATTTAATTTCATTATTATATTTTTTTTGCAAAAGCGAAATATATTTGTGGATACTTTTTTTGCCACAAGATTCGATTACTTTTTTATACTACTGAAAAAACAAACGTCTTCTCACAAAAAACTAAGACAATATAATTCTCAATATTCTGCCGGTTGCACCGATATTCCTTTCTACAAAAGCTGCTGCCGCCTGCCCTGACATATTCAAAAATAGAGAGTTTGCAACAAGCTTATCAATACAATCGGTAAAAGTCTGTTCATCACGTACGGAAAATGCTCCACTCACTGCAATCAATTCCTTCGCTTCTTTATATTTAAAAAATCGAGGTCCAAAGATAACGGGAAGCCCATAGACAGCCGCCTCCAATATATTATGTATTCCTTTATCAAATCCTCCGCCAAGGTATGCAATATCACCATAGCAATAGATCGAAGAAAGCATCCCAACACAATCAATGATTAGGCAATCTTTATCGTCAATATTATGCTCGTCGGCTTCAGATAGGCGTATGGATGGTCGTTTGAGAAGGGAATGAATGTAGAACAAGTGATTGTCATTTATTTCATGCGGGGCAATGATTAATTTGATTTTAGGCCGCTGATTAAAATATTGGATGAATATCTTCTCGTCTTTAGGCCAAGAACTTCCCGCAATTAGGCAATATTGATCACTTTGTGCTTTGATAAAAGATTCTATGATTCCTATCGGACGTGTTTGTTTCCGCACATCATTTACACGATCGAAACGAGTATCCCCAACCACAGTCGCACTAGCAATACCATACTTAGCGAGGAGGTCAACCGAAGAAGTATCCTGAACAAAAAGATGGTCAAAACATTTCAGAATCCTCACAAAAAAAAATCCGTACCACTTGAAAAACCATTGCTCACGTCTGAATATCGCAGAAATACTATACGTAGGAACATGCCGTTTCTTCAATTCCCTCAAATAATTGTTCCAGAACTCATATTTAATAAAAATCGCGATTGCTGGATTCGCAAGATCTATATATTTTCTTACTCTGAAAGGGGTATCGAAAGGGAGATAGCAAACAACGTCTGCCATGGAATAGTTTTTCCTCACTTCATATCCAGAAGGCGAAAAGAAGGATAATAGAATTTTATATTGAGGATATAACATCTTAATTTTCTCAATCATTGGCCGTCCCTGTTCAAATTCTCCTAGAGAAGCAGCATGAAACCATATATATTTTGCATTTAATATAATATTTTCCCGCAATATAGTGTTAGTTTTCCATTGCCCTAAACACATCATCCGTGCCTTGCGGTTAAAAATAGCCGCACATTCTATACAAAATGCGTATAAATGAAGGGCTAAAGTATATATTATATTCATTTTTTTAAGCCCTACGACTTTCCAAATTAGAGTAAAAGACGTAGGGCTAAATAAAAATAATCGAAACTTTTATTCCATATTCAACGTTATACGTTTAAAAGCCATAACAGTGAGGTCCTTGTCCTGCTTCTGCAAATATTGCTCAATAGACAATTTGTTATCTTTCACGAATTCTTGTTTCAGCAAGGTATTTTCCTTGTAGAATTTCTGCAATGCACCTTGCGCGATATTGCTCAGCATATTTTCAGGCTTTCCTGCTTGGCGAGCTTTCTCACGTGCGATGTCCAATTCTTTCTCAATAGTCTTTAGAGAAACCTCCTCTGGTTTAACTGCTAGGGGATTCATTGCAGCCACCTGCATAGCTACGTCACGTGCGATCTGATAATCCACAGACTGATTAAAGGCTACTATAGTCGCAAGTTTATTTCCCGGATGTATATATGAAATAGTAGACGCCCCACTAATGAACTCATAAAAACCTAATTCCATCTTTTCACCTGTCACACCTATACGATCTGTTATATGCTCTTCCACTGTTCTTCCATCCGACAGAGATATCGCCTTAAGAGCTTCCAGTGACACAGGTTTGTTCACACATGCGACATTAAGAATTTCCTTAGTCAAAGCAACGAATTGCTCATTTTTTGCAACAAAATCAGTTTCGCATTTCAAGGCTACAATAGCGGCATATTTACCTTCAGCATTTGCCAATACACAACCTTCTGATGCTTCGCGATCCGAACGTTTAGCCGCTACAGCCTGTCCTTTTTTGCGTATAATCTCCATAGCTTTGTCAAAGTCCCCATTAGATTCGGTCAAAGCATTTTTGCAATCCATCATTCCAGCTCCGCTCATTTTACGCAGATGAGAAATATCAGTCATAGATATTGCCATGTTTCTTTATTTTTAGAAGTTATATAATAATTACTCTTCTCCTGTATTTTTAGGAACACGCTGTATAACAGAAGTATTCGCTACATCAGCACTATCTTCTCTTTTATTCCGTTCCTTTCTGGGGAAATTTTTACCTCCCCGGCGTTCCCTTTGTTTAGGAGCTACAACCATTTCTTCCGAAGGTTCAGTATCATTTTTCTCAACTTTCCGTTCCTGCAAGCCTTCTGTTATAGCTTCACAAATTGCACCAAGGATAACTTCAACAGATTTGGTGGCATCATCATTTGCAGGAATTACAAAATCAATATTCGAGGGGTCTGAGTTTGTATCCACCATGCCGAAAACAGGAATCCCCAATCGTTTTGCTTCCCGCACAGCAATATGCTCTTTCAACACATCAACAACAAACAAAGCCGCCGGAAGACGAGTTAAGTCCACTATCGAACCTAACATTTTCTCCAACTTGGCACGTTGCCGTTTAATCTGAAGTTTTTCACGTTTAGACAGATTATCAAACGTCCCATCCTTGGTCATTCTGTCGATATTATTCATTTTCTTGACGGCCTTCCTGATTGTCGGGAAATTGGTAAGCATTCCACCTGGCCAGCGTTCTATAACATAAGGCATACTGACGGAAACAGCCTTGTCCGCCACTATTTGTTTGGCTTGTTTTTTTGTTGCTACGAAAAGTATTTTCTTGCCTGCTCTGGCAAGGTTTTTCATTACTTCCGCTGCTTCATTTACTTTAGCTACTGTTTTATATAAATCAATGATGTGGATACCATTGCGCTCCATGAATATATACGGAGCCATCGCGGGGTTCCATTTCCTTTTGAGGTGTCCAAAGTGTACCCCCGCTTCTAATAACTGATCAAAATTTACTCTTGACATGTCTTTTCTTTTATTCGTTTACTTTCTGTTTAAGTTCAACTATCAGGTAGCCAATCTGCATATCTTCATGTAAAAAGAATCCTGATAATTTAGATACTAAACGTTCTCTATCTCTATATACGCATTAACGTTTACTAAATTGGAATCTTTTGCGTGCTTTCGGGCGTCCCGGTTTCTTTCTTTCTACTGACCTTGCATCGCGCGTAACAAAACCTTCAGCCCTTAACGGCGGTTTATTTTCCGGATTAATCTTAATCAGTGCACGGGTAATCGCTAATCTAACCGCTTCCGATTGTCCTTTGAATCCACCTCCATTCAAATTTACACGAATATCATATTGCTCGGTAACATTTAATTTTTGGAGGGGTTGTTTGACAACATACTGAAGGATTGAAGAAGGAAAATATTTATCCAATGCGCGTTTATTAATTGTTATTTTCCCTGTTCCTTCATTAAGATAAACACGTGCTACGGCAGCTTTGCGCCTTCCTATTGCATTTATAATTTCCATATTTATTTAAGTAAATTAATGTCAATCATCTTAGGCATTTGCGCCTGCTGCTTATGTTCGCTTCCCGAATACACGTATAGATTACCAATTATCTTGGCTCCAAGTCTGTTTTTGGGTAACATTCCTTTGATTACTTTCCGGAACAATCTATCATCGCCCTTGGCTTTAAGATCGGCGGGAGTATATGCCTTTTGGCCTCCAGGATAGCCAGTATATCTTAAATAAACACGGTCATTCCACTTGTTGCCGGTAAGAACGACTTTGTCTGCATTGATGATAATTACGTTATCACCACAATCCACATGGGGAGTAAAATTAGGCTTATACTTACCGCGCAAAAGCTTTGCTACTTTTGAGCCTAAGCGTCCTAATGTCTGCCCGGTTGCATCTACTATAACCCATTCCTTGTTCACTGTTGCTCTGTTTGCAGAAATGGTTTTAAAACTTAAAGTATCCACTTTTCTAATTAAATTTAGATTAAAAATATATTACTAAAACAATAATTCGTATGCGTTACGACCGACAAAGATAGCTTTTTTTTTGAATAGCAAACGTATTCCCCTCCAAATGAGCCTTTCATGTCTCGTATTTAGAAAAACTCGGTATTAAGATCTATCATCTTCGTCCAAATCGAATACCATATTTACAAGATATTAAATCACCTTATCAAAAGACATATTTCCAGCATACGACAAAACTTTTCGTATTAGTAGCAATCTAGTCCAAAATTCTTTTATCGCATCTCTACTCAACCCGATAGAGACTTTGCTGCGAGTACGTTTGACCGAACATATCCTTCGTTCGGACTTCGATACGATGT
Organism: Tannerellaceae bacterium; assembly: GCA_031257015.1. Classification (GTDB taxonomy): domain Bacteria; phylum Bacteroidota; class Bacteroidia; order Bacteroidales; family Tannerellaceae; genus DFXE01. Next base: position 67,333 of record JAIRPK010000035.1, read on the forward strand.
TCACCGATGGGAAGGTTGGTCGTCAGGCGAGCTTTATACAAGTGGCGGCATATTTCGGGGTTGGACGGTCGGCGACCGGGGACTAATTCGTCAAGATAGTCCCAATCTTGTACGTAGCGATAGTAGGCCGGATCAAATTCTTTCGTCAACTGCATCTTCGACCATTCTCCATTGTCTATGCGATACTCAACCACATCACGTTCGCTTGCCATGAATATGTTGGCATAGATATTGGCAGTAGTGGAGGCTTTGGCTCTCACTACTTTGGGACTGTATATCGACATGCGATACTCAGTCGGTTTGTCAAATACTTTATAATTCAGCGCATAGTTATTGCCGGCAATTCGCAGAAAAGCATATCCGGGCGGCGTGCCGTCGCACATGATTGAGAGTGGGAGATTATTCTTGTCCATCGTCCCCGAAAACCAATCTCCACAAGTTGCGCCTACATTATACTCATGGATATTACCTGCAAAGCTCTGACATTGAAAGTGCATATGCGCGGACAAGACAAGCACCCTCGGATAATCTTTAACAAGGGCATATATCTTCTTCCTTTCGTCCTCTCTGAAGGCTCCCGCCTCTATGCCCGTAAGCGGAATATGCAGGGCGATGACCAGCAGCTGACTTGGAGAAACATGCTTAAGATCGTTAGCAAGAAACTCCAGCTGGTCGCTTCTTAATCCGCCTGTATATTTTCCTCCTTTCGACAGAGAGAAAATATCATCCAGAACGACAAAATGCACCATCCCATAATTGAAAGAATAGTTGTTCGGCCCGAAAGCAGCCTCGAACGCCTCGTCGGACAATCGGTCTTCGTCCGTATCATAATTCCTGTCATGGTTGCCCATAACATTATACCACGGTATGCCGACTTTCTTAATAGCATGTTTATACGGAAGATGCAATGAGAGATTATTGCCCACAAGGTCGCCCAGCGTGATTCCGAACATTGCCTCCTTGGCCGTCTCAGCGGCCTCAGCGATTATGCCGCGGGTGAGATAGTCTATCTCAGTCTCGTTATACGGTTGCGTATCACCGAAGATTAAAGCCGTAAAAGCATCAGGCTCATCATATTTTTGGAGAGCAAAGTCGAGCGATTTAGGCAACTTCCCCGTCGGCTCAACCCCCTTGTACTTCAACTCAGGCGAACCTGCCGGCTTATGAATGTAGAAAAACTTCGGAATGTTGAACTCATCCGTTGCTGTTTTATAACCTGTGGGCTTAATGACGAAAATGATATTATCCGCCCCGATCGGCAGTTTATACTTCCCGGACATGTCAGTCAGAACGACATCCTTACCGTTCGACACGGCGACCTGCGGTATTCCCTTCTCCGCTTTCTCCTTCTTACCATTCCGGTTGACGTCGTCAAAGACAAAACCGGTAACAAATTCCTCCGCCGCTACGGTGCCGGCAAGGAAGAGCAAAACAATCAATACAGCAATCTGTTTCATGTTTACATTAAATTATATATGTGAATCATCCGTACTAATCCAATTGAGTTTAAAAGAAGAAAGCCCCGTATCATCGGAAGATGATTGGTTGCCAGGTCCGGGGCTTTCCATGAAATATTACGTTATGACAATTTCAATTGAAGATATAGCGCACACTAAACTGCATATAGTACGTGGACAAATTCCCCACCACCTTCCTGAACGTTTGTTCCGGCAGTTCGCTTGTTCCGGCTATCCGATTGAGGTTGAAAGTAGGAACTACATTGCCGTCGGGTGTAACTGCACTAGCATTCGTCATGATCAGCAGTTGCGCTTGGTTCATGGCGTATGTATTCCCCCATTTGGAGTTAAGCAGATTGCCGAAGTTCGTAATGTCAAGACCAAGCTGGAGAGTATTTTTAGTTTTTCCCGCCTTGACGGTAAAGTCCTGCGTGAACTTAACATCGAATCTATGCTGCCAGGGAAACACTACGGCATTCTTTTCCGCATATTGCCCTTTTCGTGTACGCAAGTATTCATCCTGTTCAATATATCGGAAGAAGGCGTCGCTTTGCTGCTGCGCCGTCCAAATCACATTATCCCCCGACTTGTAATCAACAAACTGAATCTCACTTGGGTCTTTCGGAACATAGATAAGATTGGAAGATGTACTAGCCCCATCCTGAACTATGTTGGAGGAATAGAAGTATGAGCCTCTGCCACTGTTCGTCCCCGTATAAAACACAGACGTTGTGAAGCCGCCGAACCTGTAAGACAGAGAGCCGATAAGATTATTCGGCATCACATAGCTTGCATATCCCAGTTCGGGCGTATTGGAACCGTTCACAGTCGGATAGCCATTCCATACGGTTGACATCTGGTCGCCCCATCCGTCGTGAAGACTCTTGGCAAACGAACGTGTGTAGGCCACCATAGCGCTTAGTCCCTCCCAGAGATTCTTGTCAACCTTGACGGTAACAGAGCTGTAATAGCCGTTGCCATCCTTGGCGTTGGTGACGAAGAATGGTGTCGCCCCATTATTCCCTGTTGCGTTTGGAATACCTGACGAGTTCAACCTGTTGAGAAATTTTGCTGCTCCGGAAGGATACACCAGCCTATGGTCGGGGTATCCAGGAATATTCATCCGTACCGGTTCAACCAACCCCTCCTTATATACCATTACAGCATTAATATCCTTATTATACACTCCTTCTATACTCGCATTGAATCCCAGTGGGAGTTTGAAATCCACCGCGACGGACGACTTCCATGCCGAAGGCATCTTGAACTCCGGATCCATCACAGTAAATCCTCCCGTGGGAATGCTTGTTCCCGCCTGTGGCTGATTCTTTGGATAATACGCCTTAGGGTCGGGGTTGAACGGGCCGGGAACGTCTTCGCCCCTGTACATCATTGTCGATTGCAGCATCCCAGCATCAACGGCCTGCGAACATATCCATACAAATGGGATGCGACCGGTAAAAATACCCGTACCACCTCTGACCACGACCTGTCTTTCGCCGGTGAAGTCATAATTGAATCCGAATCTGGGGGAGAACATCAAGCGCGTCTTCGGGAGATTGGCAGTACTGTAATGCTTCCCGTTAAAATCCAGCTTGGAAATCATTGGATGCTCTGCGAGGGCTTCCGGATAAATCGGCAGATCGAAACGGACACCTCCTGTGAGAGTAAGATTATTGCCCAGCTTAACTTCATCCTGAAGGTAGAAACTGTACTGGTCGAACTTGAAGCTGGGGAACGCCTGCGCATACCCAGGCGTATTGGAGAAAGTTATTCCGTAAGCTGAAGGGAGACCACCGTTAGTGAAGTCGTCCCATGAATCGAAGACATAGAAGCCAGTGCCGAAGCGCATAAATCCATTCTTGGTCTGATTCTTCTCATAACTCAGTCCAAGGGTATAATTGTTTATCCCCGACGAGTACTTAATCTCTTCCGTGACGTTATAAGTTTTTACCTGCCGGAGGTTTCCGTAGGAAAATATCTCTGTTCCAAAAGACGTGTATGGCCTCCCATCCTTCAGGATGTCCACGAATGGGAAGTCCTTGTTTCCGCTAACGCTCCTCGGCTCATCCTGAAAGGAGTATGTAGCGCGGAAAGAGTTGCTGAGCTGTCCGCCCATGTAAGTCGAGTTCCACTCCCCTGACAGTGACGAGAAGTTTTGCTCCTGAAAATATCCGCTGTTCCGGTACCACATTGCATCCATACCTGTGCGTCCGCCGATGTAAAGGCTGGAGAAAGGCGAAGTCGAACCTGACGGGATGGTAGGCTTTTTTGAATCCATATAGCTATACCTTAGATTAACCTTGTGGCGGTCATTAATGTTCCAGTCGATACGTGCGAGAAACTTCTGTCCCGGACTGTCGAAGGAGTAACCCTGATAAGGCCCCGTCTGATACCCATATTTGTCGTTCAAATATTTACTCATCATCTCCATGTCGCTAACCGTAGGCCGCGCAATTGTAGTTCCGTTCCCGATGCCGTCTGTCGAGGCTGTGCTCGTAGGCCCCGGCTCCACAGTCTTTTCCTTCTCGAAGTTGACGAAGAAGAATAGTTTATCCTTGATGACCGGCCCGCCCAGCGTCAGACCGTAGAGGTTGTACGACGAAGGCGGCTTTGTGAAATATTCATCTTCGACTTTATTCCCCCTTAGCCTGTCGTCAGTCATGTATGTATAAAGCGAGCCTTTAAACTCGTTCGTTCCCGATTTGGTTACGGCATTGACGGCCGCACCTATAAATCCACTCTGACGGACGTCATAAGGCGTCAGTACAACAGAGATTTGGTCAAGGGCATCGACGGAAATAGGCGAGCCGTTTCCAGGGAGATTCTGCCCTATTCCAAAAGCATTATTGAAGGCAGCGCCATCGACGGTGATAAAATTCTGCCGGTAATTACCTCCGCCGATCGACTGCCCGTTAGATTGAGGCGTTAACCTTGTCATATCGTTTATGCTACGGCTTATGCTCGGCATAAGAGCCATGTCGCGGGCATTGAGACTGGTGAGCGCCCCTGCCCTGTCGCTGTTCATATTGGAGTTTAGTGCGTTGGCGACAACAACTACTTCGGTCAGGTTTTTGGCGTCCTCACTCATTTGTACGTTCAGCACGTAGTTGTCAGCCAGCACAAGTGAAATATCGTTATGTTCGACTGTCCTGTATCCGACGAAGGCGATCGAGACCTTGTAGGGGCCTCCGGGTTTGAGGTTCTGCAACCTGAAATAGCCTTTGGAATCCGTTACCGTCCCTGACTGCGTGCCTGTCGGCAGGTGGATTGCCATGATCGTCGCCCCTGTTAGAGCGCCATCAGCGTCGGTAACGGTTCCGCTCATGGACGAGGTTGTCACCTGCGCGTCAACCCTTGATAACAGCCCTGATAGAGTTAGAATCAGTAGCAAAAGATATTGTCTCATTAATTTCATTATTAAGATTTAACTGTAAAGTATAAATTCGATTTCACCGACAAAAGTACTACTAGTCCATCGAATTTCCATTACAATTTCATGAAGAATTTCAACCGTTACTGAATATTTTTTGACTTGCCCCATTGCGAAGGCGTTCTCATCCGCCCTCCAAGAATATTTGTCCGGAGCATGGAAAAAGGCGTTCCGGAAATGAATCGCCATTGCCCGCATGGAAGACCGGCCTCTTCCCGCCGTCCGCAAAACCGTCCCACGAGGTGGGAAAACATGATCCGGACGCAAAACATACCTTCCCACAAGGTGGGCTAATATGATCCGGATGCAAAACATACTTTCCCCCAAGGTGGACTGATATGATCCGGATGCAAAACATACCTTCCCACGAGGTGGGCTGACATGATCCGGACGCAAAACATACCTTCCCACAAGGTGGACTGATACGATCCGGATGCAGATCAGACCTTCCCACGAGGTGGACTGACATGATCCGGATGCAGATCATATCGTCCCCCAAGGTGGACTGACATTTTCAGACTTCAAAGCATGTTTTCTTCCACATTGGGCAACAGACTTATTGCATAAGACCAGGCCGGACTGCATCATGGACCAACACGATCGCTGACAAGGGTACATCAGGCTGGGACATGTTTAGGCCTGCCGGACTGCCCGAAGGCTGTTTCCTGCAATCATGACATATATTAAAGAGCATCATCCCAGCCAATATTTGTTATTAGAATCTTATCTTTGCATCAATAATTATGTGTAAATAAAAGTAATGACATGCAAAAAACACTATATATAATAGTAGTAACGCTCCTCTCCCTGTGCGCCGAAGCGCAGATATTCGCACCCGTCAAATGGCGGATAACGCTGGACGAGAGCGTAGCGGGCGAGAAGTCGATCGTTTTTTCCGCGACGATTGACAAGGGTTGGCATTTATACGACATGGACTTGCCTCCCGGCGGCCCCGTCTCGACGTCCTTCACATTTGAGACGCTTCATGGCGCCGAGCTTGTCGGTAAACCCACAGCGACATCAGCCCCCACCAGCGTCCACGACGATATGTTCAAGATGGAGTTGCGCTGGTATTCCGGCTCCGTCACCTTTCGCCAGAAGCTGAAAATTACGGATGCGAAGACGTTCAAGGTCGTCGGCGAGGTGGAATATATCGCTTGCGACGACGCTCGCTGCCTCCCCCCCGAACGTGAGACCTTCGCGTTCGACCGAAAGAACATCAAGCGCCCCGACGACTTGGCGGCAGTCTCTCCCCAGCCCGTTTCCGAGAAGGAAGACACACCCGTTGTAGCCGAGGCGATTACTGTTCCCTCAACCTCCCCGTCCGAGGAAGTCCCTATCCGCGTTGCCCCCCTTCGCCAGGCAGAGCATGCCGTATCAGAATTATGGCAGTCCGTAACAGAGGAATTGAAGAGTTTCGGCGACGTCAGCCTTTCCGCCGCTGACATGTCATGGCTCTACATTTTTTTTGCAGGTTTTATCGGCGGTCTTCTGGCATTGTTAACCCCCTGCGTATGGCCGATGATACCGATGACGGTCAGCTTCTTCCTCAAGCGCACGTCGAGCCGCCGCAAATCCATAGTCGATGCCCTGGTATATGGGCTTGCCATCATAGTTATATATGTATCAATGGGACTGGCAATAACAGCTCTGTTCGGTGCGAGCGCCCTGAACGACCTGTCCACCAATGCCGTCTTCAACATACTCTTCAGTATTCTGCTGATATTTTTCGCCGTCTCCTTTTTAGGAGCATTTGAAATAACCCTCCCATCATCATGGACAAACAGGATGGACAGCAAGGCCGAGCGGACGACCGGCATCATCAGCATATTCTTCATGGCTTTCACTCTGGCGCTGGTCTCCTTCTCCTGCACAGGGCCAATCATCGGGACGCTGTTAGTACAGGCAGCCACGATGGGGAAGATGTCCGGCCCGGCGATTGGCATGTCCGGCTTTGCCATCGCCCTGTCCATTCCGTTCGCCCTGTTCTCCGTCTTTCCCGGTATGCTGAAGAGACTTCCCCGTTCCGGAGGCTGGCTGAACTCGGTGAAAATCGTGTTAGGCTTTCTGGAATTGGCGTTAGCCCTGAAGTTCCTGTCCGTTGCCGACCTAGCTTACGGTTGGGAACTACTTGATCGAGAGACTTTTTTAGTTCTATGGATAGTTCTCTTCGCCTTGTTAGGCCTCTACCTTCTCGGCAAGCTGCGTTTCGCCCATGACAGCGAAGCCGGTCGCATATCCGTTCCCCGTCTCCTCCTTGCGATAGCATCCCTGTCGTTCTCCCTGTACATGCTTCCCGGCCTGTGGGGCGCCCCGCTGAAAGCCGTAAGCGCCTTCGCCCCTCCGCTGTACACACAAGATTTCAGTCTGTACGACAGCGAAGTCCATGCAGCCTTTGAGGATTACGAGGCAGGAATGGAATATGCCGCCAGTGCGGGCAAGCCGGTCATCGTTGACTTTTCCGGTTTCGGCTGTGTGAACTGCCGCAAGATGGAAGCCTCTGTCTGGACAGATCCTTCGGTGAAACACCTTCTCGAAAAGGATTACGTATTAATCACCCTTTACGTTGACGACAAAACCAAGCTGGCGAAACCCATCGAAGTAGTAGAAAACGGCAAGAAGCGCAAACTTAAAACCGTAGGCGATCGTTGGAGCTATCTCCAAAGCAGCAAATTTGGAGCGAACGCCCAGCCGTTCTACGTGCTCCTCGACAATTCCGGCCATCCCCTCGCCCCGTCCTACGCCTACGACGAAGACATTGCCAAATACCACAAGTTCTTAACAGACGGCCTCGCCAAATACCGCAAATAACCCGTATGGAAACCAAGACAAGAGAAGCCAAACTTGAAGCATTCGGCCATTTGCTCGATGTTCTCGACCGCCTCCGGATTGAATGTCCCTGGGACAGGAAACAGACAAACGAAAGCCTCCGAAGCAATACTATCGAGGAGATGTACGAGCTGTGCGACGCCATCATACGCGACGACAATGACGACATAAAGAAAGAGCTGGGCGACCTCCTTCTCCACATCGTTTTCTATGCCAAAATAGGCGAGGAGAAGGCAGTCTTCGATATTGGAGACGTATGCGACGCCCTTTGCCGGAAATTAATCTACCGTCACCCCCACGTCTTCGGCTCCACAGCTGCCGAAACCTCCCGGAAAGTCGAACAAAACTGGGAGCAGCTCAAGCTCAATGAACGCGGCGGGAACAAGACAGTCCTTGAAGGCGTACCCTCGTCCCTCCCCTCGCTTGTTAAGGCTCACCGTATTCAGGACAAGGCCCGCAATGCCGGCTTTGACTGGGAGGAGCGCACTCAGGTATGGGACAAGATACGAGAAGAGTTTGAGGAGCTTGAGGCAGAAATTTCCACGATGGACGCCAACCTGATCGAAGCCGAATTTGGAGATCTCTTCTTCAGCCTCATCAACGCCGCCCGGCTCTACAAGATAAACCCCGACAATGCCCTGGAACGCACGAACCAAAAGTTCATCCGCCGCTTCAACTACCTTGAAGAAAAAGCCCGCGAACAGAATCGCCCCCTGAAAGAGATGACCCTTGCGGAAATGGAAGCACTATGGACAGAGGCAAAGACGAAGGGGCTTTGAGAAGATAAGAGATATGCCCCTGATGGGGACTATAATAAAGGCAAAACGAAACGCCTAAATTCTCTGTGGAGATTAGAATGAATCCCGATGAGAATTTAGGCGTTTACTTTATCGTTACTTGTAAGAACGTCTTCCGACGCTTATGGCTTCATGCCGGTCAAAGTTACTGTTACGTTATTCATTAACCGCCTTTGGCTGGCGAATATGCGAATTAGGCTCCACGCTGTTCGTAATCCAGATGTTACCACCGATAACGGAATTTTCACCGATAGTGATACGCCCCAAGACCGAGGTGTTGGAATAGATAGTTACATTGTCCTTGATAATCGGATGACGCGGTATATTCATAGGTATACCGTTCTCATTCAGATACAAACGCTTTGCGCCCAGCGTTACACCTTGGTAAAGCCGTACATGATCGCCAATGATGGTCGTTTGTCCGATGACTATGCCTGTGCCATGGTCGATACTGAAGAACTTTCCTATTTCCGCCCCCGGATGAATATCTATCCCCGTTTCCGTATGCGCCATCTCCGTTATCATACGAGGCAGAATAGGCACGCACATTCTATAAAGTTCATGGGCGACACGCTGGTGCAGAATTGCCTTGAAACCCGGATAGCAGAAAATCACTTCACTCAGGCTCGACGCAGCGGGATCTCCCTCAAATATAGCCTGCGCATCGGTAGAGAGCAGAGCTTTGATGTCCGCGAGTTTGTTAATAAATTCCACAGCGAGCGCCGAAGCCTGCTCCCTGGTATTATCATATTCCGATTCAAAACAAAGGCTATTATCTATTTGTTCAAGCAGAAGTTCAAAGACTTTAAGCAAGTATCCCTCGGCGTATACCTTGGCCGAAGCCGGAAGCGCTTCGTCCAGCGGCCCGAAGAAGCCCGGAAAAAGAATTTTCTTGAGCACCTCCATGATTTGCGCAACAGCCTTAACCGATGGCGACGGTTTCTGATGCAGCGGTATATAGCGATAATTGTCCGAATCAAAGTCGGTCAATCTATCGACATTCCTGCAAATGAGTTCAATCAAACTGTCCTTATCCATGACCAATCAATAAGCATCCCATGAGATGTCGTACTTGATAAGCGAGCGATACGATGGGCCGAAGCCGATATATATTGTATTGTCGAGGACGAACATAGTGTGCTGGTAATCCCCCCTGTTGCTGATGGGGAGTAACGATTTCTTTTCCCAGAAGCGGCCCGTCAAGTCGTATCTCCATATCTGTCCGGTATCATCAATCATATATATAGATTCTTTATGATAGATGGCGGAGCGAATTTGCCCATCACCGGGGAAGACAGTCTCCTCTCTCCAGACATCGTCCGACGGTTTATTTGTGTATGACCACAGTCTTTTGTCCGATGTTGTCCCTGCAAGATCTGTTAGTCCAAGTCCAGCGTAGAACATGCCCGTATAGGGTTGATTGACGGCAATACCTTTGTATTGCCTTACCGGGAAGTCGTTCTTCCTCTCCCAAGTCGAGTATCTTGTATTATATACCCAAACCTCATTGCTTATAGCGCCATTGCGATTCCCCCCGATAAAGCAGGTATTATAGAAATAAGCGACACCGACTGCGGAGTGGACGGGCGTCGGCCATATCGCATCTCCCTCCTTCGTTATTAGTTCCCATGTATTGTTAAGAGGATTGTAACAATAAAGACTATTGGTTGCGACATTCGCATTGTCAACTCCGCCGAATATGTATGCGCCATTGGTCGGCGTTGAAACCACAGCGGTTTGCCATTTTTTGCTCCCGCCCGGAAAGTAAGCCATTTGATCCCATCGGTCGCCAAGGTTATAAGCCCAAAGTTCGTTGGTCAAATCCGAGCCTTTATCGCCTCCTAATATATACGTGGTGTTAATGCTTCCCGGCACGGTGAAGGAAGCGACTGAGTTGGGAAGACGTGTGCCTCCGGGGAAAGTCGCAACAGTTTCAAAGATAGGAGGCGTTGTTATGGTAAGAACATTACTGTATCCTGTGGAGCCACTGGCAGTTTGGATGAAAGCCCTTACATAGTAAGTCGTGTTCCCTTTCAACTTGGTGATGGCGCCACTAAACGAGCCAATGTTACCGATGGGACTAACTATGCTGATACTGTCCTTCTGAATGGTCGGTTCCGGATGAGTAGCCCAACAGAATCCTCCGATTTCGATAATGCCTGAATTGACAACTATTTTCGCTCTGGCAAAGACCATGGCATCCGCGATATTGAAAAACTCCTCCATCTGCACTATTGAATAATCATTCATGGTTACGAAATCAATAGTCTCGCTATACGCAACGCCATACATATTGGTTGCATAAGCCCTCGCATTATAGTGGACGCCCGGCATGAGGCCGTCGATGGAGCCTTTGAAATCTTCGGAATAATCTATCTTTTTGCTATTCGCGATCGTTGGGATTCCGGGATATTCCGTCCAGCAGATCCCTTTCTCAGTTATTTCGGCATTGCCGTCAGCGAGGACGGAGGCGGAATACGAGATGTCCCTGAACTGCGGCTCGCCCAGCTTCAGTTCCCCAAGTACGGGGCCGCCGCTTCGGGTGACGATGGGGACAACTGCCCCCTTGAATATTCCGAACAAGCTCTTGGCAAATGCCTGCACATAATATGCGGAGCCGGGCGACAATTCTTCGAGCTTGATAAGGAAGGAATCGCCCTTCATGGAGGTGGCAATGATTGTATCCGCAATCGTCATGGCCTCTCCCTTTGAGAATATTAGCCCGTATTCAGAGATGTCCGCATCTCCACGGTCTTCGATTCTCCCTCCGGCCAGGGCTGATGTTCCGGCGATGCTGTCCGGCGGGACGATAGTCGTGATTAGGCCTGCTCCGTTAAGGGTGGTGGCTTTCTGCAACTTTCCAAGGGAGAGTCCTTCGCTGTTGCCGGCGTAAGCGATGATGCGGTAGGAGGTATTAATACTTAAGTTCTTGACGACTGTATTGAAGGCTATCGGAGCTTTCGCACCGGCTTCGGGTCTGAAGGAGACGGAGGTTGTGTCCGTCGTACCGTCCTTGATGATATAAAAGCCGCAGCTGTCTACGCGAGAGCCGTTCTGCCTTGCCACTACGGCGAAGACTTCTATCGAATGGGATTTGACTTTCCCGATTGAATCGTTTTGGATTACGGGGCTTCCGCCGTTGATTATTCCTATGGCGTCGTCGGGTTCTTTCAGGCAGCTGTCGAGTAGCGCCATGGCGGCAGTGAGGGTAAATAAAGCTATGATGTATAACGGTCTGTTCATGGAATGATTGATTTAGAAAAAGATTCCTGCACTAATGTTGAAGTCTAAATACAGCCTGCTGGAGATATGGCTGCCTATTCCGGCGGCGACATACAGCTTTCCGATTGCCCAAATGCCGTCAACCTCTGCAATTGCCCCCTGGTAGGAGTAGTTCTTCACCTTGAAGTATTGCTTGTCGCCTATGATGTTTCCCGCATCGTCAAGCCTGGTATAGGCGAATATTCTGTCGGTTTTGAAATATCCCAGGCCGAGGGAGAAGGACAGCAGGTCGTCGATATGGAACATCATTCCCCCCGACAGAGCCAGGGTGCTCATTGACTGTTCGCGCTTTAAATAATCCTCCAGCGATGCGGGGGGAAGCTCCCGTCCGTTCTCGTTTGTGGCGAGCGTCATTTCGCCGTCGTACTTGCGGAAGACAGCGTTGGTTTTTATCCGTCCGTACCATCCTTTTTTCGGGCCGAAGGCGCCGAATGTTATCCCAATGGGTGTATATAAGGAGAAGGTATATCCGGCAAAGATGCGAGTGCGCGGCACTTCCCTCTTTGAGCCGGTATAGGTCTCGACCTGCTCCTCTTCTTCGGTGTTGTTGAAGTTTTTCAGTTCGTTTGCCCAGTGTGCGGACATTTCGGGGCTTCTCTGCGTCCCGATGCCTTCCATGTAGTACTCGCTCAGGAGGGCGATGGCGTCGCTGTCTTTTTGAGCGGCGCCGTTGTTCAGGCATCCCAGGCAGCGGTTCATGAGGCTGTGCAGTGAATTGCGCAGGTTGACGTTGTCTTTCCATATTGCCGTCAGCTTGTTGATGCTGTACATGTCGCAATTGGCTATTCCTTCGGAGTAGTAAAGCCTTGCGTCATTATAGTCCTTTTTCCTCAGCGCCTCGTCGCCCTTTCGGTTATATTCCGTTGATTGCTGTGCTGAGGCGATCGGTGGGACGGATACGCATATAATAAATAATATACAGTATTTCTTCATTTTAGTATGCCACGTTAGTATTAACCATATTCCCGCTCGAATCATAGATGTCCGAAAGGTTGTCATCTCTCACAAATGCGCGGAGGCCGTCTCTCCAAGCCTCCGAGGTTCTGTATTTGCAGGCGATTTTTTCTTCGCCGTCTTCATCAATAGCTCCGTATTTGCCGGAGGATTTCTTCCTTACGATTGTCAGTTTCCCAAAAGGCATTTTCATTTCGTATTGTTCTCGTTTCTCTGCTATTTGTTGCTCTTTCTTTTTTGCCATGCTTACGGAGAGGAGATTGTATAGTTCTTCCGTAGGATTTATTCTGTATGCTTTGTAATAGTCGTCATAAGCTCCGGCAAAGTCGCCGGCTTCCATTTTCTCGCGTGCGGAGGTCATAAGAGGTTGATAGTCCCGGTCTCGCTGTCCGGCGGCGGTGTCGGGTTTCATTGCTGTTTCGCCGTCTTTCGCTGATGGTCTGACGGGATTAACGACGGGAGGGTCGAGCAGTCGGCGTTCCGTCTTCTTCTTTTCGCCGTCAACCGGGGCATTTCCGTCGCCCTTCATGATGGATGAATCGGTTCCGGCGGCAGGTTGCGGTCGGACGACGTCCACCGGTTTCTTTCCCATGAGTGAAAACAGGGAGATGCCAAGAATCGCCATGACGCATAAGACGACAGATATGAGGATGATGTTCCTTTTTTTATCCTTCTGCCTCTGCTGCCATGGTTTGATGGCGGTTTGGAAGTCTGGCTGTTCCGGTTCGCCGGAGTTGGCGTTCTGTGTTTGCGGAGGGATGTATGCCAGTGTCGTATCGCTGTTGTCGCGGTCGTGGCCGGCGTCATGCCGGGTGTCTGCCGGGACATTTTCGCCGGCTGGTGTAAATCCCAGGGCTTCCATCATTTCTGCCACGCTTTGGTATCGGTCTCCCGGATTTATTTCCATGGCCTTCAGGATGACTTCCTCGATATTGTCGGGGATGTGCTGGTTGAGTTCCTTTGGGCGCGGGAATGGCCTGGTTGCTCTCAGGATGGATTCGACAGGCGTCTTGCCTGTCAGTAGATAATAGATGGTTGCCCCTAGCGAGTAAATATCCGGGCATGGCGAGAAGGTTTGCATCCCGTCGTTATCGTATTGCTCTATTGGGGCGAAGCCTTTTGACAGTATAAGTGTCGTGGCGCTCGTTTCCCTTTCTCCGGAATCATATCTTTTGCTCACGCCGAAGTCTATCAGCCTTGCGTTATCTCTGCCGTCTATCAGGATATTGCTGGGCTTGATGTCAAGATGCAGTATGTTTTTCGCATGAATAAAGTGCAGCGCTTCGCATATTTGGCGGACATATTTCATTGCCTGTTCGAGGGTCATTGCACCTTCTTTTTCGACGGTAAACTTCAGTGAATGTCCGTCGATAAATTCCATGGCTATATAAGCCGTATTGTTTTCCTCAAAGACATCGAGGACGTTGACGATATTCGGGTGTCGGACTTCGGAGAGTATTCTGGCCTCCTTAATAAGTTTTTCCTTAAATTTATCAAACAGCTGCCTGCCCATGGCGGAATGAACTTCAATCCTGAAAGATCCCTGGTTGCGGAAGCAGTATTCCTTAAAGAAATACTCTTTTATACAGATGGGAACCTCCGAACGTATAGAGCCTAACTGACCTTTTATTTCGGTAAGAAAGCCTTTATAAGTAATGCCGAACCCTCCTTGTCCTACGACTCGGATAAGTTTATACTTGCCTTTTTGGAGCTTGTGACCTGCCGGTAGATTCATTTGTGTATAAGTTTCTGTACGCCAAAATTACATCATTTGTGAAAGAAATCCGCTATGCTGTTGAAAAAAAATCGCACCATTCCCGCAAACCCGCCTGCAATACGGTCTTCGCCCTCGTTGCCGTTGTCGCGGCCTTTTAACATTCCCGCCTCGCGCTTCGCCTCCCCTACCCTGCCCGGCGCCATGCCGTCAGCTCCTGCTGCTGTTTCGTGGCTTCCGGAAGGCATTTCAGAGGTTTCGGACGACTTTCCCGAAAGCGTTCCCGACATGTTGGCTAACTTTCCCGACATGTCGGCTAACTTTCCCGACATGTCGGCTAACTTTCCCGACATGTTGGCCAACCTTCCCGACATGTTGGCTAACTTTCCCGACATGTCGGCTAACTTTCCCGACATGTTGGCTAACTTTCCCGACATGTCGGCTAACTTTCCCGACATGTTGGCTAACTTTCCCGACATGTTGGGAAACTCTCCCGACATGTCGGCATGGAGGGCTGGGCAGTTTGGATGGTTGGCCTGCATATAAATAATGAGTACCGGAAATATGGAATATGCTTCCGACATATAAATAATGAGCGCCTGA
Source organism: Tannerellaceae bacterium (assembly GCA_031257015.1). Classification (GTDB taxonomy): domain Bacteria; phylum Bacteroidota; class Bacteroidia; order Bacteroidales; family Tannerellaceae; genus DFXE01. The sequence continues at coordinate 82,402 of JAIRPK010000035.1, forward strand.
AGTTTGGAGCTGGCTGCCGGCATGTTTGCAGGCATCGCCTTCCGGCCGTTCGAGGCGGTCGAAGTGGAGCCATGCCTTACAGTCGGCGAGGGAGGTTCGTCAGAGAGTGTAGGCGGTCTAGATGTTTATTCTTTTGATAAAATCGAGAAGATGTGGAAGTAAACGATTTGCCCCTTCTTGCGTACCGTTTCGTAATGAAGGCCGTCATACTTGAAGCCTGCTTTCATCAACACTTGCATCGAGGCTTTGTTGTATTCAAGGACGTAAGCCTCAATCTCCCGCAGTTTCAAATACTGGAAGGCATATCCTGTTACCAGATTGACGGCCTTTGTCATTATGCCCTTGCTCCAGTAAGGTTCTCCCAGCCAGTAGCCAATCTCGGCGATGAGTGGCGGCCTGGCTCTTTGCATCTTCAATCCGATGCCGCCGACGGCTTTTCCCTCGACGACGATTGCAAATTCCAGTGGCAGAATGGTTCTTTTTGCGACCATGCGTAGAAAAAACCTGCCATCCTTCTCCGTGTATGGATTCGGAAAACTGTCGCGCATCCCGTTCCAGACATTGACATTGTTGGCATTTTCGACCAGCGACGTCAGGTCCGCCTTCGTCCATGGGCGAAGGGTCACAAAGCAGTCGGTTGTTGCGTTCATCATGAATTATTGTTGGTAATTAATGTTGTCGCCCTCCTCCGCTGGCTGTGCGGGAGAGGCGGCGATGGCTTTGAAGCCGCTGGCTGCGACGGTCGCACGCGATGGTCTGACGGCGATGTATGCCGGCTGCTTCACCGTTGGCGGCAAGGCAGGCGTTGATGCGACGGGCTGAACATGGCGGTTGAAAGCCTGTTCGAGGCCATGCGCCCCTTTGTTGAAAGAATCCCTGAAATAGATTGCAGAGTTCATGAATGATGTAAGTGCTATTAAAATAACGTTGAATAATAACGTGGATGGATATTAAAAAAGAGCGCCGCAATCGCCGGTTAACAACACCCAGTACCGACAGATTACGACGCCGCCCTTGAGGGCTAAAATCTTTTACGCCTCCTGGAGCATCTCCTCCTCCTCGTCCTCCTCCTTTGGAGAAGGCTTGACAAAGAAGGCGCTCAGTTCATACAGGGCGTAAAGCGGTATGAACACTATTGCAAGAGTGAACGGGTCAGCGCTGGGGGTGATGAAAGCCGCTGCTACCAGCAGTCCGACAATGGCGTGCCTCCTGTATTTATGGAAGAAAGCCTTCCGTAAGAGTCCCAGCTGTGACAGCAACCATGAGAGCAGCGGCATTTCAAAGACGATGCCCATGATAAATATCAGCAGCAGGAAATTGTCCATGTATGAATCGAGAGACACCTGCTCGGTTATTGCTGCGCTTATCTGGTAAGTCGCCAAAAACCTTAAGCACATGGGGAAAACCATGAAATAGCCAACCGCGCAACCGATAAAGAACATGACAGTTCCGAAGAGGAATACCCACCGTACGTTTTTCTTCTCGTTCTCATATAAAGCCGGGCTGATAAACTTCCAGATTTCAAACATCAAATAAGGAAAAGCGAGCACCACCGCGAGCCAGAAAGAAGTGGTCATGTGCGTAAAGAACTGCGTCGCCAGTTTAATGTTGATAAGTTTGATTTCAAAGGAAGCATCGCAGAATTCATTTAGAAACGAGAAGTAAGAGCCGACTTTGCAGAAGATTTGATAAGTAATAAAGTCTCCGCGTGTAGGCGCCATAATGACATGGTGGAATATCCCATACTCCCCCCTCATGAACGCAAAGAAGCCAACCGCAAAAAGGAATAATGCAAGGAAAGAACGGAATAAAGTCCAGCGCAATTCCTCAAGATGATCCCAGAATGACATCTCATCGTGTTGCATCTTCGTCTTATTTCTTCGTCGTATTATCTGTATCGTTCAAGTTAATATCATCTTCAATGCCCTTGACCCCATCTTTGAAGTTCCTGACCCCCTTGCCGATTCCCTTCATGAGTTCTGGGATTTTCTTGCCTCCGAATAAGAGAAGGACAACAATAGCGATAATAATAATCTCGCCTGTTCCGAGATTTCCTAAAAATAATAAGTGATTCATAATATAAAAATTTAATTTATTATAATGTTTGTTCAATGCGACAAAGATAGTACAATGTCTATTTAAAAGCCCCCTGAAAACAAAAATTATTACCTTTGCGGCTATTAAAAATCTTAAATTAGAAAAATCTTAGAAATATGAAGGTATATCTATTCCCCGGACAAGGCGCACAATTCGTCGGCATGGGAAAACAGCTTTTTGAAACCGTCAAAGATGCCCAAGCCCTCTTTGAAACAGCCAACAGCCTCCTCGGCTTTCCAATAACCGAGCAAATGTTCGACGGCAGCGACGAAGATCTGAAGCAGACAAAAGTAACACAGCCCGCCGTCTTCCTCCACTCTGTCATCCTTGCCAAAACTCTCCCCGACTTTCTCCCCGACATGGTTGCCGGCCACTCTCTGGGAGAATTTTCCGCCCTTGTTGCCGCCGGCGCCCTCACCTTTGAGGACGGCCTCCTTCTCGTATCCAAACGCGCCCTCGCAATGCAGAAAGCCTGCGAAGCCCTCCCTTCGACGATGGCCGCAATACTTGGCCTTCCCGACGAAGACGTCGAGCGCATCTGCTCCGGAATAGAAGGCGAAGTCGTCGTCCCAGCCAATTACAACAGTCCGGGTCAAATCGTCATCTCCGGCACAGTCAAAGGCATCGAACAAGCCTGCGCCCAGCTCCTCGCCTCAGGCGCCAAGCGTGCCCTCCAGCTCAAGGTTGGCGGCGCGTTCCACTCCCCTCTCATGCAACCTGCCCAGGAAGAACTCGCAGCAGCCATTGAGGGCACCAGGTTTTCCCGGCCCATTTGCCCCATATACCAGAACGTCAATGCTCAGCCCCAAACCGATCCCTCCATAATCAAAAGAAACCTTATAGACCAACTGACCGCCCCTGTACGTTGGACGCAAACCATAAAAAATCTCATCTCCGACGGTGCAACCCATTTCACTGAACTCGGCCCCGGCAATGTCCTTCAAGGCCTCGTCAAGAAAGTGAGTACCACAGTCACCGTCGAAGGCAGACAATAACTAAAGCTCAAAAAACACCAGCAGGGGGAGCGAAGACCAACTTCAGCTCCCCCTTTTCATGTCGTCACCTGCCAAAATCTAGCCCTTCCTGTCTGGAAATAGCCGTACAGCCGTGAAATTCAGGACAAACGAAAAAGAAAGTTTTACTTGTAAGACTTTAAAGATCTCGTGCTAACCGCTTAGTATAATAGTAATGAATCCGTATTAAAAATAGCCGTCTGTTTTCAAGTAAACATGGCAATAAAAAAGAAAGAATTATGAAGATTTTGAATAGATAAGAAACGCCGGGGTTAGAACTAATTCGACGCTTCAAAAATATACAGATGTTTACTTGCATCGGGAGACATTTATCAAGCTACAATCGTTCAGACATAGCTCTTTAAGTATTTTTCCCGGCTCTGTGAAAAATTTCTGAAAGAACAAAAGTTTCCCGGAAAATTCCGGGAAACTTTCGTTCTTATGGATGAAGTAAAAACAGAATTTGAGAATCAGTAATTAACCCAATTGCTTAACTCTAAACGAGGGAAAAGCATTATCCCCTATTTTCTGTTCACAAGCCGTCGTAGCCAGGGTTTTGCTTTAGATTGGGGTTGGCCTGGAGAGCATTGCCAGGGATTGCAAACAAGCGGCGCGATTTGTCCTTGTTGATACTCCCCTGACTTCCGTCCACGTATCCAGCATTGCCGTCCCACCAGCCGGGGATGGCAAACTCGAATTTCTCGAAGCGAATCAGGTCGGTGCGACGCTTGCCCTCAAAGATGAACTCCCGTCCACGTTCAACCAAAAGCTCGTCTAGCGTTAACGTAGAGATATTATAACGATCGCGAGCGGTCTCAGCCTCGGTGGACGACCAGTAATCCGGCAGGAACGCCCGTTTCTTGACGGTGTTTATCAAATCGACTGCTGCTTGAGTTGCCGAGCCTCCGCTTTTACGCATCAGGGCTTCGGCCTTGGCAAAATATATGTCCGTGAGACGATACAGGATGAAGTGATTGTTGCCGTAGTTCGGGTCAGTCTGTGTCCCAGTCTTGTATTTATTATAACGAGCGCCAGTGTTCTCTGCACAATCCTGCCACATATAACGATAGTCGTTTTTTGTACTCCAGGGATATTGCAGTTCTGTGCTCTGCCCGTTGTAGGCACCGGACATATAGACTTCCTTGATATTGTTGTCGTAATTCTGGCACAGAAGCGCTTTTGTTGTCGAGCCATTAAGGGCTTCCTGAATTTTTAGTTTTGCGTCGTCTCCCGGAAATTCCGGGGAGTTCCATTCCTTTATTGTTATTGTCCGTTCAGCAACGGGGATTGATGCGGAGCCTGAAACTTCGATAACGGCCTTTATGGGTTTATAGCAGAAGATGATAGGCCTGTCTGTAAATTCTTCGGTTCCGAGTACATAATCGTTGCGTTTGCGACCTATGTCCTTGTATGGCCCTTGGTAATTATAGCCTCCGTAGCCATCACCTATGCCGTAAAAGAACCAGCTATGCTTGCGCAGGTCGTTCGGATTATAGGCATGATAAGCGTTTGGGGTGACGACAATGCCGTTGTTGCCTCCATACTCGGTATTCATGATGTCGCGTTCATTGTATGAGCCGAAATCTCCGCGACCGAGCCACATTCCCTGGCTTTTGCTGTAAGCGATTTGGAAGATTGCTTCTTTTGAGAGGTTGGCATTATTGTTGGAGAAGGTAACGTCTATATCCTCATCAAGCTGCATTATTCCATTGAGTGCACCGCCATCTCCGTTAATCAGTTTGTCGCAATATTTTATACAATCGTCCCACCGCGGCGTTCCTGTCCATATCTCGGCGTTGAGATACATTTCAACGAGCATGGCATAGACGGCCGCCTTACTCATTCGTCCGGCAAGGGCGTTGGTGAGCGGAAACATATTCTCGGCGATTTCGAGAAGCTCGTCTTCAATGAATTTGAAGACTTCGGCTCGCGGAATTGTTGGAGGGCTAAGCGGAGTTCCAACCTGAGTGACAACGGGAATATTTCCGTAAAGGTCCATGAGCCGCAAATAGTGCCAGGCACGTAATGCGCGTAGTTCGCCTATGTAACCTGCCTTGTCTGCGTCGGTAAGGCCAATTGCATTAAAATCTACCAGTTCAAAGTCTGCAATGGTGCTGTTGCAGAAACCCATTCCCCAAAACATCAACCGCCATGCGCTCCACGTGGTATTGTCTGACGTAGCAGATGTCCACGAGTGATAGTGCAGACGTCCATGGTCTCCGCCGTCGTATCCGTGACGACCTTTTTGTGGCCAAGCGAGCTGGTCGGCAGACATTTCGGATATTCTCCACTGCCCGGTCTGTCCGGTCGGCGCTGCCCAGGCATTGGCATGAGTATATGGGCGTTCAACACCGGCCTGAATTTGGATAGCATTTTTATAGAAAGTTTCTGCCGTTATCTGGTCATAAGGAAGTACGTCCAAATCGGAGCAGGCGGAGAAAACTAAGCCGGAAAGGATTGCGATTAATAATATGCTATATTTTTTCATCTGTGTATTCATTAAATTAAAAACCAAGATTGATACCGAACATTAACGTGGAAGTAACCGGATAGAATGAGCGCCCCTCGACGCTAGGCTCAAAGCCTGTATCGTTCAATTCCGGTGTAGAGCCTTTGTAGGCGGTGAAAGTGGCAAGGTTTTGCCCGGAAGCATAAACGCGGAGGTTCCTGATCCACTTGTGGCTCTTCAGCTTGAAGTTGTATCCGAGAGTAAGATTGTCAAGTTTGACGAAGTCTCCCTGTTCGAGATAATAGTCGGAATACTGCGGCGCATCATGAAGCTGAGCGTGCGTCGTAATGGCAGAAGATAGCACGTTGTTTGGCAACCAGTTGAGATTGCCGAAATAAAGCTCCTTGAGGTTAAGAATCTGAAAATCGAATTTGCCTCTGAAGAAGATGGTCAGGTCAAACCCTTTATATTTAAATGTATTGGAGAGGGATGCCTGATATTTCGGCGTTCCGTTGCCAATGTAGGCAAGATCTTCGGGCTTAATCTCCGAGAGGGAAACAACTTGGTTATCCTTATTATAAAATTGCCAGCGCCCGTCGTCAGTAAATCCAGCGAATCGCTTACCATAAAAACCTCCGGTTGCTTTACCTTCTTCTGTTCGGAAAGCATTGCCCAAGGCGCCGGGCGAAGGCAATCCGTACCATTCTTTATATGTTGCTTTATAAATATCATTCGACAGGGATTCGAGAATATTTTTTTGATAAGAAAATGTAAAGTCCGCGCTCCATGAGAATGACTTGCTATTCAGTACGTCGGCATTGATTCCGATTTCGATACCCTTGTTGCTCATCGTCCCGACATTTGTCCAGAGACTGCTAAGAACAAAGGGAGGCAGCTGGGCATTGTATTCGTCAAGAATATCAACCGTCCTCCGGTTATAGATGTCAATCGTACCGCTAATCCTGTCCTTGAGGATAGAGTAGTCAATACCGAAGTTCAGTTCATGCTTTTCTTCCCACTTGAGATTGGGATTCGGATTACGCGCAGGGCCATAGGTCTGATACCATGTGCTGCCGACAGGATATTGTCCGCCTGTGCTGAGAGTTGTCATGTAGAGATAGTTGTCATCAGGAATATTGCCGGTGACGCCATAGCCGATGCGAACCTTCAAATTGTTCACAAACTCTACATTCTCCATGAAAGATTCCTTTGACAGCGCCCAACCGGCAGAAACCGCAGGGAATGTGCCCCATCGCTTGTTCTTTCCGAAACGCGACGAACCTTCGTACCTCATCGTGGCAGAAAACAAATACTTATCCATCAATGAATAGTTTACTCTGCCGAAGAAGGCAGCCAGCTTATCGTCGCGCTTCGTGCTCCCCATATTAGCACGGGATGTTCCGGACTGGCTGATGCCGGTTCCGTTCCCTAAATTGTTGTAGGCAAAGACATCGGTAAGGAAACCGGAGTTCCATGCGTCAAAACTCTCAAAGACGTGATATTCATAATTATGACCGGCGATAATGTTTATGGAATGAATCTCGTTTATTCTTCCGGAATAGTCCAGCGTCATCTCCAAACCCTTTCGGATGTCATTTTCAGACCATTTCTGCGCACGTCCTCCACCAGCTACATCATTGACAGAGGTTTTACTGTCGCGAGTAAAGTATTGACTTCTTGTCTGGTTATACTGTTGCCATGAACCCATTACAGAAGCTTTTAAACCTTCGACGACTGTAAGGATAGCCTTTGAAGAAAGCAGCCAGCTAGAGCGATTACTAATATCCTCCTTCGTTTCATATCGTGCTAAGGGATTCCACGAATTATAGGCATTATCCTCCAGCCAATTTCCGTTTTCATCTTTCGCAGGTTCGGTCGGGTTTCGTTGCGATGCCTGTTCCCATGCGTCATTTTCGCCGACATGATTACGCTCCCGGAAATTGGAAGTTAAATTCAACTGGACTTCCAAACGATCATTAAGACCAAGATGATTAACATTCAGCCTTGCTCCCCAGTTAGTGTTTCCTGATTCAACAGCAATAGGGTTAAACTCACGGTAGAAGACGGAAGCACGATAGTTCGTCGTGCGCGTGCCTCCACTCATGGCCAGGTTATGAACCTGAGAGAGGTTGTCCCTGTCGGTCAGCAAGTCTTGCCAGTCGGTATTCTTTCCGTAATCGACCATCATATTGGCATTGTAACCTCCTGCCTGCATATAATTACGGTATTCTTCGCCCGAAAGAACTTCAGGCTGCCTGTAAACATAATCATGCGTCATGTATCCGGAGTATTCAAAGGTAGATTTAAGCTCGCCTGTCGTTTTTCCTCTTTTCGTAGTGACAAGAACAACTCCGTTCGAGCCTCTTGTACCATAAATGGCAGCCGCAGAAGCATCCTTGAGCACGCTGAACCCTTCGATATCCTCAGCCGGAATCCATGACAAGTCGCCACCCGGAACACCGTCAATAACAATCAAGGGAGAATTGGAACTGCGCATCGAACTGACGCCACGGATTTGGATGCTCACTCCGCCGCGAGGGTCGCCACCGTTGGAATTAGTAATAACAAGTCCGGGAATTTTCCCTTTGGCGAGTTCCAAAGCACTGGAGGCAGCCGCGGTAGTATTAAACTTATCCCCTTTAAGCGAGGAGACAGCAGCCGTAACTTCACTCTTCTTCTGCGTACCGTAGCCGACGACAACTATTTCTTCAATCGTACGGACATCCTCATTTAGCTGGATGTTCAAAACAATATTAGACCTTTCCGGCAAGGTTATATCCTGCGAAACATAACCAATATAGGAAACAGTCAGAACCGACCTGGGAGGAACATTCAAACTGAAAGCTCCGTCAATGTCCGTCACAACTCCATTGGAAGTTCCTTTCTGAACAACGCTGGCTCCGACGATAGATTCCCCTGTCGACCCGTCAACAACTTTTCCCTTCACAAGGTTCCCCTGCTGTGCAAAAGCAACAGGCGAAAGAGACAGAAAGAAAAAGGATAAAATACATAGTGAAAAAAAAGAAATCTGTGTTTTAATTCTATTAAGATAATACATCATAATAATTATTAGGGTTAAAAAACTAAAAGTGAAACAAAAAAAATCTGTTCAGCCCTGTCCGTATTATCAACAGAGCCAACATTCTGTAAAATCAATCATTTATCATAGGCAATTGTGTGTATGAAAAAGTTAACAATCCTTGTAAGTAAAAACGTTCGTTTAATTTGACAGGAACAAATGTAGCAGAAAAGTTTTTTGACGCAAAGCAAATACTGAAAAATCAATATGTTCTGCGTTTCCCATTCAGACGTTCCGGGAGCAAGTTCCTGTCAAATTAAACGAACGTTTAAACTGCCTGGGACTTTTTCTCCTTAATAATTTAGCAGTCAGGCATGAATCCAAAATATCCGGCATTTTTCCCAATCCGAAGCGAATTTGTTTAAAGGCTTCAGCAAGCAATCCGTTTTCAGCATAAAAACACCCTGGCCAGTTATTGTTTACAGTTCCAAAATTCAGTTCACATATAATTGCACAACGATTCAAAAGCACATTAACATTTACGGAACATCAAACTAGACAAAACAAACAGAAAAAAGCAAATCGAAAAGCTATATCTTTGTGTGCATAAAATATAAAACATTAATAGCATAACACATAAAAGAATGACCATAATAGCAGAAATCTTGAATTACCTTAGAGACCTCTCCCAAAACAACAACCGCGAATGGTTCAACGCCAACAAAGGCCGTTACAACGAACTCAAAGAAGCACATACAGGCATCATCCAGGAAATCATCGACCGATTGAGCAAAAATGATTCGGAATTAGCCCACCTTCAGGCAAAAGACTGCCTCTTCCGCATCCACAGAGACATTCGCTTCTCCCCCAACAAACTTCCGTACAAGACATATTTCGGAGCATACATCTGCGCAGGCGGAGGACGAAAAAGTCCACGTTCAGGCTACTATTTACATCTTGAGCCGGACAATTGCCTTTTATCCGGCGGACTATGGATGCCGGAACCCAAACTGTTAAGGCGCCTTCGTCAAGACATATACGACCATATCGACGAATTTCTCGGCATCCTGGAAAGACCCTCGTTCAAAGCCGTCTATCCGGGACTTGACGGAGAGATGTTGAAGCGCGTTCCAAGCAATTTCCCCTTTAATTTCGAGTATGAACATCTGCTGCGCTACAAAGACTACTGCATAACAACAAAGAAACCGGACAGTTTCTTCGACGACCCCGAATGGATTTCCCATGCAATAGACATCTTTAGTTTACAAATCCCCTTCCATCGCTTCCTTAATTATACAGTCGATGAGCTAAACGGCAAGAAATAACATTTAAATGAGTAACAAATGAATACACCTAAAGTTTATTTTACCAATCTGCGCACAACTCCCTCAAGCAATCTCCTCGTAAAAATGGAACGCCTCGTCCGAAAAGCAGGCATAGAGACAATAGACTTCAAAAACAAATTCGTTGCCGTTAAAATACATTTCGGCGAACCCGGCAACCTGGCCTACATCCGTCCCAACTATGCCGCACGCCTCACAACCCTTATCCGCAACCTTGGAGGAAAGCCATTCCTCACCGACAGCAATACACTCTACTCCGGCGGACGCTCCAACGCCGTCGACCATTTGCAAAGCGCAATGGAAAACGGATTCAACCCCATCTCCGCAAAGTGCAACGTCATTATCGCCGACGGAGTAAAAGGCACAGACTACCGCGAAATCCCCCTTCCCAACGCCGAATATTGTAAAGCCCCCAAAATAGGCGCTGCCATAGCCGATGCCGACATTATCATCAGCATGAACCACTTTAAAGGCCATGAGCAAAGCGGCTTCGGAGGCGCATTAAAGAACCTCGGAATGGGATCCGCAAGCGTAGGAGGAAAGCTGGAACTGCACTCCGCATCACAACCCATTATCGACAAGGAATCATGCACCGGATGCGCAATATGCGTAAAGCATTGCGCCCACGAAGCAGTCAAACTGGACGGAAACCGAAAGGCAACCATCGACTATGACAAGTGCGTAGGCTGCGGACAATGCGTAGCAGTATGCCAGTACGACGGCGCAATACTCGGCGAAAGCGACACCTCCGAACGGCTTAACTGCAAAATAGCCGAATACTCAAAAGCAGTACTCGCCGACAAGCCCAACTTCCACGTCAGCTTCATCATGAACGTCTCCCCGGAATGTGACTGCTGGAATCATAATGACGCCGCAATAATTCCAGATCTCGGCATCCTCGCGTCCTTCGACCCGATTGCCCTCGACCAGGCCTGCGCCGACATGGTCACGACAGCCCCGTCGCTGACAGAGAGCATACTCGGACAAAAATATCCCCAGACCCACCTCGAAGGGCAGGACAAGTTCAAACTCGTGCATCCCGAAACGCAATGGCAAGCCGGACTTGCGCACGGCGAAAAAATAGGCCTCGGCATCCGCAAATATCAACTCGAAAGCATCTGAACACGATGACTCCACTCCCGTTTAAGCGTCATAAATAGCAGCCAAGGCCGAAGCAACACAGAAAAAAGCAAGGCAACGCCCTGCAACAGACGAATAACATAAACCGATACGCTCGGATAAAGTTTACGCCTGTCGCAGGGCGTTTATTTGTGCCGGCACACCCCTGGAATACAGCAGGAAAACACACAAACGACTCAAAATATATTGAGAACCTCTCACACTGAAAAATTACCATGCCAAAGGAGTGAATATTTTCAATTATGATTTAAAAGATGAACTTTCAGGCAAATGTTAAAAAAATAACTTACCCATCATAAATTACTAATTATAATGACATTCCAGCAAATTTTAACATTAATCCAAACCTTAAAAAAAATTATATTGATGACAAAAATGAGTTTTTCGGATTTGTGATGTGAAAAGAAACTTTTTAACCGATTAAAATAATATAAATTTTGAATGAGCAGATGAATTTTAAGTGATAATTATCCGGAAATACAGTTATATTTTTGTCGCATCAAATAAAAACATGATATGATAAAGAAATATTTGAACATGCAAACAATGAGCTTCGCACTCATCACGGGAAATCCGGAAAACAACCGGACAAATCCCGCCGGCAACTTGGCAGACTGTAAATTAAACATGTTTTCCTGCCGATCGAACATGTTTTTTTTCCTGTTGTACATGTTTTTTTGCCGGCTGAACATGTTTTCCTGCCGATTGTACATGTTTTCTTCCCGATTGAACATGTTTTTCTCCCGGTTGAACATGTTTTTCTGCCGGCTGAACATGTTCAGCTACCTCTATAACCTGCATAATTGCCAAAAAAACATGTACAATCGTCAGGAAAACATGTTCAATTGCCAAAAAAACATGTACAATCGCCAGGAAAACATGTACAATTGCCAAGAAAACATGTACAATCGCCGGGAAAACATGTACAGCCGTCAGAAAAACATGTACAATCGCCAGGAAAACATGTACAATTCCCAGAAAAACATGTTCAATCGACAAAAAAACATGTTTTCTCAACAAATAAACATGTTGGATTCAAGAGAGTATAACTTGAAATGCCAAAACTGAAGATTAAAATTCAACAGAAAAGCCAATACTCAACAAATCCAACATGTTCTTTGTCAATATTCATATTAACACATGCTTACAGGAAAGTTTTTTTCATAGTATTACAACTAATTAATTTAAACCAAAATGGCCCATACAAACAATTTACCGACCAGAGAATCCGATTTTTACAAATGGCAAAAAGCCCTTATTACCTACTCGCTCAACAACGCTGCACGATGGGGAATACCGCTTCCGGAAGACGGAAACAACACGCCCGGCGGCGTCGGCGGCGGTGGAATCGGACATGATGCAGAGATTAACAGCGAAACAAAAAGTACAAGCTCCGATGCGGGCAATACGCCAAGCGAAAATCCCCTGAAACTCGTTCTGGAAGCCCGTGACATTTACGAAGAAAAGTATGCCGCTGCAAATAATCCTGATACCAAGACCCCCGGTGTTATTACCGCAAAGAACGTTGCACTTAACAATTACAAATCAGAACTTCGCAAATTCCTCAGCGCCCATATTACATATAACCCACTTGTGACGGATGAAGACCGTAAAAATATGGAACTGCCGATACACAAGAAAACGCACACGACAATCGAGCGATACAGCGAGCCGCCAACGATGGACCTTGGAGTTCGCCGTGCAGGGCGCGTCGTCATCGCCTACCATGATGCCAGCAGCACGAGCAGGGCTAAGCCCTACGGTGTTTTTGGCGCATTAATCGCCTATTCCCTAAGCGACATCGATCATCCGCTCCTCCGCGACGAGCTGCATGAGAAGGTCATCTCGACGCGCACGCCTTATGTCCTCGAATTTTCCGACGAAGAGCGTGGGAAGATGCTTTACGTCTCGATCTGCTGGCAAAACACCAACGGAAAGCTAAGTCCATGGAGTGACGTAATGCGAATACTCATACCGTAAGCGGTGGATTAGAGACATAAAAATGTATAGAAAGATATTAATATAATAAGAGAAAAGTTGAATAGCCATGAAAAATGTCATCTGGCAATAGATGTAAAGTCAATTTATCAAAAATAATGTAATGCTTAACAGTTACCGGAGTAGAAATGTTTATGAAAAAGGAGAGCAAGAGGTTTACGGATGCTAACAGACATATTGTTATTTTTCCTTTGTTTGATAACAATGTGTATTAAAAGTTATATCCGTTATAACTGCAACTTAATCGTCCCAATATTTAGTTACTGCCTTTGATACTGCTTCAATTATAAACAAAAATACTTCGGTAACTTTTTCATAACTTGTTTTTGAGAGAATTAGTTTCATTATAAATGTGTAATTAAGCAGTTATTTGTAAATTTTTGTGATGTTATTAAGTGGAGAGGTGAAAAGAAAAGCCAGCCGGTAGAAAAGAAAAGTTCTCCGGCGGGCTTTTTGATTATACGTCGAAAGACAAATATTAAAAAACCACCCACCTGCATGTTGACGCACGGCTGTTCCCTTATATATAGCTCAAAACACTTTGTTGAAAGACTCATTTCCCGTCATTGTTGGGAGAATTGCCGTTTTAGCTTATGCGATTACAAATACTGCGCTTCTCCGACTTGCTTTCAGACGCTTTATTCCAGGCTGTGGAAATAACATTCCTTCCGGTCTGCACTCCTCATATTTCTTTTTCATAAATCTTTCAGACAACATATTTAATTGCATTTTGATGCCAAAGATGCTAAAGCATTGACTTGGCAATTCACTTGAGAGGGGAAATTTCCGCCCCACTTTTCTTTTTTCAAATTAACCGGCAGTAATCTCTTTTATAGAGAAAATATTTTGGATAACATGTTTGAAAAGTCAAAAAAGATTATTAACTTTGGACGACTTCAAAAAAATAACTTTGTTAAGACTTGCGACGAAGGCAATTGCAGAATCACCATCATAAAAAGAACAAATAGCCGACAGAACGAACCGCATCAAAAACATTTTTAAGAAGTCAACGAAGGCAAAAGCAAAATTTACATCGGTAAAAAAGCTAATAGCCGACAGGGTAAAATGAGACAAAAACAATTAAAAAAAGATTACTTTCCTCAATCGACTTTTATATAATGACACGCTTAAAAACAGTTCCATCATGTTACTTATCACCGCCGTATCTTGGAAAAGCAAAGACAAGGAAACAGCCGTCGCCACCGTGGAGCGCCTTCTTTACAGCCGTAAAGATCAAAAGAAATTATCCCGCATTGCATTAGAAGCATTCGTTTGGGAAGCTCGCCTGGCTGCTGTTAGTCGTTTAATCCCGGAACAGAACCAAGCTATTCTGGCACAGGTTGCTCAGATAGACGAAGACTGGCGAGTTCGCAAGGCCGCCATAAATAAATTAATCCCCGACCAACATCAAGCTCTGCTTGCCAGATTGGCAGAGCGAAGCCCCTCTCCTCCCCCTGCCGATGAAGCTCAAACTGAAGAGCAACGCTTGAATTTGGCCAGAATTACCGGCGAAGAGCGCGAAAAATGGGCTTGCGTTGCCGCTATTGAGAAGTTAATTCCGCAGCGGCACCAGCCATTATTGGCCAAGATTGCAAAAAAAGATGCCCCAACGGACGTAAGTCGAGCTGCCTTGAGTCGCCTTATCGATCAATCATTAATAGCCGAAGTCGCCATGGAAGCAACCGAGCCTACCATCCGTCGTGACGCCATAAAAAAGCTGGTACCCGCTGAAAACCAGCAAATATTGTCCGAAATTGCTGAAACCGACCAGAATGCAGGCGTCCGCCTCTCGGCTTTGCGACGATTATTGCCGGAAGAAAACCAATATTTGCTGTCCAGGCTTGCAAAAGACGATGTCGATGCGGATATTCGTCTGTACTCCTATTATAAAATAGACAATTTGACAGTCAGACGCAAGCTGGTTATTCATTATGGTAAAAACTTGCCTGATAATGCCGGTCTGCTAAAAAATATTTATGAAAATGAGGAAGACGATGAGTTGCTTGCAAGCATAACATCTCATCAAGGCGAGGTTTATCGTGAATCGCATTACAGTGAAACCGCCTATGAATCGTCAACCATTCAGCATGTTTTCCGAGTATAAATCTCTAAATTTAGTTTCAATGCAATATGCCTTTGAAAAAATGAATATATACATATAATATAGAGATATTGAAAAAGACTAAGTTTAAATACAAGACAGTAAAATCGTTTCTGACGACGAAAAATATCATTTGCATCATAACAATTATATAGACTTTGATTAGTATGAAAGTATAAAACATCCGAAAATGACAAGAAAAGAATAAGAAGCAGCGGCGAAAAAATGTCTCTCTAAAAAATGGACTTTTCCAAGCCTTGCATAAGAAAAGGAAAAAGCAGATAGACATTATCATTCTATATAGAAAGGTCTTTTCACGTCAGCATAATTAAAAGCGATGCTGCCGCAAATAACTTTACTGAAACAAGCTTTAATATGTTCCCAAAATGAAAGGCGATATTTAGAATTTACTGCCCAATTGTAAATATTATCCATTTCATAAATATATTGTTTGATACGTAGAGGAAAAGATTTATCTCTAAAAAGCATGTATTTCTTGTCAATAACAATTAAATACTCCGGTTTTTTTTGTATCATAAGAGATAAAAATGAACCTGATAGAGAACTTAGGAGTAAACCGGTATGTTCTTTAAAAATATATGGATAAGTATCGATTAAAAAATTAGCAGCGACCGATGCCAATAAAATAATGGCAGCAAAACATATCTAATAAGCATTAGCGCTTCTTCTGGAAATACGTATAATTATCCCATCTTCTGAAATTATAATTTTGTTTGTTTGCATAAAATATTAAATTTAATTTATTTGATTTATATATCAGTTTAATTAACTAGCAAATTTAGTTTTTAGGATCATACTAGTAATAAAGTCATCAAGTATATCTTTTTTTTGCAAAGATATTTTAATAAATACTCCTGCCAAACGCAAATGCAAAATGTAATGAATTAACCGACATTATTAAAAAAAGCGATTTTCTTTACATCAAAACTTTATGCAGACTATGGAAAGACATAAGAAAAATGACCAAAACATATATCAAGAACAAGCTCCCAATTGCCTCTCTCTCCACTAGATTGAAATACAAGCTAATTCACCATTTAACAGCATATCTTGAAAAAATAATTTGCTATTTTTCATTGCATTTTCCTACCTTCGCAAAGCTAAATTTATGTATATGAATGAAATAATACAAATTTTTTGTAAGAATACAGGGAAGCTTATCGAAGTTGAAGCGGGAGCGTCTCTAATTGATGTATATGAGGCTGCTGAACGGCCTTTAAAGTTTCCGCCAATGAACGCGATTGTAAATAATAAGGTAGAAAGACTTGCGTATCGCTGCTGGATGCCTAAAGATGTGGAGTTTGGCGATTATACATCGCTGTCTGGGCAGCGTGCTTATGTGCGTTCACTTTGCCACATATTATCGAAGGCTACGCATGATTTAATGCCGGATGCAATGCTTTGTTTGGAACATCCGGTATCGAAAGGCTATTATTGTACGATTCGGAATGATGGCCAACTTGTTGATCGTGATGCTTTGGCACGCATCAAAAGGCGCATGGAGGAGATTGTTGAGGATGATATTCCGTTTATTTATCGAACAGTGAGAACGCCGGACGCTACGGCACTGTTCCGAAGCATGGGAATGACGGACAAAGCCTTACTAATCGAGACTGCAGGTATGGTTTATACGTCATACTACGAACTTGCTGGTTATGCGAATTATTTTTATGGATGCCTGACGCCTTCTACGGGCTATATTGGGCTATTCGACCTTGTTCCGTATTTCGATGGAGCATTGCTGCGCATCCCCCAGAGGACTAATCCTTCTGAGCTGGAGCCGCTGGAACGTCAGGATAAGATGTTTGGAGTTTATAAGGATAGCGTGCTACTACTCAATGCGCTGGGCGTGGGTACGGTTGGCGATCTCAATAAGGCTGTAAAGGAGGGGCGTAGCCGCGAAATTATCCTTACATCCGAAGCAATGCAGGAAAAGCAAATCGCTCATATAGCGGAGGATATTGCCGGACGATATGTTGATGGATTGCGGATTGTGTTGATTTCAGGACCGTCCTCTTCAGGCAAAACGACCTTTGCACACCGTCTGGGCGTGCAGCTGATGACAAATTATTATCATCCATTCAGTCTTTCACTGGATGATTATTTTGTAGATCGTGAAGATACGCCTCGTGACGAAACGGGGGATTATGATTTTGAATCGCTATATGCTCTTGATTTGAAGTATTTTAACAGTGATTTAAACAAATTGCTCCATGGAGAGGAAATTGCTGTTCCGACTTATGATTTTATTACCGGGAAGCGTTGCTACAAAGGAAAAAAGTTAAAGTTGGGAGATAATTCGCTTCTACTGATAGAGGGGATTCATGCGCTTAATCCTGAATTGACTGCACATGTTGACGGACGGCATATATATAAGGTGTATGTGTCGGCACTGACGTGCATTTCGCTGGATAATCACAATTGGATTCCAACGGCGGATAATCGGTTGTTGCGCCGCATTGTCAGAGATTACCGATTTCGTAATTATTCGCCGGTACAAACGATTGCACGTTGGCCGAGCGTTCGCAAGGGAGAGGAACGGTGGATTTATCCTTATCAAGAGGAAGCTGATTCGATGTTCAACAGCGCAATGCTGTACGAGTTGGCAGCTTTGCGACAGTATGCAGAACCTATTTTAGCCGAGGTTAGGGAGGATGAAAGGGAATATGCCGAAGCATATCGCCTGCTGCGTTTCCTTCGGTATTTTAATTTTATTACGGATCATGAGCTACCGGGAACTTCGTTGTTGCGGGAGTTTCTTGGCGGCGGATCGTTTCATATATAAAAACTATGTGGGGTACATTTTTCAAGTTGCATATTTCAATTCTCCTAGCCGGCTTTACCGGGATTTTGGGAAAGTTAATTACGCTAAATGAAGGGCTGCTTGTTTGGTATAGGTTGTTAATTGCCGCAATTACCTTGTTTTTCATTCCGTCAGCGAAGCGTATCGGGATGAGGGCAGCCATGGGAATGATGGGGACAGGGGCGTTACTGGCGCTTCACTGGATATTTTTCTTCGGAAGTATTAAGGCTTCCAACGTGTCGATCGGTGTAGCGACATTTTCAATGACAAGTTTTTTCACAGCGTTGCTTGAGCCTTTATTGAACCGCAAGCGGATTTCGGTGCGGGAGTTGATGATTAGCATGATTGCCGTTATGGGAATTTTTTTTGTCTTTCATTTTGACACACGCTATCGAACCGGAATCATGCTAGGGGGAGCTTCGGCCTTGCTGGCGGCTTTATTTTCAATTGCAAACAAGTGGATAGCTAAGGAAAATGAGGTGCGAACAATTGTTTTTTATGAGATGACTGGTGGCTTCTGGGGTATCTCATTGCTGTTGCCTGTGTATTTGTTTTATTTCCCTTCGCCGACAATTATACCGGATTTATGGGACTGGATTTATTTGCTGATTTTTGGATTAGTTTGCACCGTTGGGCTTTATTTATTGCAGATAGAGGCGTTGAAATCAATCTCGGCATTTACGCTTAATTTGAGCTATAATCTGGAGCCAGTTTACAGTATTACACTTGCCATGCTTTTGCTTGGAGAAGCCAGGGACTTAAATGTTTCCTTTTACGTGGGGCTTTTTCTTATCGTATGTTCAGTGGGATTGCAGACGGGAATGACAGTTAAATTAAGGAGCAAAGACGGAGCTATTATATGAAGATTTTAAGAACAGTATTAACTTGATAATTAATAAAAGTATTTAATAAAATATGAATTTTGAACATATATTTAAAGAAATTTCTCCGGAAGAGCTTCTTGATAATGTTTTTATTTTGGCAGGAAAAGAACCTTATGTTGTTTCAGCAGGAAAGAAGGCGAAATATAATTCAATGGTTGGCAGTGGCGGCGGAATGGGATTTCTTTTCAAGAAGCCGGGAACGTGGTGTATTTTTCAACAGGGGCGATATACACTTGAATTAGTCATGGAAGAGCAGACTTATACTATTGCTTATTTTCCTTCCGAATATAAAAAGCAAATGATGTTTTTAGGCTCGAAAAGTGGGCGAGGCACTGATAAGATGAAAGAAGTTGAGCTAAGATGTATTCAAATGCCTTCCGGCAATATTTCTTTTGAAGAGGCAAGATTGATTCTTGAGTGTAAACTCGTACAAGTAACAACACCTGCGCCTAGTGATTTTTACTCTGAAGAAGCAAAAGACTGGATAAACGAAATGTATAAAGACCCACGTGAATTTAGGAAATATGTTTTTGGAGAAATTACTCATACATGGGTTAAAAATACAAGATTATAAAAGACATGCGTTTTAAAATAACGAAAAAATAATTCTCAATAAAATATTAAGGACGCTTTCGGGAAATTGCTCAGGTTTCTCCGCAAAGCGTCCTTTTCAATTATGCAAAAGTTATTCTAATTAATCATCTTCGTCAAGAACAACGAGTTTATAGCCTTTTCCGTGAACGTTGATTATACCGACGAGCTTGTCTTCCCTCAGCTTATCACGTAACTTGGTTATATATACGTCCATGCTGCGAGCATTATAGTATGAGTCGTTTCGCCATACGTTGCGGAGTATATCTTCACGGCTGACCAGATTGTTCATATTTTCGCACAAGTACATTAGCAGGTCACATTCTTTTGTTGTCACCTTCGTTGTTTTCCCTTCGATGCTTAGCGTTTGTTTCGTGGCGTTGAGGTGAAATTTGCCGATCTGGTATGATTGTACGGACATGGACTTCAGGTGTTCCATTCGCCGCATTATAACTCGTATCCTCATTTGCAATTCCTCCAAAGCGAAGGGCTTCCTCATAAAATCATCCGCTCCGAGGGTGTATGCTTCCGACATGGTTTGCATTGTCGGGTTTGTACTCATAAAGATGAGTACGACGTCCTGGTTACCAGCTTTGATTGTACGGGCTAATTCAAATCCTTCGTTACACGAATTTTGTTCGAAACTAACTATGCAGACAGGGAATGGATTGTTTTCGTATGCTTTGTATGCTTCTTCACAACTTTCGCATAGAGTGATTCTAAAACCACTCATTTGCATAAACTCGCGAACAACTGTTCCAATGTTTTTATCTTGCTCGAAAAATAGAATCTCAATCTGTTTTTTTGTCATTGTCCTTTTAGATTGGGTTTATATAGACTGTTCTATGTTCCACATAAATGCACGCAATCCTTGTTTCTCAGTTTCCATATCCAACGCATGTAATTGTTTCATAAATGGAGCCGCTTTACCGTCTTCAGTTACGACCAAAAAGGTGGAGTTTATTGTCGGCCAGGCATGGCTTCCGTAGTGAGGCTCGCCTTGATAGCTTCCGCGGCCTTCAACTTCCTTCCAGAATGTGTATCCTCTTATTGCGTTTTGCTTCATAATTGATAATACTGCATCGTAATATGCCTGATTACATGTTATTAAAATTGCCTTCATAAAAGTATATGATATTTTTTTAATTTATAAACTTATCTCTGCCAATTTATACTTTTTTAAGCTTTTTCGCGAATCTCTTCATGCTTATTCCATTGGCAACAAAGACGCAATATACGACAGGGACAATGACTAATGTTATTAATGTCGATACGCTTAATCCCCAGGCTACAGTTATTCCAAGTCCACGCCACATCTCGCTTCCTTCGCCTCTTCCCATTGCCAGAGGCAACATTCCGAGTACGGTACTAAAACTTGTCATCAACACTGGACGAAGCCTGGATTTGCCGGCTGCTACGCAGGCACGGATTACGCTCATTCCACGCTCTCGGCACAAGATAGTATAATCGATTAGCACTATTCCGTTCTTCACAACTATACCAATAAGCATAATTACGCCTATCAAAGCCATAACTCCCAATGGAGTATTGGTTATATACAGACCAAGAATTACACCGACGAAGGCAAACGGAATGGAGAACATAATGACGAATGGGTCAACCAGCGATTCAAACTGAGAAGCCATTACAATGAAGACAAGTATGAGGATTAAGAGCATTAAGAGTGCTAATTGTCCAAAAGTGTCTTGCTGTTCCTCATAAGCTCCACTCAACTGCCAGGAGATGTTATTTGGAATATCTATACTATTCATCTCGCTGTTAGCAACTGAAACGATGTCACTCAAAGCTGCACCTGGTGCGGCTACACTTGCTACGGTAATTACGCGCTCACGATTCTTTCGTTCAATCGTTGGTGGCGTCATGCGTTCTTCAACTTTAGCTATATCACGGATGCGTATGGCTTTTCCGGCACTGTTGTACATGACGATGTTCTCAATATCATCAACAGACTGACGAAATTCGGGGGCATAACGGACTCTGATGTTATACTCGTTTCCGTCCTCACGGAAAAGTGAGGCTATTGAACCGTTAATGCGGTTGCGAAGATACATGGACGCAGTTGTTACGTTCAGGCCATTGATGCCGAGCTTTTCACGATCAAAATCGACTTGATATTCGGGAACGTAGTCTTTACGGCTGACATTTACCTGCGAGATGATTTTCGAATAAGATTTTAATCGTTGAGATAGTTCGTTTGCTATCCTGTCTGTTTCGGCAAAATCGAATCCGTAAATTTCTACATCTACGCTGGTCTCACCGCCCATCAGACTTTGGCCGCCGCCAGCGCTGACTGTGTAGCGTTTTATCTCGGTATATTGATCAAGATCGCGGCGCATCAGTTCACATATTTCAAGCAATCCACGATTGGAACCGCTTTTGGCCAAGCGTTCGCCGACGCTGTACAGGCTTATGTTAAATTCGATAATATGAGTACCGTTTTCCGATAGCTGCCCCCAGGTATTGTCTTCACTAGCCTGTCCTTCACTAAAGTTAGTGAGGGATATTTCAGGATATTTTGCCCGAAATTCCGTGTCTATTTTCATTGCTATGTCGCGAGTTATCTCCTGGCGAGTGCCAATGGGCAATTCGACGTTTATTCCTATACGGGCGTTGTCCTGAGAAGGGAAAAATTCAGACTTTACGTTTGGTATGAGCATCATTGTGCCGATGAACATGACGAGAGCGCCTAGAATGACTATCCATCTGTGACGAACAGACCAGTTAACAAGCCGAGAATAAGCAATATCCAATCCGTCGAACATCTTTTCTATCGGAGCATATACCAACTTGTGAAGTTTACCTTTACGGGGATTAAGACGAAGAATACGGGAGCAAAGCATGGGAGTAAGCGTCAAGGCCGCTATCAGCGATACAGTTATAACTATTGATACAATCCAGCCAAGCTGCTTGAACAATATCCCCGCTATTCCCGCTGTTATCATCGTGAACGGCATAAATACGGCTAAAATCGTCAATGTCGAAGCAATGACGGCCAAACCTACTTCATTCGTCGCATGAACTGCCGCTTGCATCGGGGTACTGCCTCGTTCAATATGCTTCGTTATGTTTTCCAGCACAACTATTGCATCGTCAACAACCATACCTATGGCGAGAGAAAGGGCACTCATGGATACAATATTCAATGTATTCCCTGATGCCAACAAATAGATAAAGGCTGAGACAAGCGAGATCGGAATTGTCAACACAATAATAAATGTAGCACGCCAACGACGGAGGAAAATGAAGACAATCAACATCACAATTATAAACGTCACAATTACCGTTTCGATCAAACTATCTATCGTATGCAAAATATTGATCGAAGAATCCATAATCACTCCAAGCTGAACATCCGGCGGAAGCGATGCCTGTAACAATGGAAGAGCGGCCTTAACCTTCTTGGCTATATCCACAGAGTTCGCTCCGGACTGCTTCTGAACAACGATCATACCTCCGCGAATACCTCCATTGTACGTCTCCTGCGAACGCTCTTCAACATAGTCGCGAACAGTGGCCACATCCCTTAAATATATGACCTTGCCGTTGCGGTTCCCAACAACCAAGTCTAACAATTGACGAGCATCGGAGAACTCGCCTTGAACACGAAGTGAATACGTGTTGGAACCTATGTCGATATTCCCGCTGGGCGTGTTTCGGTTCTCCTGGGCTATTATGCTTGACAGTGTCTCGATCGTCAATCCATAAGCCTCAAGCTTGTACGGATCACAATACACCTGCAATTCGCGAACAGGAGCGCCGCCTATTGATACCGCACCTACACCACTGATACGGGCAAGAGGATTGGCTACTTTCTCGTCCAAAATCTTGTACAATGCGTTCGTGCTTTCTTTAGACGTAACCGAGAGAAGCATGATGGGAATGTCCTCCGTACCAAACTTAAATATGATTGGCTTGTTGGAATCATCCGGCAATTGAGATGTAACCATGTCCAGCTTGTCGCGAACATCATTTGTCGCTACATCCATATCTATGCCATACTCAAATTCCAACACAATGAGCGAAATATTCTCCCGCGAATTGGAAGTAATATTTTTCAGGTCGCTGACGCTGTTAAGCGTATTCTCAAGCGGCTTCGATATGTTCATCTCTATGTCCGCCGCACTCGCCCCAGGGTAGGATGTCATGACGATAATCATGTTCATGTCTATCTTGGGCAATAAATCTATCGACAAGCGTTGCAGGGAGAAAAGACCAACGATGATTACGCCAAGAAATATGAGCGTAGTTGAGATAGGCTTCTTTACTGCTGCTGAATATAAACTCATAAATCGTATTTTTTATTTGATGACTTCTACCTCAGTTCCTTCCATAAGGCGGCTTTGACCAGTTACGACAACCTGCTCACCGTTTTCCACGCCGGATAGCAGTTCATAACGATTATCCAGGCGGCGACCAAGCTCAATTTTCTGATAACTGACCTTGCCATTCTTGTATATATATACGTATTTGTCGCCGGAACCAGCCTGCTTCACTACTGCCAAATCAGGAATGACAACACGTTGGATAGTACCGAAGTTCATCGTCACCCGTGCAAACATTCCAGGACGAACACGCTCATCACTGTTGTTAATCTTTATTTCAACAGGGAAAGTGCGCGAAGATTCGTCTATCGTCGGATAAACAAGGCTCACAGTACCTGGAAATTTCTCTTCGCCATATACGTCAAGACGAACAACAACTTCCATTCCACGCTTAACATTCTTGTAGAAACTTTCGGATACATTAATTATCAGCTTAACCGGGCGTATCTGCTGGACGACATATACCGGCTGCGCACCGCTATACATATCTCCGTTATCATAATTCCGAGCTGTAACCACCCCGGTTATAGGGCTTAGCAACTGATTGTTCTCCTGTAAATTGCGATATGTTTCCTTAGCTACCGACAAGGCTGTACGCTGCGCATCCCAGGTGGATTTGGAGACACCGCCTACTTTGTACAGCTCGTCGATACGTTTAAATTCAGTCTCCTGGTTCTCTATCTGAATCTTCGACTGAGTCAGGTTGGTAGCATCCATTGTAGCCAACAGCTGCCCCTTCGTAACATGGTCGCCAATCTCAACATGCAGCTTCTGTATCCGGACAGGCGATTGTGGAGCAATCTTATTATTCACCTCAGCCTGAACCGTTGCCGTAAATTCGTGGAGCTGCTCAACATCCTGCGTATGGACGGATTCGACTTTTACTTTTGCTTTTTCTTCCACAACAGGGGCAGTTTCCGATTCGCTTTTAGGAGCGGAAGAGCATGATGCAAGGGCGGCAAATGCAACCGCCGGTATTAACCTGAATAAATTCTTTGTTTTCATTTCTATTGCTTCTTTCTTTGTTGTTTTCATTTGATGCTTGATTGTTGTTTGCCTAATATTTTATCCAATTCTGATTTAGAAACCATATAATCATATATTGACTGATTGAAATTCAGCTTTGCTTGCATCAGCGCCAGCTCGGCGTCATTCATTTCCAGTAGTGTCCCGGCGCCAGTATCATAACGCTTGCGGGCTATATCATATCCACGATCTGCTTGCTCGACGCCTTTTTGAGCCGCACTGAAACGCTTGATGCAACTTGCCATATTATCTTCGTACTGTTTAACGGCCAGCTGGAGAGAGCGCTCTGCATCATTCTGCTGAAGGCGCAGCTGATGAAGATTTACTTGCGTCTGCTTCAATTTAAAAACTCTGCTGCCGCCGCTAAACAGTGGCCATGAGATAGATAGCTGAACGACAGAGTAAGGATTCCATAAATATTCCTTGAATTTAAAATCATTATTCATCGACGTCCACTGGTAATTGCCGGAAAGAGATACAGTAGGCAAAAAATCAGCCTTCTGCATCGCCAGAGTGCGGTTCAACAACCTGCGTTGCAAGTCCAGCTGGCGCAACGTAGAGTTATCATCCAGGCTTGTGTTTATCGACAAGTAATCACCATAAAGATTATTCTGAAAATCCGTCAGCTTGCCTTCACATTCGATTTCGCGATCTAAATCCATGCCAAGCAGAGCTTTCAATTGCCATTTGGCCAATGTCACTGCGTTCTCCGCCTGAAGCAAATTAGGCTCAATGTTACGCATTGACACATTGGCGCGGATCAAATCATATTCAGCAACAAGTCCCTGTTCGTACTTGTTCTTGATGTCCTTATAATTATCCGTCGCATGGTCGTAGCTATCCTTGAATACACGGTAGGAATCGCCGGCAAGAAGAACGGAATAGTAACTTTTCTTCACTGAATTTGTCATATCTATTTTAGACGAACGCGCCTGCTCAACAGCAAGTTCTACGTCTATGGCGGAAATGTCAAGACTGCGCCACAAGGCTACATTTATCAACGGCATTGCAGCGCTGAAACCTCCACTCCAGTTGTTATCACGACCGACCTTTATACCTTCGTCGCCCGATGATGTAGTGGGAGGCTCCGTATTTGCCGCTACATTTTTCCCAAACGTTCCGGGAACATACCCTGGGATGTCAGCAAATGTTTGCTCCGCCCCTTTCAGCAAAGGATTTATAACAGGGTCAAGCATGGAACCCATATCAAAGGCGCCATCCATATACATTACCTGCGGTTTCAGCGTTCGTGAATAATTTCCGCTCAGGCTTATTTGAGGAAATAGCGCTGCATAAGCCCCTTTTTGAGCATACTTCTTCTTTTCTATTTCTTCGTCGGCCACCTTGACCGTCGGGTTGTCGCTCATGGCTATTTCCAGCGCAACGTCCAGGGTCAGTTTAACCGGAGCCTGGCCATGCAGAACGGAAATCATTGGCGACAACAGCATTATCACGCTTAGTAATGCCGGTTTCATTTGTTTCCTTAAAAATAAATTTTGCATTAAATCAGATTTTACATTAATAATAATTGTATCGTTCTCATATATCTTTGTTGTTCTTAGTGCAAATCTCCTCTGTTTTTATCTAATCGCCCACCCCCTCACGCTGGAAAGAAGGCTTTTATCGACGAGTTGCCTTTTTTTGCCGATAAGATCATTCATTACAATTTTGCCTTTCCGAATCCCTGATTTGCCGTGGGGACGCAAATTTAGTGAAAAGCAATGAACATCTTATTGCTCAATAACGCATATTCAGGCTGCTGGATTTTGATTTCAGTTTACTGAACTGAAATCAAATCTTTCATGTTTTTTTAGTGGCTGTTTTACAGTAATAATTTAAAAAGCCCTCTGCTTTTTAAACAGAAGGCTTTTACAATAATTTAAAAAAGTCCGGTTATTTCCTTCGCAACTAACTTAATTTGATTTTTTACGTTCTATCGAGTTACATCCTTATATGTTAAATACAATGTTCCGGACAATCCCCTGTTATTCTGATCAAGATATTTCGGTGGAATGGACGCATCAATCCCTGTCTCCACTTGAAACGAAACAGCTGTTACCGTAGTATCTATACTTATAAGCTTTCCTTCGGAATAAGAAATCTTTTTGTCAATATTTTGAATGAAAGGATATGAAAACACAGGAGATTCCAGAGGTATATCTACGGAGTATTTTGAACCGCTGCCCGTTAATGTAAGAAAAACTGCCTGAACGTTGCATACATAACTTTTGAGTTTTAATAGCCCGCGCAAATTCAGGGAAGTTAACCTGTTTGCACCACAGACCAATGTCTCTAATTGCTTGCATGAAGATACATCCAGAGAATCCAGCTTGCAACCGCCAACATTCAGATACGTCAAACGCTCTTTCCCCGACAAATCAAGCGGGCTGGAAAGCAAGCCTGGCGTTAGCTGAAGGAACTCCAAGGAATTGGAACCGGACAAATCAGGCGAATCCCTTGTAACCAGATTTCCAATCCATATAAATCTTTTCAACGAATCCATATTTGACGCTTTGATAGCCGTAACTTCCGTACCGGCAAAATAAAGCGTCCACAGTTTATTAAGCGACGACACATCGACTTTCCCCTTCAGCGAGACAGAATCCAGAAACTCTAACCGCGTTATACGGTTTAAATTTCTGTCATATTGCCACCGCCAGTCTATAAACCCGCGCCAATCGTCCGGAATATAAGTTCCGTCTGCCGGATTAGCCTTTGTCAATTTATTACCATGCAAACTCAAGTCATTCTCGTCTATTAAACGGTTAATAACCGCAACGTCAGCCGGGTCGTAGAGTATTTCAGGCTCAGGATCAGGAGCCGGCTCCGGTTCAGCCTGATCACAGGCAATCATTTGAAAAGCACAAAGACATGCAACAAACCATCGGCTGCCCTTTGCGATGTAAGAAGCATTATGAGATGCTTTTGTAATTAAAAAGTGCAAGAGTTTCATTTTCGTATGTTTTTATTTGTTTGTATAATTATGTCTAACGTAGATTAACTTAAAAATTCGCCTTCCGGATACAAATCTAATAAAAAAACAAAACTGTTTTAACAAAACTAAATATTTTCCAATGAAAACAACTGAATATAAAATAAAAGACAATAACGATTTTCTTCCATCCTGCGGTTAATTTTCCCGTCCGAAAAACAATTTCATGTCCTGTGACAGAGGAATGATTTCCAGCATTGCCGGACTTGAAATCCCTATATATTAATGTATGCGCCGATGGAGATGATAAAATAGCCGGATTTGTAAAATTTTCCATCTTTGCATGTTTTTTTTCAATAAAAAGCGCTTCAGTCTATCAAATTTACTATATTTGCAATCTCAAAAGCAATTTTGGTCATTCCCTAATCATTTTTGGGGATTCCCAAACCACTTTTGGGAAGTCCCAAATCACTTTTGGGAATCCCCAAATCGCTTTTGGGAAGTCCCAAACCACTTTTGGGAATCCCCAAATCGCTTTTGGGAAGTCCCAAACCACTTTTGGGAAGTCCCAAACCACTTTTGGGAAGTCCCAAATTGCTTTTGGGAATCCCCAAATCGCTTTTGGGAATCCCCAAATCACTTTTGGGAAAGCTAAATTTCCTTTAGGAAGCCACCAAACTGATTTTTTTAATTCCGATGTTGCCTTCGGAAAATCCCAAATTATCTTTGGAAATATTGAACTTTCTTTATATGAAATCGGTTCCGTATCCGGCATCCTTATTATTAATGCGTCTTTAATCGAATCGGTGGAGATGGAGGCTAAAAAAAATATTATATTTACGGCCAATATATAAAACTTATTAGTATGAAAAATAGAAAAAAAATATTATTAATGATTGTTATTACAGTTTTGGCTGGCGTTTTTAATCTTATGGCTCAAGAATCAATAAGCCTGTTTCCAGGCTCTGCTCCCGGCGAAACGGCGAAGTTTACTGAAATATGCGACACGACAGGAGGCAAGATTGGTGGTGAAACAATATGCCGGATGTCTAACGTTGGAGATCCGGAAATCACAATTTATCCAGCCCAGGCTAATTCGACAAATGTCCCGGCGATGGTTGTCTGTCCGGGTGGAGGATACAGTATTTTGGCTTATGATTTGGAAGGCGAGGAGGTTTGCCGATGGCTTAACGGCCTTGGAATCACTGGTGTTCTGCTAAAATATCGCGTTCCCAGGCGCGAAGGTCGCGAGAAGCATGATGCTCCGCTGCAGGATGTTCAACGTGCGATAGGTCTGGTGCGTGCAAATGCCTCTATATATGGCATAGATCCGCAGCGGATAGGTGTTATGGGCTTCTCTGCCGGTGCACATCTGGCCGCGACGGTAAGTAATAATTTTTCCCGTCGGACTTATCCTGCTGTTGACGATGCAGATACTGTCAGTTGCCGCCCCGATTTTTGTTTGCTTGTTTATCCGGCCTATCTGGATGCGCAAAACTTCAGTGTCGCGAATGAAGTTAAACCTTCGGCTCAAACGCCGCCCACTTTGCTGATTCAGGCTGAAGATGACAAATATTATATAAAAAGCAGTCTCTTTTATTATTATGCTTTGATGGAAGCTGGAGTTCCTGCCTGGATGCATTTGTACAGCAAGGGAGGCCACGGCTACGGATTGAGGGATACTGGCGCCACTGTTAATGAATGGCCGTACAGGGCGGAAGACTGGTTTCGCGAAATCAACGTAATAAGCTTCTAATCAATTCTTCGGAAAACAGAATCCGGAATATTGCAGCATTTTTCAATGCCTGCGCATCATTAATATCAGAAAATGCTTCTCCAATGAAGAGGCCATAAACAAGTTGAATGAACGAGCGGCAACTGATAGACGGTTGTAAAAAAGGAAACAGACTGGCTCAAAAAGAGCTTTACGACAAATATTCTCGCAAAATGATGGGCGTTTGCATGCGATACTTTAATGATAAGGAAACTGCCCGCGACGTACTGCAAGAGGGATTTGTCAAATTGTTCCTAAACATTAATTCCTTCCTTGAGGAAGGCCCGTTCGAGGCTTGGATGAGGAAAATCTTCGTTAACTCGGCTCTGGAGCACCTGCGCAGAGTTGATATTTTGAAAGAGGCAGCTTCGCTTGACAATGTGACGGAACAATCAAGCGCACCTTCGTCACCGCTGGATGATTTGAGAGAGCAGGAGTTATTAAAAATGGTTCAAAATTTGCCGACCGGATTCCGAACGGTGTTTAACCTGTTTGCAATCGAAGGCTATTCACATAAGGAAATAGCCGAAATGCTTGGAATTACGGAAAGTACCTCCCGTTCGCAATATACTCGCGCAAGGCAATTATTGCAAAAAAGAATAAAAGAAGAAGATTTAAAAATTAAAAAAAGATGAGTAATGATGCAGACCCTTTTGACGACCAATTCAGAAGTAAACTCTACGATTTGGAAGTCGATACTCAACCGGATGATTGGGAGGCCATCGCCAAACGATTGCCTCAACCGAAATTAATCTATCGGCGAAGGCCATGGATGTATGCAGCGGCAACAATTTCGCTTTTATTGTCTGTCGGCGCTATATATATGTATCGGAGAAGGGCTTTTCATGATATGACAGATGACCGGCAAATTGTTTACGTCGCGCCGGAGAATAAAGACAGGATTATTCGCGAAATAACTGCGGCGGACGAGCCTCTTTCTCCTCAAGCTCTTTCTAATCCGCTGCCTCAGGATGCACCGGACGCCACTGCTTTTATTCCTTCTTACCGGCATAAAGAAAGGAAAAAAGAAAAAAAAGAAACGACAAGGAATAACGATACTTATATCTTACAGCCGATTGGAATTAATGCAACAAGCGTCCCTCCGCCGACACTACCTAAATTGCCGGATCTTATCGCTGAAGTAAGAACAAAAAATATTCCGCAAAGTGTACACCGCACTACTCAAAAAAAATGGCGATTCGGCTCCGGAATAGGCGGTTTACAGCTAAGCTCTCATAATACAGTCAACAATTATTTACTCCGAAGCAGTACAATGCAAGATGTCTCCCTCGCCAAATTGAATGCCCCCATAGACATGAATAAAGAGGCCGCACCGAAAACAAATATGACGCATAAAATTCCTCTTTCATTCGGTTTTTCCGTAAATAGATTCATAAGCAGCAAATGGTCTGTTTCCAGCGGACTTTCTTACACCCTGCTACGATCAGAATGGGAACCAACAGCCACCGGATACGGCTACAAAACACAGCAGCATCTTCATTTTATCGGTATTCCCCTGAATGTTATTTATCGGATAATGGAATATAATAAAATCACGCTCTATGCTTCAGCCGGAGGGATGGTAGAAATGAACATTGCCGGCCATCAGGAAACTGAAAAGTTTTTAGGAGGAATAAAAGTAAATGACCCGCCGATAATTACTCACGAACGAATGAAAGAGTTGCAATTATCAGTTGGTGCACATGCCGGAATAAGCTATCCGCTCTTTTTCCCGGTTAGCGCTTTTGCCGAATTAAATGCTTCATATTATTTCGACAATAGAAGCCGTATTGAAACAATTTACTCACAAAAACCTTTTTATATAAGTCCACAGTTCGGATTACGGATAAGTTTTTAAATTCATCAAATAATAAATTATTAAATCAGTTATGAAGAAAAATCTATTTTTAAGCGGCTTGGCCGTATGTTTGTTGCTCACGTTGGTTTCATGCCTTGGAGAAAGCTCCAATGTTAGTACGTTTACTTCCGTGGGTATTGTCAGATTTAATGAAAAGACCGGAAGATTGGCTATCGAATCTCCGGATTGTAGTCCCTATTATTTTACTCCGCAAAACACTAACCTCGCCGACTTTTCCATTGATGATTGCGTGCGTTTCCTTTGTACGGTAGATCTCAGCTCGGCTGAAAACTCTGCCGACAGCCTGGAGAAAAGAAAATCTTATATGGGAACGTTGAGCAACATTGAACATGTTAATCGTTACGAATGGTCGGGCTATATGACAGATACTACGAAACTTTTGCCGAATGAGCAAAAAATAGCTTATGCTTTTGAAGAGGGCGGCTACCTTTTCCTCTCCGGAACCATGTTCCTTCTTTCCGACATTACAATGCTTACAGACCAGAGAAATGACTGGATTTTATATTCCGATATTGAGGCAGAACCGGAAACAGATAAAAACACTTCATATAACATTTATTCTTTCTTCCTGCGTTCAACAATAAAGCTGGAAGGAATAAAGCCGGAGAAAAATCTCGCCATCCTTAATGCTTATAAAATAGATTACATTTGGGATAGAATTCAGAGCCGGGAAAAGGCTGATAGCAAGAAGGCTTTTATCATGAGATTCAACTATATTAAGGATATTAAATCCGATTCTATTCCTGTTTGGGCGCAACAGGATTTAACTGTTGAAAAAGCCCAATAAAACAGAATCAAATCGCTCAGCTTGAGCGTTAGATAAATTTAGAATACTATTTAAATCTCCACGGAGTTATAACAAAACTTTGTGGAGATTTTTTTATTCGGAAATATTAGATTCTAGATTGAATGAATAATTCTCTGCTTTCCTCCTCTTATGAGTTTTTTTACCTTTGCCCAAAAACAAAATATGAATGATTTAAATAAATTATGTAGTGAAGTGCAACAAATAGCCCGCAACATTGGAGACTTTCTGAGAACTGAGCGTGAAAATTTCAAACATATATCCATCGAGGAGAAAAGTGCGCATAATTATGTCACCAACATCGACCGAGAATCTGAACAACGTTTGGTTAAATGTCTGTCCGACCTCCTTCCTGATTCAGGTTTCATTGCTGAAGAGGGTTCGGCTACCAGAAATGGAGAAAGATATTGTTGGGTGATTGATCCACTGGACGGAACTACAAATTTCATACATAATAATGCTCCTTATTGTGTCAGCATCGCATTGACCGATGAGCGGGACATATTGCTCGGCGTTGTTTATGAAGTCTGTCGCGATGAATGTTTCCATGCTTGTCGAGATGGAAAAGCCTGGCTGAATGATAAAGAATTGCACGTCACTGAAACTGATTCAATAGACAAAGCGTTCATTGCCCTCGGCTTTCCATACAGTTTCGACGCCTATAAACCAATGGCCGTTCATCTTGTTAATCGCCTTTACGGACATGCAAAAGGATGTCGCCTCCAAGGTTCTGCTGCCGCTGAACTCTGTTATGTTGCTGCCGGACGTTTTGATGCACGCATCGAAGCTTGTCTTGGTCCATGGGATGTTGCTGCTGGCGGATTGATTCTCATGCAAGCAGGCGGGAGACTTACCAATTTTGCAGGAGAAAATAAATGGCAAACAGGGGAAACTGTTCTTGCCAGTAATGGAAAAATACATGACCACCTACTTGATTTAATCAAAGAAGTTGAACTTAGATTTTAATAAAAAATGAATAGAATTGTAAATCCGAAAGTTGATTGTTTTGTTATGAACGGAACGGATAATGTAAATGCGTTCAAAAGCTCAGACTGCTGCAATAATCTTTATCTTATATGCGGAGAAAATCAACAAAAATCGTCTCTAGCCTCCGATATTATTTATGCGGACAGTTTGTGGAGCACGCGAACCATACAACGTATTGCCAGTGTCGCAACGGCGAAATACACATTAATATGTATGTATGCAGAAACTGTCGAAATCGCTCCAAACGCCTTGGAGCGGATGCTGAATATTGCAGAAGACGCCTCTGCCGGCATGATTTATTCAGACTATTACGTTCAGACGGATGAAGGATTGATTAAGCATCCGCTAATAGATTATCGTAATGGAAGCCTTCGCAACGACTTCGATTTTGGAGCTTTCATTATTTGCAGAACAGATATTCTGAAGAATCTCACTGTAAAATTGGAAGAATGTCGATATGCAGCCTTTTACGACTTTCGTCTGAAAGCTTCACATATCAGTCGCATTGTTCATATAAACGAGTATTTATATACGTTGACTAAGAAAGAGATTTGTTTATCTTCCGAAAAACTTTTTGACTATGTTGATCCCAAGAATCGTGAAGTCCAAATAGAAATGGAACGAATATGCACTTTGCATTTGAAAGCCGTAAACGCATACCTCCCACCGCTGTTTTCCAAAATCGACCTTGATGTAGAGAAGTTTGAAACAGAAGCTTCGGTTATCATTCCAGTTCGTAATCGGGTAAATACAATTGAGGATGCTATCCACTCAGCGTTAGGCCAACAAACAGATTTCCCGTTCAACATAATCATTATCAACAATCATTCAACTGACGGCACAACCGAAATCATAAACAAATTTGCCGCCGACCCACGCCTTATTCATATCATTCCAACAAGGAAAGATCTCGGCATCGGAGGATGCTGGAACGAGGCAATTGCTCATCATCGCTGTGGGAAGTTTGCGGTTCAGCTTGATAGCGATGATGCGTATAGTGACAAGCATGTCTTGAAAAAAATCATATCTGCCTTTTACCAACAAAACGTCCCTATGATAATAGGAACATATCAAATGACAAATATTCGATGGGAATGTATCCCGCCGGGCATAATTGACCACAAGGAATGGACGCACGAAAACGGACGAAATAATGCGTTGCGAATTAATGGCCTCGGTGCTCCACGTGCATTTTTCGTCCCGCTGCTCCGCCGACTTAAGTTTCCAAACACAAGCTACGGTGAGGACTATGCTATCGGACTTAGGATAAGCAGACAATACGCTATCGGTCGCTTGCACGACGTTCTTTACCTTTGTCGGCGCTGGGGAGGCAATTCAGACGCACAGCTTAATATTCAAACTGAAAATGAATATAATGTATATAAAGATAATTTGCGCACTTGGGAATTGGAAGCACGTATTCAACTGAACAAAAATACCGCGAGAACAGCTAATCTTAATTATCATTACGCAATTGAATTATTGGAAAGGCAAAAGAAAAAATGGGAAATGCTGAAGACCAACTTTATTTCGTTAGAGAATGTCCAAACAAAAAGGCTGAATGTCGGCAACCTGAGCTTCACAGTTCAACTGAACCCTGCGAGAATCAAATCCTCGGCTGTCGAAATTAAAAAAGCCTTTGTTGTAAGCAGCCAAAGCTGTTTTCTTTGTCAGCCCAATCTCCCGGATGTTCAGGAACATTTGGAAATAGACGATAATTTCATCCTTTTATGCAATCCGTACCCCATCTTTCCCGAACATTTCGTAATTGCACACAAACAACATATCCCTCAAAGCATTTCGGAACATTTCCCTGTATTGTTAAAAGCATCGAAAAGTCTATTTCCCCTCACCATTTTTTACAATGGCCCAAAGAGCGGAGCTTCAGCCCCAGCTCATCTACATTTCCAAGCCGTAAGCCCTTCTTATATGTCTATCGAAAGCGAAATAGATGAAGAAAATGTCAAAACACTTACAGAAATAAGTCAAGGACGAATACGATTGCTTGCCAACGCTCTCCGAAGCGGCTTTATTATTGATGCCGAGACCGAAGATGCTGCCAGTATGCTTTTCCGCCACCTTTACGACCTTCTAACCAAATACTTGAAAGCGGAAGACGAGCCAATGATGAATCTTTTTTGCCAATTCTCTCCGTCAAAAGGTTGGACATTAATCCTCATTCCCCGTAAGAAACACCGCCCTTCACAATTCTATGTACAAGATGCTTCACGGGTAGTTGTTAGCCCTGGAGCTGCCGACATCGGAGGACTTCTGATAACTGCCGGAACAGAAGACTTCCACAAAATGGACG
Organism: Tannerellaceae bacterium; assembly: GCA_031257015.1. Lineage (GTDB taxonomy): Bacteria > Bacteroidota > Bacteroidia > Bacteroidales > Tannerellaceae > DFXE01. The sequence continues at coordinate 117,918 of JAIRPK010000035.1, forward strand.
TTACATTAATCGCTGATATATTTCGTCAAATATGTTACAGTGAGACGGAACTCGGAATGATAATTGAAAATCTCAAATCTAATCCTGTCTATCACGAATAAAAAGAATCACTTCCTTACATACCTAGACATCTTCCAAGAATGTCAATGTTCGTGCATGAGTATATTTTCGCTAAGATTAAATGAGAAAAGCTTGTTCAGCGGGCGGCGGGGAATTAATTCCTATCTTTGCGCAATCAAAATTTTTTCAAAAAAAATAAACATAACAAAAAACGTAATTTTATGTCAAAAATAACAGTTATCGGCGCCGGAAACGTAGGCGCTACTTGTGCAAATGTACTTGCTTATAATGAGGTTGCGGACGAGGTCGTCATGCTGGATGTTAAAGAGGGAGTGTCCGAAGGTAAGGCTATCGACATGATGCAGACAGCGCAACTGCTGGGATTTGATACTCGCATTACTGGGTGTACAAACGATTATGCGGCAACGGCCAATTCCAATGTAATCATTATTACTTCCGGGATTCCGCGCAAGCCGGGTATGACACGTGAGGAACTTATCGGTACGAATGCCGGCATCGTTAAAGCTGTGGCCGAGAACGCATTGAAATATTCGCCTGACGCCACACTTGTTGTCATTTCCAACCCAATGGATACGATGACTTACCTGGCTTACAAAACGCTAGGATTGCCTAAGAACCGTATCATCGGCATGGGAGGAGCGCTGGACAGCTCACGCTTTAAGTTTTATCTTTCGCAAGCGCTTGCGTGCAATGCTAACGAAGTTGAGGGCATCGTTATAGGCGGCCACGGAGATACGACGATGATTCCCATCTCACGATTAGCAACCTACAAAGGGATTCCGGTATCCCGTCTCCTTTCGGCGGATAAGATTGACAAGATTGTTAAGGATACAATGGTTGGCGGAGCAACGCTGACGGGATTGTTAGGAACTTCGGCATGGTATGCTCCCGGAGCAGCCGGAGCGTTAGTTGCTGAAGCTGTACTTCATGACCAGAAGAAACTTGTTCCGTGCTCTGTTGCACTTGAAGGAGAATATGGCGAAACTGATATTTGCATCGGCGTCCCGGTCATTCTCGGCAAAAACGGAGTTGAGAAAATTGTAGATATTGAACTGAACGATGAGGAGAAGGCGTTGTTTGCGAAAAGCGCAGCTTCCGTCCGTACAACCAATGCCGTACTAAAGGAAATTAAAGCGCTTTAATAACCGAAACACACGGACGGGCAACAACAAAAACGGGGCCGAGGCTAATGCTTCGGCCCTGCTCTTTTTATCAGGACGACGGGGATGATTTACTTATCTATTGTTTTCACTTAAATATTCTCGTATAGCTAATTGAGAGCGAAGAGGAGATTTATCGTCATGCTTGAAAATATTGTTAAGCCGGTCATCTATCCGACAAGCTTTAACATTATCAGCAAGCTGAAGATGGAGAATATGAATGATTTGGCTCTTAACTGCGGCATCAAGAATAGGAGTCGCAGTCTCTATGCGCCGTTGAAGATTTCTACGCATCCAGTCAGCGGAGGATATATAGAGATCTTCCGCACCACCGTTGAAGAAATACCATACGCGAGAGTGCTCAAGGTACATATCGACGATGCGAGTAATTTGTATATTATGACTGTACGGACGGTTAGGAACAAGGCAGCAAATGCCACGGACAATAAGATCAATCTCGACACCACAAACACTTGCCTGGTAAAGCAGATTGATCATCTCGCGCTCGTGAAGACCATTCATTTTGAGTATGATCCGACCTTTGCCACCGGCAGCAACATGCTCAATCTCACGACGAATCATCCGACGGAGTTCATCGACCATATTAAAAGGGGCAACGAGCAAACGGCTGAATCGGGGAAGAGTGTCGTGCCCTTCAAGGATTTCAAATACGCAAGCAAGGTCTTGAACAATCTCACTGTTAATCGTCAATAAGGCCATATCGGAGTAAAGCCCGGCGGTCTTTTCGTTAAAATTACCGGTACTAAGACATGCAATGGCAGGAAAAGGCAAACGGCGGAGGATGAGGACAACTTTGGCATGAACCTTGAGCTTAGGCAGGCTGTAAATGATCTTTATCCCGGCACGATTCATCTGCTCGGCAGCGCTCATATTGTTCTCTTCGTCATAGCGAGCTTTCAGTTCGACAAAAACAGTGACTTTTTTGCCATTATGTGCAGCACTAATTAAATAGTTGATGACCTGGGAGTTCTCGGCAACGCGATATTGAGTAATCTTAATCTCCTCAACGGATTTGTCAAACGCCGCATCTTTGAGAATACGTATTATATTGTCAAAAGATTGATATGGGCAACAGACAAGAATGTCATTCCGGGCAATTGCATCAAAAGAGCAGCCATCACCTTCAAGGCTGCGGGAGGGAACAGGAGGCTGGCGCCGAGATTCACCACCAAGGCAGGGAAATTTGTCAAGGTCTTTGAGATTAAGATGCCGCCCTTCAGAAAGCAGATCTTCAGGCTTTATATTGAAAGAAGAGCGTATATAGGCAAGAAAATCAGATGGCATTCGAGGATCGAAGATAAAGCGACTTATGTCATTAATCTTCCGCTTCTTCACTTTGCTGCGAATGTCGGAAACGATGTCAATACCCTTACGACCATCGTCATCAAAATATAGATCAGCGTCGCGAGAAATCTTAATGCAGTAGCTATCCTCAACATTATAGCCCGGAAAAAGGCGCGGAAGATTGGCACGAATAATATCGTCTATAAACATAATGTACGAAATCCCCTCATGTTTGGGCAATTCAACCAGACGAGGAACTTTCTGGAAAGGAATTTTTATAAGGAAATAACGGTAACGACCTAGCCAACCGCTCCGAACACGCACAACAAGATATAATCTTTTATCGCGGAGAAACGTCAGTATTTTCCCCGGTTGAATAATAGCAGGACTGAGAAAAGGAAGAACCTCTTCGTCAAAAAAATTACGTATATAATCACGGTGAAAATGACGGGGAGGATCGTCAAAATACAAATGGATATTATTCTCCTCCAATTCAGGAAGGATACTTCCGTAAATGATACGATCAACTTCTGTTTGCTGTCGGCAAAGCTCGGCATTGATTTCGGCAAGATTCGCTTCAGCCTCCGCGGCAGATTCATCTGCAAACTTTTTTTGCATTATCACTCCACGATGCTCTGCTACTCTTATCTCGTAAAACTCTTCGAGATTGGAATAATAAATGGAAACGAATTTAATTCTTTCGTAAAGAGGAAGCTCTTTGTCAAGAGCTTCCAATAGAACGCGATAGTTGAAAGACAACCAACTGACGTCGCGACCAAAATACTCGTACTGTTCTCCGTCCATAATAGTTTCTCTTTCGCATAAAACGCAGCCTCATTTCTTTTATTGCGAAAGCACAGCCCACTGTGGATGCCCTCAAACGCAACATTCGGCAGCATAATCCTTATGTCAACAACCCTTCACCACCTCATAATGAACACCTAATCATCAACCATGATCTATAATAATCCACCCCTACTTCCCAATACAAAATCTTGAAAATATATTTCCTAATATTTCGTCAGTTGTTATCCTGCCGGTGATTTCGCCTATGTAGTGGGCACATTCGCGTATGTCCTGACTGATAAAATCCGCAGAAAGCTGAGAGGACAAACCTTCGTTGACGCGACGAATAGCAGATAGCGCCTGCGTTAAAGCCTCGTAATGCCGTGCATTAGTAACGACGAGGTCTTCAGGATGGATTTGAGGCATTGCGGCGACTTCTACCAGGAGATGTTTCAAGCGATCGACGTTTTGATTTTCTCTGGCGGAAATGCTAATTGATACGGATTCAAGATTGGGCAGCGGGTCACGAAGCTCTTCGCCATCGCCGAGGAGGTCGGTTTTGTTGAAGACCTTTATAATTTTTTTGTCGGCTATATTGGAAGGAAGCATGTCGGAAAGATACGAGGTTGCGGCGGTAGAATCGAGGACAAGGAGGATTATGGAAGCCTGTTCGACTTTGGCAATCGCACGCCGGATACCTATATTTTCAATCTCGTCGCTTGAGTTCCGCAAACCGGCTGTGTCAATGAAGCGGAAGGCCAGGCCGGAAATATGAACTACATCTTCAATCGTGTCGCGAGTTGTCCCGTGAATGTCGGAAACGATGGCGCGTTCCTCGCCGACAAGCGTATTTAGCAGAGTCGACTTTCCGGCATTTGTTTCGCCAACTATTGCGACCGGGATTCCGTTTTTGATGACATTGCCGACATTGAAGGATTCAGCAAGACGATGAATTAACCGCTCAATGTCGCAAGATAACTGCCGAAGATGCTCGCGGTTTGCAAATTCAACATCTTCTTCACCAAAATCAAGTTCCAATTCTATTAAAGAGGCAAAATCGAGAAGTTGTGCGCGGAGTTTGTTTAGCTCCTTGCCGAATCCCCCGCGTATTTGGCTCATGGAAAGACGGTGCATGGCAGGAGTCGTTGCAGAGATAAGGTCAGCGACAGCCTCCGCCTGACTAAGGTCGAGCTTGCCGTTGATGAAAGCACGTTGAGTGAACTCTCCGGGTTGGGCAAGGCGGCATCCGTTCTCTATAAGCAACTGAAGCAATTGCTGCTGGATATACAGGGAGCCATGGCAGCTCAGTTCAATTGTATCTTCGCCGGTATAGGAATGAGGAGCGCGATAGCCGGAGATGATAACTTCGTCCAGTATTTCACTGCCGCTATGTACATAGCCGAAAGCGAATTGGCCGGCAGGGAGACTGCCTAGTTTTTTTGCCGCATTTTTGAGAGATGCGACCTTTTCACATATAATAAAAGCATCGGGGCCGGAAACACGGACAACCGCGATTCCTCCCCTTCCTGGAGCTGTTGCTATTGCGCATATTGTATCTTGCATTGCTATAAATAAAATATAATTTATTGTTCGTTAAACGGTTTGCAAATAACTCTTCTAATTCCCCGAAAATCAAAAAAGGAGTTTGCAATATACTTCGAGGATATGACACAGCCGGAGCCACTGCAGAAGCCGCTTTCAAGTTGGATATTCGTTAATTCCAGTTTATTTTTCTTTCCCATTGCTAATCATTTTACTATAATAAAATGCGAAGAAAAGCTAAATATTTTATATAAACTAATTGTAAACATTTATCTAATAATTAATATCACTGCCCGTCCCTGAAACAGGTTAAGCCCAAACATGGAATAAAAGATAAAAAAAATCAACGGGAAAAATATCCATAATTACTCCACATATAAGCGCCTGGTTCAACCTTATTTTTCCCATATAACTGCCATTATATAACAAGGAAAAGATTATTAAAAACAAACGCAAACCCTGAGCCATGGATTTCACCAAACAATCTTTAAAACCCATACTTCCATCTATAATTTTAATATTATAAGCAATACATCGCGCCACAAATACCGGTTTCCCTGAACCATATTCCGAAAAAACAAATAAAAACAACGGCATAATTTCCCACTGTAAAAAGATACCGAACAATCCAGCACAGTTCTTAATAAAAACAGCACAATTATTACCCGCCAGACCTTTAATTTTCCATTTACAAGCCCCACGACCAGCCTTCTGAAATAACTCAACAGC
>JAIRPK010000043.1 GCA_031257015.1 Tannerellaceae bacterium
TACTCATTTTTTCTTAATAAAGATTATAAAAGGGAGGTCTTTCGCACTGGTGACGGCTATTTCCGCACGGGTGCCTACACTTCCCGCACCGGTGCCGACACTTCCCGCACCGGTGCCGACACTTCCCGCACCGGTGCCGACACTTCCCGCACCGGTGCCAACACTTTCCGCACCGGTGCCGACGCTTCCCGCACCGGTGCCGACACTTCCCGCACCGGTGCCGACACTTCCCGCACCGGTGCCGACACTCTCGGAGCTGGGATGCAAGATGCCTGCTTCTAATCCCGGCGAGGGGGCGGGCTGTGGGGGGCGGCTAATTGTTGTGTTATTTATATGTTCGCTCATTATGAACTCCGTTTTTGGCGCTGGCGCAAGCCTCGACAAGGAGATTTCTTTAGTAGTATCTATTATATATATGTATGCTTCCGAAATTGAGATTCCGACCGATGGGAGGGGGCGACGGGCGCTGGGGGATTATTTTGCCTCCAGGCGGAGCGTTGCTTTTTGAAGGCCGGGGGCGGTGGCTTCAAAGCGTATGGGGCCGGGGACGGAGGCGGACTGGACGATGGCGACCATCTGGCCGTTGAAGGCGCTCATGCGGGGGAGGTGGAATGGCTCAAGGCTGGTGGGATCGCCGTTGGCGGCGGCGCGGTAGGTTCCGGAACCAGATACGCTGAATCGGATGGTCGGGGCGGCGGAGGGGCAGAGGTTGCCGTCGCGATCGACAATGCGGACGGTTATGAAGGACAGGTCTTTGCCGTCGGCTTCAAGCGTGGAGCGGTCGGCGGTCAGCTCAATATGATGGGGGCGACCGGCGGTTTTTACTTCGCGGCGGGCTACGGCTTGTCCTTGACGGTCGTAGGCTACGACCTGGACAGTGCCGGGTTCGTACTTGACGTCGTTCCACATAAGGCGGTAGCGGCGCTGCCGGGCGAGGCTTTCGGAGGCTTCTTTTCCTGCGGTGCTTTCGACTGTGAGGGTGGTGTCTTTTTCCATGCGGCCTTGACTTTTTCCGTTTATGAAGAGTTCGGCTGAGGGGTAACTGGTATAGACGAATATGGGGGTTGTCTGGCCTTCGCGGCCTGGCCATGTCCAGTGGGGGAGGATGTGGAGGGTTTCGGCTTCCCTGTTCCAGTGGCTGCGGTAGAGGTAGTAGCGATCCTTGGGGAGGCCGGCAAGGTCGATGATGCCGAACATGGAGCTGTGGTTCGGCCATTGGCTTCCGTAGGGGGTTGGCTCGCCGAGGTAGTCGAAGCCGGTCCAGACAAATTCGCCTATGCACCATGGGTAGTCGTCGTGGTGGATGAAGTCGTCGTCGGGGAGGTTCGACCAGCTGCAGTGTTCAACGTCGTAGGAGGAGCACTGGTGGTCGGCGAATTGCTTGTTGGCCGTCCGGATGACGGGGAAGTGATATACGCCTCTGGAGCTGAGCGTTGAGGCGGTTTCGCTGCCGAGGACTATCTCCTGGGGCAATTCATTGTATGCTTGTTGATAAAACGGGAGTCTGTATGTGAATCCTGCGACGTCGAGGATGGCTGCCAGGTGTCCTGCAATGGCTGCCTGGGCTTGGTCGAGGCCCATGGTGACGAGGCGTGTAGGGTCTTCTCTGTGGCAGATGTCTTGCAGGAAACGTGCTGTTTTCAGGGTGTGGGGGGTTCCCTGTCCGTAGACTTCGTTGCCGATGCTCCAGAGGACGACGGAGGGGTGGTTGCGGTAGTTGTGAATCATGTTTATCAAGTCTTTTTCCGCCCATTCGCTGAAGTAACGGTTATATCCGTTGCGGCATTTTGCCATGTCCCATTCGTCGAAGGCTTCGACCATCATCATGAAGCCCATTTCGTCGCAGAGTTCGACCAGTTCGGGGGCGGGCATATTGTGGGATGTACGGATGGCGTTGCAGCCCATGTCCTTGAGAATGGCGAGCTGGCGGCGGAGGGCGCTTTTGTTGATGGCAGCGCCGAGGGGGCCAAGGTCGTGATGGTTGCAGACGCCGCGGAATTTGATGGGGGAGCCGTTGAGGTACATGCCTTTGTTGGGAATGATTTCGATTTTCCGGATGCCGAAGCGGTGGCTACATTCGTCCGTCAATACATTATTTATATATAGCTTGATGGAGAGGGTGTAGAGGCTGGGGGTCGAGGGCGTCCAGAGGCGGGGGGCGGCGATGTTGCAGAGGGTTTCGACGGGCTGGCTGGCGGAATGTGCTGCGGAGTGGGAGGAGGCGGAGTGGCTGTGGATTCTCTGCCCTTCGGGGTCGCGTATTTCGATGTTGAGCTTTATGTTGCCTTCCAGATTGGGGGGGATGGAGAGGTTGGTTGTGAGTTTCACGCTGGCGTGGTCTTTTTCGACGACGGGGGTTACGATGCTTGTGCCCCAGATGGGGATATGGGCGCCGGCGGTCAGGATGACGCGGACGTTGCGGTAGAGGCCTGCGCCGGGGTACCAGCGGGAGGATTCGGGAAGGTTTTCGAGGCGGACGGCCAGGGTGTTGTCTTTTTCTCTGACATGGTCGGTCATGTCGAGCCAGAAACTGTTATAGCCATAAGGCCATCGACCGATTTCATGTCCGTTGAGATAGACGCGGGCATTGCTCATGGCTCCGTCGAAGAGGATGGCGGCTCGCTGGCCTTTGCTGAAGCCGGGGGCGTCAAAACGGATGCGGTACCAGCCGACGCCGATGAACGGGAGGCCGCCGGTGCGTCCGGATTTGAGTGTGGCTTTGGTTTCGCCGTCCTGGGTGATGGCGACGTTTTGCAGGTCGGCGTTACCGTCGAATGGGCCGTAGATAGCCCAGTCGTGGGGGACGGTGACGGTTTGCCAACGGCTGTCGTCGAAATCCGGGCGGAAGGCTTCGGGGGAATCGCTGCGCATGAATTTCCAGTTCTTTTCCAGTGAAAATTCCCGGCGCGTCTGGGCGGCTCCTGATATGCTGATGATAACCAGGAGGGAGAGGAAGAAATTTATTCGTATCATTTTATTTGTTTTAAGTTCTAAATTCAAGATTAATGTTTTTTTGTGGTGTACAAATATATGTTTTTTTATGCCGGAGGGCAAGCCGGAACGGTCGTTGGCAGTGAAAAGGGACGATTAAACTGATAGGATTTTGGGGGCTGGAAGTTTTGACGGAATAATTAAAAAACTATTGTTTTTTTGACATTTGCTTTGTTTTTTGAGGTTAATTTCGGTACTTTTGCCATTATCAGTTTAATCGTCCCTTTATTTTGCTAATGGAGCAGGCTGGGACAGCAATTTGGTTTTGAGATAAATACATTCTTTTTTTAGTTGGAATTTTATTATTAATACAAAGAATGATTATTAAACATTAAAAGTAAGTCGATGAAGAAGTTTTTCTATTTTTTATTCTGCCTCGTTGCAGGCATCGGGTTGGCATCCGCACAGACGGTCAGAGTGACCGGAAAGGTCGTCTCGGCCGAGGATGGCGAGCCTGTCATCGGAGCGTCAGTCATGGTTAAGGGCAGCACGATTGGAGACATAACGGACTTTAACGGTTCGTTCACTCTCAACGTTCCCGCCCAGGCAAAGACACTGATAATCTCCTACGTTGGAATGATAACACAGGAAACGGCTGTCCGCCCGTCGGTCGTCGTGCAATTAACGCCTGATACGCGAACTATTGATGAAGTCGTTGTTACCGCTCTCGGTATTTCACGGGAGAAGAAGGCGCTGGGATATGCCGTTACGGAAATTAAGGGAGATGAAATGCTGAAATCCCGCGGGGGAGTTAACAATCCTATCAATGCCTTGCAGGGAAAAATAGCCGGTCTGCAAATTCAGGGAGGTTCCGGAATGATGGGCGGCTCGTCAAAGATTTTAATCCGTGGCGTCAAGTCTATTTCGGGAAGCAACCAGCCGTTGTTTGTTATCGACGGCGTGCCTATCGAGGGGAGCGACCATAATTCGGACGATGCACAGCGCGGAGCCGGAGGGTTTGACTACGGCAACCTGATTCAAGACCTTAATCCGGATGACATTGACAATATATCCGTGCTGAAAGGCCCGAATGCTTCGGCGCTCTACGGCTCGCGGGCAACGAACGGCGTAATTATGATTACGACCAAAAAGGGCAAAAGCGAGGCTGGCTATGGAATTACATTCAATACCTCTGTCGGGTTTGAAACTGTCAATAAACTTCCAAAACTCCAGAATCTATATGGCGGAGGATATGATTTCGACGAGATTAAAATCAACGGGAAATCGTATAAATACCCGATTATGGAGGAGGACGTAAGCTGGGGGCCGAGATACGAGGGGCAGGAAATTGTCTCATGGTATGACCTGGCGAAATGGGAGGCGGCAGGCAAGGTCGGCAACCCGACTACATCGAAATGGCTGGCTCCCCAGAATGATTTTAATACGTTTTTCAGAACGGGAATATCGGTCGTTAACAGCTTGTCTGTCTCGCAGGCCACCGACAGGGCTTCTGCGCGTATCTCCTTTACAAATTCCGACCAGAGCGGGTATTTGCCGAACAGCTCCCTGAAGAAAAATACATTCAATGCGTCGGCTTCGACCACAAGCGCGGATAAGAGACTGGAGATTTTTACGAATGTTACGTATATGAACACGGCTGCCGTCGGACGATCGGAAGTAGGCTACGGAGATAATAACGTTATGGTGAAATTCATCCAGTGGGGGCATCGCGAACTGGATATGAAACAGCTGAATGATATTTGGAAATTCCCCGACGGCTCGCAGGCTACCTGGAATCGTGCCGGATGGGATGACCCGCATCCTTTGTACAGCAATAATCCTTACTGGATTCGGTATATGAATTATGAGAATGATAATCGTAACCGTATTTATGGGAATGTCGGCTTTTCTTTCGCTATTACTGACTTCCTGAAGCTCCAGTACAAGAGCAATCTTGATTTCTACGTGGAAAAGCAGTTTGAGCGCAATGCCGTTTATTCGCAGGAAGAATCGCGCTATATGGAAATCTCACGGCAGCAGGCAGAGCTAAACCATGAGTTTATGCTCATGTTTAATAAAAATGCTGGCGCTTTCTCTTATACGGCCAACGTCGGGGCGAATCTTATGAATAGACGCTATGAATATGTTAAGGGTGAAACGGTCGGAGGACTGGCTATCCCTGAATTTTACAATCTGAGCAATTCCGTTGGATTGGCTCGTTCTTGGAACAAGTTGGAGAAGAAGGCTATAAATTCGGTCTTTGCCGGCGCAACGGTGGGCTACAACAGTATGCTTTACCTTGATGCGTCATTGCGTAACGACTGGTCTTCAACCTTGCCGAAAGGGAATAATTCTTATCTGTACCCGTCCGTCACCGGGAGTTTCATCTTTTCGGAGATATTGAAAGAGGCCGTCGGCTCGCTGTCCTTCGGAAAGCTGCGTTTGGGAGTGGCTAACGTTGGAGGAGACACTGACCCTTACCGGATTATCGACACTTATTACTTTCAGAACGCTATTTCCACAACGCCGGGGTATATCTTGAACTCACAGCTCAATAATCCTGAGCTGAAGCCTGAATCAACCGTTTCGCTCGAAGCGGGACTGGAGATGTCTTTCTTCAAAAACCGACTGGGCTTTGAGGCTACCGTTTACTCCAGCGAAACAAAGAATCAGATCATCCCGCTTACCGTAACAGGGGCTACGGGCTATCTGACAAGAATCGTCAATACCGGACTGATGACCAACAAAGGCATTGAGTTTCGCATCTTCGGAACTCCGGTGAATTTGCGCGACTTCTCATGGGAAACCAGTCTCGTCGTTGCATCCAACAAAAACAAGCTTGTGAAATTGCTGGATAATGACAGTCCCGACGATTATCTGCGATTGATAAATGCCCCATTTAAAGTTGAAATCGGCGCCGTCGAAGGACAAGAGTACGGAGTTATCATGGGCACTGATTTTATATACGACAAACAGGGCAACAAAGTCATCCAAAGCGACGGCACTTATGCTTACACGGACGGAAATGTGAATATCGGAAGCATATATCCGGATTTCACCGGCGGATGGAGCAATACGTTCCGATACAAAAATATCGACCTCGGCGTCCTGTTTGACTTCTCCAAAGGAGGGCATTATTTCTCTACATCGTATATGTGGGGAATGTACTCCGGAATGTTGGAAGAATCGGCAGCCGTAAATGAAAACGGCAAGAATATCAGGGACGCTGTCGAGGACGGGGGAGGAATCCTGCTCAAAGGCGTACTCGAAGATGGAACGCCGAATACGCAACGCATCGACGGCGAACTCTACGGCGCACAGATTTATTCCGGGCCGGCAGCACAAAGCGTCTTCCGCTCCGATTTTATCAAATTGCGCGAAGTGAATCTGGGCTATACGCTCCCGATTAAAGGCTCGCAGTTCGTGAAATCTCTAAGAGTAGCGGCTTATGGGCGCAACCTCGCCTTGTGGGGGCCGGATACAAAACATTTTGACCCGGAAATGGCCGTTACCAACTCCGGCAATATTCAGGGGGTCGAAGGAGGAATCCTGCCTTCGACGGCCAGCTACGGATTGAATGTCACACTGAAATTTTAATGAAAGAACGTATGAAAAAGATTTTATTTAGACTATTTGCCTTCGCCATCATATTGAATCTTTTCGCATCATGCGAGGATATGGATAATATTAATCTAGACCCCAACAATCCTAAGGATATGCCCTCGAATATGCTAATGGCAGGCGCTGAAAAACATCTCATGGATTATATCTACGACGCATGGTTCAGCGGACGGCAATGCCTGCTCTACGCTCAATTCTGGGCACAACGGAATTATACAGAAGAAGACCGGTACCAGATTCGCGAAAGCGTTAACAACAGCTACTTTAACCATCTGTACAGAGGTATTGCCGCCCTGGAGGAAGTAATAAAACTGAATACCGACAAGGAAACGGCCTCCTCCATGCTACAATACGGATATAACGACAATCAAATCGCCGCCGCTAAAACTCTACGCGCATGGGCCTATCTGCTAATGACAGACACGTGGGGAGGCATCCCTTACGGAGAAGTAAACAAACTGAAAGACGGCGTTTACTACCCGAAATACGAATCGCAGGTTAATATATACAACGCACTGCTCAACGAACTCAAAACGGCAGACGAACTGTTCGACCTGAAAGAAAGCGCTTTTGAAGGAGGAGACAATATCTTTGGCGGCGATGCCGGAAAGTGGAAAAAATTCGCAAATTCGCTCCGGTGCCGTATCGCTATTCACATAGCCAAAGTCGACCCGAAATGGAAATCCATCATCGCCGACGCTCTCAACAGCGGTGTCTTTGAAAGTAATGATGACAATGCTCTCTATCATTATTCCACAACTGCTCCGTATGAATGTTACTTCTACCGAGCCTTCTTCGCTGACGGGCGGAATGACTTCAGCATCGCCAGGCCGTTCGTCGATATTCTAAAAGGTGTCCGCGATACGCTCAATAACAAACAGCATCCATTTGAAGGTATCGTCGACCCGAGACTGGCAATATTTACTACGCCACGCAATGGCGAGTACATCGGAATGCCATACGGAATACCCAGCGGACAAACATCCGTACCCAGAGGACTGGCTCCGAACTGGTTCACGGCACCCCCGGCGTTCCTTATTCCGAACTATGACGTCACACTAATGACCTACGCCGAGATGCAATTTATCATCAGCGAATACAAAGGGTTTGCAGAGGAAGAATACAAAAACGGCGTCCGCGCATCACTCAATTACTGGGGAAAACTGAACGGAGGCTTCTCCGGCGAAGATATTGAGGAATACGTAGAAAGCGTCTCCAAAAATGTCAATGCTGAGGCCGTCTCTCTGCAAAAGTATATCGACCTCTTTAACAACGGCACAGAAGCCTGGACAGAGTACCGGCGAACGGGATTCCCTCTTCAGCTCCTCAAACCGAATGAAATATCCTTCGTCGAAGAAAGCGGAAACGAAATCAGATTCATCCCTCTCTCCGAAACCAAAGGCGACATTCTTGCACGAGTTAAATATCCTACCAACGAAAGCACCCTTAACGCTCCAAACTGGGACGAGGCGCTCTCAAGACTGGAAGACAAAACGAATAATTACTACTCGAAAATGTTCTGGGATGTGCGCTCGGCCTCCAACCCTCATCCGGCGAACAAATAACAGTAACATAAAGGCAATGGCCCGCTCAGGCGAGGTCTGTTTTCATATTGATACAAACAATTAAACTTTGCGAAGGGAGTAACTCGTGAGAGCACTCCCTTTTTTCATGTCCGCAGGGAACAACAATAAATCGCCACTGACAAACAACTTATTTGCACAAAAAAATAATTTATTTAATCGAACTCTTTTATAATTCAAATTTTGGTATTACCTTCGGGGCGTCTTCCCGATCCCGGCAGAACAAGGTTATTGGAGTTCAATTTGGGTGATGGGTTGTACGTTATTCGAGTTTTATTTCATTACAAGAAATATTTAAAATTGAAGAAAGGGGTAACTCGTGAGAGCACACCCCTTTTTTTTGTCCATACCGGCAGACAACCGGAACAAAAACAGCAATAAACCGTCGAAAACAACATATAATCTGTTTAAAGTTTCTATTCTCAAATCCGGATTTTCAGACTACCTTTGGAAGGAACTAAAAAAAACAGCCAGACGGACAAATGGACGAATGGCCAAATTTCTATATTTTTTTTAAGACTAATATATAATTTAATGGAGGGGGAAACTCGTGAGAGCGCTCCCCTTTTTTATGTCAGCACCGGCAGAAGAGCAGTCGGGATTCACAAACAACCCACAAGGAACAAGTAATAACCCATTTTACTGCCTAATATTCAAATCTGGATTTTTATTCTATCTTTGATTCGCTTTTTGGTTTCAAGCCGTACAAGCTATTGAACGGACGATAAGTTGAAACAGCGTTTTATTAAATTGAAAATTACATACTGGAAGGGAGCAACTCGTGAGAGCGCTCCCTTTTTTCATGTACGCAACCGCCGGCAGGCAGTCGGGATTCACAAACAACAGGCCGAGGCTAAAAAACAATTGATTCGACGAGGAGGCTTTCAAATCCGGATTTTCATACTACCTTTGGGCTTATTATTGATATTAGGCTGAACCGAATAACAAACAGACGGTTCATTGATATTGAAATTTTGTAATTGAAAAATACATATCAGGGGGGGAGTAACTCGTGAGAGCGCTCCCTTTTTTCATGTCCGCACCGCCCGGCAGGCAGTCGGGATTCGCAGACAACAGGCCGAGGCTAAAAAACAGTTTATTCGACATGGGCGCTTTCAAATCCGGATTTTCATACTACCTTTGAAGCGATTTTATATTCTATCCCGGACGGTATAATTTACGGACGGGTATTTTTGTCGACATTTTTTTAATTTAAAAATACATTTTACGGAGGGGGCAACTCGTGAGAGCGCTCCCTTTTTTCATGTCCGCAACCGCCGGCAGACAATCGGGATTCACAGGCAACGGACCGAGGAAAAAGAATAATTTACTCTATATTTCTATTTTCAAATCCGGATTTTCAGACTACTTTTGGTAATGATTTATATTCTTGGTCGGACAGTCAGATAGACTGACGGCACGTGTGTTATAACATCATTTAATTACATAAAATATGTATTGAGGGGAGCAACTCGTGAGAGCGCTCCCTTTTTTCATGCCCGCACCTGCCGGCGGACAGTCGGGGGTCACAGGCAACGGACCGAGGCTAATGAACAAGTTAACCAGCCGGGATGTTTTCAAATTCGGAAATTCATGCTATATTTGCAGCGTTAATAAAGTCTGTGCTGAACATCATAAAATACAGACACGATATTAAGAAAAAAAATGTTTTAAAGACTAAATCATTTTATGAAGGGAGCAACTCGTGAGAGCACTCCCTTTTTTTATGTCCGCAGGGAAGGTTTTCGTACTGCCGGGGCGGGACGTATTGCCGAGAAGGGCCAAAAAAATCATGGCGGAAGGGCTTTCCCAGGAGAGAAATTCTGACTACTTTTGTTGAGTTCTCCTCAAACATGGCGGACGAACCAATAAACGGACGTTATTTTTTGAGGGTTGATCATATAAAGTATTAAGTTGTTTTTGATTTAAATTAAAAATCTTTGGAAGGGAGTAACTCGTGAGAGCGCTCCCTTTTTTCATGTCCATCTTCTGCAACGGGATATTGAGAGGAGCAACAGCCCTGTCGGGGCGCTTTCCCGACATGTCGGCCAACCTTCCCAACATGTTGGCTAACTTTCCCGACATGTTGGCTAACCTTCCCGACATGTCGGCTAACCTTCCCAACATGTTGGCGGACTTTCCCGACATGTCGGCAAAGAAAAATAAGGCGTTTGCGTACAGTCTTTAATATCAGGGAAATTATGATTACTTTTGCGGGTAACATCTAATACATGCCGGGCAAATAAACAAGTGCCCAACTTGTTTGTTAAACGGCGCATCACAGTTTAAAAAGTTTGTAAAGAAACTAACATGAACGAAATGAAGGGAGCAACTCGTGAGAGCGCTCCCTTTTTTTGTGCCTGCCGGAGATGCTTTTGTGCTGGGGGAAAGGAAGGACGCGCAGACCGGGGCGAAGAAAAAATCGGCGACGGGACTTTGCTATTGGTGAAATTATGATTACTTTCGCAGAGAAACTCAACGACATTGTTAACGCTCAAATAAACGTATGCCATTGGTCGTTAAACATGTAAATGTTTGAGTGAATTAAATTTTTGAAATAAAAAGCAATGTGTAAGGGGGCAAACTCGTGAGAGCCGGCCCCTTTTTTATGTCCGTAACGGTGGATTTCATGTTGCGGGGGGCGAAAAAGGAATCGGCGGAGGGATTTTTTTATTTGGAAAATTGTAATTACTTTTGCATTGTATCTCCGAAACATGATTGGCGAGCAGACAAGCTGCCTGAAGTGCTTGAGGACAATAAAGAAATAAAGAATTAAGTTATTTTAAAATGTTAATAAATAATTGGAAGGGAGTAACTCATGAGAGCATTCCCTTTTTTTGTGTCCGTAGGGGAAGTTGCTCTCTCCGGCAGTTCTGCAAACATGGGGCAGGGAAGCATGGAAGTTTTTTTTGACATATTTCAATAGCCGGGGAAACATATCTCCCGTGCGGAAGAGCTTGGCGACGGGCTTTTTGGCAGGTCTGCGGAGGCGGCAATAAAAGCAGTGATGGAGCGTTAATTCAATCGACAGTTGCGGCTTCCGGCAAAAACGCCTGACCGGTTCAACGGGAGGCAGCCGGAAGCTTATTAGTTATAAATTAAATATAAAATGGTTTTGATGAATACTTTATTATGGACGGCGCTTGGAACGGGTTTTATTTTTATTATGACCTGCATGGGCGCTTCCGTCGTTTTTCTTTTCAGAAAGGAAGTTAACAGGAATATTCAGACGGTTTTCCTTGGATTTGCAGCCGGAATAATGATTGCCGCTGCTGTTTTCGGCTTGCTTGTTCCGGCAATAAGGGAGGCGGAGGAGAATGGTTTTGCCGGATGGCTTCCGGCTTCGATCGGATTTATTCTGGGGGTATTATTTCTGTTGGCGCTCGATAAAATTATTCCTCATTTGCATCCGGGAACGAACACAAAAGAGGGCATTTCAATCTCAATGAAGAGGACGACTTTGCTGGTCTCGGCCGTGACGATTCACAACATACCGGAGGGGATGGCCGTCGGGCTGTCCTTTGCGCTGGCGGCGCAAAATTCGGCCGATTCCGTGCTGTTCAGCTCTGCAATGGCGCTGGCTTTAGGCGTTGGCATCCAGAATTTTCCGGAAGGGGCGGCGGTTTCGCTTCCGCTCAAGCGGGAAGGGTTCAAAACATGGAAGGCGTTTTTAATCGGCTGTCTTTCGGGATTAACAGAGCCGGTTTTCGGGATATTAATGGTGTTGCTGGCCGGATTTATTGCGCCGGTAATGCCCTGGTTGCTGGCGTTTTCGGCCGGAGCAATGATGTACGTCGTCGTTGAGGAGTTGATTCCGGAAGCGCACCTGGGGGAGCATACGCATTATGGGACGCTGGCGGTTATGGCGGGGTTTGTACTGATGATGATCCTTGACGTTGCGCTCGGCTAAATCCTGTTATTTTCTCCAAATATTTTTTGTAGCAAAGCGGTTTTGAAGATATGGAATACTGTGAAGAAAAATGCCCTGTTCATAATATAATAATAATAAATTAAGAAGCTTGAAAACAGCATGAATCTGAAAGTATATGAATTTGAGGCGGTGATTAAAAAGGTTGCCGATATTGACGGGGCTTATGTCGAGTTTCCCTTCGATATAAAAAAGGAATTTGGAAAGGGCAGGGTGAAGGTTCATGCTCAATTCAACGGGGAATTGTATGACGGCAGTTTGGTTAACATGGGCGTGAAGAATTCCGACGGTTCCGTTTGTTATATCATTGGCGTCAAAAAGGATATTCGCATGAAAATCAAGAAGCAGCCGGGGGACAAAATAAAGGTGATTATCCGGGAACGGCCTTGAAAGCATACAAAGATGTCTTTTGAGGCTACAAGCCTGATAATTAAGGCCGGAATCGCATCGTGGGAGCGCTTCCGGCTTTTTTTATATGCTGCCTTGACGCCGGCGGGAATCAACATTTTCTTATTGGATGAGGTCGGAAGGATGGCGGATTTTCGTGCGTTTTTGGGGGATATTATTCGATAAAACGAACGTTTATTTTGCTAAGAATGAGGGAGGGAGGTAAAATCGTGAGGGGGATATGTAGAGGCTTGATTTTTCGACAGTTAGTATTGCGGGCAAAAAAAATAATGGTATATTTGCAATCTTTCAAAATAAACGTTCGATTAAATTAACAGGGAAATCAGACTCTTTACATGAATGATAACAAGCATATTAACATATGTAATCTTAATATTTATTGATAGTTAAAATTAAAAATTTAAAATGAAGTCTATGAAGAAGTTGATCTATCTTTTATTTTGCCTCACGGCAATCCTCGGATCGGCGTTCGCCCAGACAGTGAGAGTGACCGGCAACGTCCTGTCAGCTGACGACGGCGAACCAATCATCGGCGCCTCCGTAATGGTCAAGGGTACGACCATTGGGGAAGTTACCGACCTCAACGGCACGTTCACCATCAATGCTCCGGCAGGCGCGAAAACCCTTGTCGTTTCCTACGTGGGAATGATTAGTCAGGAAGTGCCCATCAAGCCGAACATAACGGTTACTCTGGCGTCGGATACGCAAAAGCTGGAAGAAATAATCGTTGTCGGCTATGGCACGCAAAGGAAGAAGGACGTAACCAGCTCCATCTCGCGTGTGGGCGGCGACGATATTGCAAGCATGGCAACGCCGTCGTTCGATTCGCAACTGGCGGGGAGAGCGGCCGGCGTGCAGGTGACAACCGCCGGAGGAGGCCTGGGGACGGCCCCAAAATTCCGCGTCCGCGGCTTTAGCACTATTTCGTCGGGATCAGACCCGTTGGTAGTTATTGACGGTGTGCCGGTCAATTCCGGACAGAACGCCAGCCTGAACGCCTTGTATAACCCGCTGGGCGATATTAACCCCAACGACATCCAGTCCATTGAAATACTGAAGGACGGGGCGGCTACGGCTATTTACGGTTCGCGGGCGGCTAACGGCGTTGTCCTGATTACGACTAAAAAGGGGGCCAAGGGGCAGATGAAGGTTGTTTACGACGGTTATGTGGCATCCTCAAAGGCTGCCAAGCTCCATGAATTGCTCAATGCCAGGGAGTTTGTGGATATAACCAATGAGATTCTCCGGAATTGGGAAATGCCGGAAGATGCAGTCTATGACCCGAACGGGCCTGATACCAACTGGAACGACTATGTTTTCCGAAACGGCTTCCAGCATAGCCATAACATCAGTGCCAGCGGGGGGACAGACCGCGGAAATTATTATGCTTCACTGGGATATTCCAACCAGGAGGGTATAATTAGAGCAAATGCGCTGGAACGCTTCAATATTGCCGCCAATGTTACGCAAAGGGCGAACAAGTGGCTCCAGATAGGGATGAACGTTAATGCGTCACAAAGCGCAATGGTGGGATTCCAGGACAGCGAGAATGGATTAGGCAGCGTAGGCTTTGCTACTCCGCGCATGTTGCCTAACGTGGCGGTCTTCAACCCTGACGACCCGACGGGCTTCAATATCGACGCCGCCGAACGCAAGTCGCTGGGCAGAGGCGTTAATAAAAAACTAATCGACAACGGTATAGCGAATATTGTCTGGACGTTGGATAACAACGTAAGGCGGAATAATGTCACTCGCCTCATAGGAAGCGCCTTTGCCGATATAAATCTCATGAAAGGTCTTACCCTGCGTACACAGGGCGGTATTGACTATACGCAGATAAAGACATTCCTGGCCTGGATGCCCGAATCGGGAGACGGATATGGCCGGGGCGGCTATCTGGACGAGGAGAACGACCATTTAAGAAACTGGAACTGGCAGAACACGCTTAATTTTGAGCATACGCTCAACAATGTGCATAACCTGAACATCACCCTTTTGCAGGAATATACCTATAACGATTCTGAATGGACAGAAGCAACGGTGCAGAATCTTTCCGACAGGTTCTTTATGGAGCATATCATTACGGGAACATACGGGATTCAGGAGGTTTACGGTTCGAAAACGTTTAATGGCCTTGCGTCCTATCTTGCCCGCGTAAATTATAATTACGACAGCAAATATTATATCGGGGCTTCGATTCGTCGTGACGGCCTGTCCAAGCTTCCTCCGAAAACTCGCTGGGGGACGTTCTACGGTGGCTCACTGGCATATCGCATCTCTCGCGAGTCTTTCTGGGCGGAATCGTCGTTTTCCGAATGGTTCAACGACCTGCGTATCCGTGCCAGTCTTGCGTCTGTCGGTAATTCCGACCTGGGCAGCAACTTCCCCTATCTTGGAACATACGGAGCAAAACGCATAGGCGCTCAAACGGGTATCGCATGGACGAATATGGGTAACGACCGCTTGAAATGGGAGGCAAGCAACTCATTTGATATTGGGTTGGACGGGATGTTCTTCAACGGACGTCTAGGCTTTGAAATGGCTTTCTTTAACCGTACTACGAAAGACCTTGTGATGGAAGTGCCGACACCTCCGGCTCTTGGCGTGCCTTATAACAGATACTATGACAACGTGGGAGCACTCAAAAATACCGGCTTTGAACTTACGCTTAACGCTACGCCTGTAACAGCGGCGAATGGCCTCGTATGGCAAGCAAACCTGAATTTTGCGACCGTGAAGAATACTGTTACCAAGCTCCTGAACGGTCAGGACATCGTTGACGTATTCACCATTACGCGCGAAGGCGAATCTTTTGAATCTATCTACGGATTCGATTACTACGGCGTGAATAAGGCTAACGGAAATCCGATTTGGAGGAAGACTGACGGCACGCTTGTGCAATTCGATACTTTCGGGAGCTACGATTATGCAGTATATGATCCGGCACATCCGGAAGATGTATCTAAAACAGCCTCGCTATCGGCCAGCGAAGACAGGAAAATACTCGGTTCTACTTTACCAACGTGGTATGGGGGCTTCAATAATACGCTTACGTATAAAGACTTCGATCTGAACATATTTTTCCGTTTCTCTGGCGGCAACAAAATCATGAACGCCTCCAGACAGCGCACCTTGCTGAACCTTGATTTCGCCAATAAAGGCAAGGAAATACTCGGACGCTGGCAGAGTGCTGATAAACCCGGCGACGGAATGACGCCAAGACTCGGATATAGTGATGACAACCCGCTGTTTAACACCAGCGTAGCCGATTCGCATTTTGTCGAAGACGGCTCATTCCTCAAGCTTAGTAATCTAGCCATAGGATATACGCTCCCGAAATCTCTTGTCAGCAAGTTGGACATCTCTAAAATTCGCTTCTACATTCAGGGGCAGAATCTGTTGACCTTCACTAAATATACGGGACTTGACCCTGAAACATCATCGCGAACGAGTGGGAGTAACCCCAAGTGGAGACAAAGTGTAGATTGGGATGGGATGCCGCAGCAGCGAATATTCAGCTTCGGAGCGAATATTACTTTCTAACCTAATGTTTAATGAATAACGAATAGAATTATGTTACATATTACAATAAAGAAAAGTATCCGGATGGCGCTGGCCATCTTAAGCGTTGCATTTTTTACAAACTGCGACGACAATGTGACAGACCTTTCCCCGCTGGCGACAATTTCCGATCTGACGGCTTACGACACGCCGGAGCATTGCGAACTTTCCGTGATCGGGGCGTACAATGCAGCTTGCAATGGGCGATACAACGGCTCTTATTCTCGCGGCTATCCCTTTGGAGCTGCCAGTATAGAACAAGGAGAAATGCGTGGGGAGGATATGGGATTGACTGCCGTATTCTACGATATTACCTTCTCATCCTCCTATACAACCTCAACGGCTAATAACCAATACTATTGGGAAGCTTCTTTTGAATGTATTGCCCGTGTGAATACGGTTATACAGGGTATTGAAGAGGCTCTGAAAAACGGCATCCTCACAGAGGGCGCAGGCAACAATTATCTGGCAGAGCTTTATTTTCTCCGCGCCCTGACGTATAGCAGCCTGTTGATCCATTTTTGTTATCCGGTCAATATCCATGATAATAACGACTATGGATTGCCTATTTATACTAAGCCGTCGAATACGCCTTCCTTAATTGAAGAAAACCTCAAAATAGGACGTTCGACCGTACAGGAAACATACGCGCAGATATTAAAGGATTTGGACGAGGGCGAAAAATTGTATTCCGGAAACGCCAGACATAAAGTGAACGGAATCAGCCGTGTCTCCAAAGGCTCAATCATCGCTCTCAAAACTCGTGTATATCTGCACATGCGTGAATGGGCGAAGGTGAAAACGGAAGCCGCGAAATTGACCAACGGTGCGATGGCTCCATTCACAAGCCCCATAGGGGGATATGCCCTGACACCATCTCCGGCAACACCCTTCAATTCTTACACCAATAACTCGGAATCTATATTCTCAATCGAAAATTCCGCGGAAAGCAATCCAGGTGTGAACGGAGCATTGTCCGCTATGCTGTCAGCTCGTACCGGCGGACGTGCAATTGTTACTTCCTCGCCTATCTTATACAACTCTAAGTACTGGCTGGAAGATGATAAGCGTCGGGAATTGCTTTTCTATCGAGAAAGTGACAAGTATTATTTCTCCGACAAATACCCAAGTCCACAGACAATGGAGGAATATGCTCCAATTATCCGATATGCGGAAGTCCTGCTAAACTATTCCGAAGCAGCCCTGCGCACCGGCGACAAAACGCTGGCTCTTGAATTGCTGAACGCCGTACGCAATCGCTCACTGGCTGATCCTGCTACTCAAGCGTATACCGCCGCTGACTTTGCGACAGAGAAAGAGTTCATGGAGGCTATACTGTGGGAACGGCGCATAGAGTTCCATGCTGAAGGCCGTCGCTGGGAAGACATCCACCGCTTGGCTGTTGATGACTTGGTTCCCTCCGGTGGAATCCCCGCCAAGATAGATTACAGCCGTACGTCCAAAGAAGATGTTTTTCAAGTGAATACAGAAATTAACGAGAAGTGGTTTTCGCCCAGCCGAAAGTTTATTCCTTATTCAGACAAACGGTTTATATGGCCGATTCCTATTAACGATATAGTTCGTTATCCTGTCTTAGCGCAGCAACAGAATAAAGGTTGGTAAGCAACATTAAAAAAAGAGGAAAACGAAATAATGTTTTCCTCTTTTTTTTGTTCTGTGCGGCGACGGACTGCATAAAAGGAGAAGACGTTTTGAGTCTTCAAATTAAACGCTTAACCAGGCGTTCTTGAAAGATGTTATTCCATTTTTGTGCGACAAGCCCTAAAACAGTTTCGATATTATTCACAAGATTAGAGATGTCGCAAAAAGACATATCTTTTGAACTTGAAAATCATGATTGCCATAATAAAAAACCATCTTTATATGCTAAAAAATAATATTGGCTACACTCTTTTACGCAGCTATGTTACGGGCAAAATACTATTGCCGCGGGCAGAAATATGTTTAATCTATCCGAGGAACGGTAATATAACTGTCTTCGGAACATCCGTTGCTGGAAACGAATATTGTTGCATGTTTCGCAGGAGAAATATTGGGAACAGCAAGCGATACAAATGGCGAGTTTTGTCATGTGAAAATGTGTCGGCGGGCAGGTGTGACATTAATGTTTTTCATGCTTGGATTTATTCTGTATATATCTAACAATGGACTGGATTATTATGAATTGAACAAACGGCAATCGTTATCACCTTTCGGTTAAATGTGAAGCATTACAATCTGTTCGTAATAAAGACGGAATAATATATCAAAATGCTCCGAAAGCGATAATAGCCTGGTGCGTTTATTTATAAAATCACTAATTAATCACTTTAACCTTGCTACTCTATGACGAAAAAATATTCCTTTATTAACCGAAACTACGCTTATGAATATGTCGCAATCCACAAAAAATTAAATATCATTAAACAAAGAAACGCATAAAAAAAATGCAATTTACATCGACCTATTTATTCGGAATTGCTTGTGGACTTTTGCAAAAGGTATTAACAAGAATATGAACACTGAGAAATACGAAATTAAGTGCTACGTATCGCGGTTAGATATATACGAACATTTAACGGATTGTGCTATTCGACGTGACAGAACGGGCATTATGTAAAAGGAACCGTTATCGACCTTTTAAGCAATGCCTGCAAGTTGCTGCTTTTGTGAATAAGTCGCGAGCCGCATCTATACACCGGCTGCCCAGTAACGAGTGTTGCAACAGTTCAACATTATGTGATATTTGTATAGAAACGAATCGTATGCAGAGCTGTTTTTAGCGGAACGAACGGTTGAAATGTGTGGCGACTAAACGGTTACTGGCAATACATTTGAATATCATTTTGTTGTTTAAAGAAAGTTTAAATAAGCTGGAGCCTGGCCGGATTTGTATTCATGGGGCTGCAATGTCGAATGGCTGACGAATACATATTCTCTCAACGCAGGAATAATGGAGGCCGCGCCTATACTCTATGGCACGCCTGCTATACTTTTTTGCCAAAACTGAATACATATTCAACTCCGACAGTAGTCAAATGGCTTTTTATGCAAAACATGTTTTCCCGCGTTGCAGTTTATGTGAATCGTATCTTTTGTATATTCTACCTCTGCGGGGGAAAAGCATTGCTGAAAATCAAAACATGTTCCACATTTACTGGGAAAAATCAGCTCTGCGCTAAAAACATATCCGCCCACCTGGTGGGACAACATGATCCGAGCACTAAACATATCTTCCATCCTGGTGGGACAATATGATCTGAATGCGAAGCATACCTTCCCTCCTGCGGGGACGATATGATCCGAGCACTAAACATATCTTCCATCTTGGTGGACAATATGATCTGAACGAGAAACATACCGTCCATCCTGCGGGGACAACATGATCCGAACATGAAACATACCTTCCCTCCTGGTGGGACGATATGATCCGAATGAGAAACATATCTTCCCTCCTGCGGGGACAATATGATCCGAACGAGAAACATACCTTCCCTCCTGGTGGGACGATATGATCCGAGGACGAAACATATCTTCCATCCTGGTGGACAATATGATCTGAGCGAGAAACATATCTTCCATCCTGGTGGGACAACATGATCCTAGCACTAAACATATCTTCCATCCTGGTGTGGAAATATGAATTTTAATCGAATTTTATAGTTCTACATGTTGAGTAAATATGAATATAAATCAAAACTTATATGCCTGCTAAAAGAGAAAATTTGTTGCGAAATATAATTCTGGTTTTATTTAAACGAGAGGGGCTTGCGCTGAGTTTTTCATGTGTTTTTATGTGAGGGAGGAAGGGGCGGTTGGAGGTGAGTATGGGATGATGTGGGGGGAATTTTATGTTCGTTCGATGCCGGGGAACATCGAACGAACATGGGGAAAAAGGGGATGGACGGGATTATTTCATGGCTGGGAGGAGGTGCTCCCAGATGCGGTTTAGTTGGTCTTGCATGTCTGTGACATGGGCAGTGACGGCGATGACGGCGTCTTTTTCGGGGAGGATGAGGATGTATTGGCCGAAGGCGCCGTCGGCACGGAAGGAGTTGTGGCGACTGCGCCACATTTGGTAACAGTAGCCTTGTATCCAGTCTTGCTGTTTGATGTCGGGGGTGATTTGTTCGGGGCGCATATTGGAGGGGGTGGAGGGGATGTGGCTGGTTGTGGCTTGGGAGATCCATGTTTCAGGCAGGAGTTGTTTACCTTTCCATTTACCTTTTTGGAGGATAAGTTGCCCCATCTTGGCGATGTCTTCGGTTTTGAGGGAGAGACCCCAGCCGCCGGCGTTTATGCCTTGGGGGCTTTGGAACCACGTTGCGCCGGTTATGGCGAGCGGGGTAAAGAGACGGGGTGTGAGGTAGTCGAGGAGTGTTTCGCCGGTTATTTTCTGAATGATGGCGGAGAGGATGTATGTGCCAAGGGAGTTGTAAACGAAGTAGGTTCCGGGCTTGTGTTCAAAAGGTGCGGCGAGGAAACTTTCGACCCAGTCGGCGTTGGGGTCTTGACGGATGCCGGCGGGTTCGGAGTCGTGGCCACCGGACATGGTGAGGAGGTGTTGGACTTCGAGGGCGCGGAGGTTATCGCTGATGTTGGGGGGAAGCTTGTCGGGGAAGAAGGTTATGACTTTGTCGGTCAGGTTGAGTTTCCCTTCTGTTACAGCGAAACCTATTGCTGTGGCGGTGAAGGTTTTGCTGACGGAATAGAGGGTGTGGGGTTTGTCGGGGGCGTTGTCTCCGAACCATTGTTCATGGACGACCTTGCCGTGCCTTAGTATCATGATGCTGTGGATGTCTTCGTTGGCGTCTTTGACTGAGGCAAGGTAGTTGTCAATTCCTTCGGGGAGGATTTGTTCGGCAGCAGGGGTGGAACGTGGTAGTGATTGGCTGTCGGGGGCGGAAGTGTATGCTGCGAGGACGATGGGGAGCAGGATGATGATGATTTGTTTTGTGTACGTTGGTTTCATTGTGATGTATTTATTATTTGTTTGTGTCGGCGGGGCGTCCTGTTAATTGTGTGTTTTTGTCGGCGGGGTTGTTTGTGGTGTATTCTATGTGGATTTGTTTTTGTGAAAATCTGCATATCAGGGTTTCTTCCCGGTATTCTTCGAGGTCTAGAAGGCGTATGCGGAGTTCGGTTGGGGATGTTCGGCTGAAGTATCCGGCTATGGGGGAATTGGGGCGGTATGGAGCGGTTGTGAACGCCCATGTGTCGAGACCGCATGTGTAGGCTTGGGGGATGCTGTCGGTGGTGATTGTTAATAGACAGTTGCCTTGTTGGTCGAATTGGAATTTGGCTTGTTGCATGTGTGCGTCGTTGGGATCAAGGTCGTATGCAATGGTGGCGTTTCTGGTGGTGTCGGCGTTCTCGATTGTGCGGAAGGGGCCAGGGATGTTGAGGGAGCTAATGGCGGTGGCCAGCTGTTCTCTTCGTTCGGGCTTGGGGGCGTAGGCGAGGGGCGTCATGGCGGGTTGAAGATGTTTGAATACGGCGGAAAGCAGTGGCTGTGTTTGCGTGGTGTTAGCGGTAAGGACGACTACGGCATCTTCGTCGGGGAGGATGATTATGAATTGGCCGTCGGCTCCGTCGGCGCGGTATGCGTTGTTTATACATCGCCATATTTGATAGCCGTATCCTTGTAGTTGGTTGTCGTACATTTCTTCTTCGTATGTGAGGCTGTCACGTTGGAAGATGTGGATGGATGTGGCGTCTTTGACCCACTTTTTGTTCAGTATTTGCCGGTTGTTCCACCAGCCTTTTTGCAGGTAGAACTGTCCCAGTTTGGCCATGTCTTCGGTGCGCATGAGGAGGCCGTTGGCGCCTGGTGTTATGCCATACTGATCGGACTCCCATTGGACCTGGATATTCAATGGATTGAATAGTCTTGGTTGCAGATATTCGGCAAGGTTTAGGGCGGCAACTTTACTAATGACGGCGGATAATATATATGTGTTGGCGGGGTTGTAGATGAATTTGCTGCCGGGGGCGTGTGCGAAGGGAGTGGCGAAGAATGTTTTCAGTGGGTTGGCATTGTTTGTGTGCGTGGAGGAGGTTGGTTCTTGCCCGGCGCTCATGGTTAGCAAGTGTTTGATGGTTAGTTGCTCAAGGTGTGGGGAGGGGTTGTTGGGCAAATATTCAGGGAAGAAGAAGGAGACTTTTTCATCGACTGTCAGGAGTTTTTCTTGGATGGCGAAGCCTATCGCAGTTGATACGAGGGTATTGGAGACTGAGTGAACGGCATGGCGGCAGGATTGTTTGTAGGGATACCAGTATGCTTCGGTTATGACTTTGCCGTGTCGGAGAATCATCAGATTGTGTATGTCCAAGTTGTTTGCATCCATTTCTTCCAAGAAGAGTAGGATGCCTTCTGTTAACATGCCTTCGCGTTCCGGGGTACTTCTTGCTAAAGAGTTGCCATGAGTGTCAGTTCTTGCACATGAGATTGTCAGGGCGGTGAGGAGAATGAGAGACATTAATCGTATCATTGCTTTTTCATTTGTTTAATCATTGCAAAGATAATTTTTCCAATAAAATGCGTATGCGGTCTAGCCATCTTAGTTTTCAGAAAAAAGACTTTAGCCGTTTGTTTTTATCAAAAAAGGTTATACCTTTGCGTCACATAGGAGATGCCCAGATGGCGGAATTGGTAGACGCGCTGGTCTCAAACACCAGTGGATTTACTTCCATGCCGGTTCGATTCCGGCTCTGGGTACGTTACAAAACGCTTTAATTTGTTGATAATAAACAGTTAAAGCGTTTTTGATTTTTAAGAATTTTGTGATTTTGTCCGCATTTTGTCCGCAAAATTGAAATATAAACTACATTTTGAAATATTCAATGGTTCGTTTCAATCCATCATCCAACTGTATTTTTGGTTGCCAATTCAATATTTCTTTAGCCAACGCAATGTTGGGAGATCGTTGTCGCGGGTCGTCTTGAACGGCAGGCAAAAATATGATTTTCGACTTTGAATTTGTAAGTTTAATTACTTTTTCTGCTAATTCCAAAATGGTAAATTCTTCGGGATTGCCGATA
>JAIRPK010000010.1 GCA_031257015.1 Tannerellaceae bacterium
CCCTGCTATCAGGAAACTTCATTTAACAACTCTAAGGAATTTATTAAAAAAATAGAACAGGAATATGGCAAACACGGATTTACTGTTTTAGGCGCTCCTGAAAGATATATGGCGGCAGATTCACTAATGTTTAATACTAAGTATCACTTAAATAAACAGGGGTTGGAATCCCGAACCGACTCTTTGATAGAGGATTTAAAGACGGTGCGTATTGATTCTCTGGGATTATTGAAGTAAATTATTAGTATGTGATGTAAAAAATATACTGTGATAATTCTTTAATTATAAATTAAAATTATTAATGCGAATCAGGGTTTGCAAACGTTTTTTTTAGCCCGAATGGGCTTAATTTTCATAATCGCATACAAGCGAAGCGCGGTTTGCGGTAGCACAATCGTTCTCATCTTTGCCTGTAAGGCAAAACTTTAATTCTTTTGCGATGAGGTTATCTAAAAAGTTCTGTCATTGCGGGCTTGACCCGCAATCCCTTACAAATCGTTAATGCTAAACTGTTGGTTATTAATTATTAATGCGAATCAGGAGTAAAAAGTCCTCCCTATACAAAAATATATTTCTTACTATTCCCAATAAATATGTAGAAAGCAGAATAAAGAAGAGCAATGGCCTTTCATAGAGGGAAACAGAAAAACACAATAGGCAGCAAGAAAGCTTTACTTGAAAAAATCTTTCGTTGAGCGATAAATATGCAGTCGCTGCAAAGACGGCTCCGTTGGCGACTCATAGCAAAAGCTCTCGAAAGCCAATAAACAAAACAATTAACAAGCTGACCGTGGAGGGTTCTATGCAACTCATGGGCATCCCCCGCAACTAGTAACTATAAAGCAGAAAAAACTTTTGACAAATCTTTTGCAACATCTCAATTGACAAATATTCCGGAACGTGAATTGTTAAATCTCCGGATTATATCTGTCAAGCCATTTCTTTTGCATCAGCTAGATTGTGGCAAATCTGTGCAGGACAACGTGACGGTAGGCTTCCCGACGATGCCGCCGCGTTCCTGAACGATTTTGGAGCAGTCGTTATAGCATCAGGTTAGATATTAATGAAAAAATCAAAAAGCCAGGTAAAATGCTCTATTAACCAAGCTTTTCGATGTTTTGTTATTTAATAAATGGAGAGAAGGGCGGAAAGCGAGGGATTCGAACCCCCGGTACGGTTACCCGTACACCGCATTTCGAGTGCGGCCCGATCGACCACTCCGGCAGCTTTCCTTTACTATATTCGTGGAGCGGTTTGCGGATGCAAATATATTACTTTTCCCGTATCCCAGTCCTTTGCGACGAGTTTTTTTGCTTTGACCTTCGGCCAAGCTATTTGTATTGGCGAACATATATACACTCCAGCGTATTCTTCCCCATCCTTTAAAGGCGGTTATAATCTTCGACCTTTCTTCAATGCTAAGAGGATTGATACCCAACCATCAGATTCCAATTTTTGGGGAGATAGCGGATATAAGATGACCCTCTGTTATGAAAACGGGAATGAATACATCAAATCATATATTTTTCAGTCATGTGTTTTCCCGCAGACGCCTAGACTTCCAACAAGAGTCGACAGCATGTCTTGACAATACAATGTTCTTAATAGCAGCTTTCTGTTGCTTTCCGCTGTAATTTTTCTGCAGTTCGCCCGGTCAAGAGAACGGGGAATATCCCGCTCCGTTCCGCAATAAAAAAGTTTTTACGCTGTTCATGTTTTATGTCAAAACAGAATTCATGATATCCCCCAAATGATGATGGACTTCACACACCGAACTGCGGCTGATGACTTGCAGGAGAATATCCTCCGTTGATCGTTTCCGGCGTTAGAAACAGTTGGCTTTTATTTATGCTGTGCGCCTTCGATTTTCATCTCACTGCTTGACATTCTCCGGAAGAAGCAGCGATGCCCCTCCCCCAAAAAATAAAAACCAGCAAACTGCGAAACCAGGTAGTATAAAAAATCCCGCCGGCGATAGTTAACACCGGCGGGCAGGAATATTGGGCGATTCTATTATAATATGATCTTTTGACTGTAAAATTCATTACCCCACTGCAGGGTCGCAATGTATATTCCCGGCGGACATGATTTGACAAGTATTCTTGCCGGGATTTCAACGATTTGCCGCATGATTAGCCTCCCATCCGCAGCGTAAAGATTGAAGCTGGCTTGGGCGACAGGCTTTTCATATATGGTTATGTGCAGATGTGTCCGGGCTACATCAACGAATATGCCTGCCGTGGCCTTTTGGGCTGACGGCTCGTTTGCGACGTTACGCCGGTATCGGATTACGGGATCAATGAAGAGTGCAGTTTTAAATGGGACAGTAGGGTAACAGTCGGCAGTCGTCCATCCTTCCGTCCTGTTTATCCATGCTGTGTTTTTCAACGTTAATCCTTTCCTCAGGTTGTAAACGGAGAAGGAAGAACTGGCTGGAGCGGATATTCTGTAACCGACGAAGAATGTGCCGTTAACGTTTATCGTTTTGCTTAATCTTACAAAGGATTCCTGCGCACGTTGGAGGGATTTAGGCGTAGTTACAAAGGAATCTTTGACTAGTTCGCAGTATGTTGGACTGAATGGTTCAGCGTGCAATAGCGTATGCGGTTTGCCGGCGAGTGAACTGTATACAGTTATCTCAACCTTCAGGTTGTTAGGATTGTCGGCGACTGAAGGAGCAACAAGGTAGATACCTTCGACAGTTGCTGCAGCGGATGCGTAGTATTCTTCCGCATATTCGGCAATGCTGTTGAGGGAATTGACGCCAAACATTTTGCCTGCTGAGTTGGGGAGGTAGGCAGTTTCGATGCTGTCATTCAGTTTGCTTTCAAATACGTTGCTTAGCCTTGTACATGGATTGGTAGAATAAGGGTCAAGTCCGTCTATGGACATAGCGTTTCCATTACCCGGATCCAGCCATGTCTTTAACTGCTTTTGCGGGTCGCCCGATGTATGCACCCATGCCCTTAAGAGAGCATAGTAAAAGTCGTCCCTTGGATTGTCGCAAACAGAGCGCCCTCCCGACAGCAAGCCGACGACACGATTGGATGCGTCGAACAGCGGTGCGCCTGATGAGCCTCCGTCCGTACAGCCAACGGAATAGTGCTCAACATTCCAATGTGAATTTGGGATAAACAGGCCGGGGTAGGATTTTAACGTAATAGCATCGTCAACAATGTTTAGACGTTTCACCGAAGCAAGCGGATGATGAAACGCCCTGTATGGAGACATTCCCCCTTTCGCATCAATCGACCAGCCAGCATAGTAAGGGCGATAGTAGGCAGGCGGTATTTCGAGCAGCTCCATCAGCGCCATGTCATAATCTGTATTAACGGCACGGAAGAAGGCAGAAGCAACGCTCATTTCTTCTGTTCCCCTACGAACGGTATCGCAAGTGGGACTGTTATAATTGAAAAAGCAAACTACGCTGCCGGAGATAGCTTCATAGTCAGGATTAGTAATCTTGAAGTTTTCATTAAGACAATGCGAGGCTGTCATCAAATAAGGCTTGCCATCCTCCGCCGTATTGTTAACCAGCACGCCGGTACATGCCGTAGTGCCATTAATGGTCAGAAGTACGGCGCTTCTGCTTGCTTTCTCCAGTCCGTCATCAATACTGTCAGCATAGCAAATTGGTGAAGGCATACAGTGGAATGAGCTTTTGTCTCCTCCCGGTTCAATTCCTTTGAGCGCCCGGTAAGCGTGGTTGATTTCGCCGATGGTCAGTCGCCCACGGAAGGATACGTTTAGCGGCTCTTGGTATTCGACAATCAGTTCGTCGCCTCCAATGGGTGCAACTGGCAGAATCCGCAGTTTTGAATTATTCAAATGATTGAATGCTCCTAGTATTTGTCGTTGCTCCGGATCATAAATGAACAGTTGTGCACCTTCCGGCAGCTCATATTCCGAAAAAATCAGATTGATGGATAGCGCTCCTTTCGAGCGTATTCCCAATCGCCACACTGTTGTGCCGTCAGGCAGCGTATAGCTAATGCCGGAGTTTGTCCTGTCGAAATCAGCCATGAACTTATATGCGAAGCGATAGCTTCCGCGCAAGCCGTCGCTGTCTTCCATGTCGCGCTCCAGTTCCCGGTTCAAGTCAAAAGCCGGCATTTCCTCAAAGAGTTCTTTCGATGCACTTCGTGTCTGTACGGCAAAGGGCAGCGGTTTGCCTCCGTGGCTGACTTGCCCGTAAGCGTGGGAGAGCAGTAGGGAAAATAAAATGATTAATGTATTTCTCTTCATGTCTAATATTTTTATCATTAATGCAGGCTGGAATTTCATATTCCAAATATATGCAGAAAAACGATTTTCTTCAATTTCCAGGCTGTTATCAGAAACTCTCCCCGCATTAATGGCGAAGCATTATGAAACGAAAAAGATGTTTATTTCCTCGCACAAAGAAATATTGCAAGGACGCGGAACAAATATTTATATGTTGAATAATACAAGCAAGGACTGTTTCACCTCATCCTTGCATATTAGAGTTAACGTAATTTCTCCACTTTCCGATTAGTTCCTCCATATCGGACGGTAGAGGAGCGTCAAAAAACATTTCCCGTCCGCTGGCCGGATGACGGAAGCCAAGAGTTTTGGCGTGAAGAGCCTGGCGAGGGCAGGCCGCGAAACAATTATGCACGAACTGCCTGTATTTTGCAAAGGCGTTGCCTTTGAGTATTTCGCCGCCCCCATAGCGATAGTCGTTAAAGATTGTATGACCAATGAATTTCATGTGAGCGCGAATCTGATGCGTACGCCCGGTTTCCAGATTGCACTCCGCCAGGGTAACATAGCCGAGGCGTTCAATCGCTTTGTAGTGAGTTACAGCTGGCTTGCCCTGCTCTCCGTCGGGGAAGACTTTCATGAGAAGGCGATTGCGAGGGTCTCTACCGAGATGCCCTTCTATCCGTCCTTCATCTTCGCTGATGATACCCCAGACGAGAGCATGATAGGAACGTTGGGTTGTTTTATTGAAAAATTGCAGGCTAAGGTTGGATTTAGCTTCGGGCTTTTTGGCAACAACCAATAATCCCGATGTATCCTTGTCGATGCGATGAACGAGGCCGAGGCGCGGATCTGTGGGGTCGTATGCCGGCTCGTCTCTTAGATAATAAGCCAGGGCGTTTAGCATGGTTCCCGTATAATTGCCGTGGCCGGGATGAACTACCAAGCCGGCGGATTTATTTATAACCAGCAAATCGGCGTCTTCGTAAACAATATTTAGTGGTATGTTTTCAGGTTGAATTTCCAGCTCTCTGCGCGGATAATTCATTACGATAGAAACAACGTCTAGAGGCTTTATCCGGTAATTGCTCTTTACCGGAACGTCATTAACCAAAATACAGCCGGCTTCTGCTGCCTGCTGTATGCGATTGCGAGAGGAGCCTGCGGGCATCCTGTCGGCCAGGTATTTATCTACACGTATTAATGATTGGCCTTTATCGGCGACGAAATGGAAATGCTCATACTGCCCGGAGGGCGCTGCTCCGTCGTCTTCTTCCTCGAAGCCGTCGAAATCATCTAAATATTCATCCATTTCATTCATTGGGTTTCAATATTCGTCTCCGTTGCCAAATGCACCGGCTGAGCCGTTGCTTACTATCAATGACAGGGGAGCTGTCAGCTGTACACGTTCGCCTTCTTCCAAAGCTCGTCCGCGCAGTTCTACGGATATAACCAAATCCTTGTGCGCTCCGGCTATATAAACAACGTCGATTTCCTCGAAGCCTTTGGCTTTAAGCAGCGCGTATGCCTGTCTAAACGACAAGTCCTTTACTGCCGGAACTGCCGCCTTCTGTGGGCCTTGAGCATTTACGGTTATATAAACAATGCGCCCCGCCTTTACTTTCAGCCCCGTTGTGGGGGAAACTTCGACGACTGCGCCAGGCTTTGCGTTCCGTGAATATACCGAATCAATTACGTTATAGCGAAGGCCACGATCGGTAAGAAAACGGGCTGCCTCAGATACGGGCAGCCCTTTTATATCAGGAACCGTTACACCTTGATTATGTAGCGTATAGCTATCCAGCCACTTCAGTACGCCGTATATAAGCGCAAAGGTAATTGCGATAGCTAATAGCAGATTGGTTATTAGCAGGCCCGGTTTAACCTTTATATTCATCCGACACGCTTAGCTTTTTTCTCCCTTTGGCGCGGC
Organism: Tannerellaceae bacterium; assembly: GCA_031257015.1. Taxonomy (GTDB): domain Bacteria; phylum Bacteroidota; class Bacteroidia; order Bacteroidales; family Tannerellaceae; genus DFXE01. The sequence continues at coordinate 6,158 of JAIRPK010000010.1, forward strand.
GGGCGGATAACACCCGACGACCATTGGCCGTAGCCATTCTCGAACGGAATCCATGTTTGTTCTTCCTTTTTCTGTTTGAAGGTTGATATGTTCTCTTCATGATTGACGATAATTTAATTTATTTACTAAATTTGTATTACTGGGTTGCAAAGATAGGCCTTTTATCGAACTAAGCAAGCAGCCCTCCAATTAATTAATGTATATTCCAAGATGAGAACAATCATTCACAGCGAGCCGGAACGCATTGCCGAAACTATCATGGCTTGCGACATCTGCTTCGTTGCCATGGCCGATACTGACGGCACGCCATACGTATTGCCGATGAACTTCGGCTTTCGCGACGGCATCGTCTATCTACATTCCGGCAGGGAAGGGCGTAAGCTGCGCATCCTCGAACGAAATCCTCAGGTCTGCCTTTCTTTTTGTTCCGCCCGTCGCCTTGTTTACCAGCATCCTGATGTGGCCTGCAGTTACAGTATGAGCGCCGAGAGCGTCATTGCCCACGGGAGTGTTGTCTTCGAGGAAGATTATGATAAAAAAGTTGAGGCTCTGCGTATCATTATGAGCCATTATTCCGAGAAAACATTCGATTTTAACCCGCCCGCCGTGAGGAACGTGCAGATATGGCTTGTCAGCCTTGAGAATATGTCTTGCAAGACAAAAGAATTTGGCGTTTCTTCAAAAAGCAGCCCTCGCTAGGCGTTTTTAGCCTCAGGCGGCGCATCCCTAATTTCAATCCATAGCAGTTTTATTTTTTCTCGAACTGTGCGCATAAGTGAAGGCACAGTTCTTTTTTGTGGCTTTCCATTGCAAAAAGCTGAAGAATCGTATGGCTGAAGAGCGGTGAAGGAAATCTCTGGTGCCGGCGTTTTCGGCTCTGGTGCCGATGTTTCCGGAGCTGGTGCCGGCGTTTCCGGAAATGGTGCGCTGAGTTTCGGAAATGGTGCGCTGACTTCCGGAAATGGTGCGCTGGCTTCCGGAAATGGTGCGCTGACTTCCGGAAATGGTGCGCTGACTTCCGGAAATGGTGCGCTGACTTCCGGAAATGGTGCGCTGGCTTCCGGAAATGGTGCGCTGACTTCCGGAAATGGTGCGCTGGCTTCCGGAAATGGTGCGCTGAGTTTCGGAAATGGTGCGCTGACTTCCGGAAATGGTGCGCTGACTTCCGGAAATGGTGCGCTGACTTTCGGAAATGGTGCGCTGACTTTCGGAAATGGTGCGCTGACTTTCGGAAATGGTGCGCTGAGTTTCGGAAGTTGAGATTCGTGACTTTACGCTGGAATTGATTGGTATGGCTTGCTGTCGTGCTTGTCCGGCAACGGATGGGGCAGTGGCAGGAGGATGGAGCGTTCAAACGTCCACAAAATTGACATCTCCGTCAAGTTTTTTGACACCATCTTCCACTGACGGCGGGCAATATGGTTGAGATACAAGCGGCTATGCTTGTGGCATGGACATTGTATTATTTCTTTTTGTATGAATTATAAACATTTAAATATTCTAAATCATGATTGCAATTGAAGGTTTAAGT